>CBDALO010000143.1:0-166514 GCA_965196985.1 Gammaproteobacteria bacterium | reverse complement strand
TTTTTGTAAATTATACAGTTCGTATAAAGTTAGCTTCTATAAAGGGAGTCGTGAACTTTCTCCTGGCGTTTTAGTTAATTCTATCGATGATACTGGTGTTTCTTACCTTTTAATACCTGATGATTCTACCCCACCAGCTAGTGATATACATAACGCCGATTCGCCAATTTGGTATACTCCAATTATGAGCAAAGTACTGGGAGCCTATGATCCTGCTAGGAGATTTCAAGTATGGAAAAAGGAAGGCTGTTGTACTGATAAAGCATTTCCTAAGTTTGAGCCAATTTGGGTTGTGGCCGCAATAAAAGAGCATGGTATGTTACCTCCAACTCCAGATGATGTGTTAGTTTTTACTCCAGACATGGATCTTTTTGCTATTTTTGAGAGAATGCCTGATAGGATAGAGAAGTTCACCGATTGGATCGAAGTAGTAGATACGGAAACATTAGATTATAGATCAAACCTTAATCGTATATCAGGTTTTGGTACAAAGCGTGAGATAAAAAACATTAATGATCTCATAAATACTATGCGCAATTACTTTGAAGATAATGAAGTTGTTCCTATTAACTATATTCCTCATGGGGCTGATAATTGTAATCCGAATGCAGCGAAGCCAGATCAAGTTTTATTTGTTATTCCAGGAGAGGGTGGAGAAATATCCTTTTTATTTGCAAGGACAAACGAAGCCGTAGAGTTTATTTTAAAATCATTGAAAGAAGTTAAGCCTGGCTACTATTATCATTTTAATGATGGTTGGTTTGATAAGGATAAGAAAGTAGTTGGCACTTTAGATATTGAGGTTAAACAAAAGGGGCGGAGCTCATCATGCCCTGAAAGTTTAGCCTATCTTGATTTAGTTTTTGGAGAAGGGCAGCTAACAAGAGACAACCTTAAAGAGAACCGTGATTTCTTTTCTCCTTCTAAACCTGAGGGTCTTGTTGGTAATAGGGCTGAAGCGATACCTAGAGCTCGGAAATTTGGAACAGTTGTTTCTCCGGTTACTCTTTTTAATACGCTTGGGTCTGTTCCCGAGGAAGATAATGAGTTAGTGAGAGATTCCTCTTGTGATAGGGCGAGAGGTTCTATTAAGTTAAGTTAGCTAGTTTTGTGTAGATTAAAAATGATCCAACGAGCTAGAGTTTTTATTATCGGTATAGATTATTTTATCATTGCTTTACTGGTTAGGTTGGCAAAGATAAATAATATTAGTATTGGCGTTACCGTAGCGAAGCGGAATGCTCATGCAGTTGCCAAAGACTGAGCGTAATGTGTTATCAATACGCTTGGAGTAATCGTTCTTTAGCATGGGGTTGGCAATAATGTTAAAAATTGCCACCCCATTTTCTAGCAGATGCTTTTTGATTTCACTAAAAAATTAGCTGTTAACAGATAGCTTGGAATGCTGGTTAGGTTGGAAAAAGTATCTGTGACGATAGCGTTATACTTTTTCTTGCTGTGTAGTATGAAAACTCGTGCGTCAGCTGCCTTAAATCGGCCGTTGATGAATTTAATAAACCTTGGTTTCACTATGTTAGGGAGCTGCTTATCGATGTCGATATAAGTGAAGTGATTTCCATAAGTGCTCTGCGCTGATAGGGTAAACCCACCGGCACCTAACACAAGAATATCTTTGTCACGGTAGGCTAATTGCTGAAAAAGAATGTGTTTAATCAACTCAATATAGGCAAAGCCAGTATTGTTTTTATGGAGCACGGAGCTTGGTGAGTTGTTAATAATAAGCTCCTTACTATGGTTAGTATCTATGATTTGGTAGTTAGCATAAGCTGTGGTACGGGTAAATAAATGTTTTTCAGCAGTAACGTTGGCAACAAAAATAAAACCTAATAAAAAAGCCATAATAACTAGCTGGGTGAAGAGTTGCTTGGCGTTTCTTACTAGCAATAAGGTCAGGAGTGTTAATAGAGCACTATTAATAAAAATGGTTAAAGCTACTCCTAGCCAGTTCATTAGTACTAATGTGGTAAACACTGCACCTAGGAATGATCCTACCGTGCTTAGCGCTAATACGTAACCAGCTTGTTGTCCTCTAGAGTTAGCCTTAGGAAGGAGATTGAGAGTTAACGGTAGAGTTTGCCCTAAAAAGTAGCTTAGTGGTGCGATAATGACTAATAGATAGATCCATAGTAGGGGTAAGCTATTTTGTATGAGTTGGTTGTAGAAATTAACAAAAAATAACATTAGCAAGCCAGCCGATAAACCAAAGCCTAATAGTACTGTAGCAAGTGTAAGATTGGTGCGAAGTATATTGGCGAGTTGTTGCTTATGCTGTCCGCCTCGATAGTAGCCTAGTGCTAAAAATAATAAAAATACCCCAATGACTTGGCTAGTGATAACTACGCTATTACCAACTAAGGGGACTAATTGGCGAATGGCCAATACTTCAACAGCAATGCAAACGAAGCCTTCAATAGGGTGCTGCCTTTATATAATGTAGAAAATATAGCATAATATACACTTTAACTTGATTACGGATGGTGTTTGGATGTTAGCTAGAATTCTCTCTGATGAAAATAATGAATTAACTATTGAGCTCAAGCTTCCACTAAAAGGATCCATGCTTGAATGTGAGGATGCAATTCTTGACGGCCTTAATGAGGTTGGAACATTAGCCACTGAAAAAGCTTTAAGTAAGTTTGATGCAGATGGCTCTCCTATCCATGTTGGAAAAATAAAGCTAACAGCACGAAGTAGAGATGAAGCAAATTACCAAACGCCTTATGGAGTTGCTCGAGTTAAGCGTTATGTTTATCAAACCTCTAAAGGCGGGAAGATCTTTTGTCCTTTAGAAGATAAGGCTAGAATTATCCAAGGATCAACACCGCGATTTGCAAAAATAATCTCACATAAATACTCAAACTTACCTGCTCCTAGTGTTATTGATGATCTCAAGGTCAATCATAACCGTAAAATCTCACATTCATACTTGCAACGGGCAACTGATTTTGTTGGCGGTATTGCACAAGCCAAAGAGGCTGAGTGGGAATATGAAGAGCCAAAGCTTGATGCAGGCATTGAGATGCTAAGTATTAGCTTAGATGGTGCATATGTTCTCACCGTTGATGATGGTTATAGAGAGAGCATGGTTGGAACTATTTCCATGTATGATAAGCATGGTGCACGCCTGCACACAACCTACGTTGCAGCATCACCAGAATATGGAAAAGATGAATTCTTTAATAGGCTTGAAAAGGAAATAAAGCTGAAAAAGAAATATTACCCTGATGCTAAAACAATTGGCGTTGCTGATGGAGCAAAAAATAATTGGCCATTTCTAAAAAAACATACTGATACGCAAATTTTAGATTTTTGGCATGCAACTGAATATCTCGGTGAAGCATCAAAGGCAATATTTACCAAAAAATCTGAAAGAGATGAGCGTGATGTTTGGCTCGAAGAGAGATGTCATGACTTAAAGCACAAGAAAGGTGCGGCAGGTAGAATACTTGCTGAGCTTAAAGAGCATCTAAATAAAAAACTGAATAAATCGCTTAGAGAAAAGCTAGAAGGAACAATTACGTATTTTGAAAATAATATTAAAGAAAAGCGAATGTCGTATCATAATTTGATTAAGCAGAATGCACCAATTGGCTCTGGCGTCACTGAAGCAGCATGTAAAACAATTGTTAAACAAAGATTAGGCGGATCAGGAATGCGCTGGAAAGACAAGGGAATGAAAATCGTTTTATGCTTGAGAACACTAGTAAAGACTAAAGGCAGATGGGATCAGTTTTGGGAGAAGGTCAATGATTTTGGCGTGCCAGCAGCAATATAGCCTACATTATATAGAGGCAGCACCCCTTCAATAAAGATAATAACTAGTAGGGTAAAGTGGTGACTGCTTTTTTCCATAACTGAGGTTACCGTAGTTAGATTTGAAAAACATCCTTTAGCTACAGAAAAAGCTTTGAAAAAATGAATGTAAATTCATTTGAAAAACATTTCTTTTGTTTGTTTCTAGGGGCTGTTATTATTTCGTTCCTTTACCTAGGTCATTGCTTAGGTTGATTTATCTATAAATAAGGAAATAGAATAATGAAAAAAATTCTTCTAATTAGTCTGTTAGCTGTGGTTAGTGTATTAAGTGGCTGTGCTACTATCGTTTCTGGCACTTCACAGAACGTTAATGTTCAAGTGGTGGATAGTAATCATCATTTAATAACGGATGCAAAGTGTAATTTGACGGATGGTAATGGCGTTAGTTACTTAGTAAGTAGCAACCCCGGCAGTGTTATTCTACCACGTGTGTATGGTGGGCTTAATGTTTACTGTACAGCACCAGGATACTATCAAAATCAAATAGGCCTTGGTTCAAGTTTTAATGCTTGGGTAGTGGCTGATGTGCTGTTCTGGCCTGGTGCAATTGTTGATGCAGCTACGGGTGCTGCTAAAAAGTATCCTTCACACATTACAGTGATTATGTCACGCCATCCGGTTAAGCATCCGATGACAAAAATTAAAGCGCATAGTTAAGAGAGTTGTAAATTCTAGGCCAAAAGCTAGCAGTTTAGACTGCTGGCTTCTCTAATTTTTTGAAGACTCTTATTATATTTTAATACATCGCTATTTTTTTAGTTTGTATAATACCCACACCTTTCTAACTTCTAAAGCAACCTTCTGTTAAGCCATCAAGCTTTACTATCTAGCTAATTTTTAACTAAAGTTATGAGGCCAATGATGCGAGGTGTGCTTGCAAAGCAGTTTTTTGAGCAGGAGGAGCAGCAGACAATTTATAGCTCTGCTGAGGAAGTTAAAAGCTTATATGAAAATAGTGAGGTGGTTTACTATTTAGAGTCATCATCAGCTAAACCTGAACAGAATGAGGAAATTTTTAAAGAGGCAAAAAAGCAGTTTCTAAAATTATTAGGTGAGCTGATAGTATTAAACCCTCTAGGCTTGGAGAAGCTTTCAGAACTGAAGGAGAACGTAGAAAAAAAGCTTATTGTATCGTCTTGTAGGGATGATAAAGAGGTTATTTTATCTGCCTTAAAGAAAGACCTTGAGGAGCTTGCTTTAAATTATGTTACTGCTATTAAAAATTGTGAAGCCGCTGAATTCCAAGATTTAACGGTTAACGTTTGTCTGCAAGGTGCTTGCTCTAATACCTATAAGCTTATTGAAAGGTTAGTTATAGGAGGTAGGGATATCCGTAGCTATGCTTTGCAGGCGAAAAAAGAGATTATTCAAGAACAGGCTAGGCGGTTCATTTCTGACAATAATTTATTAAGGGTGATAGAGTTTTATAGAACTGGTAGATTGTTGCGTCAACGCATTATAAATTTAGATGGCGATGAGGTTCATTTCGTAAATATTCTATACAATTCGGTGAGGGAAAGGTATAAGCTAGAGGCTATTCCTGATCACTCTGTTGTGGAATCGGTAACCGAGCAACACAAAGTTGATTTTGACTGGATACTGTTGGAGCGACTTTCACTTGAGCTACTTGTGAGACAATTAAAACTTTTAATTGTAGAGCCAAGTAGAGAATTTTCTTCAGCTGCACTTAGTGAAATAGAAACTCTTCTTCCTAAAGAGTGCAGCAAAGAAGTTTCATCAATTTGGCCTAAAGCTCTTTATCAACCTATAGAGAATGTGGATAAAAGTATTGATTACGTTGCTAGCAACCTTGATAGAACTTTTACTTTGTTTTTATTGGTTTGTCTGCAGGAGTCAGGGTTAATTGCTGATAGTTTTGTTACTTGTTCTGTGTCTAATTGGGAAGTTCTTTATCAAACAGAAGATGATTTGTTTGTATTAACTAACATTGAAGACCCTGTAACTATGGAGACAAGAAAAATAATCACCTGCCCAGATGAGTGTGATGAAGAGAGGCTTTATGCTTACTACGATGCTCTAGAAAATGGACCTGATAGTTCATTAAAGCATTTATCCTTTTGCAATTTCGTTAGATTAATTAAAAGATACGGCTTAACTGAGTTGATATTGTTTTCATTGTTGGCTAAAGATAAAGAGCCTCCTGAGGAAATTTGCCAGCTTATTAAGAAGGAAAGGAAGAACACTGTTTGGCTGAGCTCACTAATAAGTAATACTGAACAGAAGCCAATGGATATTGTGTTGACTAAACGTTGGGCAAGGTTCTATGCGGCCTTAGTTGAGCATACACTTTTTGAAACGCCCCAATTATTTAATTCTTTGCAGCGTTTAGAAAAAGAAGATTGGCAACACTTTATCTCTGGTTTGTCATACGGTGCTATCCAGAGGCTAATTAACACTCCTGAGAAAATTGCCTTGCTTTTAATGAGGACCTCTCAGTTTTATTGGGGAGGTTTGCTCAAGGCGTTTGCTAGGGTGCTGCCTTTATATAATGTAGAAAATATAGCATAATATACACTTTAACTTGATTACGGATGGTGTTTGGATGTTAGCTAGAATTCTCTCTGATGAAAATAATGAATTAACTATTGAGCTCAAGCTTCCACTAAAAGGATCCATGCTTGAATGTGAGGATGCAATTCTTGACGGCCTTAATGAGGTTGGAACATTAGCCACTGAAAAAGCTTTAAGTAAGTTTGATGCAGATGGCTCTCCTATCCATGTTGGAAAAATAAAGCTAACAGCACGAAGTAGAGATGAAGCAAATTACCAAACGCCTTATGGAGTTGCTCGAGTTAAGCGTTATGTTTATCAAACCTCTAAAGGCGGGAAGGTCTTTTGTCCTTTAGAAGATAAGGCTAGAATTATCCAAGGATCAACACCGCGATTTGCAAAAATAATCTCACATAAATACTCAAACTTACCTGCTCCTAGTGTTATTGATGATCTCAAGGTCAATCATAACCGTAAAATCTCACATTCATACTTGCAACGGGCAACTGATTTTGTTGGCGGTATTGCACAAGCCAAAGAGGCTGAGTGGGAATATGAAGAGCCAAAGCTTGATGCAGGCATTGAGATGCTAAGTATTAGCTTAGATGGTGCATATGTTCTCACCGTTGATGATGGTTATAGAGAGAGCATGGTTGGAACTATTTCCATGTATGATAAGCATGGTGCACGCCTGCACACAACCTACGTTGCAGCATCACCAGAATATGGAAAAGATGAATTCTTTAATAGGCTTGAAAAGGAAATAAAGCTGAAAAAGAAATATTACCCTGATGCTAAAACAATTGGCGTTGCTGATGGAGCAAAAAATAATTGGCCATTTCTAAAAAAACATACTGATACGCAAATTTTAGATTTTTGGCATGCAACTGAATATCTCGGCGAAGCATCAAAGGCAGTATTTACCAAAAAATCTGAAAGAGATGAGCGTGATGTTTGGTTCGAAGAGAGATGTCATGACTTAAAGCACAAGAAAGGTGCGGCAGGTAAAATACTTGCTGAGCTTAAAGAGCATCTAAATAAAAAACTGAATAAATCGCTTAGAGAAAAGCTAGAAGGAACAATTACGTATTTTGAAAATAATATTAAAGAAAAGCGAATGTCGTATCATAATTTGATTAAGCAGAATGCACCAATTGGCTCTGGCGTCACTGAAGCAGCATGTAAAACAATTGTTAAACAAAGATTAGGCGGATCAGGAATGCGCTGGAAAGACAAGGGAATGAAAATCGTTTTATGCTTGAGAACACTAGTAAAGACTAAAGGCAGATGGGATCAGTTTTGGGAGAAGGTCAATGATTTTGGCGTGCCAGCAGCAATATAGCCTACATTATATAGAGGCAGCACCCGTTTGCTGGTAGTGTAACAGAGGTTATTTATAATGGGTTAAGTTTTGGAAAGTTGCTTAAGAAGTTGCCCGTTGGTTCCTGGGCTATTTTGAGTGATACCTTTGATTATAATGGTTTAGGGTTATTTATGAACTTTACTGGTTATCAGTTGGGCATGCTTCTCAATCAATTGGAGCCAGGGGTTTGGAAGAATGCAATAGAGTTATTTGTGAGTTCCAGGTGGTGTCGTTATTAGCTAATGGCTATCAGCTGGGTGGCTTACTTTCTGTGATTTCACCTGGTAATTGGGAAACTCTGTTTTCTTTGTTAAATCTAAAAGGAACTATTAATAGTGGCTATAAATTAGGTGGTTTGCTTTATCAACTTCCTGAACATAGTTGGCAAGGGGTTAGTTGCTTAGTTAAGGGTGAGTTTTCAGAAATTTTATATAATGGATGGCAGCTTGGCTGCTTAGTTAACTTGCTTTCTGTAGGTAGGTGGCCTGCTATTAAGTGCTTCGTTGGTGAGGAAGTATTTATAAGGGCTATAAGAAACAGTTATCAAGCAGGGCGATTCCTATCGAAACTTTCTGTCGAAAGTTGGGATGAGGCAGTAGAATTAATAGGTCATGTTCGGTTGCTGGAAATGGTTGATGGGCCGGGCAAATTGGCTTGTTTATTACGAGAGCTTCCAGTTTTAACTCGGCACAAGTTTATAGAAAGTTGTCGTTTAGAGAAAAAAATTAGTTTATTAACAAGAGATGTTTTTCAGTTAATGAGTCTTGTTAAGGAGATTGAAATTAATTATCGTTGCCATTTTATAGAGGCTATTAGTGAAGTACATTTTTCTTCATTATTTAAAGGGGCCTGGCATCTTGAGAATCTTCTTAAGCTATTTAATAAAAATGATAGGCTGGTTGTGCTAACAAAGATAAAAAAGGAAAAACTGCAGTATTTATTTGAAAGGAAGCCGTACCAGTTTCAAGAGGTGAAACGGCAATTACCAGAGTCTGACCAAGAGGCATTTTCTAATTTAGTTGGTGATATTGGAGTAGAAAAACCTTCGTGTGATAGCTGCTCAAGTTTTTGTTCGTCTTCTAGCCAGGCTTTTTTTCAACCAATAAGATCGTTGGAGCCAAAGTCGGTAGAGAGGTCGAGCTTGATGCCTAGAAGGAAGCAAATATAAGTAATTTAGCTTATAGGCGTTCTTTTTGTGTGTGGTTTCATTAGTGAGAAAAGTTTAAATAGGTTTTCCCAAGCAGAATAACAGCGATGAATAGTGCGCCAACAACGAATCCGGAGAAGCTTGCCTTGTTTGCTGAAGGGAGCTCTTCTCTAAAAATATTTAATAATACCGAGCCAGATAGAAAAGCAGTCATTAAAGCAACAACAAGGACATTAACAGGGTCAAAGATGACAGAAAATACCCAGCCTAATAGTAATCCAGCTACTAAGAAAAATCGGCCGGTATGTGAGAATCGGTTGGGGTAGAGTCGATTGAACTTTTTGTCAATTAAGAAAAAGTGTAATAGCATCGCGATAGTAAATAATATAGTAAAGAAAACACCTGTCTCAACACGTAAGGCCATGGTATAGGTGATCAAGAAGTTATAGATGAGGAACATCCCTAGGTGAAGCTGATAGACTAAGGTCTGATTGGGCTGTTTGGCGCGTTCAGCGGTTATTTCAACACCGTAATAAAGCAAAAAACCAACTAACGCAGTAACAAAAATGGCTAGCTCAACAAAGGGTGAGAGCCAGTGAAAGTGTTTAAGTAGTTCACCCATGGGTGCGTTTTGTTCAACAAGCTCTGGTAGCATATGTAGAAAAACATACGCAACGGCTACACCACCTGCAAAGGAGTTAAAGACTTTAGATGGAGATTGCCTTGTAGAGTAAATCCAAGGGATAAAAAAATGCACAGCAGCTAAAACTAAAGTTGCTGCTAAGGCGATAAGTAGTTGGTGCCAGGGTATCCAAGTCATAAATTACTGAGAACTACCCAAAATTGTTATCTCCCTACCTGAACTGAATTCGATAATTCTTTTTGTTCTTCTTGAGAAACACTATTTTCTTTAAAAAATTGCTCTACTAAGTGATACGTTAGAAGTTTTCTAATACCCTTCGCAATAAAGTGTCGTGTCACCTTGCCCTTACCATCTCCTAATTTAGCTAGCATAATTGCGTAATCGTCATAAGCTTTTTCCTTACCTATCTCATACAAATATGAGGCCACATAAAAACATACAGCCAGTAGATTTTGTATCCCTTTAAAATTTTTTATCTGCATATTTTCCCAGCCTAGTCCTTCCTTGAGAAATTTAAAAACATATTCAATTTTCGCACGAGATAGATAGGCTATGTATACCTCATACGCCTCATCAAAAGTCGTTACTTTTTTATTAGTTAATAGCAGCATGTCATTCTTAAAAATTCTCCTACCATCTCTGCCTGTAATTTGGATTTTAATTGCATTGAAGTTCTCAAACTCTCCAAAATAAATAGTTATTTTTCCGTCTTGTACGCAATTCTTTCCAACTGTTAACTTTTGGAATTGCTTTTCGCCTTGAGCATCAAAATCAGCGTTAATCAGCTTAAGCTTTTTACCATCATCACCTCTACCTTCTATTGTTCTTGTTATTTTTGAGCGAATAATAAAGTCTTGATCTAGGTTTGTATCAATTAGTGAGAGATAGTCATTATCATCAAACTCTCTATCTAGAATATGGGTAATGGTTGCATCTTCATTCTTTGATTTTAGGCAGATTCCTATTTTTTCTATTTCACGAATAGACAGCAGCTTTTTATTAAAGTAATCACCAGATTCATAAAGACTCTTGGCCTCTTTATCTCCCTCAAATGGCTTTCCAGCCTCTATTTTCTTAATATGCTCAGCTTTTAAAAACTTAGGGTCTTTATTGCTGTAGCTTACATGCGATAGTAGATGCACAGCCTTATCACCAGGTACTAATGCAACTGCGTTATGCGTGCTGTAACCATTGATAATATCCCCGTCCAGACTCCTTACTTTACCTAGATTTTCAGTTTGCTTGCTATGTGGCTTTCTAATATCAGAAGGATCATGAAGAACATCAATTTTACTGGCGTGTGAAAGTTTTTCACAGCTCTGTTCTAGCAATACATCATTTGTTTTTATTGGATCTAAATCGGTGCTTTTATTTGGGTGCTGCCTTTATATAATGTAGAAAATATAGCATAATATACACTTTAACTTGATTACGGATGGTGTTTGGATGTTAGCTAGAATTCTCTCTGATGAAAATAATGAATTAACTATTGAGCTCAAGCTTCCACTAAAAGGATCCATGCTTGAATGTGAGGATGCAATTCTTGACGGCCTTAATGAGGTTGGAACATTAGCCACTGAAAAAGCTTTAAGTAAGTTTGATGCAGATGGCTCTCCTATCCATGTTGGAAAAATAAAGCTAACAGCACGAAGTAGAGATGAAGCAAATTACCAAACGCCTTATGGAGTTGCTCGAGTTAAGCGTTATGTTTATCAAACCTCTAAAGGCGGGAAGATCTTTTGTCCTTTAGAAGATAAGGCTAGAATTATCCAAGGATCAACACCGCGATTTGCAAAAATAATCTCACATAAATACTCAAACTTACCTGCTCCTAGTGTTATTGATGATCTCAAGGTCAATCATAACCGTAAAATCTCACATTCATACTTGCAACGGGCAACTGATTTTGTTGGCGGTATTGCACAAGCCAAAGAGGCTGAGTGGGAATATGAAGAGCCAAAGCTTGATGCAGGCATTGAGATGCTAAGTATTAGCTTAGATGGTGCATATGTTCTCACCGTTAATGATGGTTATAGAGAGAGCATGGTTGGAACTATTTCCATGTATGATAAGCATGGTGCACGCCTGCACACAACCTACGTTGCAGCATCACCAGAATATGGAAAAGATGAATTCTTTAATAGGCTTGAAAAGGAAATAAAGCTGAAAAAGAAATATTACCCTGATGCTAAAACAATTGGCGTTGCTGATGGAGCAAAAAATAATTGGCCATTTCTAAAAAAACATACTGATACGCAAATTTTAGATTTTTGGCATGCAACTGAATATCTCGGCGAAGCATCAAAGGCAGTATTTACCAAAAAATCTGAAAGAGATGAGCGTGATGTTTGGCTCGAAGAGAGATGTCATGACTTAAAGCACAAGAAAGGTGCGGCAGGTAGAATACTTGCTGAGCTTAAAGAGCATCTAAATAAAAAACTGAATAAATCGCTTAGAGAAAAGCTAGAAGGAACAATTACGTATTTTGAAAATAATATTAAAGAAAAGCGAATGTCGTATCATAATTTGATTAAGCAGAATGCACCAATTGGCTCTGGCGTCACTGAAGCAGCATGTAAAACAATTGTTAAACAAAGATTAGGCGGATCAGGAATGCGCTGGAAAGACAAGGGAATGAAAATCGTTTTATGCTTGAGAACACTAGTAAAGACTAAAGGCAGATGGGATCAGTTTTGGGAGAAGGTCAATGATTTTGGCGTGCCAGCAGCAATATAGCCTACATTATATAGAGGCAGCACCCTTTTATTTTCACCGGTAAGTGTACGAATCATCTTTTTATACTCATTGTTATCTTTTGATGAACTGAACAACTTACAACTACCTTCAGTTAATAGCTTTCCTACAATCGTCGATAGATTTTTTTAAAACAACTTTCCCAGTTAATTTTGAAAAAAGAGGGGCAGCGTAATCGGCGAAGTTTAACATTTATACTCATCTCGTTAGTCTTGTTAAAAAGACAAAGCATAGTCATTTTTACACAATATTTCAGCATTATTTTGCTGATTTAAATTTTGGGTAGTTTTCAGTATGAGATAGGTAAGGAAAAAGCTTATGACGATTACGCAATTATGCTAGCTAAATTAGGAGATGGTAAGGGCAAGGTGACACGACACTTTATTGCGAAGGGTATTAGAAAACTTCTAACGTATCACTTAGTAGAGCAATTTTTTAAAGAAAATAGTGTTTCTCAAGAAGAACAAAAAGAATTATCGAATTCAGTTCAGGTAGGGAGATAACAATTTTGGGTAGTTCTCAGTAAATTACTATACCATGCAAATTTTTGTGTAGAATACTAAAAATATTGGTATTTAAAATAAAGTTTGTGGTTTTTAAGGTGAAAAAATATACTGTCTATATATTAGAATGTAGTAACGGGGCTTACTACACAGGTTATACCACTAATCTTGAGCGTCGCTTTCAGGAGCACCTTGAAGGTAATGCTAAGTGTAAGTACACACGATCCTTTCCACCGGTTAAAGTTGCAGCAAGCTGGTGTGTTGGTGACGAACTTTCTTTAGCATTAAAACTTGAAAAGCAAATTAAACGGCTCTCAAAAAAGCAAAAAGAGCTATTAATATACAGCCCTGAAAACTTACTAGAGCTTTGTGCTTATGACAGCTAACTCTTCTTTTCACCGGTTAAGCATTCTTGGTATTTGCTGTGGTATGGTTGTTATGGCGATGATTTTCTCCATGGTCAATATGGCCTTGCCAGTTATTCACCACTCCCTCCATGCTTCTTTACGACAAGTGCAGTGGATTATGAATGGCTTTGGTATTGTAACTTGTGCGTCATTGGTCTTGGCAGGAAGGTTAGCTGATATCTATGGTCGTAAAAAAATATTCTTAATTGGGTATGCCACGTTAGCCGTTGCCTTGTTGGGTAGCGGCTTATCACGGTCACCGAATCAAATCATCTTTTTTATGCTTTTCGGAGGGGTCGGTAACGCAATTATGTTGCCTGTATCGCAGGCGATGCTTATTAGTATTTACCCAGAGCACCAAAAAGGTAGAGCAATCAGCCTATGGACAGCAAATGTTGGATTGGCGTTAGCAGGTGGTCCAGTTATCGGATAGAGCGTTATTTTGTCTGTAAAAACCAACTTCAGTACTTAGAAAAACCTTTAAAATTCTAAATGGCACTCTATTGTACCTGTCTCATCGCATAATATCTTAAATTAATTATGCTAATCAATCTAAAAAATTATTTATACCTCAAATTTTTCTCCTCTCAAAATAAATTATTAACTTTTAGGTAATAGCAATTATATCTCGTTAATAAGAACAAGAATGATCTATCCTAAAACCCTATGAAGCCTTATTATTCACTTCAACTTAAGTATCTAGGTGATCCGCTCCACTGGTCATCAATTTCCACTAAAACAGCTGATACGAGCCTTAGGCACGATTCAGTATTAGGGAAAATTCCAACTGTATGCGTCCTTCTTTTTACCTCTCTGTTTACGCGCTCAGCTATGTTACTGGTTCTTAATCTTTTTTGATGCGGCCTGTCAAAGTTCATCACTACTAAGCCCTCCGGTATATTCACTTCCAACCAAGAAGAAAGCTCTGGTGCTGTTTGCTGATATTTATCTACCGCCATAGCCAATAGTCTTTCCGACTCATGAATGTTTGAGGCATTAAATATAGCTGTAATCTCCTCAGCTACTGGTTCCTTCATTGAGCGCTTTGGTATGTGAGCCTGAGCATTTTGCTGCAAATGAAATTGGCAGCGTTGCCAAGGAACACTGGGGAACACAGCTCTTCTAGCGGCTTTTAGGCCAGTATGAGCGTCGCTAGTAATCAACTCAATACCATGTATACCTCGCTCAACCAACTGCTGAAGAAAATCACGCCAATGTACCTCAGCCTCTGATAACGCAACAGAAACACCTAGCACTGTTCTCTTGCCGGTTGATTCATCAAAGCCATAGGCTATCAATACCGCACAGTCTTGTACTGTGCCGCTAGTGCGCACCTTCTCATAACGTGCATCTAGCCAAAGATATTTTATCTTTCCTAACGGCTTATTTCGCCATTTCTTTAAATCTTCATCCAACAATTTAGCGCAACGGCTTACCTCTGTGCTTGAAATATCTGTTCCACAGAGTTGCTTTAGCACCTTTTCAACTTTGCGCGTGGAAACCCCATGCACATACATTTCAGCGACAGCCAGCTTAAGTGCTCTATCAGAGCGTACACCTCGCTCTAAGACTGATGGATAGAAGGCTTCATTGGAGTCTCTAACCTGCGGTATCTGTAGCTCAAGCTGACCTTGACCTGTGTTATTTAACCTTGGTTTAAAGCCGTTCGCATATCCGTTTCTATCGCCAGTTCGCTCATAAGGACTGGCATTTAAATGGCGCTCCCTTTCTATTAACATAGCCTCATTCATCAACCTGGAGACAAGCTTAGGTAAAGCTTCAAACCCCTCCATCGCTAAAACATGTATGGCTTCTTCGATTAAGTTCTCATTTTTATAGCAGCTCATTGTCATTCCTTTTTTTTGGTTAAGTTTACCTTAAAAGGAATTTCTAATCTGACTGAGTCGCCTGCTTATTTTCAGCAAGTCAATGGAATTTACAGAAAGGATGGCGCACTAGCCTGGTAGGTTTCAGTTTGTCGAAGATTGTAAAGATGAGAGACTGAGATAAAAGCAAGACGCGCATAACGCTTATCTCCAAACAAATGAAAGGCTCTCTCGCAAAGTTTTTTTGTGGTAGGCCCGCTAAGCGTTTGATGAACCTGATCCGTTTCAGCTAACAACCAAGTATCCTCATGCGTATAGATTAAGCTAAACTTATTTCTAGGTGATCGTTGCTTAACAACAACTTTTCCTGACTTTTGATACTGAGCAATTAGCCTAGTAATTTGTGAACGTGAGTAACCAGTCATTCGTTGCAGGTAATCACGAATCAATCCTTTGTCCTTTTTACACATACCGCAATAAGCAAATTTTTTTAATGTGTTCGTAACCCATAGGTAAGATTCTGCTCGTAATGTAGCTTCAAAGGTAAGCTGGGTTGATGAGGATAGAAATTGCTCAATCTGGGCAAGTGTGTTTAATTCTATGTCGTTCATATTGATATTCATCCATATAGGATGAACGATCACGCAACAACTTCAGGCCCACTTTGCATTGGAAAGTGGGGGCTATTTCAGGCTCATCTTGCATTGGAAGAGACTAGCGGTTGACGCATAGCTATGCTCGCGATAATCTTGCCAGTTCATATTCACCAGGGGTGCCCCTTAGAGGCTGAGAGAGCAATTGCTCAACCCTTTAACCTGATCTGGTTAGTACCAGCGTAGGAAGTTGTGATGATAAATAAGATAGCTATTCAATATCGATCGTACTCCTATGCTGAACTTTATAGGAGGAACGATGTCAACTTTACTTACTGCTCAAAGTATTTCACAACTGCTAAAAAAAATGCGCCTTACTACACCGTTAGTTCTTAATGTAACTAATTGGGTGGCAATGAATCCTAGTGCGAACGTATTGTTGGCGACAGGTTCATCACCAATTATGGCGCATGCTCTTGATGAGTTAGGAGAGTTAATATTTCTAGCTCAAGCTTTAGTCTTAAATATTGGTACGTTAGATGAGCGCTGGATAGCTTCACTCGAGCACGCGCAGCGCTTTGCATTACAGGGTAAATTGCCCATCGTGCTAGACCCTGTTGGTGCAGGTGCTTCTACATTACGTACTAAAACAGCACAAGCGCTACTTGCTAAAGGTGTTAGTGTGGTACATGGTAATGCCTCAGAGATTATGGCCTTAGCTAGCGAAAGACAGAGCACTAAGGGTGTTGATAGCACCGAAGGGAGTTATGTGGCATTAGAGATGGCCCAACAGCTTTCTAAACAATATAACTGTTGTGTAGTAGTCAGTGGTAAAGACGATCTGGTTTGTTATCGAGACAATGTCATCTGCTGTCAGCAAGGTGATGAAATGCTTACCCATATTACCGGAATGGGGTGTTCGGTGAGTGCGCTGATAGGCGCGTTTTTAGCTATAGAACCTGACTTGGTATTGGCAAGTGCGAGTGCAATGCTGTCATTTGGTATCGCTGCAGAACAAGCAGGGAAAAGTTCGCGGGGGCCTGGTAGCTTCTATAGTGAGTTGCTTGATGCGCTTTATCGTTTGCATGAGCATGAACTTATTGAGCCTAATTGGCAAGTGGTTGAGTCATGTCTGATTTAGTTGATCAGCTAAAGCTTTGTTTGGTAGCAGGCCCGGATGACTGTCAGCGGTACCCTTTGTTAAAGACTATAAGGTTGGCGATTCAGGGTGGGGTAACTTGCTATCAGCTTAGATGGAAGGAGGTTGATGAAAAGTCTTTATTTGAGCTTGCTCAAAATATTCAGTCACAGCTGCCAAAGGGGGTGCTTTTTATTATTAATGATAGCGTTGCTGTAGCTCAAAAGGTTGGTGATGGTGTTCATTTAGGGCAGTCCGATGTGAATGCTTTAGTGGCTAGAGAAATTCTAGGTGAGAAGGCGGTGATCGGTTTATCTATTAGTAGCCTTGATGAAGCGCACCACTGTAGGGATTATCCAGTTAATTACTTTGGCATAGGGCCGGTTTTTGCTACAGCAACTAAGTTAGATGCAGGTAATCCTGTTGCAGTTTCAGAGCTAGAAGAAATTATTGCTTTGCTATCACCCAAACCTTGTGTGTTAATCGGCGGTTTGAATAAGAAAACGTTAACTGAGTTACCTATTAATTTGTTACAGCATATTGCAGTTGTTTCAGCAATTACACACAGTGATAATCCTTCTGATAGCGCTGAAGAGTTAATAGAGAAATTACTATGAAAAACTATTTAACGGTATTAACAATTGCTGGTTCAGATAGTTCTGCCGGTGCTGGTATTCAGGCTGATATTAAAGCTATCGCTGCACTAGGTGGTTATGCGGTAACAGTTATTACTGCAGTTACAGCACAGAATACCAAGGGTGTGACAAAAATAGAGTTGGTTGGAGTAGAGGCAATTAAAGCACAGTTGCAAGCAGTATGTAGTGATATAAAAATTGATGCGATAAAAGTGGGCATGCTTGGTTCGAATGAAATTATGTCCGTAGTACAAGAATGGCTTTTGAATAGTAAGGCAGGTCATGTGGTTGTTGATCCAGTGATGCGGGCGACAAGTGGTGATAAGTTGATTGAAGGCGCTGGTCCTGAGGATTATAAGAGTCTTTTTCAATCAGCAACGCTAATTACGCCTAATTTAATTGAGGCATCATTGTTATTAAATTATGGGATTGATTCTAAAGTAAAAATGTCTCAAGCAGTCTGCCAGTTGGCTCAGCGATATAAGACTAATGTATTGTTAAAGGGTGGACATAGTGCTTGTGATCAAGCTGAGGATGTATTGTATTGCTATCAGGAGCAGGATGAGCAATGGTTTTGTGCAGAAAAGGTCAAAACAAACAATGTTCACGGTACGGGCTGTTCGCTTTCAGCTGCGATCGCAACTTGTTTGGCTCAGGGATTTTCATTAACTGAATCAGTTTCAAAAGCAAAGCGTTATTTGAGCAAGGCTATTTTAGAGGGTAGATACTATCGTTTGGGAGAAGGCAATGGCCCAATTAATCATTTCTTTAATTTAGGAGTATTTGATGAGGTTTAGTGATTTACAGCTAAAAGCCATACCATTAGTAGAAGAGATTTTAGTGCATCCTTTTTTAGTTGGTTTGGCTGATGGCAATTTACCTGTTGAGGCAATGGTTTTATATTTACAGCAAGATCAACTTTATTTATTTGATTTTAGCCGGGCTTTACAGGGGTTGGCAGATAAGGCAACTAGTGAAAGGGATAAATTATGTTTACAAAATTTTGCTTTACAAGCTGTGGCGGATGAAAATTGCTTGTACGAGAGGATCTTGAAAACTAAACCTTTACCGTTGGAAGAGTTAACGAAGCGAAAAGCTTGTTTGGCATATACTGAATTTTTGTCATGCATGGTTGCGACGAGATCTATCACCGAAGGTTTAGCGAGCGTCGTGCCTTGTTTTTGGGTTTATGCCGAGGTTGGTAGAGCTCTTAAATCGAAAAGTTGCGCAGGTAATCCTTATCAAGCTTGGCTTGATTGTTATGCAAGTCTGGAGTTTCAGCAGGCAACAGAGTGTATGGTTGAATTATTTGAACGCCACTTGTTATCAGTACCTGATAGACTTGCTCCTTCAGTTGCAGAGGTTTTTTTGACTGCGATTAAGTTGGAGTGGGAGTTTTGGGATGGGTGTTTTTGTAAAAAGTATTAACGTACGTTATTAGGTACGTTATCATAAAATGGTTTAACAAAGAGGTATATGATTATGGCAACATACAGTGTGACAGCAGCAAGGAGCCAGCTATATAGCTTGATTGATCAAGTGGCAAAGTCTCATAAGCCTTTGCTGATTACAGGTAAGCGCTCTAATGCAGTGCTTATTTCTGAAGAAGATTGGAGCGCAATTCAAGAGACATTATACCTTAGCTCAATTCCTGGTATGACAGAGTCAATACAAGCAGGCCTTAAAACACCACTTAAAAACTGTAAGAAAGAGCTAGATTGGTGAGTTGGAAGATTGTTTATACATCTCAGGCATCAAAAAGATGCTAAGAAATTAGCTGCCTCTGGGTTAAAGAAGAAAGCTCAATTACTAATAAATGTATTAGCTGAGAATCCACTCCAAACTCCACCTGATTATGAAGAGTTAGTTGGCAATTTGAAAGGAGCCTATTCCAGGCGAATTAACATTCAACATCGTATCGTTTATCAACTTTATGAAAAATCAAAAACAGTTAAAATCTTGCGACCTTTGGTCGCACTATGAGTGACTAGCTAGAACTCGTTTACATTTATTTTTCTGGTTGAAAAGCGCGTTGAACTTGCTTAAAAAGGATTGAGCTTTTTCTAGGTAAAAACCCATCCTGCGGATGGGCTTTTATTTTTTGGTGGAGAGAGGGATTTACTCGCGACATCCCTGTCGCTCGCCCTTCGGGTCGCGCTTTGCGCGATCAAAACGCTACACATCCGTGTGCGTTTTGTTGAACCCTCTTCTCGGGTTCGAGAATATCCCTCTAGCTTTCAGATGAATTAAAAAACCCATCCTACGGATGGGCTTTTTAATTCATTCGGAGAGAGAGGGATTCGAACCCTCGATGCAGCGTTAGCCACATACACACTTTCCAGGCGTGCTCTTTAAACCACTCAGACACCTCTCCCTAAAACGTACTACAACCATCCCAAGCAGTACACCTCCGTGTGGACATGTTCCAGCCTGGCCACCGCAACGCTGCCTAATCGTCGCGTTGCTTCCCTGGCCAGTCGTTCGTGCCTTCGGCACTCACCCACTCAGACACCTCTCCCTAAAACGTACTACAACCATCCCAAGCAATACACCTTCGTGTGGACGTGTTCCAGTAAGCAGCGCAGTATACAAAAAAGTACTACATGCAGCAATATCACTCTAATGATTTGTAATTCTATTGCTTATTCAAGGCCACACTAGCCTTGCTAGTGCGCCATCCTTTCTGTAAATTCCATTGACTTGCTGAAAATAAGCAGGCGACTCAGTCAGATTAGAAATTCCTTTTAAGGTAAACTTAACCAAAAAAGAGGAATGACAATGAGCTGCTATAAAAATGAGAACTTAATCGAAGAAGCCATACATGTTTTAGCGATGGAGGGGTTTGAAGCTTTACCTAAGCTTGTCTCCAGGTTGATGAATGAGGCTATGTTAATAGAAAGGGAGCGCCATTTAAATGCCAGTCCTTATGAGCGAACTGGCGATAGAAACGGATATGCGAACGGCTTTAAACCAAGGTTAATTAACACAGGTCAAGGTCAGCTTGAGCTACAGATACCGCAGGTTAGAGACTCCAATGAAGCCTTCTATCCATCAGTCTTAGAGCGAGGTGTACGCTCTGATAGAGCACTTAAGCTGGCTGTCGCTGAAATGTATGTGCATGGGGTTTCCACGCGCAAAGTTGAAAAGGTGCTAAAGCAACTCTGTGGAACAGATATTTCAAGCACAGAGGTAAGCCGTTGCGCTAAATTGTTGGATGAAGATTTAAAGAAATGGCGAAATAAGCCGTTAGGAAAGATAAAATATCTTTGGCTAGATGCACGTTATGAGAAGGTGCGCACTAGCGGCACAGTACAAGACTGTGCGGTATTGATAGCCTATGGCTTTGATGAATCAACCGGCAAGAGAACAGTGCTAGGTGTTTCTGTTGCGTTATCAGAGGCTGAGGTACATTGGCGTGATTTTCTTCAGCAGTTGGTTGAGCGAGGTATACATGGTATTGAGTTGATTACTAGCGACGCTCATACTGGCCTAAAAGCCGCTAGAAGAGCTGTGTTCCCCAGTGTTCCTTGGCAACGCTGCCAATTTCATTTGCAGCAAAATGCTCAGGCTCACATACCAAAGCGCTCAATGAAGGAACCAGTAGCTGAGGAGATTACAGCTATATTTAATGCCTCAAACATTCATGAGTCGGAAAGACTATTGGCTATGGCGGTAGATAAATATCAGCAAACAGCACCAGAGCTTTCTTCTTGGTTGGAAGTGAATATACCGGAGGGCTTAGTAGTGATGAACTTTGACAGGCCGCATCAAAAAAGATTAAGAACCAGTAACATAGCTGAGCGCGTAAACAGAGAGGTAAAAAGAAGGACGCATACAGTTGGAATTTTCCCTAATACTGAATCGTGCCTAAGGCTCGTATCAGCTGTTTTAGTGGAAATTGATGACCAGTGGAGCGGATCACCTAGATACTTAAGTTGAAGTGAATAATAAGGCTTCATAGGGTTTTAGGATAGATCATTCTTGTTCTTATTAACGAGATATAATTGCTATTACCTAAAAGTTAATAATTTATTTTGAGAGGAGAAAAATTTGAGGTATAAATAATTTTTTAGATTGATTAGCATAATTAATTTAAGATATTATGCGATGAGACAGGTACAATAGAGTGCCATTTAGAACTTTAAAGGTTTTTCTAAGTACTGAAGTTGGTTTTTACAGACAAAATAACGCTCTATCCTAGCCTTTCTTATTTTTTAAGTTAATTTAAATGTTTAGTTAATTAAGCTTAAAGTGATAAACCTGTAAAACTAAATAGTAAAAGATAATGTTGAGGGTAAATATATGCCGCTAGTTAGTGATGATAGTGATGAACTGCATAATAAAAATGCTTGGAATTACTTGCGTTGTTTAGATGTATCAGCAGATCCGGTTTCTTTTGAGAGTGGTGATCAGTTAGCAGAGGAGCTTTGCTCTTGTTTGTGTCAGGTACGTGAGTTTAAAAATAGCGCGTATAAAGAAAGTTTTGCTTATGGTGATCTTTATACTAATTTTTTAATATTGCTTGAGCAGTACATAGAAAGGTATTTTGCTAGGCATAATAACTACCCTGATGAGTTGTTAGCGTTAGTTAACTCGATATTAAGGAATTTCAATGTGTCAATTGGTAAAAATACCACCAATTAAAATGAGTAATTTTAGCACAGGTATTTTTTATAAAATCTATTTAGTGGTGGGGCAGGGTTAGTTATGACAAACAATAGCCAAAACTAGCTGTTATTTGTTGTTTTGGACGGACTACCCCCCTAGGAAGTTATTAGATTTTTTTCAGTAAGGCGAGTTCACGATGCTTTGATAGCAATTTGTAACGGTTAGGTTGTCTATACCAGCAGTTAGCTAAAAACATTTGGCTACCGCATAGAACACATTCATAGGGGTCAATGTTAAAATTATTTTGCATTAAAGTGCGGTAATTGACCTGGGGTGTGTTTGGATCAGTTTCACCTAATAGGAGTCTGACTTTGGGTAGCAGGGTGCTGCCTTTATATAATGTAGAAAATATAGCATAATATACACTTTAACTTGATTACGGATGGTGTTTGGATGTTAGCTAGAATTCTCTCTGATGAAAATAATGAATTAACTATTGAGCTCAAGCTTCCACTAAAAGGATCCATGCTTGAATGTGAGGATGCAATTCTTGACGGCCTTAATGAGGTTGGAACATTAGCCACTGAAAAAGCTTTAAGTAAGTTTGATGCAGATGGCTCTCCTATCCATGTTGGAAAAATAAAGCTAACAGCACGAAGTAGAGATGAAGCAAATTACCAAACGCCTTATGGAGTTGCTCGAGTTAAGCGTTATGTTTATCAAACCTCTAAAGGCGGGAAGGTCTTTTGTCCTTTAGAAGATAAGGCTAGAATTATCCAAGGATCAACACCGCGATTTGCAAAAATAATCTCACATAAATACTCAAACTTACCTGCTCCTAGTGTTATTGATGATCTCAAGGTCAATCATAACCGTAAAATCTCACATTCATACTTGCAACGGGCAACTGATTTTGTTGGCGGTATTGCACAAGCCAAAGAGGCTGAGTGGGAATATGAAGAGCCAAAGCTTGATGCAGGCATTGAGATGCTAAGTATTAGCTTAGATGGTGCATATGTTCTCACCGTTGATGATGGTTATAGAGAGAGCATGGTTGGAACTATTTCCATGTATGATAAGCATGGTGCACGCCTGCACACAACCTACGTTGCAGCATCACCAGAATATGGAAAAGATGAATTCTTTAATAGGCTTGAAAAGGAAATAAAGCTGAAAAAGAAATATTACCCTGATGCTAAAACAATTGGCGTTGCTGATGGAGCAAAAAATAATTGGCCATTTCTAAAAAAACATACTGATACGCAAATTTTAGATTTTTGGCATGCAACTGAATATCTCGGCGAAGCATCAAAGGCAGTATTTACCAAAAAATCTGAAAGAGATGAGCGTGATGTTTGGCTCGAAGAGAGATGTCATGACTTAAAGCACAAGAAAGGTGCGGCAGGTAGAATACTTGCTGAGCTTAAAGAGCATCTAAATAAAAAACTGAATAAATCGCTTAGAGAAAAGCTAGAAGGAACAATTACGTATTTTGAAAATAATATTAAAGAAAAGCGAATGTCGTATCATAATTTGATTAAGCAGAATGCACCAATTGGCTCTGGCGTCACTGAAGCAGCATGTAAAACAATTGTTAAACAAAGATTAGGCGGATCAGGAATGCGCTGGAAAGACAAGGGAATGAAAATCGTTTTATGCTTGAGAACACTAGTAAAGACTAAAGGCAGATGGGATCAGTTTTGGGAGAAGGTCAATGATTTTGGCGTGCCAGCAGCAATATAGCCTACATTATATAGAGGCAGCACCCGGGTAGCATCTCACCTCGCACCCGGTTAGCAAGAAACCCATAATAACGCACCATACGAAAGCCAACATCAGGAATGTGTTGAATAAATCGAGCAATAAACTCTTCCGCGGTTAATTTAAATTGCTTGTAGGTTTTAGAGACGTGATCAAGATAATTAAAACTGAGGCTGCTCCCATCAAAGTTTTTAATTTTTGACTCAGCAATAGGAGGACGTTTGGTGTATCGACCTAAGTATTTAAGCTAGTGCGCCATCCTTTCTGTAAATTCCATTGACTTGCTGAAAATAAGCAGGCGACTCAGTCAGATTAGAAATTCCTTTTAAGGTAAATTTAACCAAAAAAGAGGAATGACAATGAGCTGCTATAAAAATGAGAACTTAATCGAAGAAGCCATACATGTTTTAGCGATGGAGGGGTTTGAAGCTTTACCTAAGCTTGTCTCCAGGTTGATGAATGAGGCTATGTTAATAGAAAGGGAGCGCCATTTAAATGCCAGTCCTTATGAGCGAACTGGCGATAGAAACGGATATGCGAACGGCTTTAAACCAAGGTTAATTAACACAGGTCAAGGTCAGCTTGAGCTACAGATACCGCAGGTTAGAGACTCCAATGAAGCCTTCTATCCATCAGTCTTAGAGCGAGGTGTACGCTCTGATAGAGCACTTAAGCTGGCTGTCGCTGAAATGTATGTGCATGGGGTTTCCACGCGCAAAGTTGAAAAGGTGCTAAAGCAACTCTGTGGAACAGATATTTCAAGCA
This sequence comes from Gammaproteobacteria bacterium, assembly GCA_965196985.1. GTDB lineage: Bacteria > Pseudomonadota > Gammaproteobacteria > UBA12402 > UBA12402 > 2-12-FULL-35-23. Next base: position 142,023 of record CBDALO010000143.1, on the reverse strand, counting down.
CAGAGGTAAGCCGTTGCGCTAAATTGTTGGATGAAGATTTAAAGAAATGGCGAAATAAGCCGTTAGGGAAGATAAAATATCTTTGGCTAGATGCACGTTATGAGAAGGTGCGCACTAGCGGCACAGTACAAGACTGTGCGGTATTGATAGCCTATGGCTTTGATGAATCAACCGGCAAGAGAACAGTGCTAGGTGTTTCTGTTGCGTTATCAGAGGCTGAGGTACATTGGCGTGATTTTCTTCAGCAGTTGGTTGAGCGAGGTATACATGGTATTGAGTTGATTACTAGCGACGCTCATACTGGCCTAAAAGCCGCTAGAAGAGCTGTGTTCCCCAGTGTTCCTTGGCAACGCTGCCAATTTCATTTGCAGCAAAATGCTCAGGCTCACATACCAAAGCGCTCAATGAAGGAACCAGTAGCTGAGGAGATTACAGCTATATTTAATGCCTCAAACATTCATGAGTCGGAAAGACTATTGGCTATGGCGGTAGATAAATATCAGCAAACAGCACCAGAGCTTTCTTCTTGGTTGGAAGTGAATATACCGGAGGGCTTAGTAGTGATGAACTTTGACAGGCCGCATCAAAAAAGATTAAGAACCAGTAACATAGCTGAGCGCGTAAACAGAGAGGTAAAAAGAAGGACGCATACAGTTGGAATTTTCCCTAATACTGAATCGTGCCTAAGGCTCGTATCAGCTGTTTTAGTGGAAATTGATGACCAGTGGAGCGGATCACCTAGATACTTAAGTTGAAGTGAATAATAAGGCTTCATAGGGTTTTAGGATAGATCATTCTTGTTCTTATTAACGAGATATAATTGCTATTACCTAAAAGTTAATAATTTATTTTGAGAGGAGAAAAATTTGAGGTATAAATAATTTTTTAGATTGATTAGCATAATTAATTTAAGATATTATGCGATGAGACAGGTACAATAGAGTGCCATTTAGAATTTTAAAGGTTTTTCTAAGTACTGAAGTTGGTTTTTACAGACAAAATAACGCTCTATCGTATTTAACGTTTTGTTTGTGATTCTTTGAGGGCTTTGCGCAATGTACTACCCATCGTTTTTGGTAAAGCTGATCAAGCAGTTGATTAAAGTTGAAAGTGTGGTTCAGTGTAGAGGCTAACTGATTTGGCAGAATAAGCCCTTTGTCCTGGTGGTGGTTTCTAAAAAGGTTAATGACCTCATAACGCCACATGGACATTAGTGTAGGTTGATGGAAGTAGAGGCTTTTCCATTGTGTTAACTCTTTGTTGATACCACCCAGAGTGATTGACGCATGAAGATGCACATTGCGCTTTAGATCTCTGCCAAAGGTGTGAAGCGCGATAAATACACCGGGTTTAACCCTCTTGTTTTTAGCAAGCTTGAGTAACACCTTTGCTGCTAATGGTGGGAGTAAATTAAGAAGCTCTCTGTTTGTCCAAAAGCAGTCCCAAAGAGTAGAGGGCATGGTGAATGTGATGTGTTGCCATGCAGTGTTGGGTAAGATTGCCATTTGTTGTTGTATCCATACTTCTGTGGCTTTTTTACCACACGATGAACAGCTTTTAGCTTTGCAGGTATGGCGGATGTATTTGACGTGTGAACAGTTTGGATTACTGCAATGATACTCTTTATGGCCACGCATAGGATGTTTGCAGCTAAGCAGCTTAACAATGCCAATGACAATAGCTTCTCTGATTTTATCTTTGTACTTGGTGTGAAAGTTCCACCAGTTCTGATTGGTTACCAAGATTTGTTTGATACTAAAGCGTTTCATTATTCTTAGAGTAAAATGAGAAGCGCGTATAGTAGGTGAGTTATTGCTCAGCTACCTGAAGCAATTTCTATAGCAGGTGTGTTATTTTTATTCGTTATTATTCCATGGGCAGGTTTGACTAGTTTGAGACTTAATAATACTCGTGGCTTTGTAAAGACTAAACTCTTAGAGGCTTAGAAAGTTGCCGGCGAAGCCGGCCTGACTTGATTTATCAAAATTATAGTGATCCTTTAGGTGAGTCTTGGCAGGCTGTTTCTAATCTTGCTGAGGTTGTTAATCAGACTGAAGATTTAGAAGAAAGTGTGATGGAAAGCCTTTCGTCGTCGAGAAGAAAAGTGAATGTTGTAAATCCTAGTTCTGTTGGTCCTAGATGGAGTAGATTTAAAACACTTTTTTCAAGTCACTATAAGCCGATGCAGCATACTTCCTTCCCAACTTTAAGACAATACCATTATCAACGTCATTTAAAGGAAATTCGTTGTGGGACGCAAGCGCAGAGGCACGATGGGAAAACAAGAGTTAGTCCATTATTTGAAATGTGGTGTGCGAAGCAAAACTCTTTTTCAGGGACTATTACACATGTTTATTTTAATAACTTGGCGCGAGATAGGGGGAGATTTAGTTTTGCTAGACATGAAACCGTATTGACAAATGAGCTTCACAGACTTGAGCAGCGTCAGCCTCATATTGCAGTTATCACCTTGCCTGCAGATGGGGGATTGTTGTCAGTTGGTGGGTTAGCTCAGTCTAAGCATTTCCTTATGCAAGATACTAAAAAGCTGATATTAGACATTGCAGCGAATAATGGTCAGGACTTTTGTATAAGTAAGAATGTTAAGCAACTTTTATATGGAGAAGATAGTAGAGGTTATTCTTTTGAGCAAGAGAAAGAAAAGTTAATCGAGTTGTTAAATAAAAGCATTTCTGCCTTAGGGTTGGGTAGAAAAGCCAACTTAACGGTTAGGGAGCGTCAGGCGCTTTACTTTCATTTTATTAAGTTTGAGCTAACTAATTTTATATTAGAGAAGCTGCAGCCAAAATCATTTAATATTTCGTGTAAAGACGGGATTGATAGAGCCGGTGTTGCTTCGATTTATTATAACCTTGTAAAGTCTATTGAGCTGAGAAATCCACTAGCTGAGGAAGAGTTTTTGCGTGGCTTGCATGGCGCTGCTGTTATGGTTAAGGCGCGCAGTGTCAACTTTCACATAAAGGTTCTTTGGAATGCAGTTGATCAGTATATTAATGCTAATTTAAAAAGCTGATAGAGCGTTATTTTGTCTGTAAAAACCAACTTCAGTACTTAGAAAAACCTTTAAAATTCTAAATGGCACTCTATTGTACCTGTCTCATCGCATAATATCTTAAATTAATTATGCTAATCAATCTAAAAAATTATTTATACCTCAAATTTTTCTCCTCTCAAAATAAATTATTAACTTTTAGGTAATAGCAATTATATCTCGTTAATAAGAACAAGAATGATCTATCCTAAAACCCTATGAAGCCTTATTATTCACTTCAACTTAAGTATCTAGGTGATCCGCTCCACTGGTCATCAATTTCCACTAAAACAGCTGATACGAGCCTTAGGCACGATTCAGTATTAGGGAAAATTCCAACTGTATGCGTCCTTCTTTTTACCTCTCTGTTTACGCGCTCAGCTATGTTACTGGTTCTTAATCTTTTTTGATGCGGCCTGTCAAAGTTCATCACTACTAAGCCCTCCGGTATATTCACTTCCAACCAAGAAGAAAGCTCTGGTGCTGTTTGCTGATATTTATCTACCGCCATAGCCAATAGTCTTTCCGACTCATGAATGTTTGAGGCATTAAATATAGCTGTAATCTCCTCAGCTACTGGTTCCTTCATTGAGCGCTTTGGTATGTGAGCCTGAGCATTTTGCTGCAAATGAAATTGGCAGCGTTGCCAAGGAACACTGGGGAACACAGCTCTTCTAGCGGCTTTTAGGCCAGTATGAGCGTCGCTAGTAATCAACTCAATACCATGTATACCTCGCTCAACCAACTGCTGAAGAAAATCACGCCAATGTACCTCAGCCTCTGATAACGCAACAGAAACACCTAGCACTGTTCTCTTGCCGGTTGATTCATCAAAGCCATAGGCTATCAATACCGCACAGTCTTGTACTGTGCCGCTAGTGCGCACCTTCTCATAACGTGCATCTAGCCAAAGATATTTTATCTTTCCTAACGGCTTATTTCGCCATTTCTTTAAATCTTCATCCAACAATTTAGCGCAACGGCTTACCTCTGTGCTTGAAATATCTGTTCCACAGAGTTGCTTTAGCACCTTTTCAACTTTGCGCGTGGAAACCCCATGCACATACATTTCAGCGACAGCCAGCTTAAGTGCTCTATCAGAGCGTACACCTCGCTCTAAGACTGATGGATAGAAGGCTTCATTGGAGTCTCTAACCTGCGGTATCTGTAGCTCAAGCTGACCTTGACCTGTGTTAATTAACCTTGGTTTAAAGCCGTTCGCATATCCGTTTCTATCGCCAGTTCGCTCATAAGGACTGGCATTTAAATGGCGCTCCCTTTCTATTAACATAGCCTCATTCATCAACCTGGAGACAAGCTTAGGTAAAGCTTCAAACCCCTCCATCGCTAAAACATGTATGGCTTCTTCGATTAAGTTCTCATTTTTATAGCAGCTCATTGTCATTCCTCTTTTTTGGTTAAGTTTACCTTAAAAGGAATTTCTAATCTGACTGAGTCGCCTGCTTATTTTCAGCAAGTCAATGGAATTTACAGAAAGGATGGCGCACTAGCAAAAAGCTTGCGTGGGTTGAACCTTAGGTGGTTGATTGATTGGAGGGATAAAAATAGGCCTTTGTTTGCTGGGTTGCAACGTGATGCTATAAGCACAGTTGATAGCAGCTTTGATCAAGTCCCAGCTATACAGGGAACAAGTAAGTTTATATTAAGTGATTTAGGAGGTGCTGGTAGTGTCCAGGAAATAAGTCCTATAGTTTTGGAAGCTGGAGAAAATCCAGAAGCTTTTATGGCAGACCCATTGTTGGCACATAAGTTAGAAGACTATATGGAACAATATCCTCAGCAGTTTATGATTAGATAAGGCTAGGGTCTGTTTACATTTACTCTTCCGGCTGCAAAATCCGTTTGACTTGCTCAAAATAGATTAAATTCTCGTTGGATAGTCTTTACTATCTGCCTCAATTTTAATCTGTTTTGAGCTAAGTCTCCGTGTTTTTCGCTTCGGGTAAGCAAATGTAAACAGACCCTAAAATTTATTGAGAAAAAACCTGTAAAACTGCCAGGTAAACTTCAACAAGTTTTTCTATGTTGTTAACCGAGGCACACTCATTAATTTGATGAATGGTTTTGTTGCAGACTCCAAGTTCGATTACCTCGGCTCCCATAGGTGCGATAAACCGACCATCCGAAGTTCCGCCAGAGGTAGAGCATTCAGTATCGAGGCCAGTAACTTGTTTGATTGCTTGTTTAATAGCATTAAGCAGTTTGCCATCACTGGTTAAGAATGGTTTGCCAGATAAGCGCCAATTAAGGCTGTATTTGAGTTGGTGCTGATTGAGTACAGCTTCAACAACTTGTTGTAAATGTTCAGCATTAGTGGCAGTTGAAAAGCGAAAGTTAAATATAACGTCAATTTCACCAGGGATAACATTATCAGCGCCAACTCCGGCATTAAGGTTGGAAATCTGCATAGACGTAGCAGGGAAGTGATTATTGGGCTCGATGTCCCAACTTTGCTCGGTTAATGCTTGCAATGCTTTAAAGCATTTGTGGATGGGATTTTCTGCTTGGTCGGGGTAGGCAATATGGCCTTGCTTGCCAAATATTTTGAGCTTGCCATGTAAAGACCCTCGTCGTCCTATTTTGATCACGTCGCCTAACTGTTGTTTGCTGCTCGGTTCACCAACGAGGCAGTAATCGATGCGTTCACCACGTTGATAAAGTAGATCAACAACTTTACGAGTGCCATTGAGTGCTTGTGCTTCTTCATCACTTGTAATAAGGAAAGCGATAGAGAAAGGAGGGTTTGGGTTGAGTTTAAGGAATGACTCGCAGGCACAAACCATTGCCGCTAAACTGGTTTTCATGTCGGCAGCGCCACGACCGTACAGCATGCCATTGCGTATTTCAGCTTGATAGGGGTTGCTGTCCCATTCTTCAAGTGGTCCTGATGGTACGACATCGGTATGACCAAGGAAGGTAAATAGTGGGCCTTGATTGCCGTAACGAGCCCATAAGTTACTAACGTTTGCAAAAGGTAAGTGTTCAATGGTAAAACCAAGCTTAACCAAACGTTTGGCGAGAATTTGTTGGCAGCCAGCATCATTAGGAGAGGTTGATTCGCGCTCGATAAGCGCTTTGCTTAGGTTGATAACGTCACTCATATTTAAATGGCCTGTGTTTCTTGATCAGCTAAACGTAATAACTCATTAATACCTACTTTACTACGAGTCTTTTCATCAACGCGCTTAACAATAACAGCGCATTGTAGGGCGTATTTGCCATTTTCACTAGGTAATGTACCTGCGACAACAACAGAGCCTGCAGGAATGCGGCCGTAATGTACAGTATCAGTTTCGCGGTCATAGATTTTAGTGCTTTGGCCGATAAAGACTCCCATAGAAATAACAGAGCCTTCTTCGACGATCACTCCTTCAACCACTTCAGAGCGTGCGCCAATAAAACAATTATCTTCAATGATGGTTGGGTTTGCCTGAGGAGGTTCTAATACACCACCAATGCCTGCGCCGCCTGACAGGTGAACGTTTTTGCCGATCTGTGCGCAGCAGCCAACAGTAGCCCAGGTGTCAACCATGGTGCCACTATCAACGTAGGCGCCGATATTGACAAAGCTTGGCATTAGCACGACGTTAGGTGCAATAAAGGAACCATAGCGTGCGCAAGCGGGAGGAACAACTCGGACTCCGCCTTGATGAAACTCTTGGTGAGAAGTGTGCTGGAACTTTAATGGAACCTTATCATAAAAGCGTGAGTAACCTTGTTCAAAAACTTGGTTTTCAGTGATGCGGAATGAAAGCAGCACCGCTTTTTTTAGCCATTGATTAACGACCCATTCACCATTGGTTTTTTCAGCAACTCTTGCTTTGCCGGTGTCTAGTAAGTGCAGGGCTTCTGCTACAGCTGCCTTTACTTTTTTATCGACGGTATGAGGTGAGAGTTGTGCGCGTTGTTCAAAGCTTGTTTCGATTAGCTGCTGGAGTTGATTCATATTGCTTGATCCCGGGTTCAAATTGGCACCAAGCTAATCGAAAAATGCTTGGAAATCAAGGTGTAAGGTTAACTTGCTAGGGTAAATCTGCTATCCTTCAGGCCTGCCCGAAAAGACCGATAACTAGGAGCAAGTCATGCTAGATTCATTTCAATGTAAACGCAGCCTCGAAGTGGCTGGAAAGACCTATTTTTACGCAGATTTACAAGTGGCTGAACAGTCAGGTTTAGCTGGTATTAGCAAACTACCTTATTCCCTTAAGATTCTAGTTGAGAACTTATTACGAAAAGAAGACGGTAGCGTTGTTAAAAAAGCCGATATAGAGGCCTTTGTTACTTGGTTGGCTAATAAAAGTTCTAAGCACGAGATTGCTTACCATCCTGCGCGAGTGCTAATGCAAGACTTTACTGGGGTACCAGCCGTAGTAGATTTGGCAGCAATGCGTGATGCAATTAAGTCACTTGGTGGCAACCCAGAAAAAATTAACCCGCTTTGTCCGGTTGATTTGGTGATTGATCACTCTGTTCAGGTGGATCAATTTGGTAACCCGCAGGCTTTTGAGCGTAATGTTGAGATTGAAATGCATCGTAATTTCGAACGTTATCAGTTTTTAAAGTGGGGCCAGCAAACTTTTCAGAACTTTCGTGTAGTCCCTCCTGGTACCGGTATTTGTCACCAAGTGAACTTAGAATACCTTGGTAAAGGGGTTTGGTCATCTGAGGTTAATGGTGAGCTATGGGCTTATCCTGATACGGTAGTTGGTACTGATTCACATACAACTATGATTAATGGTTTAGGTGTACTTGGTTGGGGTGTTGGTGGTATTGAGGCTGAAGCTGCGATGCTTGGACAGCCCATTTCAATGTTAATTCCTGAAGTGATTGGCTTTAAATTGACGGGTAAATTACGTGAGGGTATTACTGCAACAGATTTGGTTTTAACTGCAACACAGATGCTACGCGCCAAGGGTGTGGTTGGTAAGTTTGTTGAATACTTCGGCCCTGGTTTGCAAGAATTACCACTTGCCGACCGTGCTACTTTAGCCAATATGGTTCCTGAGTATGGCGCCACCTGTGGTTTATTCCCTATTGATAAAGAAACAATTAAATACATGGAGCTTTCTAGTCGTGATGCTGAAACAATCGCCTTGGTTGAAGCTTACAGCCGAGCTCAAGGTACATGGCATGATGAATCAACTCCTGAAGCAGTTTATACCGATGTGTTGGAATTAGACTTAAGCACTGTTGAGCCAAGTTTGGCAGGGCCAAAGCGGCCACAGGATCGTGTTTTATTGTCTGAACTTGGTAACGCAACAGATAAAGTTTTGGCTGATAATGGTAAAATAGCCGAGGCTGATAAATCCTTCTCTACCCAAGATGGCTATGACATGCAACATGCTAATGTAGTGATTGCTGCTATTACTAGTTGTACGAATACTTCAAACCCTAGTGTGATGCTTGCAGCAGGTTTGGTCGCTAAGAAAGCTTTGGCAAAAGGTTTGCAGCGTAAACCGTGGGTGAAGTCTTCTTTAGCGCCAGGGTCTAAAGTGGTTACTGATTACTTAAAAGCAGCTAACTTGTTAGATTCGCTAGACGAATTAGGTTTTAACTTAGTCGGTTATGGTTGTACGACTTGTATCGGAAACTCAGGTCCTTTGCCTGAGGCAGTGAGCCAAGCAGTCAGTGAAAATGATCTTGTTGCTTGTGCCGTATTGTCGGGTAACCGTAACTTTGAGGGGCGTATCCACCCCTTAGTGAAAGCGAATTGGTTAGCTTCGCCTCCATTAGTTGTTGCTTACGCTTTAGCAGGTACAACTCGAATTGATTTATCAACGCAAGCTTTAGGTCAAGATGCAGAAGGTAATGACATCTCCTTAAAAGATATTTGGCCAACTGAGCATGAGTTAGCTGAGGCGGTTCATCAAGTTTCTAAAGGAATGTTTAGTAAAGAATATGCTGAAGTTTTTGCAGGTGATGAGCAGTGGCAAGATATTAAAGTTACCACTAGTGAAACTTATGCGTGGGATAGCAATTCTACTTACGTACAAAACCCGCCATTTTTTACTGATATGGGCATGGAACCTGCGGCACCAAACGACGTTATTGACGCACGGGTGCTTGCTCTATTAGGCGATAGCGTAACGACAGACCATATTTCGCCTGCTGGTGCTATCAAGCCTGATAGCCCTGCGGGTAAATATCTAACTGAGCACGGTGTTGCAGTTGCTGATTTTAATTCATTCGGTTCTCGCCGTGGTAATCACGAAGTAATGATGCGTGGCACCTTTGGTAACATTCGTATTCGTAATGAAATGCTTGATAATGTTGAGGGTGGCTTTACGAAGCACTTGACTGACGGCGAACAGATGTCAATTTATGATGCGGCTATGAAGTATCAGTTAGAGCAACAACCATTAGTTGTTATTGCGGGCAAGGAATACGGTACTGGTTCTTCACGTGACTGGGCAGCGAAGGGTACTTTGCTACTTGGAGTTAAGGCTGTGATTGCTGAAAGCTTTGAACGTATTCATCGTTCTAACTTAATTGGGATGGGCGTGCTGCCATTGCAATTTATGGATGGTGTTACTCGTAAATCTTTAAAGCTTGATGGTTCTGAGTTGATTTCGATTAATGGTGTTGCTGGTGGTTTTTCACCTGCAGACCAATTTACTTTAACAGTTAAGCGTAGTGACGGTTCAGAAGAGCAGGTAAAAGTGTTGGTTCGTATCGATACTCAGAATGAGTATGAGTACTACCGTAATGGCGGTATCTTGCAATATGTATTACGGAACCGATTGTAAAGCTTTTTAAAAGATAGCCCCCTTTTTTAAAGGGGGCAGCTCGCGTAGCGAGCGGGGGATTTAAAGGCGGTTGATTTTAAAAGGAAGTTAATTGTTTTTATAATCCATCCTGACCTTCCTTATCCTAAGGAAGGAACACACTAGGAAGAATTACTGCTTAAGGAACACTAATGACATCTTATATATACAGCATGCACCGCGTTGGCAAGGTAGTGCCACCCAAAAAGCATATCCTAAAAGATATTTCTCTTTCTTTTTATGACGGTGCAAAGATCGGTGTACTTGGTTTGAATGGTGCGGGTAAATCAACTTTATTGCGCATTATGGCAGGACTTGATCAAGATATTCTTGGGGAAGTAACACCACGTAAAGGTATTAAGATTGGTTATTTATCTCAAGAGCCGCAACTTGATCCTAACAAAGACGTGCGCGGTAACGTTGAAGAAGGTGTGGCTGAAACTAAGGCATTGTTAACGGAGTTTGATGAAATCAGTATGAAGTTTGCTGAGCCAATGTCAGATGATGAAATGAATGCTTTAATGGAAAAGCAGGGTGAGTTACAAAACAAAATTGATGCGGCAAATGCTTGGGATTTGGATAGGCAGTTAGAGATAGCAGCTGATGCTTTGCGGCTTCCACCTTGGGATGCCGATGTGACTAAACTTTCAGGTGGTGAGAAGCGTCGAGTGGCTTTGTGTCGCCTGTTGTTATCAAAGCCTGATATGTTATTACTTGATGAGCCAACTAACCACTTGGATGCAGAAAGTGTTGCTTGGCTAGAGCGCTTTTTACATGAGTATAAAGGGACGGTTGTTGCGGTAACCCATGATCGCTATTTCTTGGATAACGTTGCTGGTTGGATTCTAGAACTGGATAGGGGGGAGGGAATTCCTTTTGAAGGTAATTATTCTAGTTGGTTAGAGCAGAAGGAAAAACGTCTTGCAACTGAAGAACGTCAGCAGGCGGCTAGGCAACGTGCTATTAAAGAAGAACTAGACTGGGTGCGTTCACAAGCAAAAGGGCGTCATGCTAAAAACAAAGCACGCTTAGCCCGTTTTGAGGAATTGGCTTCTGAAGAGTTTCAGGCTCGCAATGAAACTCGAGAGTTATATATTCCACCAGGCCCTCGTTTAGGTGATAAGGTTTTTGAGGTTAGTGAGTTAAATAAGGGCTTTGGTGATCGGCTGCTTATCGATGATTTAAGTTTTATTGTGCCGGCTGGTGCGGTAGTGGGTATTATTGGTCCTAATGGAGCAGGTAAAACAACGTTGTTTCGTATGCTTTGTGGTGTTGAGCAGGCTGATGCGGGTACGGTTGAGGTTGGTTCTACGGTTCAGTTAGCCTACGTTGATCAGGTTCGTGATCACTTAACTGATAGTAAAACAGTTTGGGAAGAAGTCTCTGATGGCTTGGATGTGATTACTGTTGGAAAGTATACTACGCCATCACGGGCTTATTTAGGACGCTTTAACTTCAAGGGAAGTGACCAGCAAAAATCAATTGGAGATTTGTCAGGGGGTGAGCGTAACCGGGTTCATTTGGCAAAATTATTACGTCGCGGTGGTAATGTTCTGTTGCTCGATGAGCCGACTAATGATCTAGATGTTGAAACCTTGAGAGCTCTAGAAGGGGCAGTCTTAAATTTTCCAGGGACTGTGTTTGTAATCTCGCATGATCGTTGGTTTCTGGATCGTATTGCAACTCACATGCTTGCTTTTGAGGGTGATAGCAAAGTGGTCTGGTTTGAAGGTAACTACGCTGATTATATTGAAGATAAAAAGCAGCGCTTAGGAGAGGATAGTGTGAATCCTCATCGAATTAAATATAAAAGTTTATCGGTGTAAAAACGTTTAGTAGTGTTTTAACTTTAGCGAAGGCCATCAAAATTCTTCATTGCCATTTCGCATAGTAAGTCAAGGCTTGGGGAATCAAGAGCTTTTTGTTTTCCTGCTAGTGTTTTTTCTACTTGTTGTAATAATTGTTCATTAAGGTTTTCAGCAGCCATGTTTAGTGGCTGCTCTTCTTTAAATATTTCCATTAAAGCGTTAACTTTTTCGGTGTTACTTGTCATCGCTACAAATGGTGTTCCTAAGCAGTAAGCTGCAATAGAATGATGGAAGCGACCAGAGATAAGTAGTTTGGATGAGAGAATGGTGTTAAGCCAAACTGGCATTGTTTCAGCATTAACTAGCTCCCAGCCCTTGGGCGCGAGTTTTTTTAGCTGTTCAACAAAGCTGATGTCATCAGCAGCAATATGTTGAGGTGCACCTATAAGTACTTTTATTTTGTAATTTTTTTTGTACGTTTCTATGCACTTAGCAATGGCCTGTAGGCCTTGAGGAGATAGGTTAACTGCACCTGAGATGGTAATTTTATTGTCATTTATTTTAGTGCGGTTGTTTAGTGTGTCTCGAATAAACAACGGAAGGCAGTCAAAGGATTGAGTTGTTTTTATGCCAAGTTTTAGGAGTAAGTCTGCACTTCGTTGTTCTCTGATTGTTACGTCTATCTTTATTTAGGGGAATTGAGCTAGTTTTATCTCATAATAAACAAGGTTTTTAGTAACCTATCAAGGTAAAATAACTTGATATAAAAACTATAGTGAAATTAGTCATGCGCAGAATCATAAAAGCGATTAAAAGCCTGAGTGATTACCTGATCCTGCTGAAAAAAAATCCAGAGCTACTAAGGCCAGAGCAGTGCAGCCATTGCGGTGCAGGTGGACTATGGTCACATGGATCATATGATCGAAAACCAGTTAGGAACCCAGGTAAAGGACGCTCTTTAAATCCCACCCCTGTTTTGAGATTTTATTGTCATCAATGTAAACGTACTTGTTCAACCCTACCTGAGATACTTTCTCCAAAGCGTTGGTATTGCTGGTCAGTTCAGCAGGCAGTGTTAATGAGCGTGCTCCTGGGAAAAGTATTAGCTCATCAGGTCAGGAGCAAGGTGTTAGTCGACACACCGTTGCTAGGTGGTTTCACTGGTTGGTTGACCACTTCGTTGATTACTCCTTCCATATCAAAGCACATCCGTTGTGGTTACAGCTTGGGCGACATAGTGATCCACAAGCGTTTTGGTTGGCCTGCCTTGGTGAGCATGATTTATCGAGCATCATGCTTTTTCTTAACAACACAGGAGTGAGCATCCCATAATTAATTAACGTGAAAAAAAGTTGAGATGGATATTTTCTGTAAACCTCACGACCCCACACAGTTTGAGCGTAGCATTCTCAACTCAAGTTGTGATTAACTCATTGCAAGTAGTTAAATCACACAGGAATTGCAAAATGACCAAGCCCATTCACCCAACAGCACTGTTTCGCCTAAGTGTTTTAGGTGAGCTATGTAGCCGAAATAGTTTTGAGCATGGTGAGCTCAAGAGCATTATTAAAAGGTTGTCCCAGCAAACCTACAACATTCCAGGTAGTAAGCGTGTTCACCTCAGTGCTAAAACAATTGAGAATTGGTATTACGCCTGGTTAAAGCAGGGTATTGATGGATTAGTTCCTAAAACTCGACGAGACAAAGGCCAGTGTCACATCAATCCAGAGCTACAAGAGTTAATTATTTCCACTAAACAGGAAAGCTCTTCAAGATCAATTCCGACCGTGATTAAACTCTTAGAAACTCAAGGGAAGGTAGCACGAGGTGAATTATCTCACGCAACAGTTCACCGCTTATTAGTAAAACACGGCCTGTCTAAAAGAACAGTCACACCTTCTAACCAAATTGAGCGCCGCTCATTTGAGGCGCTCACAGCTTGTGATATTTGGTATGGCGATGTCATGCATGGTCCAACGATTTACGATGGCCAAAGAAGAGTTAAAAGCTATTTGGTGAGTATTTTTGATGATGCCTCAAGGTTGGTCTGTCACAGTAAATTTTGTACTGATGAGAGTGCCATTACTATTGAGCATGTGTTGAAAGAGGCATTACTCAAACGTGGGCTTCCTGTTAAGCTCATCATTGACAACGGCCCTGCCTACCGTGCTAAAACGTTGCAAACCATTTGTGCTCGTTTGAAAATTCAATTGATTTACGGCAGGCCCTATGAACCGCAAAGCAAAGGCAAACTAGAGCGTTGGCATAGAACAGTACGCGAGCAATTCCTAGCTGAATGCAACCTGGATTCCATTCATAGTTTCAATGCGCTGAATGATCGATTTTGGGCTTGGGTTGAGCGTGTTTATCATCAAGCCTCGCAAAGCGCCCTGCCTGACAAGATGACCCCGTTACAACGCTATCAGCAAGACCTCACTAAAATTCAGCCGTTAGGTTGTTTGGCCGATAAGCTAGATGATTACTTCCTGCATCGCATTAAGCGCCGAGTCAGGAAGGATGGCACGGTAAGCTGGAATAATCGACTCTTTGAAGTTCCATTTGAACTGGCTCAACAAGAGGTTTATTTGTATCCGTCTTATTTCAGCATGATGCTCATGCTGCGCTCTCTTTAGTTTACTGCGCCTGTGATGAGCGGATGGTAATTAATTCCGCTAGCGAAGGCATAGAATAGTTTTTTGTAATTCTGTCATATATATAATCGAAGACATTAACTGCTAGCTTTTTACATGTCTCAGTAATTGTAACCATTGTATCCTTAGCTTTCGTTCCTTCTTCACTCATAGTATGAAGGTGTACATCGCGCATTCTAGCCTGCTTCCGAGCCATCAACTCTGCTGGATTGTTATGTAGAGGAAGCTCTGGCTTTTCCAGCACTAACAATAGCTGCCTTTTCTTTTTTAAGGTGAGCTCAATTTGTTTATCTAGTTTCTCGTAGCCAGTGATTGTTGAGAATAACTCAGTAAACTCATTGGATAGCTTATCTATCTCATCTTGCCCTGGGTTCTTTTTATATTCAATGAGCTTATGATAATAATCCCAAAACCTATCCAAGAAGCTGTCAACAGAGTCTTGGTGCTTCTTAAAAATTGGCGTCAGCTTTTTATAATGCCTACCCTCATGAACCCAGCACAAGGCGAGTGATTCAGTAATGAGCTTAAACTGTGGCGCATCATCGGTAATGAGTGTTTCTATCGCATAAGGACTCTTTCTATATGTTGAGATAGCTGCCGCATCAGTAATCAGCTTTCTATATTTTGGAAATTTTTTATCACCTAATACCTTATCAAGAATAACTTCCAGCTCCTTACTGTTTAAGATAGTCGATGAGTGAAATACCTTTAAGCTTTCGATTACCTTGTGGGGTAAGTTCATAGTAGCCAGTAAATTAAAAGCGGCCTCATTTAATGTGAACCCAAAGTGGTCTTTGCTTAACATTTCAATGACGCTTAATCGACTTTTACTGGTCAGCGTAAAGTAAGCTGAATAGGGTGCTGCCTCTATATAATGTAGGCTATATTGCTGCTGGCACGCCAAAATCATTGACCTTCTCCCAAAACTGATCCCATCTGCCTTTAGTCTTTACTAGTGTTCTCAAGCATAAAACGATTTTCATTCCCTTGTCTTTCCAGCGCATTCCTGATCCGCCTAATCTTTGTTTAACAATTGTTTTACATGCTGCTTCAGTGACGCCAGAGCCAATTGGTGCATTCTGCTTAATCAAATTATGATACGACATTCGCTTTTCTTTAATATTATTTTCAAAATACGTAATTGTTCCTTCTAGCTTTTCTCTAAGCGATTTATTCAGTTTTTTATTTAGATGCTCTTTAAGCTCAGCAAGTATTCTACCTGCCGCACCTTTCTTGTGCTTTAAGTCATGACATCTCTCTTCGAGCCAAACATCACGCTCATCTCTTTCAGATTTTTTGGTAAATACTGCCTTTGATGCTTCGCCGAGATATTCAGTTGCATGCCAAAAATCTAAAATTTGCGTATCAGTATGTTTTTTTAGAAATGGCCAATTATTTTTTGCTCCATCAGCAACGCCAATTGTTTTAGCATCAGGGTAATATTTCTTTTTCAGCTTTATTTCCTTTTCAAGCCTATTAAAGAATTCATCTTTTCCATATTCTGGTGATGCTGCAACGTAGGTTGTGTGCAGGCGTGCACCATGCTTATCATACATGGAAATAGTTCCAACCATGCTCTCTCTATAACCATCATCAACGGTGAGAACATATGCACCATCTAAGCTAATACTTAGCATCTCAATGCCTGCATCAAGCTTTGGCTCTTCATATTCCCACTCAGCCTCTTTGGCTTGTGCAATACCGCCAACAAAACCAGTTGCCCGTTGCAAGTATGAATGTGAGATTTTACGGTTATGATTGACCTTGAGATCATCAATAACACTAGGAGCAGGTAAGTTTGAGTATTTATGTGAGATTATTTTTGCAAATCGCGGTGTTGATCCTTGGATAATTCTAGCCTTATCTTCTAAAGGACAAAAGATCTTCCCGCCTTTAGAGGTTTGATAAACATAACGCTTAACTCGAGCAACTCCATAAGGCGTTTGGTAATTTGCTTCATCTCTACTTCGTGCTGTTAGCTTTATTTTTCCAACATGGATAGGAGAGCCATCTGCATCAAACTTACTTAAAGCTTTTTCAGTGGCTAATGTTCCAACCTCATTAAGGCCGTCAAGAATTGCATCCTCACATTCAAGCATGGATCCTTTTAGTGGAAGCTTGAGCTCAATAGTTAATTCATTATTTTCATCAGAGAGAATTCTAGCTAACATCCAAACACCATCCGTAATCAAGTTAAAGTGTATATTATGCTATATTTTCTACATTATATAAAGGCAGCACCCGCTGAATAATACTCATTACCCAATACATTAACATAACGGTTTTTCCCATCCTCTCTAGCGTTGGTGTCATCTAGGTGCTGGTAGTTCGTGGATTGTAAACCTGCCTTCACAACTTCTACCTTCTCGGGCTCAAGTATCGTAGGTGTTTTAATTGTGAAGCTATGGATGGTTGATTTACTAATATCTATGTTGGCGGTTTTATAAAATGTCTCAAGGCTTTCTAGCGTCATACCACCTTGAGTATTTAGGAAGCTTGTCCAGCTTTTAATAGTAGGGCCGAACTGGCCCTCATAACCAGTTGGCAGAGGTGCTGTATAGTGTTTGTTTTCAGAAGGGGAGTAATATTGTTGGCGCAAAAAAAGAGTGTTATTAGCAGCAATTTTTATATCCTGGATAAGTGTTTTCTTAGAGCCATTTGGCACAGCATCGCTGGGCAACGAATCTGGATTAATTGTTAGTGTCACTGTATTAGAGACTTCGAGATTTTTTTTACTAGATTTTGGCTTTCTAGTTTTATTGGTTTTATTTCCTTTTCTATCCTTCTCGGAGGAATGATCCTTGTCCTTGTTAGCGCGCGTTTGCTTTCTAACATTAGGCTTTCCTTGCTCACCTTTATATTTATTTAATGCGTTATTTAACGATTGCACCTTGTCTTCTAGCTTTATGATTTTCTCAGCCTGACTTTCACATACATTGCTAAAATCTGTTTCTAGTGCTGTTGGTGTAACAGTATTATTAAATCTCTCAATGAGATCGGCTAAAACTGATTTGTCAGGTTGTTTTTTCATAGGAAGAGTATACCACGGGTTTGAAAAGGTAAATTTTCCCCACACAGATGGCCGTACTGCTGAAATTATTTTTAAGCCATGAACCTGATCGATGAAAAAATAATCCGAGCATACAGCGTTGTTATAGAGCGCACATCATGCTTTTATGACACACGATGATTCCAATATAAAATTTCCAAATTTGCACGAAAAAGCTGTCAAGAACTTTTTGAATTATTTTCAAATCATGCTGATATTGAACGGATACGTTTATTTAGTGGTTGATCCGCATAGTGACTCCGCCCGTCACGTCGAATCATTGGAATATCAATACCTTGGTGCAGTGGGAGAGCTGGACAAACATAACAACCTTTCTAGAACCCGAGCTAGACCTCAGATGCCGGAACAACCAGCAAGAAAAACCTCGCTAGTTGAGATTGTTTATAACCAAGTTAAAGAGGATTTGGATATCACTGAGGAGATACCGTCTTAAACGTCAACAATAAATTGTAAAATTTTTACTAGGCATCCGCTGAAAATGGCTGCTGTGTTTTTAGGATGCCATAAATCATATGCACCATTTTTCTCATAACAGCACAAATGGCTAGCTTCTTTGGCTTGCCTTTTTTGAGCAGCTTTTCATAAAATTTCTTCAAAATAGGATTATGCCTTATAGCCACTAATGCCGGCATGTAAAGCGCCTTTCGCAACCAAGCACTACCAACCTTTGAGAGCCGTGATGAATTCAATGAAGTGCCTGATTGTGACTGGCTGGGATTTAAACCAATATGAGCAGCCAATTGTTTTGCGCCAGAAAATCTTTCAATATTATTAAAAAAAGCAGTTAGTGTTTGAGCGGTTTTATCACCAATGCCTGGGATGCTTTTAAGCAGCTCTGTGTTATTCTTCAGATCATCATCACTCGCGATCAGCTTACTAATTTCTTCCTGCAGTCGTAAAATTTCTTTTTCCATATAATCGATATGATTTTGTATAGAGCTAATAATTGTTTCTTCCGCTAGCTCCAGCCTGTTTTGTTCATTGCTGACTTGGGAGGTTAATACTTCAGATCTCTGTATCAAAGCTCTTAGAGCCTCTATATTAGCTGGCAAAGGCTGCCATAGCGTTGGAGTAAAATGATTTGAATAGTCCTTAATACTGACCGCATCG
This sequence comes from Gammaproteobacteria bacterium, assembly GCA_965196985.1. Classification (GTDB taxonomy): domain Bacteria; phylum Pseudomonadota; class Gammaproteobacteria; order UBA12402; family UBA12402; genus 2-12-FULL-35-23. The sequence goes on along the minus strand of CBDALO010000143.1, from coordinate 123,547 downwards.
GCCTTGTCGGTCTTGTTTCGTATTAGCTGTCCTTTCATAAAAAACTTTATTCGTGCAGGATTAATTATACTGACATCACACTTCTCACTATGTAAATAAAGAGCCAATGCATTACCGTATTTACCTGTTGATTCCATGCAAAAATGAAGTGACTGATCAGATAAAGATTGCGTCCATTCTAATAACTCAGAAAAGCCCTCAGGATTATTATTAAAATGTTTAACGTGATCTTTTCCGCTAGTGGTGATAGCAGCAACAAAATCAGATTTTGCAATATCAATACCAACACAATTTTTTTTCATTTGCTAGAGCCTCTTAAATTTTATTACACTAACAAACTTGGGAAATCATAGTTCGGATCAACCTTGCAAATACAGGCTCACAATGGCCTAAGATACCGTTCGATCTCATGAACTTATGAGGGTGGAAGGGAGCTAAATCTCCTCAACAGGATTAAATCCTAAGGACGAACACGGCTTCACCTTCCGCCTACCCAAGCATCCTTGGGATTGTAGCAATATTGTCATATCTCTACAGTTATTTAAGATACAAGGATGAGTAAGATGTATCTTCAACATTTTGGCTTGAAATTTGATCCATTGGGTAAATCAAACATTATTGAATTGGCGCAGTCAAAGCGACTAGAACAGCAACTTAATGGTTTGCTAGAAACACGCGGCTTAGCAGTGATTACTGGCGACTCAGGGACAGGAAAGACCACGGCGCTAAGATACTGGAGCAATAAACTCAACCCGCTGACCCATCAAGTCATTTATCAATCAGACACTCACTTTCGGTCATTTGATGTGTACTCTCAGCTTGCCGAAAATCTAGGTTTAGAAAACTATTACCGATTCTCTAAACTTTGGAGAGACTTGAAGCAGAGCTTGATCGCGCTCTACCATGATAAAAACGTTCAGCCTATTTGGATCCTAGACGAGGCGCATCAGCTTAGTAATGATTTCATTCTACGATTACCTGACTTCCTTAATTTCAGTTTTGACAGCAAAGACGTCATGACGATTATCTTATGTGGACTCCCATCACTTCTAGCAACATTGCAGAGACCAGCCTATGAACCTATCAACTCTAGAATTCAGTGCTTTATTAGGTGGCATGCAATTGAAGATAGCAGGGATTTTGAGAGCATTATTCACGCTGCTTTTGAGAAGGCAGGAATGAGCAGCAGCTTATTCACTGAAACAGGTATTCGTGCAGTACACATGGCCACAAAAGGTAGGCTTCGTTATGTTGATAGGCTCATGCGACATGCGTTGCTAATCGCCGCTAATATGAATTTAAACCATATACCGGATGATGTCATTAATCAGGCAATTCATGAGCTAAAAGGTTAACTATTTGACACCATCTCACGCAAAATAGGTTGAGATGGTTTCTCTAAATTATTGTGGGACGTTACATCTGATCGCGACGAAATCTAGTGTTTGATAAACTTTTTGGTAAAGTAGTTTTGCGGTTTCTCTTATTTTTGGTGAGTCAGCATATATAGGTGGATAGGCTGAGTGATTGATAATTTGAGTATTTTTTTTGAAAAAGTTCTTACATAAGTAGGCCAAATATAGTAGTCCTATAGAAGTTTTAGTTAGGCCGTGTATGCTTCCCTCGCCGTTTATTAATACAACGTTAGCATTGTCGATAGCATTTGCTATGTCAGGGTAGTTTTTTTTGAACTGATTAAAAAGTTTTTCACTATCAAAGTCTGTAAGCTTGTCAGGAAAAGGTTGAAAGCCGTAGGTAAAAGTAGTAAGAAGTAACTGCAATGAATAGCCTAATGCTTGGATTTGTTTATGTAGCCCCAAGCTTGTACCGTGGCAGCCCCAGTGATACCACTGAGAAGTATCATTAAGAAGTAAAGCTGTTTTTTTTGTCATAGAGACAGAGTATCCATACAAAAGACATTAAAACTTAATTGTGGTGCGCTTATGAGTAGTGCGTAAAGCTTCCAAAACTTTAGCCTTGATTTGCAAGCTTAGCTGATACAGGGCCATAGCATAATCATTGCTGGCGTTGTAGTTTTTAATAACGTAGAAATTATGGAATAACAGCCAATAGCGCAGTCCTTCCCTTTCTCTAAATGGCACTAGTGTAACAGTTAAGTTGGGAGACTTATCTTTGGGATAAATGCCATAGTGGGCAAACTGACTGAGCTTCATATGTGGCCTAGCGTTTTTCTTTAATAGTTTATAGGCTGCTTTTTTGTTTTTAAAAACAGCCAGAGTAGCGACAGGCTCACCTTTATGCCAGTGATTAATGTGATAGAACTTGGCTACGCTACCAATCGCATCAGCTGCATCGTGAAGTATGTCAATTTTACCCTTGCCATCAAAATCAACACCGTAAAGTTTGATATTGGTTGGCATAAACTGTGGTTGACCAATAGCGCCTTCATAGGAACCACACAAGTGTACGGGATCTACTTTATTGCGACGGCAATAAAGTAAATAAGCAATTAGTTGACGCCGGAAAAACTCTTGGCGATGTGAGTAATCAAATGAAAGCACAGCAAGTGAGTCAAAAACTTCGAAGCCACCCATTTGGCGGCCATACTTGCTTTCGATACCGATGGTGGCAGTGATAATGCTTTGTGGGATACCATAAACTCTATTAGCCTTATCAAGCCATTTTTTATTTGTAAGCCAGTATTTGACGCCCATATCAATGCGGGTACTCTTTATAAAGAATTCTTTGTATTGGTACCAAGGGATGAAATCATGCCGTGCCTTAACACGTTTAATTACAGCGCGAGTCTTAGGCTTTTCCGCAGGGGTAGCAACAGGTATGGTGTTAAACCATTGAGTTAACTCCTCCTTCTTGAAATGATAAGTCTGCACCATATCGTTAATAAAGTGTTGTATATCGGGACGCTGTTCAACTAAAGTGTCTGTAGCAAATGCGATCTGTACAAAAAAGAGGCTTGCCGAACAAGCCATTAGTAATAGTCGTTTTTTCATAGCAGCCCTTAAAGTAAACTCTTATGTCCTTCAATTGACATGATGATACCGAAACTAGCTAAAATAGTAATCATTGATGTACCACCATAACTGATTAACGGTAGGGGTAAGCCAACTACAGGTAAGATGCCTGTAACCATACCCATATTGACAAAAGCTGAAATAAAAAACAAAAAGCCTAAGCTTCCTGCTAATAGGCGTGCATAAGTTGATTGTGCTTGCTGAGCAATATAAAGACATCTCAAGGTGATTACTACGTATAGGCTTAGTAAGATAAAGCAACCTATGAGCCCAAACTCTTCACCAGCTACAGCAAAAATAAAATCAGTAGCATGCTCAGGCAGAAAGTGTAGGTGTGACTGTGTGCCTTGCAGCCAGCCTTTGCCAAATAGCCCACCTGAGCCAATAGCAATTTTTGATTGGATAATATGATAACCAGTACCTAGAGGGTCTCGCTCTGGGTTAAGGAAAGTGAGAATGCGCTGTTTTTGGTAAGCATGCATAAAATGCCAAAAGACAGGGATGGCAGCAATGATTAAAGTTAGTCCACCTAAGATAAGTCGCCAGCTTAGCCCAGCTAATAATAGTACGCAGGCACCGCTAGCAATAAGAATAATCGCTGAACCCAGGTCGGGTTCTTTCATAGTAATGGCGGCAGGGATTAGGATAATTAAACCTGTAATAAGGATATCTTTCCATTTTGGAGGAAGTTCACGATGTGACAGGTACCAGGCCAATGCCATGGGGATAGCTAGTTTCATTAGGTCAGAGGGTTGAAAACGGATAAAGCCAAGGCTAATCCAACGTCTTGCGCCTAATGAAATATGCCCAACAACCAGTACTGCTAATAAGGCAAGCAGGCTAATACCAAAAAACCAGGGTGACCAGCGTTCATAAAGCCAGGGCGGAATCTGGGCAAGTAATATCATGACCAGTAAAGCAATTAAAATATGAGCGACTTGTTGCCAGACCATATTAATGTTTTCGTTGCTGGCACTATAGAGAATAAAAAAACCAAGGAACATGACCAGCAATAAAAGTAGTAGTAGGGGTAAGTCGAGATGTAGCAATTGCCAAAAAGTGCGGTATTGTGTGCCACTACTACGCTTGCGAAATCGTTGTGAAAAGAAATGGAGGATTTGCACTCCGCAGCCCTCTGCCTATTTAAAATCGCATCAGTATATCCTAGTCAGGTGGCAGTGAACAGGAAACAGGATGCTGGTTTCAAATTTCATTCTTCGACCTTATAAGCCCTCTGCTTACTTATCGACTTAGAAAAGCACGCTTGCTGCGCGGTCTCGTCGCAACGCTCCACGTTGTGACGCAACAATTAATCCCCTACAAGAGCACACTGCTCACTGTCTGCCATAACTCAGCATAGTCCTTTTCAGCAACAGGGCTGTTGCTTTGAATAATCCCCTTAATGACAGTTAGGCCGTTAGATTCAATTTTTTGCCAAGCTATATTAGCTTGTTTGCCTTCAGGGACAGGATAAATACCATAGCCGGCCATCTCAATAACTCCTATACCTTCGCTCTTGATTAGATGTAGAACGCTGTCAGTGCGAAACTTGGGGTTGCGGAGGATGAAGTAAGCAAAGTATCGATCAGTTTTGCGATGGACTATCAGGTTAAAGGTGTTGTTAGTGTGTTGCCTTCTCCAAAAAGTTAATAATTTTTCGCCTGTTTCAATTAGAGAACTAAGATTATCACTGCTTAGACGAAAGCAAGCCGCAGGGTAGTGTAGCAATTCCAGTAAATAAGCGTTTGTCTGTAGGTGAAATTTAGCTTTAGCTTGTTGAATGGGAAGGTCAATGTGTTTGAAAAGTTGGTAATGGTGGTGTTGTAAAATAGAGGCGCCAGCCCATTCAGTGTCACTGTTTGAGCAGGCTAAGTAGTTATCAGAAATATTGGCTAAGCAGCTTAAATCATGCAGGCTGCTCTTAGTGACTCGCATGGGTATGTGCTGTTGATCGATGACAACGTAATGATAGTTAAACAAAGGGTAGGGTGTGAGCTGAAAAAAAACCTTTGTATTGCTAGCAAGTTGATGCTTGAAAATTTTTTTGTTTGATTGTGACGTTGAAGCACTAAGGCTCTCACATAATGGGCAGTTAGTGACACTTTGAGAAGGAGCTTGGTAATTATGACGCAAATAATTAACCTGGGTTTTAAACGTTACTTGGTAATGCGGGTCATAGTAATCAAAGTAGCGGTTGTCTTGCAGTGCTGATGGATTAATGTAACCCACTTTTATTTGGTGCTCATGAAGAGCTGCTAAAGTTCTATCAAGCTGTAATTTTTTAGCTAGATTAGTTTGTGGTTTTTCTTTAGAAGGTGACTTTGAAGTTGATGTGTTCATTAAGCTATTGCGTTAGGCTCTTTAATTAGTGGTTTAATAATTTCATCAAGCTTTTGTTGCTGAGACAAAATAGACCGAGTAAGTTGAATTTGGTTTCGTGCTCGAACCAGGTTGTGTTCTGAATAGTTGGTTTTAAAATAGTTATCACCATCTAAATAATCAGTTAAGAATCGTAAGCCAATGGTGAAAGGTAGCAAGCCTGTAGCGCCAGAAAGTGAATTAAGCTCAGTTTCGGTTAAGCAGTGTTTTAGCGGAGCTAAAAAGCCTTTAGTAAATGCAGTGAATAAGTCTAAATCTAAATTAACCTTAGTTAAATCAACCTCATCTTCTTTAGCTGTAGTGGCAATGGTACGAATAGCATCACTATAGTCATAGTGTACATAGCCAGGCATAACGGTATCTAAGTCAATAACACACAAGGGTTCATCAGCTTCATTAAGCAATACATTATTAAACTTAGTATCATTGTGGGTTACGCGTAAGGGGATTTGTTTGTTTTCACCCAAGCGCAGGGTGGTTAGCATGAAGTCACTATGCTCTCTGATAAAGCAAACTTCTTGCTGTAGTGCTTTAGCACGATCTAATAGGTCAGTAGCTAGGGCTTTTTCGAAGTGTTTAAGTCGTAACCTTAAGTTGTGAAATTGTGGAATAGTTTCATGTAAACCGCTTGGGTCAATATCACTTAATACTGAAAACTACCCAAAATTTAAATCAGCAAAATAATGCTGAAATATTGTGTAAAAATGACTATGCTTTGTCTTTTTAACAAGACTAACGAGATGAGTATAAATGTTAAACTTCGCCGATTACGCTGCCCCTCTTTTTTCAAAATTAACTGGGAAAGTTGTTTTAAAAAAATCTATCGACGATTGTAGGAAAGCTATTAACTGAAGGTAGTTGTAAGTTGTTCAGTTCATCAAAAGATAACAATGAGTATAAAAAGATGATTCGTACACTTACCGGTGAAAATAAAAGCACCGATTTAGATCCAATAAAAACAAATGATGTATTGCTAGAACAGAGCTGTGAAAAACTTTCACACGCCAGTAAAATTGATGTTCTTCATGATCCTTCTGATATTAGAAAGCCACATAGCAAGCAAACTGAAAATCTAGGTAAAGTAAGGAGTCTGGACGGGGATATTATCAATGGTTACAGCACGCATAACGCAGTTGCATTAGTACCTGGTGATAAGGCTGTGCATCTACTATCGCATGTAAGCTACAGCAATAAAGACCCTAAGTTTTTAAAAGCTGAGCATATTAAGAAAATAGAGGCTGGAAAGCCATTTGAGGGAGATAAAGAGGCCAAGAGTCTTTATGAATCTGGTGATTACTTTAATAAAAAGCTGCTGTCTATTCGTGAAATAGAAAAAATAGGAATCTGCCTAAAATCAAAGAATGAAGATGCAACCATTACCCATATTCTAGATAGAGAGTTTGATGATAATGACTATCTCTCACTAATTGATACAAACCTAGATCAAGACTTTATTATTCGCTCAAAAATAACAAGAACAATAGAAGGTAGAGGTGATGATGGTAAAAAGCTTAAGCTGATTAACGCTGATTTTGATGCTCAAGGCGAAAAGCAATTCCAAAAGTTAACAGTTGGAAAGAATTGCGTACAAGACGGAAAAATAACTATTTATTTTGGAGAGTTTGAGAACTTCAATGCAATTAAAATCCAAATTACAGGCAGAGATGGTAGGAGAATTTTTAAGAATGACATGCTGCTATTAACTAATAAAAAAGTAACGACTTTTGATGAGGCGTATGAGGTATACATAGCCTATCTATCTCGTGCGAAAATTGAATATGTTTTTAAATTTCTCAAGGAAGGACTAGGCTGGGAAAATATGCAGATAAAAAATTTTAAAGGGATACAAAATCTACTGGCTGTATGTTTTTATGTGGCCTCATATTTGTATGAGATAGGTAAGGAAAAAGCTTATGACGATTACGCAATTATGCTAGCTAAATTAGGAGATGGTAAGGGCAAGGTGACACGACACTTTATTGCGAAGGGTATTAGAAAACTTCTAACGTATCACTTAGTAGAGCAATTTTTTAAAGAAAATAGTGTTTCTCAAGAAGAACAAAAAGAATTATCGAATTCAGTTCAGGTAGGGAGATAACAATTTTGGGTAGTTCTCAGTTAATAGGCTGATAAAATTTCCATAAGCTTCTCCTCCTGAATAAGCCTGCTTAGTGTTGGTTACTAAGTCATGTGTCTGCCCAGGAATATACCAATAAGCAGCCCAATAGTTTTGTTTATCATCAAAGTAATAGGCTTGGTCTTTATGGGTTCTAACTAATGTTAAGCAATGTAGGTCAGTTCTGTCGTTACCTAGAGCAATTAAACGTTCACGGAGGTGGTTGGTAACGTAAACAATGTTAGCCATTAAGCGGCTAACATCTTTAAAAACATTATGGTTAATGCGTTGAAAAATATAGTTAGGAGTGGTTTCACTTTTTGTTGTAACTAGAAAGGTATCGTTGATATGTCCTGAACCAAAAGCTTTTACTGAGCTGGGTTGTCCTTTTGTTTGAAATTGCTTAAATAGGGCAATTAAGTCAGTTTTATTACTCATTAGCTTGAAGTGTCTTGGTCTTCTAAATAGTTAATAATGCTTGTCAAGCCTTTAGTAAGGCTGGTTTTTGGTGTAATGCCAAGCTGTTTGATTAGCTTATCATTAATAGCACGAGAGTGTTTAACGTCGCCAGGGCGTTCTGGTTGGTGCACGATTTTTGAACGTGATCCTGTTAGCGAAATGATAGTTTGAGCTAATTGGTTAATCGTAATAGCATGACCGCTAGCGACATTAATGGCACCACTACCTTGTGAAGTTGCTGCAAAGTTAGCAAGTACAACGTCATTAATATAAATGAAGTCTCTCGTTTGCTCACCATCGCCATAGATAATAATGTCTTGATGATTAAGGGCCCTGTCGATAAAAACTGGAATTGCTGCAGCATAAGCTGAGTTTGGATCTTGCCTAGGACCAAAAACATTAAAGTAGCGTAATGAAACAGCATGTATGCCCAACTGCTTTGCTTGTGAAGCTAAGAGATATTCCCCGTCAAGTTTGCTAATGGCATAAGGGGACTGCGGTTTTGGAAGCAGTGTTTCTGTCTTCAGTAGCTCAGGGCTGTCGCCATAGATGGCTGAAGTTGATGAGAAAACAATAGTTTTGACTTGGTGTTTGCGCATACATTCTAGTATGTTAAGTGTACCAAGAGTGTTAATCTGAAAGTATTGTTGAGGTTTTTCCATTGATTCAGGTACGCTGACAAGTGCTGCTAAATGAAAAACACAATCAGCATTAGCAAAAGCATCGCAAAAGGTTTCCGGTTCATCAATAGAGGCATTAATAAAGGTAATATCTTCATTGTAGTTAACGTTGCTCAAATGACCTGAGCATAAGCTGTCGATAACGACAACTTCGTAGTTAAGTTTTAAGGCGTGTTGAACTAAATGGCTGCCAATAAAGCCAGCGCCACCAGTGATGATTACTTTAGTCATAGGCTGCCTTTATAGGAGCTGGTTCAGTTTCGGCTGCGTTAACTTGTGATTTGAAGTTAAGCTCAATTTCTTCGAGGGTTTTGTTTTTAGTCTCAGGAACAAATCGGTAAGCAATCAAGCTATAGCAACTGGCAGCACAGGCGCAAATGAGGAAGACTCCGTTATAACCAATTGAGTTGACTAAGGGTAAGAAAGAAGCAGCAAATATGGTGGAGGTTAAGGAGTTTAAGCATAGGGCGATAGACATGCCCGCACTGCGAATTTTTGCAGGAAGCAGCTCGGCAATAACCAGCCAGATGACAACACCAGGACCAATGGCATTAGAAATAATAAAATCAATAACTCCGCCAAGCAGCAAATAACCTTTTAAGCTGCTAGCAGGTATGCTGAAATAAACACCGGCTAAAAAGAATAGCGAGGCGGCGCTGCCTAAGGTGCCAATAATAAGTAATAGCCGTCGTCCAGTTCGATCAATTAAGAAAAAAGCCAAAATAGTGATGGCAAAATTGACACTGGTGATTGCGGTACTACCTAGCATGGCAGCAATGTTGGAATTTAAGCCGCTATTTTTTAGGAAGTAAGCGCTAAATTGCAATAATGAATTAATTCCCATAAGTTGTTGCAATATGGCAACCGACATGACAACAAGCACAGGTAATAAGTACTGTTTGTTCGCGAGGCTTTTAGCGAAAGAAGAGAAGCGATTAGAATTTGGTTTAACAACCTGACGCATCGTTTTAAGCTCGCGTTTGGCATGATGAGTTGGTCGTGATTTACAAAGTACACCCAAAGCTTGACGATGATGGCCACGATGAAAAAGCCAACGTGGTGAGCTGGGTAGGAATAAGCCACCAATAAGTAAGATGAAGCCAGGTAGTGCAGCAGATAAAAAAGCACCTCGCCAGTTACCTGTTGGTGTGAAATACAGCCCAATTAAGCTGGCAAATAAAATGCCGAAAGTTAAAAAAAGCTGAAAGGCGCTAATGCCTCGTCCCCTTACTTCAGGGGGGAGTGATTCTGCTAAATAAAGGGGAATAATAATGGTGACAATACCGACACCGATGCCTTGAGTAAGACGACCGATTAGAACAGTGCTGTAGCTATGGGCAAAAGCAAGTGAGAACACACCGAGTAAAAAGATGATGGCGGCAACAATAATCATTTTCTTGCGACCAAACCACTCAGCTAGGGTGCCGGTAGTTAAAGTGGCGATCGCCCCTCCGCCGAGCACAGCGGCAACTAATAATGAACTTTGCGCATCTGTCATAGGGATACTGTGACGAATAAATAAAATAGCCCCAGCAATAATACCTAAGTCATAACCATATAAAATTCCTCCAATAGCTGCAAAGCTAATAATTAGCCAGCTAAACCATTGATGTGATTTTTGAGAAGTATTGGTTAGCATTTATCTAACAGTTTCCCTACGTGTTTTTTTTAAAGGCCACACCCTACTAACAAATGCCTAACGATGCAACTATTATCAAGTTATCTTTCTAACCTTATGATTTATTTAAGAAATTTCCACGCCAGTGGTGCTGGGTTAGTAGGTAGTAGTCCATAACTTTTCGAGCTACTCTAACAGCCGCATCAGGGTCATGCTCAACGATTACTGCGATGGCAATTTGGGGCTTATTAATGGGAGCAAAGGCAATAAAGGTAGAGTTGCTGCGCTCATCCTTAGGTAAGTTATAGGCGCGTTTGCCGTGATCACTGCGTACCTGAGCTGTTCCGGTTTTAGCGGCAACAGTATAGGGGGGGCGACCAAAATGATAGCCAGTACCGTGGAGGATTATGTCTTGCATTGCCGAGATGATTTCTCGCCAGTAGTTTGGATTGGTAATATCAATTGGTTTTAGCGGCTGTGGAGAGGGGTAGATGATTGGTTGGTTAGGTGCTTGTAGCGCATAGATTAGGGTAGGGGCAAAGCGCTTGCCTCGGTTAGCTAAGGTAGCTGCTTCATCAGCAAGTTGTAAGGCAGTTGTTTGTAAGAAGCCTTGACCAATAGCAGTGTTAACAGTATCTCCTGTATACCAAGGCTTGCCAGTGGCAGCCATTTTATAGCTCGGTGAAGGAATGATTCCGGCTGCCTCATTGGGTAGGCCAATGCCCGTGAGTTGGCCAAAGCCAAATTCTTTAAGGATATGATCGATGGGGCCAATCCCCAGGTGAAAACCAAGTATATAAAAATAGGTGTCACAAGAGACAACGATAGCCTTATGTAAATCAACCCAGCCATGCCCGCCACGTAACCAGTCATGAAAAATATGTTTGGAATGAGGTAAACGAAACCAGCCGGGATCAAAGATTGTCGTTTTAGGTGTGATGACACCAGTTTCTAAGCCTTCTAAGCCAATAATAGGTTTAATGGTTGAGCCGATAGAGTAAAGGCCATGAATAGCACGATTATAAAGTGGATGAGATTTATCATCTTCGAGTTTTAAATAGTTAGCTTCACTAATGCCGGTAACAAACTGGTTGGGATTAAAAGAAGGAGTGCTAACCATTGCTAATACTTGGCCTGTCATTGGTTGCAAGGCAATAACGGCGCCATTGTAACCTTGCATAGCTTGGTAGCTTGCTTTTTGTAAGCCAGTATCAATAGTAAGGTAAAGGTTGGTGCCAGAAATCGGTGGAATGGTGTGTAGTACCCGTACCGTGCGACCACTGGCATCAGTTTCAATACGTTGGTAACCAACACTCCCGTGTAGCGTAGCCTCGTAATATTTTTCGATGCCAGTTTTGCCAATGTAGTTAGTGTCAGCATAGTTGGTTTGGTTTAGTGTGCTTAGCTCTTGTTGGTTAATGCGACCCACATAGCCAATGACATGAGCAAATAAATCATTAAAAGGATATTGCCTTATTAATTCGGCTTTAACTGAGAAGCCAGGAAAGCGATAACGGTTGACAGCAAATATAGCAACTTCACTGGGTGTGAGTTTTAATTTTAGAGGAACTTGTTCAAAGGGGCGGCAGAATCGGAGTTGCTTATGAAAAGCCTCAAGGTCAATAGGGCTTAGTGGAATGAGCTGTTGAACTTGTTTAAGTTCTTGTTTGAGATTGCCTACCTTGTCAGGTGTAACGACCAAGCTAAAAACAGGAATGTTTTTAGCTAGCAATAACCCACTTCTACTGTAAATTAGGCCGCGTTTAGGAGGCATGGGCACTAAGCTAATAGCATTTTGTTTTGATAAGGTTGAATAGTAACTGCGTTCAATAACCTGTAAAGAGAACAGCCTAGCAAGTAAGAAAAAACACAGCACAGCGATAAGAAGTACTGCAACGAATAGGCGTCGCTTAAAGAGGCGTTGCTCCTTAATTCGGTTTTTGATAGTTAGTGGTGACGAGAACGACAGGCGTTTTTTCATGGCGAACTTAGTTGCTAAACTTTGTCTGTAATGCTTTAGCAACCGAAGTTGGTACTAGGTCTGTAACGTCACCACCAAGTGAGGCGATCTCGCGAATCAGTGAAGAAGAAATATACGTGTGTTGTTCGGAGGGGGTGAGGAATAAAGTTTCGACCTCAGGAGCCAATGATCGATTCATGCCAGCTAGTTGAAACTCAAAGTCAAAATCAGAAACAGCACGTAGGCCTCTTAAGATAACGTTAGCTTGGCGTTGTTTAGCAAAGTGTACAAGTAGAGTGTTAAAGCCTTCGACTTTAATGTTAGGGCGGTCGGCAAAGAGATTGCTAGCAAGCTTTACTCGTTCCTCTGTACTAAATAAAGGACTTTTCTTTTCATTTGCTGCAATGGCAATAATAACAGTATCAAAAAGCTTAGCAGCGCGTTCAATTAGGTTGATATGGCCATTAGTGATTGGGTCAAAGGTACCAGGGTAGATTGCAACATTGTTGATCATTTGTTTCTCATCTTGAGTTTATCAAATAGATCGAATTTTACCCGCTAGTAATGGCCTTGTCACCTGTTCAGGTTGACACTGTTCAGGTGGCCAGGAGGCAGAGGAGAGGTCTCGTCGCAACGCTCCGCGTTGTGACGCAACAATGCTCAATCTGGGCTACACGCTATGAAACTTAATAAAAATAGCCCCCTTTGATTCAAAGGGGGCAGCTCGCGCAGCGAGCGGGGGATTTAAAGATAGTAGGTTTGTTTAAAGGTAACTTTATTTTTATAATCCTCCCTGACCCTCCTTATTCTAAGGAGGGAACGTACTAAAAAGCTTTGGCGTTTGCTATACCTTCCTTATTCTAAGGAAGGGACGTACTGGTCAGGTGTTAGTAGGCAGGGAACAGGATGCAGGCGTTAAAATTTTTTTGATTGTGAGCGTCTGCTTACTTATCGACTTAGAAAAGCGCGCTTGCTGCGCCAGTTTTTATTGGGTAACCAGGCCAGGACGGCCTGGTTAGCAAAATCAAATAGGAAGCTTGTTTTTTGCGACCCGATAAAAACCAGCAGCAAGCAAAACAAGCTTTTCCAGGAGATAAGTCAGCAGAGGCGAAAGCTGGAGCAGCTCGCGAAGCGAGCGGGGGATTTAACTACACTTGACAGACTTCTTAAATTTGAACTTTTTGCCTTGCTATTGATCTGCGTCAAGGTGATTTATTCTATTCACTATATAATCGTGCCTGTCATTAATCCATGCAGAAGAAAGGAAAAACCTCATGCTACCCCTGACATCCTCCGTCTTTTTGGCTAGGTGGCAGTTTGCCGTTGCAGCCTCGATTCACTTTTTATTTGTGCCGTTAACTTTAGGGCTAACCTGGATCTTGGTAGCCATGGAATTAACCTATGTGATTACTGGGAATGAAGTCTATAAGGATATGACAAAGTTTTGGGGAAAACTGCTTGGGATAAACTTTGCTTTAGGGGTATTAACCGGTTTAACCATGGCGTTCTCATTTGGTATGAACTGGGCCTACTACAGTCAATACGTTGGGGATATTTTTGGTACCCCGTTAGCTATTGAAGGCTTCCTAGCATTCATGCTTGAGTCGACGTTTTTTGGTACTTTCTTTTTTGGTTGGGATAAACTAAGTAAAAAACAACACTTTTTTGCAACCTGCTGTTTGGCTGTTGGTTCAACCCTTTCTGCTTTATTCATTTTAGTGGCTAATGGTTTTATGCAGCATCCAGTTGGTGCTGCCTTCGATTACTCGACCATGCGTATGGAAACCACTAATCTGTTGCAACTATTTTTAGATCCTATTGCACAAGTTGGCTTTTTGCATACAGTGTTATCAGGCTATACAACAGGTGCTATTTTTGTATTAGGTATTAGTTCTTATTATTTATTACGGGGACGTGACCTTGCTTTTGCAAAGCGGTCGTTTGCCATAGCAGCGGGTTTTGGTTTGATTGTTTCGGTGATGCTTGCTTATGCAGGTGATCAAAATGGACTTATCGTTGCAAAGGTACAGCCTGAAAAATTGGCGGCAATTGAAGCTGAGTGGACTACTCAGGCACCACCGGCTGCCTTTAATGTGCTTGCGATTCCTTCACAAAAACAGAAGCACAATTTATTTGCATTACAGATTCCAGGTGTGCTGGGCTTGATCGTTGAACACTCACTTCATAAGCGCGTGCCTGGTGTTGATGAGGTTGTTGCTCAGAACCAGCAAAGAATTTATAACGGCATGAAAGCTTATGGACTGTTAGAGAAGCTTCGCTCTGGTGATCATTCACCAGCAATACTGAAGCAGTTTAATGACTATAAGGCGGATTTAGGTTATGGCTTGCTATTAAAGCGTTACGCTTCAGATATTACTAAAGCCACACCAGCAGAAGTAAAAGAAGCAGCGACTGATACTATTCCAACAGTTTGGTCATTGTTCTATACCTTCCGAGTTATGATTTTCTTAGGTATTTTAATGATCTTGGTGTTTATCTTTTCCGTTATTGCAGTGTGGCGTGGTACTGCTTGGCGTCGTCGTAAATGGTTGTGGCGAGCGGCTTTTTATAGCTTACCTTTTCCTTGGATTTGTGTGTTATGTGGATGGTTTGTGACTGAGCATGGTCGCCAGCCTTGGACAGTCTATGGTATTTTGCCAACAACATTAAGCTCTTCATCGTTAACAACAGGGAACTTGTGGTTGAGCTTTGCCATCTTTGTAGTGTTGTTTACTGCACTTACAGTAGTTGAGGTATGGCTATTAGCAAAGTTTGCTCGTATTGGGCCTAGTAGTTTGCATCTTAACAGGTACCACTTTGAAGAAAGTGAAGCACAGTTTTAATTGAGGGGATAGGTAATGACTGATTATGCAATCGTTCAGTTCTTGGCGTGGGTAGCTGTAGGAGCGGTAATGTTTTTATTTGCCGTGACAGGTGGGTTTGATTTGGGCGCTGGATTTTTATTGCCCTTTGTTAGTCGTAATGACCAAGAGCGGCGTGTGGTTATTAATACCGTCGGTCCAACTTGGGATGGTAATCAAGTATGGTTGATTATTATTGGTGCTGGGATGTTTGCTATCTGGCCGAGGGCTTATGCTGCTGCTTTCTCTGGCTTTTACTTTGCAATGTTATTGGTGCTATGGGCACTTTTTATGCGGCCAGTTGCATTTGAGTTTCGTTCTAAATTAGTTCATTCAAAGTGGCGCAGTTTTTGGGATTGGGCTTTATTTGCTGGTAGCTTTGTTCCTGCTTTATTGTTTGGCGTGGCGCTAGGTAATTTGTTGCTAGGCGTTCCTTTTCATTACGATCCGTTTAGTCTGAGGTTTTTTTACACGGGTTCCTTTTTTGGGTTGTTACGCCCCTTCGCTTTATTATCTGGTGTAGTGAGCTTATCTATGCTGGCAATGCATGGTGCTGCTTATTTATTATTACGTACTGAAGGTATTGTTTATCGGCGCGCTAAGCTTGCTTTGCGTTTATCAGCTTTAGTTTTTATTGTTAGCTTTATTGCGGCTGGCGTTTGGCTGGCCTTGACTCCTGGTTATCATCTAGCTGCGTTACCTGCTAACCCTACTGCGCAGCCGTTGGCTAATACAGTTGTGACGTCTGTTGGCGGTTGGTATGCAAATCAGTTGAGTCATCCTTGGATGTTTATTGCTCCAGTACTAGCTGTCTTGGGTGCGCTGTGTGCGATAAGGCTTTCTAGTAACGGGAAGGCGCTTGCTGGCTTTCTTGCTTCATCATGCAGCTTGCTGGGTGTGCTTGTTACTTATGGGTTGGTGACCTTTCCTTTTGTGATGCCATCGATCACTAATCCTAATCAAAGTTTATTGATTTGGAATGCGGCAAGCTCTGAAGTATCACTGATTGGTATCTTGATTGTTGCCTTGATTACTTTGCCAATTATTTTTATTTATACGGCCTTTGTTTATCGCAAGCTATGGGGGCGTGGGCATCGTTTATCAGAGGCTAAAGTAGCTGCTGAGGATCATGTGTTGTATTAGTTTTGAGGATAAGAAAATGTTTTATTTAGTTTGGTTGGTTACTGCACTAGTTGCTGTTGGAGCCGGTGTTTATTTGGCGCTTCGGGTTGAGAAGCGTGAAGCTAAGGATAAGTCTAAATCTAAATAGGTTTTGTCTCGAAGCTCTACACTTTTAAAATATCGTTCTTTATAAAGAAATTTGTAATAATAGCAACCTCTTGTATTGGGTGTGGTAGAGATTGCTGTGAGTTCCTTAAATATCAAAAAGCTAGCTGGGTGGCTGTTGTTAATAGCCGCTGTGACTTTTTGGGCCTCAGCTTTTGTGGCAATTCGCTATAGTTTAGCTAGCTATCACCCTGGCAGTTTGGCTTTATTACGATATCTAGTCGCTTCGGTAGTGATGGTGTTCTTTTATCGAGCCAATCGTCATAAGCATACCCCATTATGTTGGCGAGATTTGCCAATGATTATTTTTGCAGGCTTGTGCGGGATAGGTTTTTATAATCTACTACTTAATTATAGTGAGCTTGATATCTCCGCGAGTGTGGCGAGCTTTATCGTTGCACAGATGCCAGTACTAACAACTTTGTTTGCTTTGTTCTTTTTAAAAGAGCAATCCCGTCCGGCAATTTGGTTTGGTATGTTATTTAGTGTTGTTGGTACAAGTCTTATTGCGCTAAGCCAGCAACAAGGTTTCTCGGCTTATCATTTGGGTGCGTTGTTAAGCTTAGGTGCGACTTTTAGCGCCACGCTTTATAATATTTTTCAAAAGCCATTACTAAGGACCTATAACCCAGTGCAGCTAACTTGCTATGCCATTTGGGTTGGGACAGCTTTTTTATTATTTTATTTGCCAGAAACTATTGTCGATGTACAACATGCACCTTGGCAGCAAACTTTAAGCGTGGTTTATTTAGGTGTTTTCCCTGCCGCCTTAGGTTATATGATTTGGACTTATGCCCTGTCTTTGATGACGGCATCTAGAGCTGTTAGCGTGCTTTATTTGTCTCCAATTTTAGCAACGTTGCTTGGTTGGTGGCTTTTAGCTGAATTACCAAGTGGGGTAGAGTTGCTTGGTGGGTTAATAGCGCTGCTCGGTGCGTATGTGGTGAATAGACGTTAGTGCGTTGCCCGGATTGAAAATGCGTAGCATTTGTATCCGTCTTATTTCAGCATGATGCTCATGCTGCGCTCTCTTTAGTTTACTGCGCCTGTGATGAGCGGATGGTAATTAATTCCGCTAGCGAAGGCATAGAATAGTTTTTTGTAATTCTGTCATATATATAATCGAAGACATTAACTGCTAGCTTTTTACATGTCTCAGTAATTGTAACCATTGTATCCTTAGCTTTCGTTCCTTCTTCACTCATAGTATGAAGGTGTACATCGCGCATTCTAGCCTGCTTCCGAGCCATCAACTCTGCTGGATTGTTATGTAGAGGAAGCTCTGGCTTTTCCAGCACTAACAATAGCTGCCTTTTCTTTTTTAAGGTGAGCTCAATTTGTTTATCTAGTTTCTCGTAGCCAGTGATTGTTGAGAATAACTCAGTAAACTCATTGGATAGCTTATCTATCTCATCTTGCCCTGGGTTCTTTTTATATTCAATGAGCTTATGATAATAATCCCAAAACCTATCCAAGAAGCTGTCAACAGAGTCTTGGTGCTTCTTAAAAATTGGCGTCAGCTTTTTATAATGCCTACCCTCATGAACCCAGCACAAGGCGAGTGATTCAGTAATGAGCTTAAACTGTGGCGCATCATCGGTAATGAGTGTTTCTATCGCATAAGGACTCTTTCTATATGTTGAGATAGCTGCCGCATCAGTAATCAGCTTTCTATATTTTGGAAATTTTTTATCACCTAATACCTTATCAAGAATAACTTCCAGCTCCTTACTGTTTAAGATAGTCGATGAGTGAAATACCTTTAAGCTTTCGATTACCTTGTGGGGTAAGTTCATAGTAGCCAGTAAATTAAAAGCGGCCTCATTTAATGTGAACCCAAAGTGGTCTTTGCTTAACATTTCAATGACGCTTAATCGACTTTTACTGGTCAGCGTAAAGTAAGCTGAATAATACTCATTACCCAATACATTAACATAACGGTTTTTCCCATCCTCTCTAGCGTTGGTGTCATCTAGGTGCTGGTAGTTCGTGGATTGTAAACCTGCCTTCACAACTTCTACCTTCTCGGGCTCAAGTATCGTAGGTGTTTTAATTGTGAAGCTATGGATGGTTGATTTACTAATATCTATGTTGGCGGTTTTATAAAATGTCTCAAGGCTTTCTAGCGTCATACCACCTTGAGTATTTAGGAAGCTTGTCCAGCTTTTAATAGTAGGGCCGAACTGGCCCTCATAACCAGTTGGCAGAGGTGCTGTATAGTGTTTGTTTTCAGAAGGGGAGTAATATTGTTGGCGCAAAAAAAGAGTGTTATTAGCAGCAATTTTTATATCCTGGATAAGTGTTTTCTTAGAGCCATTTGGCACAGCATCGCTGGGCAACGAATCTGGATTAATTGTTAGTGTCACTGTATTAGAGACTTCGAGATTTTTTTTACTAGATTTTGGCTTTCTAGTTTTATTGGTTTTATTTCCTTTTCTATCCTTCTCGGAGGAATGATCCTTGTCCTTGTTAGCGCGCGTTTGCTTTCTAACATTAGGCTTTCCTTGCTCACCTTTATATTTATTTAATGCGTTATTTAACGATTGCACCTTGTCTTCTAGCTTTATGATTTTCTCAGCCTGACTTTCACATACATTGCTAAAATCTGTTTCTAGTGCTGTTGGTGTAACAGTATTATTAAATCTCTCAATGAGATCGGCTAAAACTGATTTGTCAGGTTGTTTTTTCATAGGAAGAGTATACCACGGGTTTGAAAAGGTAAATTTTCCCCACACAGATGGCCGTACTGCTGAAATTATTTTTAAGCCATGAACCTGATCGATGAAAAAATAATCCGAGCATACAGCGTTGTTATAGAGCGCACATCATGCTTTTATGACACACGATGATTCCAATATAAAATTTCCAAATTTGCACGAAAAAGCTGTCAAGAACTTTTTGAATTATTTTCAAATCATGCTGATATTGAACGGATACTAGCATTTGATAATCCGGGGTTTCTGCCCCGGATTATCGCTGACGCTCAATCCGGGCTACTCGCTCAGATCTAATCCACACTAGCGATGGTAAGGGTGGTTTTTAGTAATGCTCCAAGCACGATAAAGTTGCTCAGCAATAATCACGCGCACCAAAGGATGGGGAAAGGTTAAGGGAGAGAGGGACCAAGCTAAGTCGGCACGTTGATTGCACGCCTCTGACAAACCTTCTGGACCACCAATTAAAAAAGCAATAGGTTGTCCCATATGTTGCCACTCAGTTAGACGATTGGCGAGTTGTTCAGTTGACCAGTTTTTCCCATTGATAGCTAAAGTAACCATTAGGCAGTTTTTAGGGATGGCAGCGAGTAAGCGTTTGCCTTCAATTTCTTTAATGCGAGCGAGATCAGTGTTTTTGCCGCGTTTTTCACTGGCTAGTTCAATCAGTTCAAGGTTTACTTCACCCGTTAATCGCTTAGCGTAATCAGTGAAGCCATCGTTAATCCACTGCGGCATTTTGGTGCCGATGCTAATGAGATAACACTTCATAAGTGAATTGATCCTGTTAATTGCTTTTGAAATACTTTAGCGAAGTAAGGCGCTTAGGGAAAGAGGTTTCCTGATAGAGCCTTCAGAATTGGTTGAAAATTTAATTCTATTAGCTTGAATAGGCATGGTACTATCTTGCTCTACCATCAAGTAAAGCAAGATGCTATAGCAAACAAGGTAGTTTTAAATTTATTCATTTATTTAATCTAGGTGATGGTGAGTTGCTATGACTATATGCCGGGTTTTGCCCCCTTAGTTCACTTGTTGATCTGCTTCTAGTAAAAATTCTTGGCCAACTAGTTGAAGAACTGCTTTTACCCAGTTGTAACGTCCCACAATAATTTAGAGAAACCATCTCAACCTATTTTGCGTGAGATGGTGTCAAATAGTTAACCTTTTAGCCCATGAATTGCCTGATTAATGACATCATCCGGTATATGGTTTAAATTCATATTAGCGGCGATTAGCAACGCATGTCGCATGAGCCTATCAACATAACGAAGCCTACCTTTTGTGGCCATGTGTACTGCACGAATACCTGTTTCAGTGAATAAGCTGCTGCTCATTCCTGCCTTCTCAAAAGCAGCGTGAATAATGCTCTCAAAATCCCTGCTATCTTCAATTGCATGCCACCTAATAAAGCACTGAATTCTAGAGTTGATAGGTTCATAGGCTGGTCTCTGCAATGTTGCTAGAAGTGATGGGAGTCCACATAAGATAATCGTCATGACGTCTTTGCTGTCAAAACTGAAATTAAGGAAGTCAGGTAATCGTAGAATGAAATCATTACTAAGCTGATGCGCCTCGTCTAGGATCCAAATAGGCTGAACGTTTTTATCATGGTAGAGCGCGATCAAGCTCTGCTTCAAGTCTCTCCAAAGTTTAGAGAATCGGTAATAGTTTTCTAAACCTAGATTTTCGGCAAGCTGAGAGTACACATCAAATGACCGAAAGTGAGTGTCTGATTGATAAATGACTTGATGGGTCAGCGGGTTGAGTTTATTGCTCCAGTATCTTAGCGCCGTGGTCTTTCCTGTCCCTGAGTCGCCAGTAATCACTGCTAAGCCGCGTGTTTCTAGCAAACCATTAAGTTGCTGCTCTAGTCGCTTTGACTGCGCCAATTCAATAATGTTTGATTTACCCAATGGATCAAATTTCAAGCCAAAATGTTGAAGATACATCTTACTCATCCTCCTCAGTGATATCCAAATCCTCTTTAACTTGGTTATAAACAATCTCAACTAGCGAGATTTTTCTTGCTGGTTGTTCCGGCATCTGAGGTCTAGCTCGGGTTCTAGAAAGGTTGTTATGTTTGTCCAGCTCTCCCACTGCACCAAGGTATTGATATTCCAATGATTCGACGTGACGGGCGGAGTCACTATGCGGATCAACCACTAAATAAACCTCTTGTTGAGCCAGTTCAAATGGAACTTCAAAGAGTCGATTATTCCAGCTTACCGTGCCATCCTTCCTGACTCGGCGCTTAATGCGATGCAGGAAGTAATCATCTAGCTTATCGGCCAAACAACCTAACGGCTGAATTTTAGTGAGGTCTTGCTGATAGCGTTGTAACGGGGTCATCTTGTCAGGCAGGGCGCTTTGCGAGGCTTGATGATAAACACGCTCAACCCAAGCCCAAAATCGATCATTCAGCGCATTGAAACTATGAATGGAATCCAGGTTGCATTCAGCTAGGAATTGCTCGCGTACTGTTCTATGCCAACGCTCTAGTTTGCCTTTGCTTTGCGGTTCATAGGGCCTGCCGTAAATCAATTGAATTTTCAAACGAGCACAAATGGTTTGCAACGTTTTAGCACGGTAGGCAGGGCCGTTGTCAATGATGAGCTTAACAGGAAGCCCACGTTTGAGTAATGCCTCTTTCAACACATGCTCAATAGTAATGGCACTCTCATCAGTACAAAATTTACTGTGACAGACCAACCTTGAGGCATCATCAAAAATACTCACCAAATAGCTTTTAACTCTTCTTTGGCCATCGTAAATCGTTGGACCATGCATGACATCGCCATACCAAATATCACAAGCTGTGAGCGCCTCAAATGAGCGGCGCTCAATTTGGTTAGAAGGTGTGACTGTTCTTTTAGACAGGCCGTGTTTTACTAATAAGCGGTGAACTGTTGCGTGAGATAATTCACCTCGTGCTACCTTCCCTTGAGTTTCTAAGAGTTTAATCACGGTCGGAATTGATCTTGAAGGGCTTTCCTGTTTAGTGGAAATAATTAACTCTTGTAGCTCTGGATTGATGTGACACTGGCCTTTGTCTCGTCGAGTTTTAGGAACTAATCCATCAATACCCTGCTTTAACCAGGCGTAATACCAATTCTCAATTGTTTTAGCACTGAGGTGAACACGCTTACTACCTGGAATGTTGTAGGTTTGCTGGGACAACCTTTTAATAATGCTCTTGAGCTCACCATGCTCAAAACTATTTCGGCTACATAGCTCACCTAAAACACTTAGGCGAAACAGTGCTGTTGGGTGAATGGGCTTGGTCATTTTGCAATTCCTGTGTGATTTAACTACTTGCAATGAGTTAATCACAACTTGAGTTGAGAATGCTACGCTCAAACTGTGTGGGGTCGTGAGGTTTACAGAAAATATCCATCTCAACTTTTTTTCACGTTAATTAATTATGGGATGCTCACTCCTGTGTTGTTAAGAAAAAGCATGATGCTCGATAAATCATGCTCACCAAGGCAGGCCAACCAAAACGCTTGTGGATCACTATGTCGCCCAAGCTGTAACCACAACGGATGTGCTTTGATATGGAAGGAGTAATCAACGAAGTGGTCAACCAACCAGTGAAACCACCTAGCAACGGTGTGTCGACTAACACCTTGCTCCTGACCTGATGAGCTAATACTTTTCCCAGGAGCACGCTCATTAACACTGCCTGCTGAACTGACCAGCAATACCAACGCTTTGGAGAAAGTATCTCAGGTAGGGTTGAACAAGTACGTTTACATTGATGACAATAAAATCTCAAAACAGGGGTGGGATTTAAAGAGCGTCCTTTACCTGGGTTCCTATCTGGTTTTCGATCATATGATCCATGTGACCATAGTCCACCTGCACCGCAATGGCTGCACTGCTCTGGCCTTAGTAGCTCTGGATTTTTTTTCAGCAGGATCAGGTAATCACTCAGGCTTTTAATCGCTTTTATGATTCTGCGCATGACTAATTTCACTATAGTTTTTATATCAAGTTATTTTACCTTGATAGGTTACTAAAAACCTTGTTTATTATGAGATAAAACTAGCTCAATTCCCCTAAATAAAGATAGACGTAACACCCCAGTAAACTCGTTCTTACACATTTGGCTTCAGAGCTTGAGCCAAAGCTTTTTAAGCTTGTTTCTAAGGCGGTCTTGGCGCTCGAGTCTTGACTTGACATACTGTATTGAAAGGAGCTTTCTAGTAACTGTCTTCGAGCACTACTGTGCTGACAAGCACTAAGGTCGCTGAGGCTGCTACCCATGCTATCCTTCATCTGCTGCTTCAAATTATTAAGCTTTTCAAAGTTAGTCTGAAAAGCTTCACTATCCTGCAAGGCAGATCTTATGCTTTTAGTACTTAAGCCCAAAGAGTATGCTTGGTAAAATGTTTCAATTTTTTGTAAAGCAAGCTTAGTATCATCAATAGTAAATCCTAAAGCACACATGACTATAAAACTTTGAGGGTTATCAAAAATGGCACGAATATAGTTAAATGTGTCGGTTTCACTTTTGAGATTTTGAACTTCATGGAGGGAGCGAAAGGTCATTGCTGTGCTGCTAGTGCGCCATCCTTTCTGTAAATTCCATTGACTTGCTGAAAATAAGTAGGCGACTCAGTCAGATTAGAAATTCCTTTTAAGGTAAACTTAACCAAAAAAGAGGAATGACAATGAGCTGCTATAAAAATGAGAACTTAATCGAAGAAGCCATACATGTTTTAGCGATGGAGGGGTTTGAAGCTTTACCTAAGCTTGTCTCCAGGTTGATGAATGAGGCTATGTTAATAGAAAGGGAGCGCCATTTAAATGCCAGTCCTTATGAGCGAACTGGCGATAGAAACGGATATGCGAACGGCTTTAAACCAAGGTTAATTAACACAGGTCAAGGTCAGCTTGAGCTACAGATACCGCAGGTTAGAGACTCCAATGAAGCCTTCTATCCATCAGTCTTAGAGCGAGGTGTACGCTCTGATAGAGCACTTAAGCTGGCTGTCGCTGAAATGTATGTGCATGGGGTTTCCACGCGCAAAGTTGAAAAGGTGCTAAAGCAACTCTGTGGAACAGATATTTCAAGCACAGAGGTAAGCCGTTGCGCTAAATTGTTGGATGAAGATTTAAAGAAATGGCGAAATAAGCCGTTAGGAAAGATAAAATATCTTTGGCTAGATGCACGTTATGAGAAGGTGCGCACTAGCGGCACAGTACAAGACTGTGCGGTATTGATAGCCTATGGCTTTGATGAATCAACCGGCAAGAGAACAGTGCTAGGTGTTTCTGTTGCGTTATCAGAGGCTGAGGTACATTGGCGTGATTTTCTTCAGCAGTTGGTTGAGCGAGGTATACATGGTATTGAGTTGATTACTAGCGACGCTCATACTGGCCTAAAAGCCGCTAGAAGAGCTGTGTTCCCCAGTGTTCCTTGGCAACGCTGCCAATTTCATTTGCAGCAAAATGCTCAGGCTCACATACCAAAGCGCTCAATGAAGGAACCAGTAGCTGAGGAGATTACAGCTATATTTAATGCCTCAAACATTCATGAGTCGGAAAGACTATTGGCTATGGCGGTAGATAAATATCAGCAAACAGCACCAGAGCTTTCTTCTTGGTTGGAAGTGAATATACCGGAGAGCTTAGTAGTGATGAACTTTGACAGGCCGCATCAAAAAAGATTAAGAACCAGTAACATAGCTGAGCGCGTAAACAGAGAGGTAAAAAGAAGGACGCATACAGTTGGAATTTTCCCTAATACTGAATCGTGCCTAAGGCTCGTATCAGCTGTTTTAGTGGAAATTGATGACCAGTGGAGCGGATCACCTAGATACTTAAGTTGAAGTGAATAATAAGGCTTCATAGGGTTTTAGGATAGATCATTCTTGTTCTTATTAACGAGATATAATTGCTATTACCTAAAAGTTAATAATTTATTTTGAGAGGAGAAAAATTTGAGGTATAAATAATTTTTTAGATTGATTAGCATAATTAATTTAAGATATTATGCGATGAGACAGGTACAATAGAGTGCCATTTAGAATTTTAAAGGTTTTTCTAAGTACTGAAGTTGGTTTTTACAGACAAAATAACGCTCTATCGCTGTGCTTAGGGCTGAATCAAAGTCGGTACTAGTATCGCTATTGGCTAATACATCCTTTGCAATGGCTTCAAATAACTCAGACTGAAATGCTCCTGGATATTTAAAAGCTATTTCAATGTCTTCTCTATCTAAATTAAGTTCTACCAAACGTTGAAATAAACCGGGGTGCTCGCTGATGGCTAAATGGCTTAATTCACCGTATTCCAGTCTAACTTTGTATGCTAATGTATCACGAGCTTCATTGTGGTCATTGTCTCTTTGTTCGGATGTGTCTAACTCCCTTAGGTAATCAAATAAATCAGGTTTTTTTAAACCCTCTTTAATTTTATCTTTGGATAGTTGGGTCGCGATCATATGCTCGAATAGGTGAGGGTTGTCTAAGGCGGCTTTTATTTCCTGGCCGCTTAACTGGTAGTCTACCATTTTTTGAAATATAGCATGGTTAACTAATGCTCTTTCAATATAACTTGCATCGAGTTTTGCAACAGCTTCCTTAAAAAGCGATTTATTTTTTAGCGCTATAGAAATGGTTTCTTTGCTTAACTTTAATTTTAGAGCTTGCTTGAACGACGCAATGTCTTGTAAAGCAAGTCTAGTTGTTGTGATGTCTAGCTGAAGACTAAGTAATTTTTCAAAGCTATCAATGTTTTTCAAGCCTTTGCTGATGTCACTGGGGGTTAACGATAGCTTTACTAACCAATTAAATGATGGTGCGCTAAGCAATATCTCTTTAATTTGCGCAGCATTAGCTACATCAATAATTGCTTTGAGTAATTCAAGGTTATATAAAGCGCTTTTCACTGAAGTTGCATCAAGATTTAAAAAAACCATTTTGTTAAAGAGTACAATATTACGAACCGCCGTGAGCATTTCTTGTTTATTTAAACCCATTTGCTTCATTTTTTTATAACTGTTGGGGTGCTTTTGTGTGATGGTAATATCATCATGAGTAAAGCCCTGTTCTTGCATTCTTATGGTATCCCTATAGTTCTCTACTGTAAGTAATACCGGCCCCATTTGGGATTGAATGCTTATCAGTTTTTCTAGAGCGTCTTTTGTGTCATCGTTGCTGAATTGGCATGCTATAGAGAATAGGTGAGGGTAATCTAGGATACTTGTAAAGGTTGCAGTATCGAGTTTCAGTGCTAGCAAACCTTCACTCAATTCAGGATTTCTTAATGCATGCTGTAAATGATCATGGTCTAATTTGAGTGACAAAATGTTTTTGAATAAATTATGAGGCATAGCTTCTATTTTTATTTTTAGTTCTTCTACACCCTCCATGCGGCTAAAGTCATAATTAGCAATAAGTTGGAATAGCCTTCTATGCTTATTGTATTCCCTTGACCCTTCATGATTTCCTCCTTCTGGCTCTCTATATTCGTGCCAGCGATGTTTTTTTAAGAAGGCATACTCCCTATGGAAGCGTTCTTGCTCAACCTTTTTAAAGGCGTCCTCTACTAAGAGTTTATTTGAATATTCACTTAGATGATCGAGTATCACAAAGGGATTAAATCCTGACGGGGGTTGGCAGCTTAAATCAAAGTCGGGGTACTTAACAATGAAAGATTCAGGTATAAGGCTTACTCTAGTTTAATATTTTTTTATACTCTAACTAGAGAAAGTTAAGGTTTCTTTATTACCTAGGAAGACATGATGTGGTATTCCTAGAGATTATGCTTCATGCAAAGCACACGACGGTTGTTACTGGCTATCAGTACTCCAAAGCTTTTCTAAGTTATAGAATTCACGAGTTTCAGGTAGCATGATGTGTACGATAATGTCGTTTAGGTCAATGAGGATCCAGCCTGAGTTAGGGTCACCATCAGAGCTTAATGGGCGTGAGCCGTGGGCTTTGGCTTGCTCAATCACAGCGTCAGCGAGTGCTTTTAAGTGACGAGTTGAGCGGGCTGAGCAGATAATCATAGTGTCAGCAATGCTAGTCAGTTTGCTGATATCGAGCGTTTTAATATCTTCCCCTTTTAGTTCATCTAGGGCGTGGATGGCCACTTGTTGTAAAGTTTGTTGCATGAATTACCCGCTTTTTAGATTCTCTTTTAGCTTTTATGAATTAGATGAGCAGACCAAGTGCTCATCTTGCTTTCTACCTAAGTGTTTTGCACTTTATCGTTTGATGCTGCAGAACGGGTGGCACGAATCGAGGGCTCCCAGCAGCGCAGCTTGCGAGCATGCTGGGAAACGATTCGTGACAGGACCCGTTGGTCGCATTTGTCTGCTGATTTAGGCGCTGTTTTCAAAAAGGAGGGATGATACCTGGCAAATTGCTTAGTTACAATACAGATGGTGTTTTTTAATATAATCAGCAACACTGTCAGAAATGCCTTGGAAGTGCCTCTTGGCCAGAGCGGCACGAACTTCAGTGGCTGATTCAGGTAAGTGAAATTGAGGTTGGACTAAGATTCTTCCGGCCTGTTGGCTATGTAGTAATTGGCTATTTTGTGCGCTGTGCTGACTTAGTAGGTCAGTAAGCGAGCCAGTTGTTGGGAGTTTAAAACCTGGGCGACTTACTAGAACAAGGTGAGCTAATTCTAGGATATGAGCATAATCACGCCAGCTTAGAAAATCTAACCAAGCGTCATAGCCCATGACAAGTACTAAAGAATTGTGAGGGTGCCGTTGTTTAAGGGAGGTGAGCGTATCGACCATATAAGAAGGTTGATGCCGCCTAATTTCGCAATCATCAACGATTAATTTAGGTTGATTAAGTTCGGCAACGGCTAGGCGTAACATCTGTAGTCGATCAGTAGCGCTGGCACTTGGCGAATCACGGTGTACAGGTTGGTAGCAGGGGATCAAGCGCAACTCAGTAAGTGATAGCTCACTTAAAAGCTGTTGTGCAAGCTGTAAATGAGCGCAATGTACTGGGTCAAAGGTGCCGCCAAAGACACCGATCAACTGACTCACTTGCTAGTAACTCTATCAGTAAAAAAGTGAATAATAGCCAACGCAACATGACCGAACCAATAAACCCAAACAAAGTTAGCAATAAACGAGTGCACATGTTGAATCCATTCAGGGTGCAAACCAAATTGCAAAGTGATAAAGATATAGAGGCCGGAAAGCGCCATGCCGGTAACGGCTAAAAAGCCCAGTCCATGTATGAGTCCTGCTAGGCCTTGGCGGTCACCACCTGGTGGTAACTTACGGTTAGCAATTGCTTTAACGTCTTTGGCGACAGCAAGTAGGCCGGTTCTATTCCAAGGAAACAAGTGGCGTAGATTTTGTTTGTGACTGTAATTCCATAGCCAATGTAAAAAAACCACGCATACCGCGGCTAGTCCAAAGATTTCATGAAACAAAAACGCATTCGCTACATTTCGACTCATTAGTTGAGAGGTGAGTAGTTGTGCAGTGACGGTTATTGCTAATCCTAAGTGCAGTAGGCTAGTGGACTTGTCCCAGTATTTAAGTTTAATCATATTATTTTTTCTCCAGCTAAGTTAAGACACAAAACAAATAAGTTTTCCCAAGGGTCGCCAGGTTTTATACCCTTGATCTGTTGATCAATGCAACTTGCGAGCGTAAGTTGGCGGTAAATAGTGTTACGCTTATTGTGCTGAAAGTAATGGCGAAAGAGTGGTTTGCGCTTTTCCCAGATACGCAGTTTAGTTAGAGCAGACTCTAAATTATTGCCATTGCGCAGCGTTTCAATAAGCTGTAACAAAGTATGTAATTCTCTATTAAGAGCCCATAGTACTAGAATAGGTTCAACGCCTTCTTGCTTTAAGCTATTAAGCACTTTACTAATTTGATGGATTTTTCCTGCTAAGCAGAGATCAATTAACCCAAAAACATCGTAACGAGAGCTTTCGCCAGTAGCTTGTAAAATTTGTTCGCTAGTGAGTGTTGTATTGCTGGGGAAAAGCAATGACAGTTTTTCAACCTCTTGTTTAGCGGCGAGTAAGTTACCTTCTGTTCTCTCGCTAAGTAGCTCGAGTGCTTGAGCTTCGATATTGAGCTGTTTTGTGCGTAAACGCTGTTTTAACCATTGTGGAAATTGCTGTTTATCAACAGGCCAAATTTGTAAACAGATACCCGTCTTATCAAGGGCTTTAAACCATTTGGTGGTTTTAGTGCTAGCGTCAATTTTAGGTAGGCTAACCAAAACTACCGTACTTTCACTAGAGTTTTCACAGTAGTTAACAAGAGCTTGTCTACCAGCTGTATTGGGTTTTTGTGTAAAGCGTAATTCAATTAGTTTTTTTTCAGCAAAGAGAGAAAGATTGTCGCAGCTATTGCTAAAGAGCTGCCAGTCAAACTGTGCTGTAATAGTGAAAACTTCACGCTCGAGGTAGTTTTGTTGTTTTGCTGCTTGGCGAACTAAATCACAAGCCTCTTGTTTGAGCAGGGGTTCGTCGCCACTGATTAAATAAAAAGGCTGTAAAGGGGTTGTGTGCTTGTTTAGTTGTTCAGCACGAATCATCGCAGCCTCTGTTTAGCTTGGTATTCTTTAATAGCAAGTTTGGTGTCATCAGAGTTAAGGTGGTAGAACAGTTGATTAATGGTTTCACGTTCGAGCTCACGTTTGGCAGTGGCGAGTTGATTAGTATTATCAATTAGTTGGCCAGAGAACATAGTCAGTGTTTGGCTATTAGAAAGAGTGTATGGTCCTGAGATGTTGTTGCCCTTTGGTGATTCAAGGTTAAAGGTAGTACTATAACTTACACTGTATTGGCGGGTTTGTTGTGAGGTGCTAAGGCTTGTTAGACTAGTTGCTAAGCTGATGTTGCTAACGTTAAGAGTGAAGGGTGCTTGTTTTTGGAAGTCAACTAGCTTGACGCCACGATGAGTAAGGCTACTGCGTAATAGCGCCATAAAAGGATCGTAGGGTTTTGAGCCAGTTAGATAGAGTGTTTTTAGTGAGCTTGGTACGCTGTCTGAGGTTTGTAAATAGAAGCCACAACCAGTGAGAAGCAGGCTTAGACTTAAACCAATAGCAAGGCGTTTATACACAGTTAATCTCCAATGACTAAGTTTACTAACTTGTTTGGCACTAGAATAAACTTTTTAATTGTTTTGCCATCTGTATAACTTTTAATTTTTTCATCGGCTAATACAAGTTTTTCTGCTTGGTCTTTATTGAGATCGCAAGGAGCCATAAGTTTACTACGAACTTTACCATTAATTTGAATAACTAGAGTGACACATTCTGCGCGTAATGCGCCGCTGATAGGTTTAGGCCAGCTAGCTTTTAGCATAGATTGGCCAAAGCTTAGTAAGCGCCAAAGATAATGGGTAAGGTGAGGGGCAATAGGATGTAGTAAGCGCAATAAAATGCTAAATCCTGAGTGCAGTAAACGTTGATTAATAGATTCAAAGAATTGTTGGTCGTCTTTTTCAGTTGCTTGTAAACGAGGAATGTCAGTAATTAGATTAAGTATTTTCATACAGGCTGCAGCAACTGTGTTGAACTGCAAGCGTTCCATGTCATAGTTAGCTTGTTTTAATAGTTGATGTAGTTGACGACGAATATCGCGTTGCTGTGTAGTAACTTCATCCCAATCAATAGGAAGTTGAGAGCCACTACGTTTCGCTAGACTTTCTGCGCTTAAGGTTGCTTGATATGTGTGAGCAAATTGCCAGAGGCGTTTTAAGAAACGGTGTGCTCCTTCAACGCCGTTGTCAGACCATTCTAAGGATTGCTCTGGAGGTGCTGCAAAAATACTAAAAAAGCGTACGGTGTCAGCGCCATACTGTTCGATTAGTGCATTAGGATCAACGGTATTGCCTTTTGACTTTGACATTTTACTGCCGTCTTTTAAGACCATGCCTTGGGTTAGCAGACGAGTGAATGGCTCATCTGAGTTAAGTAAGCCCTGATCTCTTAGTACTTTATGGAAGAAGCGAGCATACAGCAAATGTAAAATAGCATGTTCAACGCCGCCAATGTATTGGTCAACAGGGGTCCAATATTTAGCTCGATCATCTAACATGGCTTTGTCTTGGCCTTTGCAGGCAAAACGAGCGTAATACCATGAGGATTCAAAAAAGGTATCAAAAGTATCTGTCTCTCGGGTTGCAGGATTACCGCACTTAGGACATAGCGTTTGTTTGAATTCAGGTAGGTGATTTAACACAGAGCCTGTCTCAGGGAGCTCAACGTCTTCGGGCAAGACAACAGGAAGCTGATCTTCAGGAACAGGTACCGCTCCGCAGTCAGTACAATAAATAATAGGGATAGGGGTGCCCCAGTAACGTTGGCGTGATACTCCCCAGTCTCGAAGACGGTAGTTAACTTGTCGTTTGCCGAGGTTATTTTCAATAAGGAAGTCAGTGATTGCTGTTTTTGCTGTTTCGTTATCCAATGAATCAAACTGACCAGAATTAATCAGGGTGCCTGTTTCGGTATAAGCTGCTTGCTTAACGTCAAAAGGCTCGTTACCACGAATAACTTCAACGATAGGCAGTTGATACTGACGGGCAAACTCATTGTCACGTTGGTCATGGGCGGGTACTGCCATCACTGCACCTGAGCCGTAATCTTGTAAAACATAATTAGCCACCCAAACTGGGATTGCTTGTTGGGTAATTGGGTGGATAGCAGTAAAGCCAGAGTCCATGCCGCGTTTTTCTAGCGTAGCTAATTCAGCCTCTGAGGTTTTAACTTGTTTGCACTCATCGATAAAAGCTTTTAGTTCTGGGTTGTTCTCTGCTGCATAAGTCGCTAAATGATGGCTAGGTGATACAGCTAAATAAGTGGCTCCCATTAAAGTATCAGGGCGGGTGGTAAACACTTGCAAAGCTTTGTCGTAGTCCTTAACAGGGAAGAGGATTGAGGCGCCTTCTGAACGACCTATCCAGTTACGTTGCATCGTTTTAACTTGTTCTGGCCAGCCATCTAATTTATCGAGATCCTTTAACAATTCTTCAGCGTAGTCAGTAATTTTAATAAACCATTGTGGAATTTCTTTCTGCTCAACGAGTGCGCCTGAACGCCAGCCGCGGCCATCAACTACCTGTTCGTTAGCAAGTACAGTTTGGTCAACTGGATCCCAGTTAACGACAGCATTTTTGCGATAGACCAAGCCTTTTTCAAAAAGTTTAACGAATAGCCATTGTTCCCAGCGATAGTATTCTGGGCGGCAGGTAGCAAGCTCACGGCTCCAGTCATAGGCTAGGCCTAATGATTTGAGCTGGGTACGCATGTGGTCGATATTTTCGTATGTCCACTGTGCAGGTGGTACCTTATGCTTGGCGGCGGCATTTTCAGCCGGCAAGCCAAAAGCATCCCAACCCATTGGTTGTAAGACGTTCTTGCCACAAAGGCGTTGGTAGCGAGCAATCACATCCCCTAATACATAATTGCGCACATGGCCCATATGAAGGTGACCGCTAGGGTAGGGAAACATGCTTAGACAATAGAATTTTTCTTTACTGAGATCTTCGCTGACTTTAAAAAGCTCTTTGTCTTCCCAAAGCTTTTGTAATTCTGGCTCAACTTTTTGAAAATTATAGGTTTCTTCTAACATACCATCTTATGTTGATTGCTTAGACAAGCTCGCTAGGATACTCCTTCTTTAGCTATTGAACAATAGCTAGTTAGCCCTTGTAGAGGCCGTATATCTAAATGCGGTGTTACTTGGTTAAGTTGGCATAATTACAGAAATATGGACTTTTTTCAGAATCTAAGGGTAAGTAAGTTGTTAGTAAATATTCCGTGGTAGCTTTTTAGTGGTGGGTTTCGACTTTTTGTTATTCAATGCTGCAGAACGGGTGGCGCGAATCGAGGGCTCCCAGCAGCGCAGCTTGCGAGCATGCTGGGAAACGATTCGTGACAGGACCCGTTAGTCGTAAAGCGTTTGAAAAAGTCGAAACTTATATCACCCATAGATTCTGAAGAGATCCAGGAATATTTTTATATACAGAGCCATAGCTTGTCTGCTGATTTGCGCGCTGTTTTTGCTCCATGGCTAGTTATGCTGTGCTTTACCTGTGAAAAAAGTGCGCAAATCAGTTTGAGTTAGTCCGTGTATCCAGTATTTACTTTGGAAGTATTCTAGGCCGTGCCACTATTAGAGACTCTTGGGAGCTCGTGCTGCGGCTTCGCTAGCACCAAGCTGAGTTTCACAAAAGTTTCTTAGCCGTTCTTTTGTTAATAGTATTTGGTCAGGTTTGACAAATGTATCTCGTAGGCAATTATAACTGAAAACTACCCAAAATTTAAATCAGCAAAATAATGCTGAAATATTGTGTAAAAATGACTATGCTTTGTCTTTTTAACAAGACTAACGAGATGAGTATAAATGTTAAACTTCGCCGATTACGCTGCCCCTCTTTTTTCAAAATTAACTGGGAAAGTTGTTTTAAAAAAATCTATCGACGATTGTAGGAAAGCTATTAACTGAAGGTAGTTGTAAGTTGTTCAGTTCATCAAAAGATAACAATGAGTATAAAAAGATGATTCGTACACTTACCGGTGAAAATAAAAGCACCGATTTAGATCCAATAAAAACAAATGATGTATTGCTAGAACAGAGCTGTGAAAAACTTTCACACGCCAGTAAAATTGATGTTCTTCATGATCCTTCTGATATTAGAAAGCCACATAGCAAGCAAACTGAAAATCTAGGTAAAGTAAGGAGTCTGGACGGGGATATTATCAATGGTTACAGCACGCATAACGCAGTTGCATTAGTACCTGGTGATAAGGCTGTGCATCTACTATCGCATGTAAGCTACAGCAATAAAGACCCTAAGTTTTTAAAAGCTGAGCATATTAAGAAAATAGAGGCTGGAAAGCCATTTGAGGGAGATAAAGAGGCCAAGAGTCTTTATGAATCTGGTGATTACTTTAATAAAAAGCTGCTGTCTATTCGTGAAATAGAAAAAATAGGAATCTGCCTAAAATCAAAGAATGAAGATGCAACCATTACCCATATTCTAGATAGAGAGTTTGATGATAATGACTATCTCTCACTAATTGATACAAACCTAGATCAAGACTTTATTATTCGCTCAAAAATAACAAGAACAATAGAAGGTAGAGGTGATGATGGTAAAAAGCTTAAGCTGATTAACGCTGATTTTGATGCTCAAGGCGAAAAGCAATTCCAAAAGTTAACAGTTGGAAAGAATTGCGTACAAGACGGAAAAATAACTATTTATTTTGGAGAGTTTGAGAACATCAATGCAATTAAAATCCAAATTACAGGCAGAGATGGTAGGAGAATTTTTAAGAATGACATGCTGCTATTAACTAATAAAAAAGTAACGACTTTTGATGAGGCGTATGAGGTATACATAGCCTATCTATCTCGTGCGAAAATTGAATATGTTTTTAAATTTCTCAAGGAAGGACTAGGCTGGGAAAATATGCAGATAAAAAATTTTAAAGGGATACAAAATCTACTGGCTGTATGTTTTTATGTGGCCTCATATTTGTATGAGATAGGTAAGGAAAAAGCTTATGACGATTACGCAATTATGCTAGCTAAATTAGGAGATGGTAAGGGCAAGGTGACACGACACTTTATTGCGAAGGGTATTAGAAAACTTCTAACGTATCACTTAGTAGAGCAATTTTTTAAAGAAAATAGTGTTTCTCAAGAAGAACAAAAAGAATTATCGAATTCAGTTCAGGTAGGGAGATAACAATTTTGGGTAGTTCTCAGATTATAAATGGCATTACTTTGGTCAAAGGCTTGCTGCACAGTAAGCAAGTCACTTTCATCAATAAACTCTTTTACACCAGGGCTTAGTAATACACAAAAGCCTTTGTGAGCTTGCGGTAAGTATGTGTGAACCAATAAGTTGGATAAGGTAAACTTTCGTTGCCGAGTACTTTATTGGGCTTGATAATTATCCATTATCTTCATTAACCTATTGACTTAGAAAAGAAAATTATTTTATTGTGACGACAGTTTCTTACGCATCACGTGAAATAATTATGCCAACCGCAACTGAAATACCGGATATAGCGACTAAATCAGAGCATGAAATTGCAGAATTTCGTGCTCGCTTGAATCAGTCCAATCTTGGTGATGAGAATAAGGAGCTTGCAGGTGGTTGTTTGGACCTTGCTCTTTGGTTGCCCGAGGTGCTTCAACAGCAGAAAATTACAATTAAACAATTACGTGAACTTATTTTTGGAGCTGACAGTAATCAGTCACCCAAGAAGAATCAGGAGAATAAGGGCCAAGAATCTGAAAGTAATATTGAGGGTGTTGGCAATAACTCTGACGATAATACATCAGGCAATAAAAAAGGTGATAGTCAATCAGATAAGAAAGGGAAATCCGGTCATGGCAGGCGAGGTAATCAGGATTACCGGAATGCCACTGATGTTTATTGCCATGTTGCTGACCATGCATGTGGCGATGCCTGTCCTGGAGGATGTGGTGGGAAACTGTATAAGGTTAAAAAAGCCGGTGTAGTTATTCGTATAACTGGCAACTCATTAGGCACGGCAACACGGTATCATTTGGAAAAGCTTCGCTGCGCCTTGTGTGGGCTTATTATCACTGCCCAGTTACCCACGGATGTTAGGAAGCAACCAAAGTATGACGCTAAGTTTAAAGCAAAGCTGTGCTTGCAAAAGTATTACATTGGCGTGCCTTTTTACCGTCAAGAAAAGTTCCAAGAGTTACTAGGCTTTCCGTTACCCTCAAGTACACAGTTCGAGCTTTGTGAGTAGGTGGCTGATATCGGCTATCGTGTGTTTGATGTTTTAGAACAGTATGGCGCGAACGGTGATATTATTCAGCATGATGACACATTCGCAAAGATACTTTCGATACTATCTGATAACAAGGCGAACCTTAATAAACCAAGAAAAGGGATGTATACAACAGTCATTTTAAGCAAGACTATTGGTGCTCACCAGGTTGCTCTATTTTATGCAGGCGAGCATCACGGCGGCGAAAACTTATCACAACTATTAGCAAACAGGGTGGCTGAAAAAAAGAAGGTGATTCAAATGTGTGATGCGTTAGCAGCCAACATGCCGAAAGAGTTACAAACTATCATCTGCAATTGCTTAGCTCATGGTTTTAGAAAGTTTCGTGATTTACTTGAATATTATCCTGAGCCTTGTTTGCACGTTATGCAAATCCTGGGTGAGGTTTATCGAAATGATGAGCAAACAAAGCAAATGGACCCACATCAACGCTTACTTTATCATCGAAAGCATAGCAAACCATTGATGCTTAAACTGCATGGTTGGCTCAATAAGCAATTATCTAACAAAGTGGTAGAACCAAATAGTCACCTTGGTAAGGCGATGAAGTATATGTTAAAGCACTGGAAAAAGCTTCGGCGATTCTTAACGACACCAGGAGCGCCACTAGATAACAACATTGTCGAGACGATACTAAAGATTCCTATTCGCATTAGAAAAGCTGCAATGTTTTATAAAACTCAGCATGGCGCTAACATCGGTAGCATCTTATTATCTCTTATTGTTACAGCTCAATTGTGCGGGGAAAACCCACTCGATTACTTAGTTGCCTTGCAGGAAAATAAATCAAGTGTTTTTAAGGATCCCTCCTTATGGTTGCCATGGAATTACCAGATTGAAGATAAAGGAGGTTTGGTCGATGAAGAGGCCGCTTGACTTATTACAGGAGGTTGACTAGCGAGCCTTCTCCATGGCTCACCGAGATGACTAGTGATAGGGTTACCTTGGTTAAGCAGAATCATTAGCTGCGTGCTATCGATATGGTACGTGGCTGAGTGGGAGTTTGGCCACCATTGTAACTTTCCTTGCGAAAAACGCTTTAGACAAAGCCAGAATCCATTGCCATCATAAACTAGAAGTTTCACTGAGGTACGGCGGCTATTCGTAAAAGCAAAGACCGTACCAGAGAATGGATCCTCACCCAGCCGTTGCTGGCAAAGCGCAACTAAAGCATCAATACCCTTTCTAAAATCAGCAGGTCTGACTGATAACAATAGCCTCATTTGAGGCGTGAATTGCAGCATACACTACCCCTTGCAAAAAGTAAGAATCAGATTAATGGTTTCAGCATACTCCGGCTTAGGCAGTTGTAACACGACGCCATCAGTTCTTGTAATGCTAATCAGTTGCTGTGAAAGCACAACTGAATCCTGAATAGTGGCTTCAACAAAACATTCATCGGCTTGGTCATCATCAGAATTGGCAACTGATGTACTGCTGGCTAATAATTCTTTTTCATTAATTTTTTTGTTGAGCCGTTTAGAGCTGATTGATAATCGTTCAGTAATGTCCTTTTTTGTATAAGCAGGATAGAGCGCAATAATTTTCACCCAAAGGTCTTCTGGAATCTCCCATGGCTCTTTTGATGATGAACGCCATGACTTGAGCGATTGAGCAATATTATCTAGTGTTGAAGGTGTTGCTGACTTGGGTGTAACGACTTTTTTATCAAATGTTTTGCCAAACATAATAGGACCTTTCTAAATAGTTTTACTATCGGTCCTTTAGGATAAAGTAACTAGCTGACCTAATGCACACATGCTTGCCGCAAGCTCACAACTCTTTTACACCAGGGCTTAGTAATACACAAAAGCCTTTACTGTCACTTAATTGCTCGGCAGTGTAGCCAGATAAATCGAGTTCGCTCTTTTTCAAAGGTGATAAAATGATCTGACGAGAGTCTAGTACAGCAGTTTGTACTTTTTCAGATAAATTGCTGTAGTCACTAGGCAGCCTGCTTTTTATCTCAGGGAGGTGCTCTTCAAGCATTGTTAGCAGAGATGTTTTGTATATTTTGTCCTCGGTGAAAAAACCAGGCATGCTTCTATTCCTTTTTTATAATAATTATTGGCCGTCATAATAGCTTAAAATTTAACCAAATAAAAGTCTTTATTTGTGTTTCCCTCTTTTGCGAAATAGTAACCCTAGTAGTAATAAAAAAATCATCAGCAAGATAATGGGGATATTGCCTAGCCAGACCCAAGGTGTAGTGCCGGTGAGTGGTTGTATCCGTCCACTTAATACTGCTTGTTTAAAGCGAGGTATCGTAGCCGTGACTTGACCGTGGGCATTGATGAGTGCTGTTATGCCGTTGTTACTACCAAATAAAATTTCACGGCCGGTACTAAGAGCTTGCATTTGAGCAATTTGTAAGTGTTGCCAAGCAGCAATCGAGTGGCCAAACCAAGCGTCATCACTAATGACTACCAATAAATTAGCGCGCGGAAGATCTTGATCGATTAAATTTGAATAAGCGATTTCATAGCAGATAAAAGGTGCAATAGTGAGCTGCTTATTTAAATGGATAAGGGGTTGCTTCATAGGACCTGGGGTAAAGTCAGACATGGGTAAATCAAAGAAAGCGATCACCTTGCCTAATTCACGGCCAAACGGAACGTATTCACCGAAAGGAACTAAGTGGCGTTTTAAGTACTGACCGTGCGTAGCGCCAAGCGCGAGCATACCATTGTAGAACCGGTCTTGTTTTGCAATCGGAATGCCGGTTAATAACGTGCTGTGAAAATGTTTGGCTTGTGCATTGAGCTTGCTGAGTAAACTAAAGGCATCGGTGCTGGGTAGCGGGATGGCATTTTCTGGCCAGATGATAAGTTGTTTATGCCAATAAGGTTGGGTTAAGCGAATGTAGCGACGAATATTGCTAACAATGGCATTGGGATCCCATTTTAAGCTTTGTGCAACATTGCCTTGCACTAAAGCAACGCTAAGTGGTTTGCTCGTTGGTTTGCTCCAGTTGATATGAAAGAAAAGCTGGCTCAGCATAAGTAGGATAATAAAAATCACAAAACTAAAGTAACGTGCTAATCCGCGTTTGTTTATTAATACATAAAGGAGGCAGCTCACCAACGCAACAACAAAAGAGGTGCCAAAAGTACCTGCTACTGGTGCAAATCCAGCTAATAAACCATTAACTTGACTAGTGCCCAAATAAAGCCATGGGAATCCGGTCAGGAACCATTCGCGTATCCATTCAAACAATACCCATAAGGCAGGAAAAATAAGAAGTAATTTATAAAGTGTATTGCGGGGCCAGAGTTTACTGAACAAATAACCTTGCAAGGCAGGGAAGGCAGCTAACAAGCATAGCGGCAATAAAGTAAGTAGTGATGCCAGTGCAACGCCAACGCCGCCGAATTGATGGATACTAATGTAAACCCAGGTAGCTCCGAAGCCAAATAATCCTAAGCCAAATAAAAAGCCTCGCCAGGCACAGCGGCGTGGTGAGGCTGGTAGCCAAACAGCTAACAAGCCAGCAGGAATAAGCATGGCAAGGAAGCTTAGGTTATATGGTGCAAAAGCGAGCACTAATAAGCCGCCAAGGATAAAAGCGTAAAGGTCGAGCAGCTTGGGTTTTGTTAAGTAATCGATCATGATATCGGTTTTGTTCATTTGCTTAGATAAAATCAGTCGCTAGCCTACACAATCTTGCTTTTTTTGTACAAGGAAAATTTCCACCGTAATTGGCCTAAGTTAACTAAAGATTGGTCTTGAGCTTGATAGGGGATTTCGCTATGCTCGGATCGAACGGATGTGCCGCTGGGGATAGCCACCATTCATTTTTATTACTGGATAAGGTTTGCTCTTATTCTTTGCTTAATATTTTGCAAAGTAGAGGACTTGCTTTTTAAATCTTATTGGACTCCTTTCTGTTGTTTAAAGGGGCGCTGAAGGTTTGTTGCCCAGATTTTTATAAGCCGAAGATGTATTGATACATTGCGTAGAAATTAATTATGAGTATTTTATTACAAGTTATAAAAGAAAAGCTGCGCGCAAATCCAAAAGGGCTTTATGTTTTATTCTACACAGAGATGTGGGAGCTGTTTGGTCGCTTTGGAATTACGGCTTTATTAGTACTTTATTTTACTAATCAATTTCACCTCAGCGATAGTCATACTTTTGAGATTTTTAGTGCTTTTCTTGCCTTAAACTTTGCTACACCAATTTTAGGAGGTTTTTTAGCAGACCGCTATTTAGGCAGCAAGCAAGCAGTTATCCTTGGTGCAGTGATTATGATTATCGGTAATGCTTGTATGGTGATACCTATCAAGTGGCTGGTTTTTATTGGTTTAGGCACGGTTGCAGTTGGTTCAGGTTTTTTCTTGCCAAGTATTCCGCCCTTGGTAGGTGCACTTTATGAAAAGGATGAAACAAAACGTGATGCCGGTTTTACCTTATATTATATCGGTAAAAACATAGGTGCTTTGCTTGCGCCTGTGGCTTGTGGTTTTATCGGGCAGTGGTTTGGCATTAATTATGCTTTTATTTTAAGTACTTTAGGGATGATTTCGGGGCTGGTTGTTTTCCTATTAGGGCAAAAACATTTACCCGTTTATAACCAGGCGAGTAAGTTAGTTGATCCAAAGCGCCGACTAATTGGCTTAACTAAACAGCAATGGGTTTATGTATTAGCTGCCGTTATGATACCAGCGGTGGTTGCTATTATCGTTGGTAATCTTGATGGGCCTTTGTTACTTATTGCCGGGGCGGTGGTTGCTGTTATTTTAATAAATTTATTGATGAAGCGCTCTGCTGAAGAACGCCGTCATATTATCGCGCTGCTTATCGCTATTTTTTTCGTTATTGTATTTTGTGCTTTCCTAGGGCAAGGCGGTACAACGTTAAATCTTTTTATTGAGCGTAACCTTAATAGACAGTTATTTGGTATTACTTTCCCGCCTGGTTTTTTCTATGCTTTGGACCCTGTATTTATGTTAATTATGGGGCCGATACTAGCTGGGTTTTGGATGCGCCTGGCCAAGCGTGGCAAAGAGCCTTTTGTAACTACTAAATTTGCCATTGCTCTTGCTTTGCTTGCACTTGGTTTTCTTGTGTTTGCTTGGGCTGCACAGTCAGCGATAGCTCATCAGGGGAAAGCTTCGATGCTGTTCGTCGTATTGGCCTATTTTCTATTTCCTATTGCGGAACTAAGTATTATGCCAATTAGCCTGTCGTTAGTGACTAAGATGGCGCCGCAAGGTCTAAGTGCTCTAATGGTGGGTATTTGGTTGTTAGCTAATGCCGCTTCGACTTATTTTACTGGAATTATTTCTAAGTATGGCCAGGTTAATGTGAACTGGCATACAACTACCGGATTAAAACAAGCAGCGAGGGTTTATTCACACCTTTTTGTGGGGACTGGTGGGGTGTTGATTGGTGCTGCTGTTTTAATATTTGTGCTAGGTCCTTTAGTGAAGCGTCTAGTGGCGCAAAGCGAGCTAGTAAAATTGTCACCCTAATGAGAGGAATGTTTAATGAAGTTAAAAGTTAAGCCATTAGTTTTTGCGTTAGCCGCAGCAAGTGTTGCCTCAGTTGCAGTAGCTAGTCCCGCTTCACAAGCTCAAATGCTTAAAGAAATGAAAATGATGAATGCGCAGATGCAAAAGCTGCAGCACCAGGTAAGTACACTGCAAGGGCAGGTGAATTCCTTAAAAGGTAAGTTGCATCAGCGACAAACTCGCAAACACTATGTTGCAGTGCCGGTAGCTAGCCCTGAAAAGACAGTATCAGCTTCAATGAAGGCACATCATGCTAGTACTAATTCCACTAAAGCGAAGTCTACTCCTGCAGAGACATCAGCAGAAAAGCGTAAGCGCATTGCTTTGTTTGGTACTTCTGTTGTTACTGGGCCTTTTACTAATACACCAAACTACTTTGATGGCCATGAACTAGTTATTAATTCACCGTCTATTAATCAGGACGTGCGTTTACTGCAACTGCGTCAGGAAGAGCGTGCAATTCGAAAAGAAGTGGGGCTGCCACCAATCGAGAGGCCGCACTTAATTTTAAGTGGTGCTTTAGAGGCGTTGGGTCAATACGCTCAGCCTTATACGGGTGGCTATACCAGTGATTTGAACTTGGCAACAGCTAAAATGGACTTCTTTGCTGAAGTGAATTCTTGGGTTAGTGGTTTTATGAGTTTCCAATTTGAAGACTTACCTAATGGGGTTAGCGCTAACCGTATTGATAATAACCGTATTGTATTGGATCAAGGTTTTGTTACTTTAGGTGACCTTCAGAAAACACCATTCTATCTGAGTGCTGGTCAGTTATATGTGCCATTTGGTGCTTACAGTTCGAGTATGATTAGCTCGCCATTGACTAAGTTTATTGGTAAGACTAAGGCTAGAGCATTAACAGTTGGTTATCACCCTGCTAGTTATATGCTGCCTTATGTTTCTGCTTTCGTATTTCATAGTGCGTCACACAATGCAGATGATCATATTAATGGTTATGGGCTTAATGCGGCCTATCGCTTTAAACTGAAAAAAGCAGCATCAGGTGAGCTTGGAGTAAGTTGGATTAATAACTTAGCTGATGCACTGGGTTTTCAAGATAACGGTTTGGGTTCTGGATATTTCCAAGGTTTTGCACTTAATAGCTCAACTGAAAATATTTCTAACAAGGTGCCTGGTTTTGATGTCCATGCTAACTTTGCCATTGGCCCTGTTATTTTTGTTACGGAATACGTGCAAGCGCTTAGTAACTTTTCAAGAAGTGATTTAACTTTTGACGGTCACGGTGCAAAAGTTTCTGCAGTTAATGCTGAGGCAACCTATAGTTTCCATATGTTTAATCGTCCAGCTTCATTTACTTTAAACTATGGCCAGTCAGGTCAAGCGTTAGGGCTTGACATTCCAGAGCGTCGTTTCGGTGGCGCTTATCAGATTGCAATTGCTAGAGATACGCTATTAACTTTTGAGTACTTGCATAACATTAACTATGGCAAGGGTGATACTTCGATGGGTACGGATGGCTCAGGTATGCTGCCTGCTTACGTGGCTGATGATTTAGGTCGTTCATCGAATACTTACTCAGTACGGTTGGGGATGTACTTCTAAAAAATGCTCGCCATGTGTTTGCTCAACAGCCCCTTTGAATCAAAGGGGGCTAACTTTCTAATCAGCTTAGTACGGTAGGTTGGTCCCAAGCGTAGCGCGGGCCGACACTGAGCCACATCCACGCTTCGTGTTGGCCTTCACTGGCAGAATATTTAGAAGAACATTAAGAACTAACCAATGCCAGCTCAGGTCCGACCTACATTTTTTAAACCTGCGCCCTGTTCCCTGACCAGCACGTCCCCTCCTTAGAATAAGGAGGGTCAGGGTGGATTTAAAAAAACATCAAACCTTTTTAAACTTCTTGCCTCGCATTCGCTCCTTTTGAATCCGGAGGAGGGTTAAGTCAACATCGCCAGCGGGGTTTTTTCTAATACATTTACTACCTTTTGCACGCCAGAGATATGGCGAATGATGTTGATCGCTAGCTTGGCTTGTGCAGGGGTGGCTTCACCCATTAGGTAAACAACACCATCAGAGGTAACAACTTGTAACGTTGCTGAATCTAGCTCGGATTTATTCATTAACTCCAGGCGAATTTTGGTGCTGATCCAATTATCATTCACTCGCGAGAGCGTTGAGTTGGGTGCTTCGATAGTGATTTGATTGTAAAGCTTAGTAATGCCTGGCGCAGTCAGCGCAATGCGTTGTGCTTCGGTGCGTAGTTCTGCTGAAGGTGTTTGACCTGCGAGTAGCACGCGGTTGTTATAAACGCTAACAATAATGTGTGCTTGATGCTGAAAAATTGGTGCTGAAAGCTTCTTCTCAATTAAAGCTTGTAAGTTATTATCAGCCTTTTTCTGTGGTGTGGTACGTTGGTCATGAATATAAATAACCGTCACTGCGGCGGCTGCACCACCAATCAATAACGGAATGCAACCTTGTAATAAAAGCGCGGCACAAATAATAACAATAAACTTTCGTAGGGCTGACATAGGTTACATTTCTCCAAACAATGATTGGTCGATAAGGTCACAAAGACAATGAATAACGACTAAGTGCGTTTCTTGAATACGAGAAGTTTTTTCAGCGGGGACTCGTATTTCAATGTCGGTAGGGTGGAGGCAAGGAGCTATTTTGCCGCCGTCGCGACCGGTTAATGCTACAACTGACAAACTGCGGTCGTGTGCAGCTTCAATGGCAGTGATAACGTTAGACGAGTTACCGCTGGTAGAGATCGCTAATAGAACATCACCTTCATTTCCTAATGCGCGGATTTGTTTTGCGAATACTTCGTCGTAGTGATAGTCATTGGCTATAGAAGTCAGCGTTGAGGTGTCAGTGGTTAATGCAATAGCGGGTAGGCTGGGACGTTCACGTTCAAAGCGGTTGAGCATTTCTGCTGAGAAATGTTGTGAGTCACCGGCTGAGCCGCCGTTACCACAGCTTAGAATTTTATTGCCGTTCAATAGGCATTGCACCATGGCTTGAGCAGCTTGATTGATGGGTTCAGCAAGCTGCTCTTTGGCAAGTTTTTTGGTTGCGATACTTTGTTCAAAGTGTTCTTGAATACGGCTAATGGTATCCATGTTATTTCCTTTTTTGGTTGTGTGGCCCTTTTAAAAAAGGGGTTTGTTGCGTCACAACGCGGAGCGTTGCGACGAGGTTTCTGCGCGCTTTTCTAAGTTGATAAGTAAGCAGACGCCCGCATTCAAATTTCTGTCCTCTGTCTTCTGTTTACTGCCCTCTGACCAGCATGTCCCCTCCTTAGAATAAGTTCGTAGCCTGGATTGAAAGCACGTAGTGCTTGATAATCCGGGGTTGAGGCTGACTTAACCCCGGATTTTCAAATGCTTCGCACTTTCAATCTGGGCTACACGCTGTCCTCTGTCTACTGACCAGGAGGGATAGGGTGG
Organism: Gammaproteobacteria bacterium; assembly: GCA_965196985.1. Lineage (GTDB taxonomy): Bacteria > Pseudomonadota > Gammaproteobacteria > UBA12402 > UBA12402 > 2-12-FULL-35-23. The sequence goes on along the minus strand of CBDALO010000143.1, from coordinate 78,758 downwards.
ATTATAAAAACAATTAACTTCCTTGCATTTTCAATTCGGGCTACACACCCCTTGCTTCGCTTTCTCTTACTTAAAAAGCATTTTTTATCCACTCAAAGCTTGGTTGAGCTGATTTTAAATTAACTGCTACAGCATCAAAACGACACGGTACTTTATCGATTAAGTGGTGTTGTTGTAAATAAAATTGTGCAGTTTTGCTTGATTTTTGTTGTTTGTTGTAAGTGATGCTCTCCATGGGTGAGGCAAAACGTTGGTTATGGCGAATCCTTACTTCAATGAAAACCAAGTATTCACCTTCTTGCATAATTAGATCGATTTCACCGAGGCGACAGTTAAAATTTTTTTCAATTAAAGTTAAGCCTTGTTTTGATAAGTATTGTTGGGCGAGTTCCTCACCCTGCGTGCCAGTTTTCTTACTATTAAATTTCATGCGGTTGTTTTTGCATAGTCTTTATAAATAACAGCAGGAAGTAGCTGTCGATAGATGCGTTGTCCTTCGAGATAAAGCCGTCCACTAAAGCCATTAACGCCAAAATTAGGTAAAACAGTTAATCGTGGATAGAGTAGGCTGAGTGAAAAAGCATCGATGCCAACAGCAAAGAAGCGATTATTGTTTTGATAGCTACGAGGCCAGGCGGATTCAATTTGTTGGCGTAGTTTCTGGATATAAGGATTTTTGCTGAGTAAGAAAGGCATGTCGACGAAGTGAATGCCGTTTAGGTCACGGTTGCGTTCAGCTTGTTTATAGCCGTGATAGACTTCTGGTGTAGCATAAATAGGTAGTGAGCCAGCAAAGTAGAATTTAAGCAAGGGATGAATATCTCTGGCTTGTTCAGGTGCTGCAAGTAAGAAGATACCGTTAGCATCGTAGCGTCGTCTAGGAATAAACTTAACGCGTTGGCCAATAAGTTTTTCGACTTGGTTTTTGCGTAGTACGCTGCGATCTATGTGCAGTAAGTCAGCGATTTGATTAGCAAGGTTGTGGTTGTCAAACTTCAAAGAGCTGACAATTTGTCCGCCTTGAGCTTTCCAGGTTGCAATAAAACTTGCTAGTGCAGAGTCACCCCAGGCACTATTAGGCGTAATAGTGAGAACTTTGCTAACACCATGTCGCCAGGCAAGTTGAGCAGATTGCTGGGCGCTTTGTAGTGGCGATAAACCAAACTCGATAAGCTGTGATGAGTTGGGTGGGTTGTCGGTGTAGTTTAAAACCAGTGTGGGTACGCTGATCGAGACGTTATTTACTAGCTGTTCAACGTTAGTTTTACTCAGTGGACCAATGACAAAAGTAGCGCCATTCTCTACGGCTTGTTGATATAGCGTTGTGATAGGCTGTTTATTTGTGTCATAAAAACGCAAGCTAGGTTTGACGGCAAGTTGTTGATCAAGTTGATAATAAGCTGTCATAAAGCCATTGCGAACAGCATTGCCTACAGCACTAAAACGCCCTGATAGTGGTAACAATAGAGCGATTTGTGCTGGTGCTTTAAACTGAGCAGCCGTTTGTAGTTGCTGTGGGTTAGGTAATAGTTGATTGGCTGGATGGTTAGGGTGCTGCTGTTGCCAGGCTTGTATTTCACTGACCAGCTTGGTTGGATTGTTAGCCTGCTGTTCGGCAATCAGAGCTAGCTGAAACCACGCTTTAATCAGCGGGGAGGAGTTGCTGTTTATGACAGTAACTAACTGCTGCTGCGAAAGTTGCTGTAGGTTACGCCAGATACTATTGAGCTGGGCTTCGTGGTTGTTGGTAAGGAGGTTGTAAAGGTTGATTTGTGCGATGACTGCATTAACAAGTCGATTATTGCGTAAGTTGGTTTGATAAAGCACTTTAAAATAAATAATACGTTGGCGTAACGAAAAACCACTAGTATTAGTAACACGATTAAGCTGCTGTAGCGCCTGGTAGGTATCTCCTTTCAAGAGAGTTAAATAGGCGCGCAAGGTGGTTTGATAGTTGTTTTGCTGTTGAGTTAAATTCTGTTGGTTAATTTGGGCTAGTTCTTGTTGCGCAGCATTTAAATCATTTTGCTCTAACATAGTGGTGATGGCGAGCAGTTGGGCATCAGTTTGTTGGCTGCCCACATTTTGGCTGGCTTGAGTTAAATAGTCGCTGGTTGATTGAGGTAGTGGTTTGAGCTGATAAGAATAGGTATTAGGTGGTAGCGCGGCTTGATGCGTGCTCGCGCAGCTGCTCAACAATAAACAAAGTAATATTAATAGGGGTAATGCTAGCTTCATAGGACGGTATCGTGATCTTGGCTAATTTTTCTCGCCTATTATCTGTTAGAAAGTTCTATAAAACAACCGTAAAAATCGTTATCATCGAATGCTTTATATTTTATTTGAGCATTTCTTGGGTCAATGTGGGTATTTAATAATGATGACTAAGACTTCAAAAGCAGCAAAAAAAGCGTTACTAAGCTATCTATTATTCTTAACTTTGGTTTTCGCTTTAACCGAAATCAGTATTTATATTACTACTTCAAAAGTATCCTTTTTTCTGGTGGAACTGGTAAAAAGTGGTACTATTCATATTCCTCCTCATGTATTAATCGCTACGGCTAATTTTTTTGTGCTGCAAGTGCTTCTTTATCTTGCTTATGCCATCGTTATCTGGGCTGTAACTCGTTTGACGAGTGCATTGTTGCGGTTTAATTGGAGTGAAACCACTAAGTTGGGCTTTACTTTATGGAGCGTTACGACTGTTGTAGTGTTAATGGCAAATCAGGTTTTGTTTCCAGCTAGCGGTGCAGCGTTAGTTACTGCGGTGTTGATCCCAATGGCGCTAGCTAAATTTCTATTAGCGGTGGGTTTGGCGCTATTAATTTTTAGTAGTTTATTAGCGGCGTGGCAAATAATCCTAGTTTTGTGGTGTAAGAGTCGAATCGCTGCTTTGGTTGTTGTTGCCTTAAGTTTGGTAGGTAGTGTGGGTGGCTATGAGCTAAATCAGTTGCCAACGATTAATGCGGCCAAGGCGACGAGTGCAACTAGACCGAATGTTATTATTATTGGGATTGACTCGCTACGAAATGACTATGCGGATTTTGGTACTTATGATGGTCCAGGTAAATTGACACCACACTTGGATCAATTTTTAAAAACAGGGACTATTTTTGATGATGCAATGACGCCGATTGCGCGTACCTTCCCTTCTTGGGTGGCAATTTTAACTGGGCAGTACCCTATCCATAATGGTGCTCGTAATAACCTTGCGGATCAATCGGGAATTGACGTGTCAAATTCATTTGGCCATGAGCTGCAGCGAGCAGGTTATTACACAATTTATGCTACTGACGATAGGCGTTTTAGTAATGTGAGCCACCGTTTTGGTTTTAATCAATTAATTGGTCCTTGGGAAGGAGTGAATGACTTCGTGCTTGGTACTATTAATACCTTGCCGTTAAGTAACCTTATTGTTAATACTCGCCTTGGAAAATTGTTATTTCCTTACAGTTACGGTAATCGTGCTGCTTATGCAGTGTATCAACCAAGCACTTTCCGTTTACAGGTTGAGCGTAAATTAGTAGCTATACCGCATAATAAGCCACTATTCTTGGCTATTCACTTCTGTATGCCACACTGGCCTTATGCTTGGTCAAAGCGGACTTATGACCCTAAAATGCTGCCGGTTGGTCTTTATCGTCAAGCTATCGTGCGAGGTGATGTGCAGATTTGGCGTTTTATCCAGTTCCTTAAGCGCGAAGGTTTTTTAAAGCATGCTATCGTGGTGGTGTTATCTGATCATGGCGAAGCATTGTTGGAACCACATGATCGTGTAGTTAGTCGTATTAATTACATTAAGGGTCCGCACAGTTTATCGCATGTATTTAAAAAGTTGAGCGCGACTTTTTTAGCAAAAGGTTTTGAGTTTGATACTTCTTATGGTCATGGTACCGATGTGCTGAGCCCTGTGCAGTATAATATTGTTTTTGCTTGGCGTTTGTTTGGAATGCCAGCAAGTTTACAGCAGCCAGGGCATACTTGGTTCCCTGTTTCAACTTTAGATATTAAGCCTACGATTTTAAGCTTATTGCACTCGCCTATTACGAAGACTGATGGTTTCTCTTTAACGCCATTTTTGCACCAGGTTAGTTATCAGCCTAAAACCGAACGGCCGTTTTTTATTGAGACGGGTTTTACTCCTGAGGTGAAAGGTAATAATGCATTAGGATTTAAGAGTATGATTTTGCAAGGGGCGAAAGTTTTCAAAGTGCTTCCAAATGGTAAGTTAGAAATTAAGCCTTCGGCGCATAATGAAATTTTAGCAACTAAACAGCGCGCTGAGTTTTATAAGAATTGGGAGTTGGCTTTGTATCCCATTAGCTACAGTGCTCGTGCTTTTGTGTTAGTTAATCTTAAAACAGGTTTGTGGACAGATGATTTAAGCACGTCTTTTGCTAAACACTCTCCTGCGCAGTTTATGAAGGAGCAGATGAGGAAATTTTATGGGAAAGAAGTTTCTGAGTTGCCTCCGTTTGCTGGTGCGTCTTAGGTCGCTAGATAGAGGTCAGAAGTTAGAGGGTGGTAGGTAGTAGTCAGAGGGTTAGAGTTTGAAAAATGATAGCCCCCTTTTTTAAAGGGGGCGGCTCGCGAAGCGAGCGGGGGGTTAAGAGATGATTGGTTTAATAAGAAAGTTGCTTGTTTTTATAATCCACCCTGACCCTTCTTACTCTACTGAAAACTACCCAAAATTTAAATCAGCAAAATAATGCTGAAATATTGTGTAAAAATGACTATGCTTTGTCTTTTTAACAAGACTAACGAGATGAGTATAAATGTTAAACTTCGCCGATTACGCTGCCCCTCTTTTTTCAAAATTAACTGGGAAAGTTGTTTTAAAAAAATCTATCGACGATTGTAGGAAAGCTATTAACTGAAGGTAGTTGTAAGTTGTTCAGTTCATCAAAAGATAACAATGAGTATAAAAAGATGATTCGTACACTTACCGGTGAAAATAAAAGCACCGATTTAGATCCAATAAAAACAAATGATGTATTGCTAGAACAGAGCTGTGAAAAACTTTCACACGCCAGTAAAATTGATGTTCTTCATGATCCTTCTGATATTAGAAAGCCACATAGCAAGCAAACTGAAAATCTAGGTAAAGTAAGGAGTCTGGACGGGGATATTATCAATGGTTACAGCACGCATAACGCAGTTGCATTAGTACCTGGTGATAAGGCTGTGCATCTACTATCGCATGTAAGCTACAGCAATAAAGACCCTAAGTTTTTAAAAGCTGAGCATATTAAGAAAATAGAGGCTGGAAAGCCATTTGAGGGAGATAAAGAGGCCAAGAGTCTTTATGAATCTGGTGATTACTTTAATAAAAAGCTGCTGTCTATTCGTGAAATAGAAAAAATAGGAATCTGCCTAAAATCAAAGAATGAAGATGCAACCATTACCCATATTCTAGATAGAGAGTTTGATGATAATGACTATCTCTCACTAATTGATACAAACCTAGATCAAGACTTTATTATTCGCTCAAAAATAACAAGAACAATAGAAGGTAGAGGTGATGATGGTAAAAAGCTTAAGCTGATTAACGCTGATTTTGATGCTCAAGGCGAAAAGCAATTCCAAAAGTTAACAGTTGGAAAGAATTGCGTACAAGACGGAAAAATAACTATTTATTTTGGAGAGTTTGAGAACATCAATGCAATTAAAATCCAAATTACAGGCAGAGATGGTAGGAGAATTTTTAAGAATGACATGCTGCTATTAACTAATAAAAAAGTAACGACTTTTGATGAGGCGTATGAGGTATACATAGCCTATCTATCTCGTGCGAAAATTGAATATGTTTTTAAATTTCTCAAGGAAGGACTAGGCTGGGAAAATATGCAGATAAAAAATTTTAAAGGGATACAAAATCTACTGGCTGTATGTTTTTATGTGGCCTCATATTTGTATGAGATAGGTAAGGAAAAAGCTTATGACGATTACGCAATTATGCTAGCTAAATTAGGAGATGGTAAGGGCAAGGTGACACGACACTTTATTGCGAAGGGTATTAGAAAACTTCTAACGTATCACTTAGTAGAGCAATTTTTTAAAGAAAATAGTGTTTCTCAAGAAGAACAAAAAGAATTATCGAATTCAGTTCAGGTAGGGAGATAACAATTTTGGGTAGTTCTCAGTACTCTAAGGAGGGGGCGTACAGGTCAAGTATTAGCTGCTAGGGAACAGGATGCAGGCTCTAAGCTTTTTTAGGAGATAAGTAAGCAGAGGCGGAGTCTGGTGCATACAAAGCAAAGTGGCCGTAAGCTGCTACTTTATGGTAGCCAGTTAATAGTTTCGCTAAGGGTTGGTATTGTTTTAAGTAAGCAAGTAAGTTAACCCGCATAGTGCCGAAATATTTTTTATGTCGGCTTTCATCAACGAATAAATAGCACGGTCGATAGGTGCGAATATCTTGATTAATAGAGCTAAAGAAGTACTGCCTGGCTTCTTGGTAAAAAGCAGGTGGTTTTTCTCCGGATCTTTCTATATGTAGTAGTCCTACAAGTAATATGGTGGCATTGCCATAACGACTGCCGTAGTTTAATGACGTTGAGTCAACAATATAAGTCGCCGGCGACATACTTGGCGATAGATCTAATAAAAAACCTTGGTAATGGTGTTGTTTGATGAAGCGGATAAACTGGTTGGCTACACTATTAGTGGCGTGGTACTTGGTTGTGGAAAAGCGAGTACGGTAATAGGCATTGCTAATGGGGTAGCTAAACAGATAAATGGCAATAATAAACTGAATGACACTAATCCAAATAGTTGCTTCTCCTTGCTGAATTTGATTAATAGCATCATGGGAAAGCAGTAACAACAATAAAACGCCAACGGCAACACAAGGTAGCTTATGATAGTACCAGGGCTTAAATTGCAGTAGATAAGTAAAATAGAAACCAATCATTGCTAGGCATAGCACAACATAGATAAAACGCAGAGCTTTATTTTTGTGACCAAAAACAACTAACGCTGTGATCATAATAACGTAATAAGTTAGCGAGCTATTAACAAGTTGTGTCCAACTTAAATTGTAATAAGGGATATAAAGACGTTGTGCTAGCGGGATTACTTTAAATAAATAGTTTGGAAACAGTAACCAGGTTAGTACTACGTAAAGGGCGCCAAAAAGTACTGGTAATGTCGTCTTAATACGCAACCAATACCACAGTGATCGTTTTTGCCAGCACAAACAAAGCTCTATTAAGATAAACGCAGTGAAAAAATAAGGCTTAAGACAAAAACCTATGCCGGCCATTAAGCCAACTAGTATTAGTAAGGTTGGCGTAAGGTTTTTTTTGAAATGAGATGCGTTGCTATAGAGTTGAATCATGCAAACCAAAAAATAAGGCACAGTAAAAACTAACAGCATTTGTTCGCGTTCACTAAAACTGTAAGTGAATAAGGTGAGTTCAATAAATGCAATGCCGGTGAGTAGGGTGTAATAGGGCAGCTCAACTAAGCTGCTGAGCTTAATTAAGCAATGCCTGGCAACGAAAAAACAGGCAATAAATAAAATGAATAAATAACTGATAAATGTATAGCGCAGTGGTAAGTGAAATGCTTTAGCAATAAGTACACTAGGTGCATATATTAATGGTGCTAATGGTGGGTTAACTTCGAAAATTGATGTGTAATAGTGTTTGCCAGCTAGTAGGCGGCTAGCTACTTCAAGCAACCAGCTTGCATCGCCGTTGATAAATTGATTAAGTTGTATGGTGAGGCTCGTTACTACAAATAGTAAAGTCAAGCTCCAGCTAATCAGGCGGCGATGGCTCGTATTCATGAGGTCCCTTGACTGTTGAGCTTTGAGATTACTGAAAGAGGCATGTTAAAGCAAATTATTGAGGACCTCTTCTATGAGCCAAACTTGATGTGCCAGCCATCTGATCTGTAGCCCGGCTTGAGCGTTAGCGATAAGCCGGGAGTAAGTCTTAAATATTAACCCCGGATTATCAAATGCTTCGCATTTTCAATCCGGGCTACGCGCTTCCCCAGGTTATCAAACGTTTCGCACTTTCAATCTGGGCCCACAAAACCTACTCTGATTAATAAAATCACTTATGAGCCAAATTTAATGTGTTAGGGCGTTGGTTTTTAGGGGGTGATTCGCTAGAATAGGCAACTTTTGTAAACAGGAGCCGCCCATGACACTACCTACTACCCCGCTTGAGCAGTTTGATCCTGAATTAGCAGAGGCGATTTGTGCCGAGCAAAAACGACAAGAAGAGCACATTGAGCTAATTGCTTCTGAGAATTATGCCAGCCCTAACGTAATGCGGGTCCAAGGCTCTGTCTTGACCAATAAATATGCGGAAGGCTATCCTGGCAAACGTTATTACGGCGGATGTGAGTTTGTTGATATCGCTGAGCGTTTAGCTATTGAGCGCGTAAAGAAACTGTTTGGTGCAGCTTATGCCAATGTGCAGCCTCACTCGGGTTCGCAGGCTAATGCTGCTGCTTATATGGCATTATTAGAGCCGGGTGATGTGATTTTAGGTATGGATCTTGCTCAAGGTGGTCATTTAACGCACGGGTCACCAGTAAACTTTTCAGGCCGTTTATTTAAGGCTTATCACTACGGTTTAGATCCTGAAACTGGCGAAATCGATCATGTGCAGCTAGAGCGTTTAGCAAAAGAACATAAACCTAGATTGATTATCGGTGGTTTTTCAGCTTATTCAGGTGTGGCTGATTGGCAGCGCTTTCGTGATATCGCTGATAGCGTTGGTGCCTATTTGTTAGTTGATATGGCACATGTGGCAGGTCTAGTTGCTGCAGGTGTTTATCCGTCTCCAGTTGGTATTGCCGATGTGACGACCTCAACAACGCACAAAACATTGCGTGGTCCCCGGGGTGGCTTAATTTTAGCAAAAGCAAACCCTGAGATTGAAAAGAAATTAAATTCATTGGTTTTTCCAGGAACACAGGGTGGGCCGTTAATGCATGTGATTGCGGCTAAAGCAGTTGCTTTTGCAGAAGCTTTACAGCCTGAGTTTGTTGATTACCAAAAGCAGGTGCTAGCCAATGCTAATGCGATGGCTAGTGCATTGCAGAAACGTGGCTATAACATTGTTTCAGGTGGAACTAAGAACCATTTGTTTTTAGTTGATTTAATCGACAAGGACATTACTGGAAAAGATGCCGAAAAAGCATTGGGCGAGGCAAATATTACTGTGAATAAAAACGCTGTGCCTAATGATCCACGTTCGCCTTTTGTAACGAGTGGTTTGCGCTTAGGCTCGCCTGCTGCAACAACGCGAGGCTTTAAAGAAAAAGAATGCGAACAAATTGCTAACTGGATTGCTGATATTCTTGATGCAATGGATGATGAGTCAGTTTGTGATCGAGTTAAACAAGAGGTCGTTGCTTTATGTCAGGCTTTTCCTGTTTATGAAAATCATACCATGACTTGTGAGGCCTAAATGCACTGTCCTTTTTGCCAAGCTAATGATACCAAAGTCATTGACTCACGTTTAGTAAGTGACGGCGCTCAAGTCAGACGTCGTCGTGAGTGTGTTGATTGTGGTGAGCGTTTTACAACTTATGAGGTGGCCGAACTGTTGATGCCACGCATTATAAAAAGTGACGGTCGGCGTGATGGTTTCGTTGAAGAAAAGCTGCGTGCTGGTTTGTTACGCGCTCTAGAAAAGCGTCCAGTTGCTAGTGAGGAAGTTGAAACAGCAGTTAATCATATTAAGCAGCGTTTGCGCGCTAGTGGTGAGCGTGAAGTTTCTTCGGCAACCTTGGGTGAATGGGTAATGGAAGAGCTACGTGCCTTAGATAAAGTAGCTTATGTGCGCTTTGCTTCGGTGTACCGTAACTTTGAAGACATGGCGGCATTTGCTGAAGAAATTAAAAAACTGAAAAAAGAAGATAAGGTTAAATAATAATGAAACCCTCGCAACGACATAAAGCTCGTTATCATGCGTTACAGTCACTTTATCAAGTGTTGTTTACGGAACACGAGGCTGATGAAGTGATTAATCAGCATCTGGAAGAAATTAACCCCAAAAAAGTCGATGCTAGTTACTTCCGTCAGTTAGTTGAGGGTGTGCTGTCTTCACTGGATAAGCTAGACAATGAGTTTAAGCCTTTTTTATCGCGTGATTTGAGTGAGTTAACACCTATTGAATTATGCGTACTGCGTTTGGCAACCTATGAACTGAAAGAATGCCTGGATGTACCTTATCGTGTAGTAATTAATGAGGCTTTGGAGCTTAATAAAGTCTTTGGTACGGAGGAAGGCTTTAAGTTTGTTAATGGGGTGTTAGATAAGGTCGCAAAAAAGTTACGTGCGACTGAGATTAAGAGTACTTGATTAATTAAAAGGAAGTTGCTTGTTTTTATAATCCACCCTGACCCTCCTTATTCTAAGGAGGAGACGTGCTAGGAGAGTTCTTGCAAAGGAAGTGTGCTGGTCAGGATTCTAAGGAGGGGACGTGCTACGAAGGGGCTTGATGCTTGCTATAAAGCTTTTAAAAAACAGCCCCCTTTTTTAAAGGGGGCGGCTCGCGTAGCGAGCGGGGGATTTAAGCAATGGACGAATTCACACTAATCGAACGCTTTTTTAAACGGCCTGCAAAGCGTCAAGATACCGTATTAGCTGGCGGTGACGATGCGGCACTGTTGGGCGTGCCTTCTGACCAACTGTTAGTTGCCTCTACCGATACACTGGTGCTTGATATTCACTTTTATGCTGATATGCAGCCTCAAGATTTAGGACATAAATCACTTGCGGTTAATTTGAGTGACTTAGCTGCAATGGGGGCTGAACCTGCTTGGGCGCTTCTCTCGTTAACTTTGCCTGAAGTTAATGAAGCTTGGCTGGCACAGTTTGCCGAAGGGTTTTATGCGCTAGCGGATCAGTTTAACGTTGATTTAGTTGGTGGCAATATTGCTCGCGGGCCATTATCAGTTTCAGTGACAGTGCAAGGCTTAGTTACCGAAAGTAGTGCTTTGCGGCGTGCTGGCGCAAAGCCTGGTGATTTAATTTTTGTTTCAGGCGAATTAGGCAATGCAGCAGGCGGTTTGTTAGTTAAGCAGCAATCACTTGATGTGCCTGAGCTATTAAATAACTGGTTAAGGCCCGAGCCGCAAGTTGAATTAGGACGAGCGTTAGCAGGTCAGGCTACAGCCGCGATTGATTTATCCGATGGGTTGTTGGCTGATTTATCTCATTTGCTGCAGGCAAGTCAAATGGGTGCTCAGTTGGAGCAATCTCAATTACCAATTAGTCAGGACTTGTTAATAACTTTTGGTGAGTTGCAGTCAGTTGAGCTGGCTTTGCAAGGTGGTGAGGATTATCAACTCTGTTTTACAGCACCAGCTAGTCAGCGTGAGCGCTGGCAGAGTCAATACGGCTGTCACATTATTGGTGTGGTTGAGCAGGAATTAGGGATTCGTCTACATCAACCTGATGGTAAGCTGCATAGCTGCCAAGGCAGAGGCTATCAGCATTTTTAAGTTACTATTATACTGCTGAGCTAGTTAAATATGAAAGGTAAGGAGTACTTTGCTAATGGATGATGTTGTTCTAAATAAGGCTGCCAGTATAGAGCGTTGCGTGAAGCGGGTAAATGAAGAGTATCTAGCTTGTTAAAATTTAATTTGAGCCATTAAAAAATAGCACAGCTTATCCCTTGGTCTTCTGCATAATCTTCATTGCTAAATAAGCCTAAACTACCAAAGAGCGTATAAGGTTGTTCTTGCTCTGGTTCTTCATTGTTCGTGGTTTCTGTCGGTTGCGTAGTTTCAGATGCTGCAGAAGGAGTTGTTATAGTTGCGCTAGCTGGCTCTGGTAGAGGAGTCGTTGTTGTCTGTACTGGGAAAAAACTAGTAGGGGGCTTCGGTGTTGAGGTAAGTAATCCTCGGTGTGAAGTCTGTGAAGCATATATTGCCCCAGAGATTGATTTGCCAATATAGTCTGAGCCTATAGATTGTTGAACAAAGCTTCTGGCTCGGGTTTGATAGTCAGTCCAAGCTAAGCCAGTACCTTGAATTGGTTTGCCAAAAAAGCATGGTTCGCTATTTAGCCAGTGCTCTTCGAAGTAATCACACCAGTCAAAATTGAAGCTAACATTTTTAGGTATTAAGTTTGGATGCTCTGAGAATAAGTCATAAAGCACCTTGCCGTATTCTTTTTTATCATCAATAAAATGATAAACAATTTCATCGTCTGGGTGTGCAAGGCTTAACGCTTGTACTTTTGTCCATACATTAAGAAATTTGGAAGAGTCATAAACGGTGTGAGGAGGGTAGCCTTGTTTGGCCAGCTAAGGTATGGCTGGTATTGGTTTTGTTGTTTTTCCTTGAAGGCTAAGTAGGAAAGTATTAGGTAGTGATTTTATCTGTTGGCAATGATTAAAGCCTTGCTGTTTTATTGTGCCATAGTAGAAAGTTTCTGTTGAGGTGTTTTGCCAGCTTTTAGGAAATAGGTCTGGAGTAAGTAGTTTGCAGATATTAACAGTTTTTCCTGTGCGTGCCTTTAGCTCACCAGTAAGCAGCTCTAAAGTTTGAAATACGCTGCCATTAACGTCAGTTGAAGATTCGTCGCTGGGATCTGGGATATGGGCATTTAAAATAAGGTTAAGTAAATCTAGGTGTTGATCTTGGCGCAGTGAATCATTAGCAACATAAATAAGGTTGGTTTCAGGAGATATCAGGCTTAATAAAAAAGGGTACACTCTGGAAGCTATTTTACAGCTTGGAGAGTAATGAATTGCTGAGCCAGCGCTGCTATCGTGGTCGATGCCAAGTACGTGTATTTGAGGCATGGTTTCCTTTGCTTCTTATTCATTAAAAACCGAAAAACAAGCATATAGCTTTACTCTGTAAACAAAAGAGTTAGAAGTACTTGATAGCAGTTAGGCTTTAGAGGCTAGGTGATTTTCCTTTAGGGGAGTATGGCCCCACTTCTTCTTGGGAGCTGCTTGGAAAAAAGAAGCGTAAATCCAAGGCTGTTGCCTTTTTTCTGCGAGGGGCTTGTCTTGCTGAGCGTTGCAGGTATGGTCTATCGGTGTTCGAGTGAATTAGTTTCCATTCTCTCTTTTTTTTACGGCTTGTTCTTTTAGGAGTTGGTGTAAGAAGTGCTCTAAGCTCTGGTTTAAAGGCATATATTACACCTGAGATGGTTTTGCCAAGTGGTTTTCCTTCAGTAGAACGTAATGCAAATTCTTTGGCTAGCTCTTTGTAATGACGGTATGTTTCTCCCGTTCCTTTTATTGGTTGGCCGTGGTGAGTAGGTTTTGTGCTTAGCTCGTGCCACACATAGTAGTCGCACCAGTCAAAAGTGAAGCTAACGTTGCTGGGTATTAATTCTGGGTGTGCTGTAAATAAATCATAAAGTGCTTTGCCGTACTCCTTTTTGTCATCAATAAAGTGATAGACGATTCCATCACCTGGATGCTCAAGGCTTAAGGCTTGCATTTTTATCCAGACGTTAAGAAACTTGGATTTGTCATAGCAGGTGTGTGGTGGGTAGCCTTGTTCTCGGAGCCAGCTAGCTGCAAAGGGTGAGCCTGCTTTTTTGCTTTTAAGTATGGTTATTTGCGAGCTGGGTAGACTTTTTATAATTTTACAATGATCCTTCCCGCGTACTTGGTGGTCATCATAGTAGCAAGTGCTAGTTGTCTCTCTTTCCCAAAACTGAGGAAAAAGGTCTGGGGTTAATAATTTACAAATTCTAACTTCTTTGCCTGATTTATCAGTGATCTCTCTAGCAAGTAGTTCTAAAGTTTGAAATACACTGCCATTAATATCAGTTGAAGATTCATCGCTGGGTTTTGGAATGTAAGCATTTAAGATAAGGTTAAATAAATCTAAACCCCAGTTCGGAGTTATGGCAGCCTTGGATTTAGTGAAAAACTTATATAACCTTTTGAAATTATTACTAATAATGGATGTGGTTATGATACATGAGCGCGAGGTTATAGAGTTATTTTGTCGCATAGATGATTTTGCTGAGGAATTTGCAGCACTTGAGCGCAAAGATCTACTCCCTTCATCTGCAGAAAAAAAGTCAGGTCCACCTTGTTGTTTAGCTTATAGCGAGATTATGACAATCATGATTTTGTTCCAAATGATCGGCTATAGAAACTTTAAATATTTTTATACTGGCTTTCTAAAAACATACTGGGGACATTACTTCCCTAATTTACCCAGTTACTCACGTTTTATTGAATTGATGCCTAGAGCGCTAATGCCACTGACAATTTTTATTACTCTTAACGGTGGCAGGCGTAGTGGCATTTACTACATTGACTCAAGTTGCCTACCAAACTGTCACATTAAACGCACTAAACGCCACCGCACATTTAAAGCGGTTGCAAAACTTGGAAAAACATCTGTTGGTTGGTTTTTTGGTCTGAAACTTCATTTAGTAATCAATGACATAGGTGAGTTAATCGCCTTTAAAGTCACGCCCGGCAATCATCATGATTTAGCTGCAGGTGTCTCATTGTTTGAAGGGCTGGAGGGTTTGGCCTTCGGAGATAAAGGCTATATTGGGAAGGCTGTTTTTGAAAAACTACTTGATAGCGGTTTGAAGTTAATTACACGCAAAAGAAAAAATATGAAAAATGCGCAGCCACTTAGCGATCACGAGCAACAGTTATTAAATCAGCGAGGGATCATTGAGACTGTTTTTGGCTGCTTGAAACATAAGTTTCATATTTGGCACACCAGACATCGCTCGGTTGCAAATGCTATTACACATCTTGTTGCTGGGTTGGCTGCTTATATTATTGAGCCATTAACAATTACTGCAGTGAAAAGGTTGCCAAGCAATTAGAATTTAATTACTTGATCACTATTAACTCCGAACTGGGGTGTTAAATAAATCTAAGTGTCGATCTTGGCGTAAGGAGTCATTGGCAACGTAAATAAGCGTGCTATCAGCTGGGATTAAACTTAATAAAAAAGGATAAATTCCAGCAGCTATAGCGCAGCTTTTAGCATAGTGAACAGCTTCGCCAGCACTGCTGTCATGGTCAATACCTAATAGGTGTATTTGCGGCATAAGGGACTCTTTTATTATTATTTACTGTGGCTGGGATTTTAGCTGGGTTCGCTTAAGGTTTTCTTAAGGGAAGCCCATTAATGCAACGGACTAGAGTGTTTTTTAAGTTTGCTTCGCTTTAAAAGGAAAATCATTGGTACCATAATCAAGAAGCTCACACCGATAATCCAATAAGCATCAACAAAGGCGACGGCAGTGGCTTGGTTAGAGAGCTGCTCGGCAAGTTTGGCGACAGTGTGAGGTTGGTTGATGGTTAGGTGTTTTAGTTGTAGCCAGCGTTGTAGGCCATAAGCTGTTGTTTGAATATGCTCGCCAAGGCGGTTCCAGTTGATTTGAGTTTCTTGTGAAATGATGGTGCTTAATAAAGAAATACCAATTGAGCAGCCCAAATTACGGCCAAAGCCAAATAAGCCAGAAGCTTCAGCAACGTCTTTTTCAGGTAGTGTGCTTAAAGCTACTACAGATACCGGCACAAAAAATAACCCCATGCCCAAACCTTGAATGGCGCCTTGCCAGGCAATAACGTCAAAGCTTGATTGCAAAGTGACGTGGCTTAAACAAAAAGTACCAATATCAGAGATAATTACCCCGCTTAATAATAACCAGCGTGGATCAACCTTTTCTGACAAAATGCCAGCCATTAACATGCTAATACCAGCGGCGATACCACGAGGTGCCATTACTAAACCGGCATTTTCAGCTGTGTAGCCCATCAGATGTTCAAGCATAAGTGGTTGAATGGCAATGGTGGCAATAATGCCGGCGCTAAAGAGAGTAAACATTAATGTGCCAAGGCTAAAATTGCGATCAGCAAATAGGCGTAGATTGATAATGTTGTTTTTGATACTTAGGCCGCGCCAGATAAAAGTTACCAATAAAAATACGCTGGCAATGGCTAAAGCTTGGATAGCGCCTGAGCTAAACCAGCCGGCTGAGTTACCTCGATCTAGAAAAATTTGCAAACAGCTAATGCCAACAACCATTAATAGCAAACCAAGCCAGTCAAGTTGACTGCGTTTAATTTTTGTTTCGGGGATAACTTGTAGGGTAAGAAAAAAGGCAATAAGGCAAACTGGCACATTGATAAAGAACACCCAGCGCCAGTTAAGCATTTCGGTGATATAGCCACCTAGTGTTGGTCCTACAATAGGGGCGACCATTACGCCTACACCCCAAATTGCCATGGCTTTACCATGATTCTTTTTGCTGTAGGTGTCGCGCAAAATGTATTGTGACAGTGGTACTAATACTGCACCAAAGATACCTTGCAATATTCGGAAAAAAACAATCTCAACAAGTGAAACTGAAAGCCCACACATCATTGAGGAGAGTAGAAAACCGGAAATGGCGATAAGTAATAGTTTACGGCGGCCAATAAAATCAACTAGTAAACCGGTTAGCGGCATCACAACAGCGGACGATACGATGTAAGAGGTGAGTACCCAAGTGATTTGATCAGTATTTGCGCCTAACTGTCCCATCATTGAAGGCAAGGCGACATTCACAATAGTCATATCGAGAATTTCGATAATGGTGACCAGCATGACGCTGATAGTGATTAATGTCAGCTGGGTGCGAGTGAATTTAGGTGCGTTCATGAGGTGGTGTTGATTGTAATATTGGCGCTAGCTCCTACGCGCAATGGGAAATCCTTACTAGGATTATTGATAATTACCTTAACTGGAAAACGTTGTGTGACTTTAACCCAGTTGCCAGTAGCATTTTCTGGTGGCAGCAAAGAAAAAGCAGCGCCGCTTCCCGGGCTGATTTTATAAACTTTGCCGGTGAAAGGATGATCTGGGTACATGTCAGTAACAATCTTGGCACTTTGTCCTGTGCGAATGCGGTCTAGGTCAGTTTCTTTAAAGTTAGCATTAACCCACCATAGATTATTTTCAACCAAGTCAAATAGGGTTTGTCCTGCTTGTACCTGGGTGCCGGGGCGAATGGTGAGGTTGACTAGAATACCGTTCGCGGGTGCTTTGATGGTGGTGTAACTTAAGTTGAGTTTGGCTTTGTTGAGCTTGGCTTGAGCGGCGCGAACATTGGCGTTGAGGTTGCCTTTTTGGCCTAATTCAGCAATGGCTTGGTCAAGTTGGCGGTAAGCAGCTTTAAGTGCAGCCTTACTGACGTTGAGCTTGCTAGTAACCTCGTCGCCTTGTTGTTTACTGGCTTGGCCATCTTTCACGAGGGCAAGAATACGTTTGGCATTTTGGCTGGCAAGTTTGTATTCGGATTCACGCTGTGGAATCACTGTTTGCGCAACCTGGACAGCTGCTTCGGATGATTTCTCTTGTTTAAGGGCTAGGGCGAGTTGAGCTTCTGCAGCATCAACGGCAATTTGGAAAGGGCGTGGGTCGATTTGTAATAAGATTTGGCCTTTTTTAACGGCTTGATAATTTTCAACTTTAAGCTGGGTAATAGGGCCTGAAACTTGTGGTGAGATGTGAACAATATTAGCACGTACATAAGCGTCTTTAGTTGAGGGGTAGAGCTTTTCATGGTGCCAATAGTAAAGTAATGCAATAACAATAGCTGCAGCGGCAATAAGCCAGGCGATCAGTTTTAAGTATTTTTTCATAATTAGCTGCCTAGTTTACGGTGCGTTGTTGCATAAACCCTTTTCCACACTTTGCTTTGCTGGTTTGTGTGTTACTTTTGCTCCATGGCTTGCTACGCTGCGCTTTACTTACGCAAAAGCAACACGCAAATCAGTTTAAGTCGAGCTATCTGATCTATCTATCTAACCTGCTCTACTATTTATGCAATAACGCTGTTTAGGATTACCCAATATTACTCTTCAGGTATTCTGTTGACAAGATCAATCAGAAGGCTGTAGAGAGGGAGCTTTTTTTAATCAGGCCCTGTCCTCGCTGCGCACCAGAGTTGTATTTGTTGTATGCCCTGTTTTTTTAGTTGCTTGGCAAAAGCATTTGCCGTTTCACCCGTGGTAATTACATCATCAATGATGGCAACGTGTCGATAGGGCAATGGGCTGATGATAGAGAATGCATCATGGACATTTTTGCGCCTAAATTTGGCAGGGAGGGTTGCTTGAGCAGCAGTAGCTTTGTGGCGTCGACAGCTAGTGTGATTGAGAGGGATTTTTAATTGCTGTTTTAACATTTTAGCAATCTCGAGTGCTTGATTATAACCACGTTGTCGCAGGCGTTTGCGATGGAGGGGAATGGGAATTAAGCATTCGGGTGCCTCGGCATTTTTAAGTTGATTTGCCATTAGTGTACCAATCGTTTTAGCAACAGCAAGGCGTTCGTAAAATTTTAATTGGGAAAGTAGTAGTCGTAGTGGTCCCGCGTAACTTCCAAAAGTGATGGTGTTGTCGAATGCAGGTGGATGTTTTAGACACTGTCCGCAATATTGAGTTGCACATGGATAACCACATTGTATGCAACGAGTTTGTTGGTCAAGCAATAGTGTTTCACAATCTTGACATATTAGATAGGGCTGTTGGCAGGTGGACTCACACAGTAAACAGCAATAGGGAAGTAGTAATTGAGCTGTTTGCTTGAGTAGTTTGGTTAGCATAAGGTTTTCCTTCTATTCAATCTGCATTTTCTTGAACTTAGTTTTTTAGTTTGCCCCGGATTATCAAATGCTACGCATTTTCAATCCGGGCTACGGTTAGTGTGTAACCCCGGATTATCAAATGCTACGCATTTTCAATCCGGGTTGTGGCTTGCTGATCAGTGTGTAGCCCGGGTTGAGCGGAAGCGAAAACCCGGGGTTATTCCCCATAGGGAACTGTGTGATCTTCAGTGAAACTGCTACCCTATTCTTTGCTGAAGGTGCCTTGCATGACATAATATTTAAAAGAAGAGTGTGGCCAGTTATAAGGTTTATCAGTGAGCCCATGTTTTACTGAGTTGTAATGGATGTAATTGATGTGGTTTATGAGCTCATCTTCGTTTTTGATGGTGTGTTCCCAAAACCTACTTTGCCAGAAACTTCTTGAATTGTAAGATGGCGTTTTTGCCTGATAAATAAAATTTAAATATTGTGTAAATAGAGACTTTATTCGTCTCCATCGTGAAGAATAGTTATTGTCGCCGTCAGGCAGTTGCCATATAGTGTGGAGGTGGTCGGGCAGTATAACAGCAGCTAGGGTTTTGTATGGCATGGAGGCTTTTACTTCTTGCATTGCCTGCTTAATTTCATGAATGTGCTTAACCAGTAAGTTGCTGTTTCTGTTTTTTAGTGTAACTGTGAAAAAATAGGTTCCTCCAGCAATGTAATTTCTTCTATATTTAACCATTGTGCTCTCCTTTTAGTTTAACCCCGGATTATCAAACGCTACGCATTTTCAATCCGGGCTACGGTTAGTGTGTAACCCCGGATTATCAAATGCTGCGCATTTTCAATCCGGGTTGTGGCTTGTTGGTAAGCTTTTTTTATTTACCTAAGATTTCTGGTTATAATGCCTCGCCATGGCAACTTTAAATCGCAATCATATCCAACAACGCTTTAATCGTTATGCTGTAAGCTATGATGAGTATGCAGTTATCTATAAGGCGATGGCGGACAGTCTCTTGGAGCGCTTGGCGCTTGTTAAACTAGAACCCAAAATAATTATTGATCTTGGTTGCGGTACTGGTTACCTCACTGTTCAGTTGGCTA
The DNA here is from genome assembly GCA_965196985.1 of Gammaproteobacteria bacterium. Classification (GTDB taxonomy): domain Bacteria; phylum Pseudomonadota; class Gammaproteobacteria; order UBA12402; family UBA12402; genus 2-12-FULL-35-23. Next base: position 59,098 of record CBDALO010000143.1, on the reverse strand, counting down.
AGCGTTACCCTGAGGCTAAAGTTATTGGTATCGATGCAGCTGTTAATATGCTACAGGTTGCTCGACAGAAGGACTCAACTATTGATTATGATCAAGCTTGGGCTGAGCAGTTGCCATTGAGTTCGGCTTCGGTTGACCTGGTGGTGTCTAATGCGTTGCTTCCTTGGTGTAATGATTTGCTGGCTGCTTTTTATGAGGTCAATCGAGTTTTAAAACCAGAAGGACTGTTTTTATTTACCAGTTTTGGTCCGGATAGTTTGCAAGCCTTACGACAAGCTTGGGCGCGGATTGATGTTGGGGCACATGTACATGGTTTTTTAGATATGCACGATGTCGGTGATCGTTTGTTGGCGGCGGGCTTGACGGATCCAGTGATGGATGCTGAGTTTGTTGAGTTAACTTATGCTTCAATTGAAAGCTGTCTAAATGACTTGCGTTTAACGGGGTCTGGAAATGTGTTAGCTGGACGTGAGAAAGGTTTGCTGGGGAAGGATAAGTTTAACCAATTTGAAAATAATTTTCAGCAGCAGTTTTCACCCAATAAAAAATTAGCGTTAAGCTATGAGGTGATCCATGGCCATGCTTGGCAGGGTAAGTTACAGCTAGCTGATGTAGGTGAGCAATCTATTGACCTTTCGCAGTTACGACGTTTTTTAACAGGTTAGGTTTTTAACTCTATAAAAGCTTGTTGGGCCGCTTTTATTGTGGCGCTAATTTCTTCTTTACCATGAGCACTCGACATAAACCCTGCTTCAAAAGCCGATGGAGCTAGGTAAATACCGTTATCAAGCATGGTGTGAAAAAATCGTTTAAAGCGATCAATGTCGCAGGCCATTACCTCTTTAAAGCAGCTAACAGTTTCTTGTTCTGTAAAGAATAAGCCAAACATAGTGCCTTCTTGATTGGTTGTTAGTGGTATTGCAGCTTGTTTAGCAGCTTGTTTAATACCTTGGGTGAGTTCTGTGGTGAGTATTACCATGTTGTCGAATACGCCAGGCTGAGTGAGCAGCTCAAGGGTAGTAAGTCCTGCTGCCATAGCAACAGGATTGCCTGATAAAGTACCGGCTTGATAAACCGGCCCCATTGGTGCGATATGGTTCATAATGTCGGCGCGACCGCCAAAGGCACCGACAGGCATGCCGCCGCCGATGACTTTGCCTAGGCAAGTTAAGTCAGGCTTGATATTAAATTTTGCTTGTGCACCACCGAGGGCAACGCGAAAGCCGGTCATAACCTCATCAAAAATTAATAGTGTCTGGTGTTTGTCACAAAGTTCACGCAAGCCTTGCAGAAACTCTGGCTTGGGGCTGATGCAATTCATGTTGCCAGCAACTGGTTCTAAAATAATGGCTGCGATTTCGCTTTGGTTTTCTTTAAAGAGCTGCTCAACGCTGGCAAGGTCGTTAAAGTTGGCAATGAGAGTGTCTTGTGCTGCGCCTGTTGTAACGCCTGCTGAGCTAGGTTGGCCAAAGGTTAATGCGCCAGATCCTGCTTTAACTAGTAGTGAGTCAGCATGGCCATGATAGCAACCTTCAAATTTGATGAACTTGGCTTTGCCTGTGAAACCACGAGCCAGGCGGATTGCCGACATGGTGGCCTCGGTGCCGGAGTTAACAAAGCGAACTTTCTCAATGTTAGGCATAAGTTCGCAGACTTTATTAGCAAGAGCTATTTCAAGTGCAGTGGGTGCGCCAAAGCTTAATCCCTTTGCGGCAGTTTGCTGTACTGCTTTAACTACTTCAGGCTGGGCATGTCCTAGTGCTAATGGTCCCCAGGAGCAAACATAGTCAATGTAGCGTTTGCCATCGACATCGATAAGATAGGCTCCTTCGCCCCGTTCAAAAAAAATAGGTGAGCCGCCGACTGCACCAAACGCTCTAACAGGGGAGTTAACGCCCGCGGGGATGTGTTGTTGTGCTTGTTGGTAGAGTGTTTCTGAGTGGGTCATGGCAGCTCCTTAAAATTGAGGTTGTACGCAGACAAGGATAACGATAATGATAAGAAGTATCGTGGGGATTTCATTTAACCAACGGTAAAAGCGATGGCTGTGAGTGTTTTGGTCATTTTTAAATTTAGTTAGTAAGTGGCCAAGATAAACATGGTAAAGGTATAAGATAACAACCAAGCCAAACTTAATATGCAGCCACATCATATGAGCAAAATAATGATAGCGTGGTAGCCATAAGCACAGTCCAAAAATCCCTGTCAAAATGGCGGCAGGCGTGGTGATATACCAATAGAGTTTGTGCTCCATAATTTTGAATTGATCTTTAATTGCTTGGTTGTCAGCACTGGCATGATAGACGTAAATCCTTGGTAGATAGAATAAACCAGCAAACCAACAGATAACGAAGATGATGTGGAAGGCTAAGAACCATTTCATTGTTTTTTCCTGTAGCGGCTATCTGCAAGAGTGCGTGCCTGCCGTGATTAAAGTTCTATGTTAAATTGCGAGGCATTTTAACATAAAGGGGTAAAGTGATGAAGCGGGTTTGACTTGCCATGGTGAGAGGCGGATAATTGCCAATCTTTAATTCACTGGGCGATGACAACAATGACGCAAGCAACAACAGATGATAGCGTGCAAACTTACAAGCCTGAACCTTTGGTTTTTACTGAATCGGCTGCAAAAAAAGTGGCCGAGCTAATTCTTGAAGAAGAAAATTTTAATCTTAAATTGCGGGTTTTTATCACCGGTGGTGGTTGCTCGGGTTTTCAATATGGTTTTACCTTTGATGAAGAGCAAAAGGATGAAGATACTGTTCTAGAGCGGGAGGTTGAGCTATCTACCAATGCTTCGAATGAAAGCACTGATCAGGATGAAGGCTACGAGAGTGGCGATGAGGAAGATGATGAGGGTGGTGAAGGTGGTGCTGCTGTCGTGTTGGTGAAAGTGCTTATTGATCCAATGAGCTTTCAATATCTCATCGGTGCCGAGATTGATTATAAGGAAGACTTAAGTGGCTCTCAATTTGTGATTCGTAACCCCAGTGCAAAAACTACCTGCGGCTGCGGTTCGTCCTTTTCTATTTAGTCCTTAATAAAGCCTTAAGCTGGCTTTTGTATAATAGCTGTGAATTATAATAATAAATGGGAGTATGTATTATGCCTAATGGTTCTTCTAATGGTGCTGATAAGCCTGCCAGTGTTGCTGTTGCAGCAAGGGCTTTTTCGCTCCACTTTAGCAGCAATACTGGGAGTTTGCTGGACAATGTGTTTTCTTTTTTTAAGTCTTCTGAGGAAGGAGGTCTCTCTCCTTATGCAGAAGCTATGGCTGCAGGTTTGCCTGCAGGCATTGCCGCTGCTGCGGCTGATGCTCAGCATTCATCTCAACGATCTGGCAAAAAATAATAGTTAGCCTGGATTGAAAGCGCGAAGCGCTTGATAAGCCAGGGTTGAGCGAAACCTGTTTCTCCGATTTGCCTTTTGTCTGTTATTTTAAGGCAGTTATAAGCGATATAGCCAGTTGATTCAAAAAAGTCCCCTCGGTATGATGTCGACCTAATTGAGCGAAGAGAGTGGGCTATGACATCTGTAGAGCAAGCATTAACGATTATCAAAAAAGGCGCTGATGAGTTAATCGGTGAAGAGCAACTGATAGAAAAGCTTAAAGCTGGTAACAAGTTAACAGTGAAAATGGGCTTTGATCCAACTGCGCCAGATTTGCATTTGGGGCACACGGTTGGCATTAATAAGTTGCGCCAGTTTCAAGACCTTGGCCATCAGGTAGTGTTTTTGATCGGTGACTTTACTGGCATGATTGGTGATCCATCAGGTAAAAGCGTTACTAGGCCAGCATTAACACCTGAGGAAGTCGCTGCTAACGCGGAAACTTATAAAGAACAGGTGTTTAAAATCCTTGATCCGAATAAGACCCAGGTTCGTTTTAATTCTGAGTGGATGGGTAAGATGACAGCGGCGGATATGATCCGTTTAAGTTCACGTTACACAGTAGCGCGAATGCTAGAGCGAGATGATTTTGATAAGCGCTACACTAATAATCAATCGATTGCTATTCATGAGTTTTTATATCCTTTGGTACAGGGTTACGATTCGGTTGCTTTAGAGGCTGATATTGAGCTGGGTGGTACGGATCAAAAGTTCAATTTACTAGTTGGGCGAGACTTGCAAAAGCAATACGGCCAGTCACAGCAAGCCGTATTAACCATGCCGTTGATCGAGGGCTTAGACGGTGTAAAGAAAATGTCAAAGTCGCTTGATAACTACATTGGTATTACTGAAGCGCCAGGAGAAATGTTTGGTAAATTAATGTCGGTATCTGATGAGTTGATGTGGCGCTATTTTGATTTGTTGAGTTTTCGTTTGCCTGAAGAAATTGATAAATTAAAGCAAGCAGTTGCCCAAGGTATGAATCCGCGTGATGTGAAGTTTGAGCTGGCTAAAGAAATCGTGGCACGCTTTCACGATCAAGTAGCTGCAGACGCAGCGCATAATGAATTTATTAATCGTTTTAAGCATGGGCAAATGCCAGATGAAATGCCTGAGTATGAATTTCAACTAGCTGGTGATGGTTTTTTAATTGCTAACTTACTTAAACAAGCTGGTTTGGTTGCTAGTACCTCTGATGCTAACCGCATGATCAAGCAGGGCGCTGTTAAGGTTAATGGAGAAAAGCTTGAGGATCGATCGCTAAGTTTTGATCAACCTTTCGAAGGCGTGTTCCAAGTTGGTAAACGGCGCTTCGCTAAGATTAGATTGGTGTAAAACTTACATGCCTATCCGAAAAGTCCCTGTAAAGTAATATTTTTGCTAATCTTGCTTCCTAGAGGAGGCAAGAAGATGCAATATAATCAAATGAAATCTAATAGAATTATGGTTGAGCTAGATTCTGAAGAAAAAGCTCGAGCATGGGTTTGGCTTGCTAAATTTGACGGCAAACAATTTTGTTGCCCTAAATGTTGCTGTGATAAATTTTACCAGCACAAAAAGAAGTCACCAGAAATTCGAGAGTGTAAAGAATGTCATTTTGAAGTGCGCCTCAGAGCGAATACAATTTTTCAGCACTCCAAAACACCAATGCTGATTTGGCGTGAGCTTGCGGCAAGCATGTGTGCATTAGGTCAGCTAGTTACTTTATCCTAAAGGACCGATAGTAAAACTATTTAGAAAGGTCCTATTATGTTTGGCAAAACATTTGATAAAAAAGTCGTTACACCCAAGTCAGCAACACCTTCAACACTAGATAATATTGCTCAATCGCTCAAGTCATGGCGTTCATCATCAAAAGAGCCATGGGAGATTCCAGAAGACCTTTGGGTGAAAATTATTGCGCTCTATCCTGCTTATACAAAAAAGGACATTACTGAACGATTATCAATCAGCTCTAAACGGCTCAACAAAAAAATTAATGAAAAAGAATTATTAGCCAGCAGTACATCAGTTGCCAATTCTGATGATGACCAAGCCGATGAATGTTTTGTTGAAGCCACTATTCAGGATTCAGTTGTGCTTTCACAGCAACTGATTAGCATTACAAGAACTGATGGCATCGTGTTACAACTGCCTAAGCCGGAGTATGCTGAAACCATTAATCTGATTCTTACTTTTTGCAAGAGGTAGTGTATGCTGCAATTCACGCCTCAAATGAGGCTATTGTTATCAGTCAGACCTGCTGATTTTAGAAAGGGTATTGATGCTTTAGTTGCGCTTTGCCAGCAACGGCTGGGTGAGGATCCATTCTCTGGTACGGTCTTTGCTTTTACGAATAGCCGCCGTACCTCAGTGAAACTTCTAGTTTATGATGGCAATGGATTCTGGCTTTGTCTAAAGCGTTTTTCGCAAGGAAAGTTACAATGGTGGCCAAACTCCCACTCAGCCACGTACCATATCGATAGCACGCAGCTAATGATTCTCCATAACCAAGGTAACCCTATCACTAGTCATCTCGGTGAGCCATGGAGAAGGCTCGCTAGTCAACCTCCTGTAATAAGTCAAGCGGCCTCTTCATCGACCAAACCTCCTTTATCTTCAATCTGGTAATTCCATGGCAACCATAAGGAGGGATCCTTAAAAACACTTGATTTATTTTCCTGCAAGGCAACTAAGTAATCGAGTGGGTTTTCCCCGCACAATTGAGCTGTAACAATAAGAGATAATAAGATGCTACCGATGTTAGCGCCATGCTGAGTTTTATAAAACATTGCAGCTTTTCTAATGCGAATAGGAATCTTTAGTATCGCCTCGACAATGTTGTTATCTAGTGGCGCTCCTGGTGTCGTTAAGAATCGCCGAAGCTTTTTCCAGTGCTTTAACATATACTTCATCGCCTTACCAAGGTGACTATTTGGTTCTACCACTTTGTTAGATAATTGCTTATTGAGCCAACCATGCAGTTTAAGCATCAATGGTTTGCTATGCTTTCGATGATAAAGTAAGCGTTGATGTGGGTCCATTTGCTTTGTTTGCTCATCATTTCGATAAACCTCACCCAGGATTTGCATAACGTGCAAACAAGGCTCAGGATAATATTCAAGTAAATCACGAAACTTTCTAAAACCATGAGCTAAGCAATTGCAGATGATAGTTTGTAACTCTTTCGGCATGTTGGCTGCTAACGCATCACACATTTGAATCACCTTCTTTTTTTCAGCCACCCTGTTTGCTAATAGTTGTGATAAGTTTTCGCCGCCGTGATGCTCGCCTGCATAAAATAGAGCAACCTGGTGAGCACCAATAGTCTTGCTTAAAATGGCTGTTGTATACATCCCTTTTCTTGGTTTATTAAGGTCCGCCTTGTTATCAGATAGTATCGAAAGTATCTTTGCGAATGTGTCATCATGCTGAATAATATCACCGTTCGCGCCATACTGTTCTAAAACATCAAACACACGATAGCCGATATCAGCCACCTGCTCACAAAGCTCGAACTGTGTACTTGAGGGTAACGGAAAGCCTAGTAACTCTTGGAACTTTTCTTGACGGTAAAAAGGCACGCCAATGTAATACTTTTGCAAGCACAGCATTGCTTTAAACTTAGCGTCATACTTTGGTTGCTTCCTAACATCCGTGGGTAACTGGGCAGTGATAATAAGCCCACACAAGGCGCAGCGAAGCTTTTCCAAATGATACCGTGTTGCCGTGCCTAATGAGTTGCCAGTTATACGAATAACTACACCGGCTTTTTTAACCTTATACAGTTTCCCACCACATCCTCCAGGACAGGCATCGCCACATGCATGGTCAGCAACATGGCAATAAACATCAGTGGCATTCCGGTAATCCTGATTACCTCGCCTGCCATGACCGGATTTCCCTTTCTTATCTGATTGACTATCACCTTTTTTATTGCCTGATGTATTATCGTCAGAGTTATTGCCAACACCCTCAATATTACTTTCAGATTCTTGGCCCTTATTCTCCTGATTCTTCTTGGGTGACTGATTACTGTCAGCTCCAAAAATAAGTTCACGTAATTGTTTAATTGTAATTTTCTGCTGTTGAAGCACCTCGGGCAACCAAAGAGCAAGGTCCAAACAACCACCTGCAAGCTCCTTATCCTCATCACCAAGATTGGACTGATTCAAGCGAGCACGAAATTCTGCAATTTCATGCTCTGATTTAGTCGCTATATCCGGTATTTCAGTTGCGGTTGGCATAATTATTTCACGTGATGCGTAAGAAACTGTCGTCACAATAAAATAATTTTCTTTTCTAAGTCAATAGGTTAATGAAGATAATGGATAATTATCAAGCCCAATAAAGTACTCGGCAACGAAAGTTTACCTTATCCAACTTATTGGTTCACACATACTTACCGCAAGCTCACGATTTGGCTTAAAGCGCTATGTTTGATGACGCAAGGTAAGCGTGGCATTTCAGCTTTAGAATTACAATTAGAGTTAGAAATGAAACCATATGATACAGCTTGGAGAATGTTACATAAGATTCGTGAGGCATTAAGGCAGCGAGATGATCAATATAATCTTAATGATATCATAGAGTTAGATGGCGGAGTTTTCGGAAAGAGGTGTACTGGTAACCAAACTGATGTTCTTGTAGCAATAGAGTCAAAGGATTGGATTGACCATTGTGGCAGAAATAAATCTAAAGCTGGCTTTGCTAAAGTCATTGTTGCTAATGAAAATAAGGAGGATGCTCAAAATTTTGTTGACAAAAATGTTGAGAAAAACTCTGTGCTACATACGGATAATAGCCCCAGTTTTACTAATTTAAAACATGTTAAAGTTGAAAGTAAAACAGTTAGTGGCGATAAGGAGGTTCTTGATAGCTGGCTACCTTGGGTACATAAGTTTATTTCAAATGCAAAATCATGGGTTATTGGTACTCATCATGGCGTAGATTCAAAATATCTCAGCTCATATTTAGCTGAGTATACTTTCAGATTTAACCGACGACATGATCCAGATTCGATGTTTTTTAGAGTACTGGGAGCGTGTGTTAAGGCGACCCCTAAAGTCTCACAGGGGCTTTTCGGATAGGCATGAAAACTTAACCGTGCTTAACTGTTACCTAATCCATTGAATTTTTTTTATTTTCCCGGTTGATAGTCGTTGACAGAGTAAGAGATGGGGATATAATGGCACTCCTTTCCGCGGGTAGCGGACTGGCCTTGTCGGCCAGATGTTCTTTAACAAGTTAGATTGACCTAGAGAGTGATAATGCAGTTGTAGCGAAAGCGACAACAGCATTGCTTGCGAAAGTGATGCTAGATTGAACTAGTTGGAAGTTCGGCTTCTGACCTCATTTTTAAAATGAAAGAGTTTGATCCTGGCTCAGATTGAACGCTGGCGGCACGCTTAACACATGCAAGTCGAGCGGAAACGACATTTTAGAAGCTTCGGTGGAAGAAATGGGCGTCGAGCGGCGGACGGGTGAGTAACGCGTAGGAATCTACCTTTTGGCGGGGGACAACTCGGGGAAACTCGAGCTAATACCGCATATTATCCACGGATGAAAGCTGGGGACCTTTGGGCCTGGCACCAAGAGATGAGCCTACGTTGGATTAGCTAGTTGGTGGGGTAAAGGCCTACCAAGGCGACGATCCATAGCTGTTCTGAGAGGAAGATCAGCCACACTGGGACTGAGACACGGCCCAGACTCCTACGGGAGGCAGCAGTGGGGAATATTGGACAATGGGGGAAACCCTGATCCAGCGATGCCGCGTGTGTGAAGAAGGCCTGAGGGTTGTAAAGCACTTTAGTTGGGGAGGAAAGGTAGTTGTTTAAGAGATAGCTACTGTGACGTTACCCAAAGAATAAGCACCGGCTAACTCCGTGCCAGCAGCCGCGGTAATACGGAGGGTGCAAGCGTTAATCGGAATTACTGGGCGTAAAGCGCGCGTAGGCGGACAGTTAAGTTGGATGTGAAAGGCCCGGGCTCAACCTGGGTAGGCCATTCGAAACTGGCTGACTAGAATGCAGTAGAGGTAAGTGGAATTTCCAGTGTAGCGGTGAAATGCGTAGAGATTGGAAGGAACATCAGTGGCGAAGGCGGCTTACTGGACTGACATTGACGCTGAGGTGCGAAGGCGTGGGTAGCGAACAGGATTAGAGACCCTGGTAGTCCACGCGGTAAACGATGAGAACTAGCTGTTGGGATGGGAAGACATTTTAGTAGCGAAGCTAACGCGAGAAGTTCTCCGCCTGGGGAGTACGGTCGCAAGATTAAAACTCAAAGGAATTGACGGGGGCCCGCACAAGCGGTGGAGCATGTGGTTTAATTCGATGCAACGCGAAGAACCTTACCTACCCTTGACATCCTTCGAATCTCTCGTAATGGAGAGAGTGCCTTCGGGAATGAAGAGACAGGTGCTGCATGGCTGTCGTCAGCTCGTGTTGTGAGATGTTGGGTTAAGTCCCGTAACGAGCGCAACCCTTGTCCTTAGTTACTAACGAGTTAAGTCGAGGACTCTAAGGAGACTGCCGGTGATAAACCGGAGGAAGGTGGGGACGACGTCAAGTCATCATGGCCCTTATGGGTAGGGCTACACACGTGCTACAATGGCTGGTACAAAGGGCAGCGAAGGGGCGACCTGGAGCGAAACCTAGAAAGCCAGTCGTAGTCCGGATTGCAGTCTGCAACTCGACTGCATGAAGTTGGAATCGCTAGTAATCGCAAATCAGCATGTTGCGGTGAATACGTTCCCGGGCCTTGTACACACCGCCCGTCACACCATGGGAGTGGTTGATACCAGAAGTAGGTAGCCTAACTTCGGAGGGCACTTACCACGGTATGAGTCATGACTGGGGTGAAGTCGTAACAAGGTAACCGTAGGGGAACCTGCGGTTGGATCACCTCCTTATCTGCCGAAAGGCGATAAATTAAAAAGTTTTCCTGCACTCATTATCACTCTACTTGGTCAATCTGATAGTTGTTAAAGAATGAAAAGTTAGTTTAAGCTCAACTTCGCTTAACGAAGCAAATAAGTAAGTTTAACGAAGTTAATTTTGTTTTAGGCGCGGCGTTTTTTGAGGGGTCGAGGGAGTGTACATCAGTACATGACCGAGAGCGTGAAAAAAACAACAAAGCATAAAACAAAATTAACAAGTTAAAAGGGCCTGTAGCTCAGTTTGGTTAGAGCGCACCCCTGATAAGGGTGAGGTCGGTAGTTCAAGTCTACCCAGGCCCACCAATTAAAAGCTGGAAGGTTAGTGCTTTTGAAACAAAGCCTAATAAAGCTTTTGAAAGGAAGCTTTTAGCGTTTTTAAAAGAAAGCTTAACGTAGGATATTTTGTTTTAGGCGCGGCGCTTTTTGAGCGAGCGAGGGAGTGTACAAAGCAGTACATGACTGAGAGAGCGAAAAAAGCAACAAAGCATAAAGCAAAATAGACAAGTTAAGGGGCCATAGCTCAGCTGGGAGAGCGCCTGCTTTGCACGCAGGAGGTTGGCGGTTCGATCCCGCCTGGCTCCACCATTACTAAAAATGTAGAAACAAAAGCTTTTATAAAGAGTTTTTATTTCTACAACATGTAGAAGAGTTCATTAACAATTAGGAAGAGTCTTAAAAACAACTATTGGTAGCGAGAGCTACGAATAAGTCTAGAAGTTCAAACGATTTTAGGCGCTTTAGTAGGTTATTAATTTAAGCGATTAGATTAATAGTTACCAGATTACTTGATTTATATGGTCAAGTAGAGAAGTGCATGTGGTGGATGCCTAGGCAGTAAGAGGCGAAGAAGGACGTATGAGCCTGCGAAAAGCGGCGGGGAGTTGGCAAACGAGCATTGATCCGCTGATGTCCGAATGGGGGAACCCGGCCCAGCTACTCAGTTTAGAATGAGATGAGACGTTTTGTTGAATTACGAAGGTAAGGAGATAAGCGGTTTTGTTAGGAAATTTTTAATTGAGTAGCTGGGTCACTGCATACTGAATACATAGGTATGTAGAGCGAACCCGGGGAAGTGAAACATCTCAGTACCCGGAGGAAAAGAAATCAACCGAGATTCCGAAAGTAGCGGCGAGCGAAATTGGAAGAGCCCGAACACATAATGTTAGATATTGTTAGAAGAACAGTCTGGGAAGGCTGGCCGAAGAGAGTGAAAGCCTCGTATTCGAAAGCATTATCTGATTGGTGTTCAACGAGTAGGTCGGGACACGTGTTATCTTGACTGAAGATGGGGGGACCATCCTCCAAGGCTAAATACTCCTTACTGACCGATAGTGAACCAGTACCGTGAGGGAAAGGCGAAAAGAACCCCGGAGAGGGGAGTGAAATAGAACCTGAAACCGCATGCATACAAGCAGTGGGAGCTGAGGACTAGTCCTTGGTGACTGCGTACCTTTTGTATAATGGGTCAGCGAGTTATTGTTAGTAGCGAGGTTAACTGATTAGGGAAGCCGAAGGGAAACCGAGTTTTAATAGAGCGTTAAGTTGCTAGTAATAGACCCGAAACCCGGCGATCTAGACATGTCCAGGGTGAAGATTCGGTAACACGAATTGGAGGCCCGAACCCACTTATGTTGAAAAATGAGGGGATGAGGTGTGTCTAGGAGTGAAAGGCTAAACAAGCCGGGTGATAGCTGGTTCTCCTCGAAAGCTATTGAGGTAGCGCCTTGTGAATTACTGACTGGGGGTAGAGCACTGTCTCGGTTTTGGGGGCCGTCAAGGCTTACCAAGCCGAAGCAAACTCCGAATACCAGTCAAGTTTATCACAGGAGACACACGGCGGGTGATAAGGTCCGTCGTGGAAAGGGAAAGAGCCCAGACCGTCAGCTAAGGTCCCGAAGTGATAGTTAAGTGGAAAACGTTGTGAGAAGGCCGAGACAGCCAGGAGGTTGGCTTAGAAGCAGCCACCTTTTAAAGAAAGCGTAATAGCTCACTGGTCGAGTCGTCTTGCGCGGAAGATGTACCGGGGCTAAAACTATCCACCGAAGCTACGGGTTTGGTATTTTAGATACCAAGCGGTAGAGGAGCGTTCTGTAGGCTGAAGAAGGTGAACTGAGAGGTTCACTGGAGGTATCAGAAGTGCGAATGCTGACATGAGTAACGATAATGCGGGTGAGAGCCCCGCACGCCGAAAGTCTAAGGATTCCTGCGCAACGCACATCGGCGCAGGGTGAGTCGGCCCCTAAGGTGAGGCGGAGACGCGTAGCCGATGGGAAACAGGTTAAGATTCCTGTACTGACGAGTAATTCGAAGGGGGGACGGAGAAGGCTAGGTCATCCGGGTGATTGGTTATCCCGGTTTAAGCGAGTAGGTAGGTTGATTAGGCAAATCCGGTCGACTATTACTGAGACGCGATGACGACCCCGCTACTCAATTGTTCTAGGAGTTTGCTATGTGGTATGTATACATTTTAAGAGATAGGTTGAATACAAGTCGCTACTATCTTGGGTATACAGAGAACTTAAAAAGACGTATGCGAGAGCATGAAGAGAAAAGAAGTGCTTATACTGGCCGTTTAGGTGAGTGGGAGTTACTTTATTATGAAGCATATGTATTAGAAAAGCAGGCTAGGAAACGCGAGAGGAAGTTAAAAGCCCATGGTAGGTCATGGCAGTTACTGAAATCTCGAGTGACAGAAGAGCTAGAGTGATTGAGTAGCGGGGGAAGTGATTGATGCCCTGCTTCCAGGAAAAGCCTCTAAGGTAAGTTACTAGTTAACCGTACTGTAAACCGACACAGGTGGACAGGTAGAGAATACTAAGGCGTTTGAGCGAACTTGGGTGAAGGAACTAGGCAAAATGACACCGTAACTTCGGGAGAAGGTGTGCCCTTTGTAGGTGAAGGCCGTTGCGGCTGGAGCTGAAGGGGGTTGAAGAGACCAGGTGGCTGCGACTGTTTATTAAAAACACAGCACTCTGCGAAATCGAAAGATGAAGTATAGGGTGTGACGCCTGCCCGGTGCCGGAAGGTTAATTGAGGGAGTTATCTTCGGAGAAGCTCTTGATCGAAGCCCCGGTAAACGGCGGCCGTAACTATAACGGTCCTAAGGTAGCGAAATTCCTTGTCGGGTAAGTTCCGACCTGCACGAATGGCGTAACGATGGCCACACTGTCTCCACCCAAGGCTCAGTGAAATTGAAATTGCTGTGAAGATGCAGTGTATCCGCGGCTAGACGGAAAGACCCCGTGAACCTTTACTACAGCTTTGCACTGGATTTTGATGATATTTGTGTAGGATAGGTGGGAGGCGTTGAAGGCGTGACGCTAGTTGTGCTGGAGCCGACCTTGAAATACCACCCTGATATGATTGGAATTCTAACTTAGGCCAGTTAATCCTGGTTGAGGACAGTGTATGGTGGGTAGTTTGACTGGGGCGGTCTCCTCCCAAAGAGTAACGGAGGAGCGCGAAGGTACCCTCGGCGCGGTCGGAAATCGCGCTATGAGTGCAAAAGCATAAGGGTGCTTGACTGCGAGACGGACAAGTCGAGCAGGTGCGAAAGCAGGCTTTAGTGATCCGGTGGTTCTGAATGGAAGGGCCATCGCTCAACGGATAAAAGGTACTCCGGGGATAACAGGCTGATACTACCCAAGAGTTCAAATCGACGGTAGTGTTTGGCACCTCGATGTCGGCTCATCACATCCTGGGGCTGAAGCAGGTCCCAAGGGTATGGCTGTTCGCCATTTAAAGTGGTACGCGAGCTGGGTTTAGAACGTCGTGAGACAGTTCGGTCCCTATCTGCCGTGGACGTAGAATAGTTGAAGAGGGCTGCTCCTAGTACGAGAGGACCGGAGTGGACGACCCTCTGGTGTTCCGGTTGTCACGCCAGTGGCATTGCCGGGTAGCTAAGGTCGGAAGGGATAACCGCTGAAAGCATCTAAGCGGGAAGCCTGCTCTGAGATGAGCTATTCCATGAGATACGTTGAAGACTACGACGTTGATAGGCGGGATGTGGAAGTGCAGTAATGCATGGAGCTAACCCGTACTAATTGATCGATTGGCTTGGCCATATAAACAAGTGATTTGGCTAAAGCGTCTAAAATCAAAAGAATCCCCCGCTTGCTACGCAAGCTGCTTAGCAGGTTCCCTCCTTAGAATAAGGAGGGATAGGGTGGATTTAAAACAAGACTCTTCCAGTTGGGGACTTCACAACGAACAGTGAGCCCCAACAACCGGTTTGTCTGGTGACAATAGCGAGCGTGTCCCACCTGATCCCATACCGAACTCAGTAGTGAAACCGCTTAGCGCCGATGGTAGTATGGTCTTTGGCCATGTGAGAGTAGGTCATTGCCAGACTTTTAAATAAAACAAAAAGCCTCATAGTAATCTATGGGGCTTTTTTTGTTTGGGGATACACATACTACAGCATTTTTTATTTTGAGCACTTAAAGGCCACATGTTGTTATTTTTGCTTGTAATAGAGTCTTAATCTTTACCTGCTAAATTTAAAAGCAATTAACGATAAAAGGGTTGAGACGATGACGGGTGAACTTGAAAAACTGGAAGATTTTTTTGCTGATAAATCAATAGATGGAAGGGTTGCTGATAGAATTAAGGCTTATTATCAAGAAAGGCTAGGCCAAAGACCAGCCCCTATTCTTTTGATTTGTAATTTTTTATATGAAAATGATTTGTTAGACGAGGAAAGTGTTAACGCTATTATTTTACATAGAGTTGACAAGGATTGGGAAAACTTTGAGGCGCTTTTAATCAAAGGGGGGGGGTTAGAGAAAGCTTTTGGCTTATCATGTAATGTAAGCAGGTTGGTTAGAGTATTTGTGAGCTTGCGGTAAGTATGTGTGAACCAATAAGTTGGATAAGGTAAACTTTCGTTGCCGAGTACTTTATTGAGCTTGATAATTATCCATTATCTTCATTAACCTATTGACTTAGAAAAGAAAATTATTTTATTGTGACGACAGTTTCTTACGCATCACGTGAAATAATTATGCCAACCGCAACTGAAATACCGCTAGTGCGCCATCCTTTCTGTAAATTCCATTGACTTGCTGAAAATAAGCAGGCGACTCAGTCAGATTAGAAATTCCTTTTAAGGTAAACTTAACCAAAAAAGAGGAATGACAATGAGCTGCTATAAAAATGAGAACTTAATCGAAGAAGCCATACATGTTTTAGCGATGGAGGGGTTTGAAGCTTTACCTAAGCTTGTCTCCAGGTTGATGAATGAGGCTATGTTAATAGAAAGGGAGCGCCATTTAAATGCCAGTCCTTATGAGCGAACTGGCGATAGAAACGGATATGCGAACGGCTTTAAACCAAGGTTAATTAACACAGGTCAAGGTCAGCTTGAGCTACAGATACCGCAGGTTAGAGACTCCAATGAAGCCTTCTATCCATCAGTCTTAGAGCGAGGTGTACGCTCTGATAGAGCACTTAAGCTGGCTGTCGCTGAAATGTATGTGCATGGGGTTTCCACGCGCAAAGTTGAAAAGGTGCTAAAGCAACTTTGTGGAACAGATATTTCAAGCACAGAGGTAAGCCGTTGCGCTAAATTGTTGGATGAAGATTTAAAGAAATGGCGAAATAAGCCGTTAGGAAAGATAAAATATCTTTGGCTAGATGCACGTTATGAGAAGGTGCGCACTAGCGGCACAGTACAAGACTGTGCGGTATTGATAGCCTATGGCTTTGATGAATCAACCGGCAAGAGAACAGTGCTAGGTGTTTCTGTTGCGTTATCAGAGGCTGAGTGTAACGTCCCACAATAATTTAGAGAAACCATCTCAACCTATTTTGCGTGAGATGGTGTCAAATAGTTAACCTTTTAGCTCATGAATTGCCTGATTAATGACATCATCCGGTATATGGTTTAAATTCATATTAGCGGCGATTAGCAACGCATGTCGCATGAGCCTATCAACATAACGAAGCCTACCTTTTGTGGCCATGTGTACTGCACGAATACCTGTTTCAGTGAATAAGCTGCTGCTCATTCCTGCCTTCTCAAAAGCAGCGTGAATAATGCTCTCAAAATCCCTGCTATCTTCAATTGCATGCCACCTAATAAAGCACTGAATTCTAGAGTTGATAGGTTCATAGGCTGGTCTCTGCAATGTTGCTAGAAGTGATGGGAGTCCACATAAGATAATCGTCATGACGTCTTTGCTGTCAAAACTGAAATTAAGGAAGTCAGGTAATCGTAGAATGAAATCATTACTAAGCTGATGCGCCTCGTCTAGGATCCAAATAGGCTGAACGTTTTTATCATGGTAGAGCGCGATCAAGCTCTGCTTCAAGTCTCTCCAAAGTTTAGAGAATCGGTAATAGTTTTCTAAACCTAGATTTTCGGCAAGCTGAGAGTACACATCAAATGACCGAAAGTGAGTGTCTGATTGATAAATGACTTGATGGGTCAGCGGGTTGAGTTTATTGCTCCAGTATCTTAGCGCCGTGGTCTTTCCTGTCCCTGAGTCGCCAGTAATCACTGCTAAGCCGCGTGTTTCTAGCAAACCATTAAGTTGCTGTTCTAGTCGCTTTGACTGCGCCAATTCAATAATGTTTGATTTACCCAATGGATCAAATTTCAAGCCAAAATGTTGAAGATACATCTTACTCATCCTTGTATCTTAAATAACTGTAGAGATATGACAATATTGCTACAATCCCAAGGATGCTTGGGTAGGCGGAAGGTGAAGCCGTGTTCGTCCTTAGGATTTAATCCTGTTGAGGAGATTTAGCTCCCTTCCACCCTCATAAGTTCATGAGATCGAACGGTATCTTAGGCCATTGTGAGCCTGTATTTGCAAGGTTGATCCGAACTATGATTTCCCAAGTTTGTTAGTGTAATAAAATTTAAGAGGCTCTAGCAAATGAAAAAAAATTGTGTTGGTATTGATATTGCAAAATCTGATTTTGTTGCTGCTATCACCACTAGCGGAAAAGATCACGTTAAACATTTTAATAATAATCCTGAGGGCTTTTCTGAGTTATTAGAATGGACGCAATCTTTATCTGATCAGTCACTTCATTTTTGCATGGAATCAACAGGTAAATACGGTAATGCATTGGCTCTTTATTTACATAGTGAGAAGTGTGATGTCAGTATAATTAATCCTGCACGAATAAAGTCTTTTATGAAAGGACAGCTAATACGAAACAAGACCGACAAGGCCGATGCGGTCAGTATTAAGGACTATTCAAATCATTTTACTCCAACGCTATGGCAGCCTTTGCCAGCTAATATAGAGGCTCTAAGAGCTTTGATACAGAGATCTGAAGTATTAACCTCCCAAGTCAGCAATGAACAAAACAGGCTGGAGCTAGCGGAAGAAACAATTATTAGCTCTATACAAAATCATATCGATTATATGGAAAAAGAAATTTTACGACTGCAGGAAGAAATTAGTAAGCTGATCGCGAGTGATGATGATCTGAAGAATAACACAGAGCTGCTTAAAAGCATCCCAGGCATTGGTGATAAAACCGCTCAAACACTAACTGCTTTTTTTAATAATATTGAAAGATTTTCTGGCGCAAAACAATTGGCTGCTCATATTGGTTTAAATCCCAGCCAGTCACAATCAGGCACTTCATTGAATTCATCACGGCTCTCAAAGGTTGGTAGTGCTTGGTTGCGAAAGGCGCTTTACATGCCGGCATTAGTGGCTATAAGGCATAATCCTATTTTGAAGAAATTTTATGAAAAGCTGCTCAAAAAAGGCAAGCCAAAGAAGCTAGCCATTTGTGCTGTTATGAGAAAAATGGTGCATATGATTTATGGCATCCTAAAAACACAGCAGCCATTTTCAGCGGATGCCTAGTAAAAATTTTACAATTTATTGTTGACGTTTAAGACGGTATCTCCTCAGTGATATCCAAATCCTCTTTAACTTGGTTATAAACAATCTCAACTAGCGAGGTTTTTCTTGCTGGTTGTTCCGGCATCTGAGGTCTAGCTCGGGTTCTAGAAAGGTTGTTATGTTTGTCCAGCTCTCCCACTGCACCAAGGTATTGATATTCCAATGATTCGACGTGACGGGCGGAGTCACTATGCGGATCAACCACTAAATAAACCTCTTGTTGAGCCAGTTCAAATGGAACTTCAAAGAGTCGATTATTCCAGCTTACCGTGCCATCCTTCCTGACTCGGCGCTTAATGCGATGCAGGAAGTAATCATCTAGCTTATCGGCCAAACAACCTAACGGCTGAATTTTAGTGAGGTCTTGCTGATAGCGTTGTAACGGGGTCATCTTGTCAGGCAGGGCGCTTTGCGAGGCTTGATGATAAACACGCTCAACCCAAGCCCAAAATCGATCATTCAGCGCATTGAAACTATGAATGGAATCCAGGTTGCATTCAGCTAGGAATTGCTCGCGTACTGTTCTATGCCAACGCTCTAGTTTGCCTTTGCTTTGCGGTTCATAGGGCCTGCCGTAAATCAATTGAATTTTCAAACGAGCACAAATGGTTTGCAACGTTTTAGCACGGTAGGCAGGGCCGTTGTCAATGATGAGCTTAACAGGAAGCCCACGTTTGAGTGATGCCTCTTTCAACACATGCTCAATAGTAATGGCACTCTCATCAGTACAAAATTTACTGTGACAGACCAACCTTGAGGCATCATCAAAAATACTCACCAAATAGCTTTTAACTCTTCTTTGGCCATCGTAAATCGTTGGACCATGCATGACATCGCCATACCAAATATCACAAGCTGTGAGCGCCTCAAATGAGCGGCGCTCAATTTGGTTAGAAGGTGTGACTGTTCTTTTAGACAGGCCGTGTTTTACTAATAAGCGGTGAACTGTTGCGTGAGATAATTCACCTCGTGCTACCTTCCCTTGAGTTTCTAAGAGTTTAATCACGGTCGGAATTGATCTTGAAGGGCTTTCCTGTTTAGTGGAAATAATTAACTCTTGTAGCTCTGGATTGATGTGACACTGGCCTTTGTCTCGTCGAGTTTTAGGAACTAATCCATCAATACCCTGCTTTAACCAGGCGTAATACCAATTCTCAATTGTTTTAGCACTGAGGTGAACACGCTTACTACCTAGAATGTTGTAGGTTTGCTGGGACAACCTTTTAATAATGCTCTTGAGCTCACCATGCTCAAAACTATTTCGGCTACATAGCTCACCTAAAACACTTAGGCGAAACAGTGCTGTTGGGTGAATGGGCTTGGTCATTTTGCAATTCCTGTGTGATTTAACTACTTGCAATGAGTTAATCACAACTTGACCCAAGTTTGGCCATTTCACCCTGAAAATCAAAAATTTCATCACTATTTTTAACTCAACCCATTGATTTTACTTGCCTAGAAACGTGAATTCTCGAATGTAGTGACACATAATGGCAATAAGGGGTTGCATGGGCTGGTGAAGTGATGAGAGTATTGAGTTATGTATATTCGAACCTCTACACAAAAGAGTCCTCGGACAGGTAAGTCTTACGCAACCTACCGACTTGTTGATACTCATCGCACTGCTGACGGCAAAGTACGTCAAAGACTGATTTTAAATCTTGGTGCGAATTTTTCAGTAAAGAAGGACAGTTGGAAATTGCTTGCTGACCGTATTGAGGAAATTTTAACGGGTCAAGGCACGTTAATTTCAATACCAGCACATCTTGAAAAACAGGCGCAAATGTATGTAAAACGCATTCGCTCTAGGTTTGCTGATGACAATGAGACAAGTATCGCTGTTAATTCAGTAAGCGCGGTAGAACCTGACTTTAAAACAGTGGATGTTAACTCCATTGAGAGCGCGGACATACGACACGTTGGAGCTGAGGCGTTGGGCTTACATGCTGCCAGGCAATTACAACTTGAGGAATTGTTCAGGGCTTTGGGCTTTAATCAAAAACAATGTCACCTGATGCTTGCTACCATCATTGGGCGGCTAGTTGCTCCAGGAAGTGATTTGAGTACGCACTATTATTTAAGCAATCAAAGTGCGCTAGATGAATTACTGGGTACTGATTTCTCAGAACTATCACTCAAGAAATTCTATAAGACTGCTGATGAGTTACTTAAACATAAACAAGTGATTGAAGATCAATTATTTGAACGTGAGAAAAATCTGTTTAGTTTAAATCAGGTGATCACTCTCTACGATATAACCAATACCTACTTTGAAGGTCGCGCATTACAAAATGATCATGCACAGCATGGGCGATCAAAGGAGAAGCGGTCTGATTGTCCGCTTGTTTCTTTAGGTCTTGTGCTGGATGGATCAGGGTTCCCGCAACGGAGTGAATTCTTCAAAGGAAATGTTAGCGAGCCTAAAACATTACCCGAAATACTAACTGAGCTTCGTGCACAGCCAGAGGCAACAATTGTCCTAGATGCTGGTTTTGCAACTGAAGAAAATATTTCATGGCTTACTGAAAAAGGTTTCCATTATATCGTAGTCAGCCGTAGAGCATTGCCTGATGTCGATGAAACCATTGATAAAGTGCTAGTAAAAGAATCAGTAAATAATACGGTTACAGCGCAATTAGTTAAAGATACTGAAGCAAATGAAGTCTTACTGTACTGCCATTCTCAGGCTAAGGAAGAAAAAAGCTTAAATATGATTAGTAAGGCCGAGGCTCGTTTCGAAGAGGAATTAATTAAGTTAGCTAATGGACTCACTAAAAAAACTGGAATGAAAGCAATTGAGAAAGTAACATTGCGTTTAGGTCGAATAAAAGAGCGGCATAAACGTGTTTCAGCTCGCTACACTATCACGCTTGATTCAGAGGGTGATAAGGTTACGCAAATCAGTTGGAGTAAAGTTAACTCTGAGAATCTGGGTGCATATTGTTTGCGTAGTAACAGAATGGATTTAGATGAAAAAACAATTTTGAGAATTTATACAACTCTAACTGACGTTGAATCGGCATTCAGATCATTAAAATCAGAGTTAGGCCTGCGTCCTATCTACCATCAAAAGCAAGAGCGAGTTGATGCCCATCTGTTTATTAGTATTCTTGCTTATCACTTACTACACACTATTCGCCATCAACTTAAATTGCAGAACATTGATAGTAGCTGGCAAACTATACGGCAGATTTTTAGCACTCAGGTTCGTATCACTACTACAATGCAGCTTGAAAATAATAAATTGCTTTCTATTAGAAGAACCTCTAAGGCAACTCCAGAGCAAGTTGTGATCTATAAATCGTTAGGCATGAATTCAGAACCTGGGGACACTGAAAAAACAATTTGTTAAGTTGTAGTGACCCTAAACGTTTTTTTAAAACGTAAGTCATTGATTTGGATAGGTTTAATTGTAGAACGGACAAAGTTGGGTTGAGTTGAGAATGCTACGCTCAAACTGTGTGGGGTCGTGAGGTTTACAGAAAATATCCATCTCAACTTTTTTTCACGTTAATTAATTATGGGATGCTCACTCCTGTGTTGTTAAGAAAAAGCATGATGCTCGATAAATCATGCTCACCAAGGCAGGCCAACCAAAACGCTTGTGGATCACTATGTCGCCCAAGCTGTAACCACAACAGATGTGCTTTGATATGGAAGGAGTAATCAACGAAGTGGTCAACCAACCAGTGAAACCACCTAGCAACGGTGTGTCGACTAACACCTTGCTCCTGACCTGATGAGCTAATACTTTTCCCAGGAGCACGCTCATTAACACTGCCTGCTGAACTGACCAGCAATACCAACGCTTTGGAGAAAGTATCTCAGGTAGGGTTGAACAAGTACGTTTACATTGATGACAATAAAATCTCAAAACAGGGGTGGGATTTAAAGAGCGTCCTTTACCTGGGTTCCTATCTGGTTTTCGATCATATGATCCATGTGACCATAGTCCACCTGCACCGCAATGGCTGCACTGCTCTGGCCTTAGTAGCTCTGGATTTTTTTTCAGCAGGATCAGGTAATCACTCAGGCTTTTAATCGCTTTTATGATTCTGCGCATGACTAATTTCACTATAGTTTTTATATCAAGTTATTTTACCTTGATAGGTTACTAAAAACCTTGTTTATTATGAGATAAAACTAGCTCAATTCCCCTAAATAAAGATAGACGTAACAGTTTTTGCATTACCGCTAAAGCCATATTTGTTTCTAGCGCGTTTTGCCGCACGCATTTTTGCGTATTTATGGTCACCAACACTCACGAAGATCTCAAGAAACAACGCAACAACCACAGGTAAAGCTTTCACGGTAAAGCGACCTAATCCGATTAATCCTTTTTTAAACACGGAGCACCTCCACTAATGAAAAAATTACTCACCTTTCTCAGCCACCAAAAGTGGCTCTTACTGACTGTTGTTTTTTTTATTGCGCTGATGGTCGCGGTGTCTTTTATCAGCGTTACTCAAATGGATGGTCTGAGTACTCGGGTGTTAGCAATTAGCGAGTGGATTAAAAGACACCACGTCATCCTTCTATTATGGCACGGATTGATTTTGGCGGCAATTTACGTGGGGTGGGGGATGAAGGTCAACCGAGCGGTGAAAGCTCAAAAACTAAGCAGTAATGAGATACAGCGGTTAAAGCGCTTTCGGTGGTGGTTAATCGGCTTTGTGCTACTGGTCGATTGCTGGGTGTTTTGGCTGTAAGGGGGATTGAGGATGGCGACAACTAACAACGGGTTTAAACAGCAGCAAACGACAACGACGCCTGAGCAAGTACCGTTGGCGACAACGAGGCGTCAACGCTATTGCCCGATGGCGGTGGCGAATGCGTTCATTTTACACGCGCAGCAAGAGGCGGTTGACATTGGCTTGTTGCAACTCATTAAGTGGGTGTACTTGGCACACGGTTGGGGATTGGTGTTGCTCGATCGATCCTTACTGGATGAAGCGCCCGAGGCATGGACATATGGGCCGATGTATCCCACCTTATATTACTGAAAACTACCCAAAATTTAAATCAGCAAAATAATGCTGAAATATTGTGTAAAAATGACTATGCTTTGTCTTTTTAACAAGACTAACGAGATGAGTATAAATGTTAAACTTCGCCGATTACGCTGCCCCTCTTTTTTCAAAATTAACTGGGAAAGTTGTTTTAAAAAAATCTATCGACGATTGTAGGAAAGCTATTAACTGAAGGTAGTTGTAAGTTGTTCAGTTCATCAAAAGATAACAATGAGTATAAAAAGATGATTCGTACACTTACCGGTGAAAATAAAAGCACCGATTTAGATCCAATAAAAACAAATGATGTATTGCTAGAACAGAGCTGTGAAAAACTTTCACACGCCAGTAAAATTGATGTTCTTCATGATCCTTCTGATATTAGAAAGCCACATAGCAAGCAAACTGAAAATCTAGGTAAAGTAAGGAGTCTGGACGGGGATATTATCAATGGTTACAGCACGCATAACGCAGTTGCATTAGTACCTGGTGATAAGGCTGTGCATCTACTATCGCATGTAAGCTACAGCAATAAAGACCCTAAGTTTTTAAAAGCTGAGCATATTAAGAAAATAGAGGCTGGAAAGCCATTTGAGGGAGATAAAGAGGCCAAGAGTCTTTATGAATCTGGTGATTACTTTAATAAAAAGCTGCTGTCTATTCGTGAAATAGAAAAAATAGGAATCTGCCTAAAATCAAAGAATGAAGATGCAACCATTACCCATATTCTAGATAGAGAGTTTGATGATAATGACTATCTCTCACTAATTGATACAAACCTAGATCAAGACTTTATTATTCGCTCAAAAATAACAAGAACAATAGAAGGTAGAGGTGATGATGGTAAAAAGCTTAAGCTGATTAACGCTGATTTTGATGCTCAAGGCGAAAAGCAATTCCAAAAGTTAACAGTTGGAAAGAATTGCGTACAAGACGGAAAAATAACTATTTATTTTGGAGAGTTTGAGAACATCAATGCAATTAAAATCCAAATTACAGGCAGAGATGGTAGGAGAATTTTTAAGAATGACATGCTGCTATTAACTAATAAAAAAGTAACGACTTTTGATGAGGCGTATGAGGTATACATAGCCTATCTATCTCGTGCGAAAATTGAATATGTTTTTAAATTTCTCAAGGAAGGACTAGGCTGGGAAAATATGCAGATAAAAAATTTTAAAGGGATACAAAATCTACTGGCTGTATGTTTTTATGTGGCCTCATATTTGTATGAGATAGGTAAGGAAAAAGCTTATGACGATTACGCAATTATGCTAGCTAAATTAGGAGATGGTAAGGGCAAGGTGACACGACACTTTATTGCGAAGGGTATTAGAAAACTTCTAACGTATCACTTAGTAGAGCAATTTTTTAAAGAAAATAGTGTTTCTCAAGAAGAACAAAAAGAATTATCGAATTCAGTTCAGGTAGGGAGATAACAATTTTGGGTAGTTCTCAGTATATTATGGGTTAGTCAACCAAGGGCGCGCTTGTCGGGTGAATCACCCCAAAGGCATTTGTGACCGAATCCAAGCAAGGTGGCGCATTC
This sequence comes from Gammaproteobacteria bacterium, assembly GCA_965196985.1. GTDB lineage: Bacteria > Pseudomonadota > Gammaproteobacteria > UBA12402 > UBA12402 > 2-12-FULL-35-23. The sequence goes on along the minus strand of CBDALO010000143.1, from coordinate 34,357 downwards.
CGGTGATTGAAAACGATGCTGAGGCCAGCTTACTGATTCATTGGGTCTGGCAACAGTATAAAGGGCACTCAGACGTTGCACTGTGTGCACTGGCCAACGGCGAACGCACGGACTGGTCAGCGTATCAAGCGACCCAACAGCAGTTCCCGCAATTACGCAATGCCAACATCCCTGACGCACTGCTTCGACGTGAGTTTGCCGCATTAAAAACCCAGCTTGAAGCACAAGCCCAACAACCGGTAATGCCCGTGAATCCGTTTACCCTGCTAGTCAAGCAATTAGCCGAAGCAAAAGGGGTTGTCGCATGAGTCGTCGCGCGTTTGAAAATCAGCTACGCGCCCCGTGGGAATGGCTAGTCGCGCTGGTTGCCACAGGCTTTGGTAGCCTCTGTTTAGTCCATGCGCAGTGGTTAGGCTTGGATAGCAGCTTAAGCCCGGTGGTGGCCGCGCCGTTTTTCGGGTTAGCGTTGTGTCGAGGGATACAAGGCTGGAAAATCCTTGCCTTTCGCCGACACTTGTTAGTGCTAAAACCCTTTCAATTAGGCACAAACGAGATTCCGCATTCTAAAACCTTTGTTTATTTAGGGCGTGGTTTTCGGTGGTTACCCATTCATCGCCAACGCTTGCATTTATTGTCGTTGGTCGAAAACCAAGGCTATTGCCAAAAGAATGCCTTGTATCGCTGGGTGCAAGCCCGTGCAACGGAAAACGCGCACAGTGTCTGCGCTTGGCTCACACGCCAAGCCTACTTACCGTTTCGCCCGTTACCGCCCATTGGTGGCAAACCGTGGTTGCACGGGGTTGGAGTGGACAAAGAGCGCGACGTGTATGCTCAACAAGCCAATCGAAACAGCCACGAGTGCGTGTTTGGGATGACCCGAGTAGGGAAAACTCGTTACTTGTGCATTCGCGTCAATCAAGACATTCGTAACGGCGAAGCGGTGTTGATCATTGATCCCAAAGGTGATTTAGAAGCCATACAAGACGTCTATTGTGCGGCGAAAGCCGCAGGGCGCTTAAATGATTTGCGGATTGTGCATTTAGGGTTTCCGGACAGCTCCGCAAAATACAACCCGCTTGCGTCGTTTAGTAATGTGAGTGAAGTCGCTGGACGTATTACCGGTGCGATGAGTGCCAGCGGGGAAGGGCAAGCCTTTAAAGACTTTGCGTGGCAATACACCAACATTGTGGCGCGGTGCTTGCATGAACTTGGCGAATTAATTACAAGACCATCGGCTTTTATATCAAACAACCGCAACTGTTGTTGTATACCTACGTCGAGCGACGCTTTCCATTGATAGAGCCCGGCTACTTAAGTGAGGTGCAAGCGATTTTAGATCAATACAACAGCCGTACTGATAAAGAAGGCAACTTACTCCCACCGATTAGCCGTAAGCTAGCCGTGCAGCTCTACATTCGTCATTACATTGATCGGGTATCGGTGAGTCCGCAGGTCAAACAATTCATGGATGCGATTATTATGCCACTGGATAACGCCGCCAATTTGGATAAAGACTATTATGATAAAATTACCGCGAGTGTGGGCCCGGTGTTCGATAAAATTAACCAAACCCAAGCTCATCCGATCTTTTCCTGGGAAAACGGGTTTGGCCTGCCGGAAGTGCGACTGGAAGACATTATTAAACGTCGCCAGATTGTCTACATTGGCTTGGATTCGTTAACCAACAAAGAAGTGGCCGAAGCTGTCGGGCAAGCGACCATTGCCGATCTCGTGTCCTTGTGCGGACGCTTGTATAACGAATCCGGTCAAACCCCGATGACACTCAATTTATATTGCGATGAGTTTAGTGACATTGTGCGTGAGGAATTTATCACGCTGTTAAATAAAGCCGGGGGCACAGGCATTCGCGTCACCGCATTGACACAAACGCTCAACGATTTAGGCGCGGCATTTAGCAGCCACGATAAACCCAAAATGCTGTTAGGCAACTTTGGTACACTGACCACGCTGCGTGTGAACAACGAAGACACCGCCACGAATCTCACCCGGTGCTTAGAGCTCATCCGCACCCGATCCAGCACGCCTTCGACCATGTCCAACGACCGCTCCGACAGTGAGAACGGCGAACTGTTTACCACCTATAACACCGACACGGTGTCAGAGACCCCGAGTGCCTTAGTCGAAGTTAATGACTTGTATTCGCTGCCCAAAGGCCAAGCGTTTGTGCTCACCAACGGCGGTGAGGTGTATAAAATCCGCATTCCCTTACCTAAAAACGACGGCACTGCGCCGTCTTCGTTTGAAGCTTTGTTGAGTGAGGTGAACCTATGACACTCAGTCTTACCAGTGGGTTAGTCGGTATTGGGCTACTGGTTGTCGTCGCCTTGTTGTGGAAAGTGGGCATGTCGTGTTGGCGCCACCTCCGCGCATTAAAACAACCGCAAGCGCCTTTAACCGTAGTGCGTCAGTTAAGCGAGCACCAGCAGTTTTTGTTGCGCAGTCAAATTCCGACCCCGCAATTGGAACTGTTTGATGAGGTGTTACTGGTGAGTTTAGGGTTTTTACATGAGCTCTTAAGCACCCTCTCCTCCAGCACCGCCAGTCAAGCCACACATTTCGAGGAAAAGCTCGCCACCTTAATCGCACTGCTCAAACGAGCGCGACACCATCCGTTGTTTCTGAATCAAACGGTGACCGAACGCTCACGCAATAATGCCCTGTTCGTGTTTGTGTTTTATCGGGTGCTGTATGCCGGGGTCTTCGACAAAGCACTGGCCGAAGGGGTGTTAAGTGCAGACACCGATCCGTTTATTTTATTAAAACGCATTCCGGCCAAAGTCTCGACGTTTTTTGGGGGGCAGGTGTGGCGGTTGTATGAGCTCACCACCTTAGTGCATGGCGAATTAACAGCACTCACCGTCAATCACGATTTGCGTGATGTGCTTGCGGATTTAGTCAATGAAGCGATCACACCGGTGATGTCACAACCTGCTGCGCCGTTCGCTTCGTCAGAGGGGCAGGGCGCACCGATTATCCCGCCCGCACCCGACGAACCACAACGTCCTGCACCACCAAATGTTCCACCGCTGCATCCAACAGGAATCGGGCAAGCCCCGTTGGTCGGTGTCAGTGGGTCACTGCCCACCTTACCCAGTGTACCGACACGCCTCACACTCACAACGCTCGTGCAGGGCAACGCGGTTGCTTCTGCACCGACTGAGCTCACACCAACGCCTGCGGTTGAACCATCAGTAGTCAATACGCGCGAAGTCTGTCAAACACCGGATGCCCTGTATAAAAAGCTTATTAAATGGTTACAACGTCAGCTCAGCCGTTATCCGGTCAACAGCAGTGATCGTTTTGTGGCAACACCGGATGACCCGCAGGTGGTGTACGTCTCGGATGTAGGCTTATCGGATTTTGCCAAAAAACTCAATCAACCGTTGCCGAGTTTGAAAACCGCGTTGCAAAGTCATGCGTCAGTGACACTCGCCACAGTGACCTTGCAGCGTGAGCACGACACGCTCACGTTACTGGCTGTGCCGGTGACGTTTACGTTTGAACTACTCCAACCCATGGTGGGTCAATTCATTAAGGGGGACTCATGAGTCATGTGATTACATTACAACCACACAGCCAAACGCTGCTTTGGCTGTTACACTTAACCCATCCGGACGGCACGTCACGAGTGCGTACCGCACTGGTGAAATTAGCGGGACTGTCGGTGCGCAGTCAAAGCGGAGACGTCGCCACGGTGGTGACGTTGTATCAGTGTTATCAAAGGATTCGACACGTGGAAGGGTATTTAGACAAGGAGATTCAACGCTGGTCGGCACTGGTGAAACGTCAGCAAACCGCCTCAATTAAAACTCAGCCGATCTCTCGGCAGGTGTTTACCTTACCACTCATCAATCCCGTGCAAGCAGCGTTGATTCGGGTGTTGCAACAACTCGATACCTTAGCGTGTTTAACCGAGTTAGCCCGTACTTTATTACTGATTAAAAAACGCTTTGTGTTTGCCAAGAAAACCCAACGCCATAAACGCTCGGTGTCAAAACTGTTAACAGCGATTTTACAGGCTCAACCCGTGAGCGAGCCGTTAACACCCGCTCACTGTGAGGTGTTAGCCTTAGCGCTACAAGCCGAGGTGATGCCGGTGTGGTCAACCCCAATTTATCGACGATTAAAGCAAGCCAGTCAACCAAGTGAGGCCCAGTGATGACAACGTTATACTTATGCGAAAAACCGAGCCAAGGGCGCGACATTGCCAAGGTGTTAGGGGTCAGCCAACGCCATGACGGTTATTTAGCCGGTGACGGGGTGTTAGTGAGCTGGTGCGTCGGGCATTTGTTAGAGCTCGCACCACCGGAGAGTTATTGCAAGAACTTAAAGCCGTGGCGCATGGCGATCCTGCCGGTCATTCCACCGATTTGGAGCGTACAACCGAATCCTAAAACAAAAAAGCAATTACACGTGCTGCAAACCTTGCTCAAGCAGGTTGATCACGTCGTCATTGCCACCGATGCGGATCGTGAAGGCGATGTCATAGGACGAGAGGTGTTAGCCTATTGTCACTTTGAAGGCACGGTGGAGCGGTTGTGGTTAGCGGCATTAGATGAAGCCTCCATTCGCAAAGCCCTTGCCGATCTGCGCCCGGGACAATCCACGTATCCGCTCTATCAAGCAGGGCTAGGGCGACAACGTGCGGATTGGCTCATTGGCATGAACATGACGATGGCAACGTCGGCGTTATTCAGTGGCCCCGGGCAAGGCGCCTTATCCGTGGGTCGTGTACAAACACCGACGTTAAATCTCATTGTTGAGCGTGATTTACTGATCGAACACTTTCAAGCGACCGACTATTTTGTGTTAGCCATTCAATGCCAAGCAGAAAATGGGGCGTTTTGGGCGAAGTGGGAACCGGGCGAGGATCAAACCGATTTAGACGGGCGATGCGTGAAACGTGAGCTCGCGGACGCCGTCGCGACTCAATTAGTGAATCAATCGGCGTGCGTGGTGGCGTTTGAGGAAAAAGCAAAGAAAACGCCACCGCCGGTGTGTTATTCGTTATCGAGTTTACAAAAGGCGTGCAGCAGTCAATTAGGACTCACCGCCAAAGACACCTTAAAAGTTGCCCAAGCCTTGTATGAGCAACACAAAGCCATTACCTACCCGCGTACTGATACCGGTTACTTACCGGAGAATCAATTTAGCGAAGCCCAAACCGTGTTAGACGCACTCGTGGCCATTGATCCTGAGTTACACCCGTTAGTCGAGCAAGCCGATCCCACGTGGCGCTCCCCGGCTTGGAATGACAAAAAGGTCACCGCGCATCATGGCCTCATGCCTACTGCGAACCGCAAGGTCTCCTTGAGTGCGTTGAGTGAGACGGAGCGGGCGGTGTATGACTTAATTCGCAAGGCGTACTTAGCACAGTTTTTAGGGTATCCGTTCAATATCAGCATGATTTGAAAATAATTCAAAAAGTTCTTGACAGCTTTTTCGTGCAAATTTGGAAATTTTATATTGGAATCATCGTGTGTCATAAAAGCATGATGTGCGCTCTATAACAACGCTGTATGCTCGGATTATTTTTTCATCGATCAGGTTCATGGCTTAAAAATAATTTCAGCAGTACGGCCATCTGTGTGGGGAAAATTTACCTTTTCAAACCCGTGGTATACTCTTCCTATGAAAAAACAACCTGACAAATCAGTTTTAGCCGATCTCATTGAGAGATTTAATAATACTGTTACACCAACAGCACTAGAAACAGATTTTAGCAATGTATGTGAAAGTCAGGCTGAGAAAATCATAAAGCTAGAAGACAAGGTGCAATCGTTAAATAACGCATTAAATAAATATAAAGGTGAGCAAGGAAAGCCTAATGTTAGAAAGCAAACGCGCGCTAACAAGGACAAGGATCATTCCTCCGAGAAGGATAGAAAAGGAAATAAAACCAATAAAACTAGAAAGCCAAAATCTAGTAAAAAAAATCTCGAAGTCTCTAATACAGTGACACTAACAATTAATCCAGATTCGTTGCCCAGCGATGCTGTGCCAAATGGCTCTAAGAAAACACTTATCCAGGATATAAAAATTGCTGCTAATAACACTCTTTTTTTGCGCCAACAATATTACTCCCCTTCTGAAAACAAACACTATACAGCACCTCTGCCAACTGGTTATGAGGGCCAGTTCGGCCCTACTATTAAAAGCTGGACAAGCTTCCTAAATACTCAAGGTGGTATGACGCTAGAAAGCCTTGAGACATTTTATAAAACCGCCAACATAGATATTAGTAAATCAACCATCCATAGCTTCACAATTAAAACACCTACGATACTTGAGCCCGAGAAGGTAGAAGTTGTGAAGGCAGGTTTACAATCCACGAACTACCAGCACCTAGATGACACCAACGCTAGAGAGGATGGGAAAAACCGTTATGTTAATGTATTGGGTAATGAGTATTATTCAGCTTACTTTACGCTGACCAGTAAAAGTCGATTAAGCGTCATTGAAATGTTAAGCAAAGACCACTTTGGGTTCACATTAAATGAGGCCGCTTTTAATTTACTGGCTACTATGAACTTACCCCACAAGGTAATCGAAAGCTTAAAGGTATTTCACTCATCGACTATCTTAAACAGTAAGGAGCTGGAAGTTATTCTTGATAAGGTATTAGGTGATAAAAAATTTCCAAAATATAGAAAGCTGATTACTGATGCGGCAGCTATCTCAACATATAGAAAGAGTCCTTATGCGATAGAAACACTCATTACCGATGATGCGCCACAGTTTAAGCTCATTACTGAATCACTCGCCTTGTGCTGGGTTCATGAGGGTAGGCATTATAAAAAGCTGACGCCAATTTTTAAGAAGCACCAAGACTCTGTTGACAGCTTCTTGGATAGGTTTTGGGATTATTATCATAAGCTCATTGAATATAAAAAGAACCCAGGGCAAGATGAGATAGATAAGCTATCCAATGAGTTTACTGAGTTATTCTCAACAATCACTGGCTACGAGAAACTAGATAAACAAATTGAGCTCACCTTAAAAAAGAAAAGGCAGCTATTGTTAGTGCTGGAAAAGCCAGAGCTTCCTCTACATAACAATCCAGCAGAGTTGATGGCTCGGAAGCAGGCTAGAATGCGCGATGTACACCTTCATACTATGAGTGAAGAAGGAACGAAAGCTAAGGATACAATGGTTACAATTACTGAGACATGTAAAAAGCTAGCAGTTAATGTCTTCGATTATATATATGACAGAATTACAAAAAACTATTCTATGCCTTCGCTAGCGGAATTAATTACCATCCGCTCATCACAGGCGCAGTAAACTAAAGAGAGCGCAGCATGAGCATCATGCTGAAATAAGACGGATACGTTTTTAGGGGTGTATGAATACTTGCATCGACAAGTTACCTTAAGCGCGGCTGAGGAAACCTTTAAGGCGAGCTGTCAGCTGGCGCAACGACAAGGTTGGAAAGCGGTGCGAGCAGCGGAAGACCTGGACAGTGAGACGAAAAAAACGCAAGTGATTCCTGCCTTAACCCAAGGCGCGAGCTTACCGATTCAAACCACGCAAGTGTTACCGAAGAAAACCCAACCACCGGCGCGTTTTACCGAGGGTACGTTAATTGCGGCGATGAAAAACATTGCCAAAGTGGTGGACGAACAAGCCCTTAAAAAAACCCTACGCGAGACGGCGGGCATTGGGACAGAAGCGACCCGTGCTGACATCCTTGAGAAACTCGTCTACCGCGAGTACGTGGTGCGCAAACAAAAACAGTTGATCTCAACCGAAAAAGGCCGACGCCTGATTAGCATTTTACCTGAGGCGATTAAAAACCCGGCCACCACAGCACAATGGGAGCAAGTGCTCGATGACATTGCGCAGGGCAAAGCCGAGTTAGACACGTTTTTACTCGATCAAATCGAATGCTTGGACTTTTTGTTAGAAGACTTAGCGACCATTCGTCATCAACGTGGCCAAGGGTTAGTGGCGAGTGAAACCTACCCTTGTCCGCAATGCCAAGCCCCGTTAGCCAGACGACGTGGCAAGCACGGCTACTTTTGGGGCTGCACCCGTTATCCAGAGTGTGATGCCTTACTGCAAGATCACGACGGTAAACCGCAATCAAAAGTGGCGCCACAAGTGTCTACGATCACGTGTCCGCTGTGTCAACGCGGTAAGCTTGCCCGAAGGCGAGGCAAAAAGGATTACTTTTGGGGTTGTAATCGCTACCCGGACTGCAAAGGCTTGTATTGGGATCATAAAGGAAAGCCCAACTTGCAAACGCCGCAACGTGGCCAGCAAGCCATAGAGAAGTAACGACTACTGTTGTGCTGACAACACAATTATTTGAAAAGGAAAACTATGTATAAGTTAATAGAAAAATTTAGTAAACGAGCCCTGTTAGTCTTTGTTAGCTTCAGCTTGATACACGCTATTGATGCACAACCCTTAACAACCCAACAAATTAAACAACTTTGCAGTTTAGCTGAAAGCTACTTTCTTATTCAGAACGCGCCGACACAGGTTAGGCAGCAAGTTATTCATTTTTATAAGCCGTACTTTTCAAAAGCGCTGTACTCCAAGCTATTGCTTGAAAAGCAAGATCAGTCAGCCTCATTGATTAGAATTGGCTCACATGCGTGCTCGACTATCGAACTAGCACCGAATGTGTTTTTAGTGAGAATGAAAACATCATTGCTGGCTAAACAGACTACGCAACAGACAAGCAGTTATTACTTTCTTATTAAAAAGTACGTTAGGCATGCTGATTTTCCGTCGGATCATCCGTTTAAACTACTTGGAGCAGCAAAAACAAAGCTTACCTTTATGACATTAAAAGGCGCGTTGTCGGAAAAAGGTAAAACGCTCGTTGGTGAATGTCATCGCAAGTAAACTCGTTTACTTGTTGTTAAAGTACCGTTTGAGAGGGTTTTTCGGTATGATGGCTTCCCTCAACAGGTGACATCATACTTATTAGATAGAGGAGCTTTTCGTGGTTGGTGAACGCAAACGTCTTAGAGAAAAAATATATAGTCTGAATAATTTATTACACACGGTGCAAGTCATGCAACCCACACTCGTGGAGTATGTGAGTGAGCCTGATGCTGAGCACATAGTGACAACTGTGCAAAAGGCCATGCAACAACTGCAAGCTAAAATCATCAATTTACCCTTAGGGCATCGGTTTACCGGTACTTATTATTTACGTGAGCCCTACAGCAATCCCGTGCGTATTACCAAGATCGAAGGTTCAGCTTACTTGCGAGAAGATTTAGTGTCGTGGGAAGTCGAACCCGATGGCCAACCCTCTGAACGCTACGGCTACTTTCGCCAGCTCTACCACGACCCACAATGCCAACGCATGTTGCAACGCGATGACGGGGAGCCGGTGTTTGAACAACCCGATGCCGAGTCGGATAGCGCCTAGCTTCTCAACCTAACTTCCGGTTTTGCGCCTTCATTTGGGGGCCAAAAACAGGAAGGGGAATTACTGTTAGGGCAGTGTTAAAGCAAACCTTATCAAGCTTGATCTAGGTGGGGCCAAAATAAATTGTGAAAGTGGGACAATTTAAATTGTTAGGCGGGCCATTCCGTGTTGCTAAACTCATTCGATCACTCCCGCCAATGTTTTTTTGAGCATTTCGCTTGGATTTTAGCGGGTTTTTTGCTAGTATCAACGATTCAAAGGTAGTACTGATGAACTGCTTAATGGCAGTGAAACACATAACGTGTCTACTACTTCGGTCACAGGCCGCCCATTTGTGTCGTGAGCCTCACTTCGGTGAGATGGGCCTTTAAAACGGATACCAGACAGTGATGACTTAGCATCGTGTCGTCCTAAAAAAAGATCTCGAGGCCAGCTATGCCCGCCATGAGAGAAGTTTGCTAACCGTTTTACACCGACTTTATTCGCTATGACAGGTTTTGTCGCAGAATCCTTTCGGTGAACTCAACACATTGAATTTGGATCAATGTCTTTTACACACAGTGTTTAGCACTGACTTGTGCGACGATTATTTCGTGGTCATCCGCGTGTGCGCAGCAGACTTAAAGATTCTTCTTTAAGACAGCCAAGCAACAACGGCGAGCGCGTGGTGAAATAATCCGCCTCAGGAAGAAGAATAAACGAGTTGGTACTCGTTGACCGCGTTCTTTAACAACTTGAATTAAAGCGTCAACAGCTCATTGATGACACCTTGATTCATTTCCCTCGGGAGTATTCAACTGTTCCCGATGGGCAGCGGTGGTGTGCTCCTTTTTTTTACTTTTACTAAGGAGCATGACCTGAGAACTACCCAAAATTGTTATCTCCCTACCTGAACTGAATTCGATAATTCTTTTTGTTCTTCTTGAGAAACACTATTTTCTTTAAAAAATTGCTCTACTAAGTGATACGTTAGAAGTTTTCTAATACCCTTCGCAATAAAGTGTCGTGTCACCTTGCCCTTACCATCTCCTAATTTAGCTAGCATAATTGCGTAATCGTCATAAGCTTTTTCCTTACCTATCTCATACAAATATGAGGCCACATAAAAACATACAGCCAGTAGATTTTGTATCCCTTTAAAATTTTTTATCTGCATATTTTCCCAGCCTAGTCCTTCCTTGAGAAATTTAAAAACATATTCAATTTTCGCACGAGATAGATAGGCTATGTATACCTCATACGCCTCATCAAAAGTCGTTACTTTTTTATTAGTTAATAGCAGCATGTCATTCTTAAAAATTCTCCTACCATCTCTGCCTGTAATTTGGATTTTAATTGCATTGAAGTTCTCAAACTCTCCAAAATAAATAGTTATTTTTCCGTCTTGTACGCAATTCTTTCCAACTGTTAACTTTTGGAATTGCTTTTCGCCTTGAGCATCAAAATCAGCGTTAATCAGCTTAAGCTTTTTACCATCATCACCTCTACCTTCTATTGTTCTTGTTATTTTTGAGCGAATAATAAAGTCTTGATCTAGGTTTGTATCAATTAGTGAGAGATAGTCATTATCATCAAACTCTCTATCTAGAATATGGGTAATGGTTGCATCTTCATTCTTTGATTTTAGGCAGATTCCTATTTTTTCTATTTCACGAATAGACAGCAGCTTTTTATTAAAGTAATCACCAGATTCATAAAGACTCTTGGCCTCTTTATCTCCCTCAAATGGCTTTCCAGCCTCTATTTTCTTAATATGCTCAGCTTTTAAAAACTTAGGGTCTTTATTGCTGTAGCTTACATGCGATAGTAGATGCACAGCCTTATCACCAGGTACTAATGCAACTGCGTTATGCGTGCTGTAACCATTGATAATATCCCCGTCCAGACTCCTTACTTTACCTAGATTTTCAGTTTGCTTGCTATGTGGCTTTCTAATATCAGAAGGATCATGAAGAACATCAATTTTACTGGCGTGTGAAAGTTTTTCACAGCTCTGTTCTAGCAATACATCATTTGTTTTTATTGGATCTAAATCGGTGCTTTTATTTTCACCGGTAAGTGTACGAATCATCTTTTTATACTCATTGTTATCTTTTGATGAACTGAACAACTTACAACTACCTTCAGTTAATAGCTTTCCTACAATCGTCGATAGATTTTTTTAAAACAACTTTCCCAGTTAATTTTGAAAAAAGAGGGGCAGCGTAATCGGCGAAGTTTAACATTTATACTCATCTCGTTAGTCTTGTTAAAAAGACAAAGCATAGTCATTTTTACACAATATTTCAGCATTATTTTGCTGATTTAAATTTTGGGTAGTTTTCAGTATGGTTACTCAAGGTGTTTATCAATCCGCTACTCGCGGTTCACAATCGACGTCAAACAAACAAACCTCACCCAAAACCTTGGTTGAGTGTTGGGCGTTTGTCACCAAGCTCAATGATTACCAGCTCAAGCAATTACAACTTTGCCCTGAGGGCGAGTTTTATACGTGTGCGAGCAGTAAAGAAGCGTTAGATGTGATTAATCATCTCAAAGCGGCTTTACGATCAAAAGGCTTTGGTTGTTATGCGTTGCATGACTACGTTTGGATTGTGCCGTTTGTGCATCAAGGTCTGCATCTGCCAGACTTTGCACGCGCTAAGGCGGTGTTGCCGGATTTTCGCAGTGAATTGGTCGATCGTTTAGATCCGACTGCATCACAACGAAAACCGCGCAAGCCGTTACTTCCCTTCAGACTCAATCGCCAAGGCTGGTTTACAGTGGCTGCGGTACTGGGTGTGTTGATTTTAGCGCTGTAAGGTTTGTCACGCAGCACACCGTGTTTTTTAACCCATCGGGGAATCGCTATCCCGATGGGGTGGGTCACGGTTCTCTGATTTTTTTAACGTTAAGGAGAATCGTATGACTGATCAACGCCGTGTGATACCTCAGTATACCGTGAGGCACTGGGCAGGGTTTCCCTGGTTAAGTTTTCCTAAGGAAACCAGCTTAGCTCACTTTCTTGCGACCACATCAAAGTATGTGTTACTGAAAAATCTTGCCAGCGTCATTCATCAGGCACTGGAGCGATTAATCAGCGAAGGCAGTATGAACTTCGATAAGCTTGCGTTGTATGAAGGCTATTATGACAGCTTGTGATATCGGGTGCTCCATTGGCCTGAGGTGATTACCCATGTTGCCTATAATGACTTCGGTGAAGCCTGTGAAATGCCTGAGCAACTCATTGTGGCCTATCACTTTGAGGGCACCTATTCGGTGCAGCTGCTCGGTCATCACCTCATTAGTGGGACGGATGATTCGATCGACACGCAAGAGGTGATTGAGTCAGGTGTCTCTCTGCATCGTGCTCTACTGATGAGTTACTTGCATTACCAGCAATTGCTAGCCAATCGGCAACACTACTTGCATCAAGAAAAACGGTCTCAAACCCGTTTAGAGTGGGAATCAGACCAACCTTGGCAACTGCCTTGTTTGGCTGATCCGGAGTTTGATCACCCACCCTTTTAACCACCCTAAGGGGATCCACTTCCCTTAGGGCGTAGTGGGTCTTCTTTTTTTAAAAAGGAGACGAGCATGTCTACTTGTGTTTTAACGTCTAAGTCCGTTGTGATTAAGGAACTCTGTCAAACGATTCGTCGTGAGATAGCGGCTTTAATCCACACAGAAAAGATGAACCATGAGCAACTGGAAACGTATGAGCTGGGTAATGATTTTCAAGGTTACCCAGTTTATGCGTGGGCGCCGTTAACAACGAACTCCGCTCTCAATACTGTGAGTGGCCTTTGGGAAGGACTCGAAGAACAGCTTTTCGTGACCTCACATTTTAACGGCACCTATTCGGTGTATCACCGCAGCCAAGACTTTATTGCAGGCACTGATCTCACCTACCCCCTTAACGAGCTACTCGTGAGTGGCGTGAGGTTAGAAGAAGCAATTCGTTTGGGTTGTGAGCAACACCAACACCTCTTAGCACGTCAGCGAACGCCTTGTTCGCAGGCCGCATAAGGTGCGGTGTTTTCTGTTTTTTAGCCACCCTAAGGGGATCCACGCCCCTTAGGGGGTCGTGGGTTTTCTTTTTCAACGAGGAGAAAAAAATGGCAAATGACATTAATTGGCAAGCGGTTGAAGCGGAATTGGTCCACACCATCGAACACCTACAAACCCTAGGGTTACAGGTGGACGTGGTCGGGAATTGGCTTTGGCTCTCGGGTCAAACCAAACCCCATGTGAACGTCTTACGTGAGATCGGTTGTCAATGGTCTACCAACAAACAGCGGTGGTTTTACAAACCGCGATGCTTACCGTTTAAACGCCACGCGCAACAAAGCTGGCCGATGGAGAAAATCCAGCACCGCTTTGGTCGGCAAGCACGGCGGGTGGTAAAGCAAACCGCTGCGCATTCGTGCGATTAAGCGCGAATGCTGGGTCAACTTTTTTTAATCAATGAGGAATGAAACGTATCCGTCTTATTTCAGCATGATGCTCATGCTGCGCTCTCTTTAGTTTACTGCGCCTGTGATGAGCGGATGGTAATTAATTCCGCTAGCGAAGGCATAGAATAGTTTTTTGTAATTCTGTCATATATATAATCGAAGACATTAACTGCTAGCTTTTTACATGTCTCAGTAATTGTAACCATTGTATCCTTAGCTTTCGTTCCTTCTTCACTCATAGTATGAAGGTGTACATCGCGCATTCTAGCCTGCTTCCGAGCCATCAACTCTGCTGGATTGTTATGTAGAGGAAGCTCTGGCTTTTCCAGCACTAACAATAGCTGCCTTTTCTTTTTTAAGGTGAGCTCAATTTGTTTATCTAGTTTCTCGTAGCCAGTGATTGTTGAGAATAACTCAGTAAACTCATTGGATAGCTTATCTATCTCATCTTGCCCTGGGTTCTTTTTATATTCAATGAGCTTATGATAATAATCCCAAAACCTATCCAAGAAGCTGTCAACAGAGTCTTGGTGCTTCTTAAAAATTGGCGTCAGCTTTTTATAATGCCTACCCTCATGAACCCAGCACAAGGCGAGTGATTCAGTAATGAGCTTAAACTGTGGCGCATCATCGGTAATGAGTGTTTCTATCGCATAAGGACTCTTTCTATATGTTGAGATAGCTGCCGCATCAGTAATCAGCTTTCTATATTTTGGAAATTTTTTATCACCTAATACCTTATCAAGAATAACTTCCAGCTCCTTACTGTTTAAGATAGTCGATGAGTGAAATACCTTTAAGCTTTCGATTACCTTGTGGGGTAAGTTCATAGTAGCCAGTAAATTAAAAGCGGCCTCATTTAATGTGAACCCAAAGTGGTCTTTGCTTAACATTTCAATGACGCTTAATCGACTTTTACTGGTCAGCGTAAAGTAAGCTGAATAATACTCATTACCCAATACATTAACATAACGGTTTTTCCCATCCTCTCTAGCGTTGGTGTCATCTAGGTGCTGGTAGTTCGTGGATTGTAAACCTGCCTTCACAACTTCTACCTTCTCGGGCTCAAGTATCGTAGGTGTTTTAATTGTGAAGCTATGGATGGTTGATTTACTAATATCTATGTTGGCGGTTTTATAAAATGTCTCAAGGCTTTCTAGCGTCATACCACCTTGAGTATTTAGGAAGCTTGTCCAGCTTTTAATAGTAGGGCCGAACTGGCCCTCATAACCAGTTGGCAGAGGTGCTGTATAGTGTTTGTTTTCAGAAGGGGAGTAATATTGTTGGCGCAAAAAAAGAGTGTTATTAGCAGCAATTTTTATATCCTGGATAAGTGTTTTCTTAGAGCCATTTGGCACAGCATCGCTGGGCAACGAATCTGGATTAATTGTTAGTGTCACTGTATTAGAGACTTCGAGATTTTTTTTACTAGATTTTGGCTTTCTAGTTTTATTGGTTTTATTTCCTTTTTTATCCTTCTCGGAGGAATGATCCTTGTCCTTGTTAGCGCGCGTTTGCTTTCTAACATTAGGCTTTCCTTGCTCACCTTTATATTTATTTAATGCGTTATTTAACGATTACACCTTGTCTTCTAGCTTTATGATTTTCTCAGCCTGACTTTCACATACATTGCTAAAATCTGTTTCTAGTGCTGTTGGTGTAACAGTATTATTAAATCTCTCAATGAGATCGGCTAAAACTGATTTGTCAGGTTGTTTTTTCATAGGAAGAGTATACCACGGGTTTGAAAAGGTAAATTTTCCCCACACAGATGGCCGTACTGCTGAAATTATTTTTAAGCCATGAACCTGATCGATGAAAAAATAATCCGAGCATACAGCGTTGTTATAGAGCGCACATCATGCTTTTATGACACACGATGATTCCAATATAAAATTTCCAAATTTGCACGAAAAAGCTGTCAAGAACTTTTTGAATTATTTTCAAATCATGCTGATATTGAACGGATACAATGAAACCATGTCACACTATCAAAACAACGTGTCGTTAGTCGGTTATGTCGGTCAAGTGAAGTTTTTCACGTCAGAAGGCAAACAGCCTTTTGCGAAGTTAACCCAACTTTGCCCTTTCTAAAATTAAACCTATCCAAATCAATGACTTACATTTTAAAAAAACGTTTAGGGTCACTACAACTTAACAAATTGTTTTTTCAGTGTGCCCAGGTTGTGAATTCATGCCTAACGATTTATAGATCACAACTTGCTCTGGAGTTGCCTTTGAGGTTCTTCTAACAGAAAGTAGTTTATTATTTTCAAGCCGCATCGTAGTCGTGATACGAACCTGAGTGCTAAAAATCTGCCGTATAGTTTGCCAGCTACTATCAATGTTCTGCAATTTAAGTTGATGGCGAATAGTGTGTAGTAAGTGATAAGCAAGAATACTAATAAACAGATGGGCATCAACTCGCTCTTGCTTTTGATGGTAGATAGGACGCAGGCCTAACTCTGATTTTAATGATCTGAATGCCGATTCAACATCAGTTAGAGTTGTATAGATTCTCCAAATTGTTTTTTTCATCTAAATCCATTCTGTTACTACGCAAACAATATGCGCCCAGATTCTCAGAGTTAACTTTACTCCAACTGATTTTCGTAACCTTATCAGCCTCTGAATCAAGCGTGATAGTGTATCGACCTGAAACACGTTTATGGCGCTCCTTTATTCGACCTAAACGCAAGGTTACTTTCTCAATTGCTTTCATTCCAGTTTTTTTAGTGAGTCCATTAGCTAACTTAATTAATTCCTCTTCGAAACGAGTCTCAGCCTTACTAATCATATTTAAGCTTTTTTCTTCCTTAGCCTGAGAATGGCAGTACAGTAAGACTTCATTTGCTTCAGTATCTTTAATTAATTGCGCTGTAACCGTATTATTTACTGATTCTTTTACTAGCACTTTATCAATGTTTTCATCGACAACAGGCAATGCTCTACGGCTCACTACAATATAATGGAAACCTTTTTCAGTAAGCCATGAAATATTTTCTTCAGTTGCAAAACCAGCATCTAAGATAATTGTTGCCTCTGGCTGTGCATGAAGCTCAGTTAGCATTTCGGATAATGTTTTAGGCTCGCTAACATTCCCTTTGAAAAATTCACTGCGTTGCGGGAACCCTGAGCCATCCAGCACGAGTCCTAGAGAAACAAGCGGACAATCAGACCGCTTCTCCTTTGATCGACCATGCTGTGCGTGATCATTCTGTAATGCTCTACCCTCAAAGTAGGTATTGATTATATCGTAGAGAGTGATCACCTGATTTAAACTAAAGAGATTTTTCTCACGTTCGAATAATTGATCTTCAATCATTTGCTTATGTTTGAGTAACTCATCAGCAGTCTTATAGAATTTCTTGAGTGATAGTTCTGAGAAATCAGTACCCAGTAATTCATCTAACGCACTTTGATTGCTTAAATAATAGTGCGTACTTAAATCACTTCCTGGGGCAACTAGCCGCCCAATGATGGTAGCAAGCATCAGGTGACATTGTTTTTGATTAAAGCCCAAAGCCCTGAACAATTCCTCAAGTTGTAATTGCCTGGCAGCATGTAAGCCCAACGCCTCAGCTCCAACGTGTCGTATGTCCGCGCTCTCAATGGAGTTAACATCCACTGTTTTAAAGTCAGGTTCTACCGCGCTTACTGAATTAACAGCGATACTTGTCTCATTGTCATCAGCAAACCTAGAGCGAATGCGTTTTACATA
Organism: Gammaproteobacteria bacterium; assembly: GCA_965196985.1. Taxonomy (GTDB): domain Bacteria; phylum Pseudomonadota; class Gammaproteobacteria; order UBA12402; family UBA12402; genus 2-12-FULL-35-23. Next base: position 16,788 of record CBDALO010000143.1, on the reverse strand, counting down.
CATTTGCGCCTGTTTTTTCGAGATGTGCTGGTATTGAAATTAACGTGCCTTGACCCGTTAAAATTTCCTCAATACGGTCAGCAAGCAATTTCCAACTGTCCTTCTTTACTGAAAAATTCGCACCAAGATTTAAAATCAGTCTTTGACGTACTTTGCCGTCAGCAGTGCGATGAGTATCAACAAGTCGGTAGGTTGCGTAAGACTTACCTGTCCGAGGACTCTTTTGTGTAGAGGTTCGAATATACATAGTGACTGACAGAAAACCCCGAAACCGTTGCTACGTAAGGCATACAGGTTGTTTTAACAAACGAAGATTTACTGTTTAACCACCATTAGTGTCTAAATTGACCGCTTTTAATGAATTTATAGCAAAAAAGTCAAAATCTTCGTTTATGAAAATCCTCTACAAGCGTTGATGCGTAAGGCTTTCGAGGTTTTCTGTCAGTCACTACATAACTCAATACTCTCATCACTTCACCAGCCCATGCAACCCCTTATTGCCATTATGTGTCACTACATTCGAGAATTCACGTTTCTAGGCAAGTAAAATCAATGGGTTGAGTTAAAAATAGTGATGAAATTTTTGATTTTCAGGGTGAAATGGCCAAACTTGGGTTAAGTCGACGCTTAATTCAACCGAAAGAGGTAGCGCAAGCTACCTCTTTTTTTTCATCCCATGCAGGGGGTTTCCCTTGCTGGGTGACTCCTTGCGTGACAACGAGGAGTCTTCATATGAAAATGAATCAGCGAGTGAAACACAATTTGATGGCATTAGCCGCTTTAAAAACTGATCGGTCAATCCCTACTTTGCAAGGGTATTCCGGCTGGGGCGGGTTGCGCGAGGCGATCTATACGCCAAGCATCTACCGCCAATTGCAACAGGTGTTAGATGAACCTGCGATTAACAGCCTGAAACAAACCCTCAAATCCGCGTATTACACGCCACCATGGTTGGTGTCATTTCTACTGCAAGCCGTGATGCGAGTCAGTCAGGGCGTGGTGTTTGAACACATCCTTGAACCAAGCGCGGGCCATGGTGCATTCCTAGCCGGTATGCAACGGTTGCAAGGGTTACGCTGTTGGCAATCAGCGCACATGACCGCCGTGGAAATTGACTCGGTGAGCTGTGAGTTTTTGCGCGCACTGTATCCTGAGGCAACCATTGTGCACAGCGGGTTTGAAGCGTTTCATCCCACCACCCGGTATGATTTAGTGGTTGGTAACCCGCCGTTTGGTCAGGCAACAGTAAAAGATGAACAACATCCGGACTTGTGTCCGTTTAGCATTCATCATTACTTTGTTGCAAAAAGCTTGCGGCTTTTAAAACCGCACGGTCTGTTAGCAATGCTAGTCCCACGGTATTTTTTGGATGCGTCGCGCAAGCATGTCCGTGAGATTGCCAGTCGTGAAGGAGCCAGCTTACTTGCGGCGTATCGGTTACCGGATCATTTGTTCTCAGAGGCGAAGGTGACGGTGGATGTCATCTTGTTGCGAAAAGCACCGGGATCGGTGGCGTGGTTACACGCGAAACCGTACCACGGGGCAAACGGTGAACGGGCATGGTTAAATGAGTATTTTTTTGCAAACCCACATCATATTTTAGGCGAGCTCGTTTTTTATCCGATTTATGGGCGGCAGGAAATTACTTGCCAAGCAAGCAGCAACTTAACGCAACGACTTCAGCAAGTGCTCACTGCCTTGCCGATAACTGAGCAATTAAGTGGGCTGGCGATGCAGATTCAAAGCTTGCAAGCGCAAGCGGCTTATCTAACGCAGTATCAACAACAATTACTCAAACCATCGGACTGAGTCACTCAACGAAAAAAACGGGGCAACCCGTTTTTTTTCGTGTAAAATTTGCCTTTGTTTAAAAATGATTGTGATCACAGCAAAAAACATGGAAATAACTCGCGACCTACTCGCTAAATTAAAAAAATACACGATTTCACAGGATCGCTATAAAACACAGGCAAATGAATTACTGTTGTTAGGCTTTACAGACAACCAAGCTCAGAAAATTATTATTAGACGCAGTTCAAATAACACCGTTTGCACTCTGCTGGAAGAATTTCACCACCTAAAGCGTCGCTTTACTGTTGAAGAACTTACTCGTATTGCGTCAAAATCAGGTGGGGGAACAGCGCTGACTATCTTGTTAACGTCATACGCGCTGCTTGTTAAAATAAAATTTACTCACGCTGATATTGTGAAGATTGCCAGTGTTGATGGTGCGACGCAAGGGATAGAAACCTTATTAAATGATTATGTAACACTCACCCAGTGGGGCTTTACTAAAGACGACCTTGTTAAAATACTCAGTAATGACGGCGCAGCCCAAACCTTAAAAACCCTCGCCGAGCAGCGCGACCAACTGTTGCAATGGGGCTTTACTAAAGACGACCTTGTTAAAATACTCAGCAATAAAGGTGCAGCCCAAGCCTTAAAAACCCTCGCCGAGCAGCGCGACCAACTGCTGCAATAATGGAATGGACTCGCTCCACTTTGAACCATTCTAAAAAATGGTTCTCAGCATCTAGGTGCTAAATAGCGTAAGCTATTAAATTTAACTAAAGCGAAGGAGTCCACTATGGATATTAACTTGCTAGCCATTGATATTGCAAAAAATGTTTTTCAACTATGTGGTGTTAATCAGCAGGGTGCTATTTTAAAGGAGAAAAAAGTTACACGCGCCAAATTGTTAGAAGTGATTAATAAGCTCTCACCTAAAGTAATAGCGATGGAAGCCTGTGGCAGTGCCAATTATTGGGCGCGTGAATTGATGCAGCGTAATTATGAGGTTAAATTAATTTCACCCCAATACGTTAAACCTTATGTAAAAGGGAATAAGAATGATGAGCAAGATGCCCGTGCAATAGCTGAAGCGGCTCAACGGCCGACTATGAATTTTGTAACACCGAAAACAGTTGAACAGCAAGACATGCAAAGCTTGTTACGTATACGTGAAGGTCAAGTAGAAGCTCGAACTAAGCTATGTAATCAGTTGAGAGGTCTTCTAGCAGAGAACGGTATTGTCATTGCAAAAAGTATTTATAAATTAAGGGCCGAGCTACCATCAATTTTTGATCGTGCAAATGACAATGGTTTGACTGATCGTATGAAAGCCTACATTCAGAGGCAATACGAAACCTTATTAGTTCTGGATGAGAACATTGATGTTTACGAACTCGAAATTAATAGCATTGCTAAGAATAATGAAAGTTGCCAGCGGATTCAGGAAATAGAAGGTGTGGGGCCAATAACTGCAGTCGCTGTTGTTGCTCAGGTAGGTAATGGGAGTGAGTTTAAAAATGGTAGGCATCTTTCTGCTTACCTAGGTTTGGTGCCTCGACAACATTCAAGTGGTAATAGGGAGTATTTGGGAGGGATTAGCAAACGAGGTGATAAATACCTACGCACCCTGCTTATCCATGGCGGTAGGTCTGTAGTAACCAGATGCGGGAAAAAAGATGACCCAAGAAGTGTATGGGTTAAGCGTATTAAATGTGAGCGTGGCAGTAATAAGGCTAGTGTTGCTGTCGCTAATAAAAATGCTAGAATAATTCTAGCCATGTTGAAAAGCGGTGACGAGTATCGACGTGCTGCTTAGTAGTTAATTGAGTTTAAAAGTCAGGAGAATTGCAAAGAGTATTAAATGATGACAAGTGGGTAAGACCAATGTTTGAGAGCCTGAAAGCCCCTAGGCTAACAGCCTGTAATAGGTAGTTGAGTCGAAGCAATGATGAGGCACAAACATGCGTAGTTCCATCAAGGCACGAAGAGATGATGCATCAAACCGTCATCTACTTCAGATGTCGGATATATGAGCGCATCTCTTCTACCTTTGTTGTCAGAAAATAATCTTTACAATACGGGGCGAGTCCATATATGGGGCTTTACTAATGACGACCTTGTTAAAATACTTAACAATGACGGTGCAGCCCAAGCCTTAACAACCCTCACCGAGCAGCGTGACCAACTGGTGCAATAATGGAATGGACTCGCTCCACTTTGAACCATTCTAAAAAATGGTTCTCAGCATCTAGGTGCTAAATAGCGTAAGCTATTAAATTTAACTAAAGCGAAGGAGTCCACTATGGATATTAACTTGCTAGCCATTGATATTGCAAAAAATGTTTTTCAACTATGTGGTGTTAATCAGCAGGGTGCTATTTTAAAGGAGAAAAAAGTTACACGCGCCAAATTGTTAGAAGTGATTAATAAGCTCTCACCTAAAGTAATAGCGATGGAAGCCTGTGGCAGTGCCAATTATTGGGCGCGTGAATTGATGCAGCGTAATTATGAGGTTAAATTAATTTCACCCCAATACGTTAAACCTTATGTAAAAGGGAATAAGAATGATGAGCAAGATGCCCGTGCAATAGCTGAAGCGGCTCAACGGCCGACTATGAATTTTGTAACACCGAAAACAGTTGAACAGCAAGACATGCAAAGCTTGTTACGTATACGTGAAGGTCAAGTAGAAGCTCGAACTAAGCTATGTAATCAGTTGAGAGGTCTTCTAGCAGAGAACGGTATTGTCATTGCAAAAAGTATTTATAAATTAAGGGCCGAGCTACCATCAATTTTTGATCGTGCAAATGACAATGGTTTGACTGATCGTATGAAAGCCTACATTCAGAGGCAATACGAAACCTTATTAGTTCTGGATGAGAACATTGATGTTTACGAACTCGAAATTAATAGCATTGCTAAGAATAATGAAAGTTGCCAGCGGATTCAGGAAATAGAAGGTGTGGGGCCAATAACTGCAGTCGCTGTTGTTGCTCAGGTAGGTAATGGGAGTGAGTTTAAAAATGGTAGGCATCTTTCTGCTTACCTAGGTTTGGTGCCTCGACAACATTCAAGTGGTAATAGGGAGTATTTGGGAGGGATTAGCAAACGAGGTGATAAATACCTACGCACCCTGCTTATCCATGGCGGTAGGTCTGTAGTAACCAGATGCGGGAAAAAAGATGACCCAAGAAGTGTATGGGTTAAGCGTATTAAATGTGAGCGTGGCAGTAATAAGGCTAGTGTTGCTGTCGCTAATAAAAATGCTAGAATAATTCTAGCCATGTTGAAAAGCGGTGACGAGTATCGACGTGCTGCTTAGTAGTTAATTGAGTTTAAAAGTCAGGAGAATTGCAAAGAGTATTAAATGATGACAAGTGGGTAAGACCAATGTTTGAGAGCCTGAAAGCCCCTAGGCTAACAGCCTGTAATAGGTAGTTGAGTCGAAGCAATGATGAGGCACAAACATGCGTAGTTCCATCAAGGCACGAAGAGATGATGCATCAAACCGTCATCTACTTCAGATGTCGGATATATGAGCGCATCTCTTCTACCTTTGTTGTCAGAAAATAATCTTTACAATACGGGGCGAGTCCATATATGGGGCTTTACTAAAGACGACCTTGTTAAAATACTCAGCAATAAAGGTGCAGCCCAAGCCTTAAAAACCCTCGCCGAGCAGCGTGACCAACTGGTGCAATGGGGCTTTACTAAAAATGACCTTGTTAAAATACTCAGCAATGACGGTGCAGCTCAAGCCTTAAAAACCCTCACCGAGCAACGTGTCCAACTGCTGCAATGGGGCTTTTCGAATGACGACCTTGTTAAAATACTCAGCAATAACGGTGCAGCCCAAGCCTTAAAAGCCCTCGCCGAGCAGCGCGACCAACTGCTTCAATGGGGATTTACTAACGACGACCTTGTTAAAATACTCAGCAACATTGGTGCGGCACAAGCCCTAAAAACCCTCGCCGAGCAGCGCGACCAACTGCTTCAATGGGGATTTACTAACGACGACCTTGTTAAAATACTCAGCAATGGCGGTGCAGCACAAGCCCTAAAAACCCTTGCCGAGCAGCGTGACCAACTGCTGCAATGGGGCTTTACTAAAGACGACCTTGTTAAAATACTCAGTAATGGTGGCGCAGCTCAAGCCTTAAAAACCCTCGCCGAGCAGCGTGACCAACTGATGCAATAATGGAATGGACTCGCTCCACTTTGAACCATTCTAAAAAATGGTTCTCAGCATCTAGGTGCTAAATAGCGTAAGCTATTAAATTTAACTAAAGCGAAGGAGTCCACTATGGATATTAACTTGCTAGCCATTGATATTGCAAAAAATGTTTTTCAACTATGTGGTGTTAATCAGCAGGGTGCTATTTTAAAGGAGAAAAAAGTTACACGCGCCAAATTGTTAGAAGTGATTAATAAGCTCTCACCTAAAGTAATAGCGATGGAAGCCTGTGGCAGTGCCAATTATTGGGCGCGTGAATTGATGCAGCGTAATTATGAGGTTAAATTAATTTCACCCCAATACGTTAAACCTTATGTAAAAGGGAATAAGAATGATGAGCAAGATGCCCGTGCAATAGCTGAAGCGGCTCAACGGCCGACTATGAATTTTGTAACACCGAAAACAGTTGAACAGCAAGACATGCAAAGCTTGTTACGTATACGTGAAGGTCAAGTAGAAGCTCGAACTAAGCTATGTAATCAGTTGAGAGGTCTTCTAGCAGAGAACGGTATTGTCATTGCAAAAAGTATTTATAAATTAAGGGCCGAGCTACCATCAATTTTTGATCGTGCAAATGACAATGGTTTGACTGATCGTATGAAAGCCTACATTCAGAGGCAATACGAAACCTTATTAGTTCTGGATGAGAACATTGATGTTTACGAACTCGAAATTAATAGCATTGCTAAGAATAATGAAAGTTGCCAGCGGATTCAGGAAATAGAAGGTGTGGGGCCAATAACTGCAGTCGCTGTTGTTGCTCAGGTAGGTAATGGGAGTGAGTTTAAAAATGGTAGGCATCTTTCTGCTTACCTAGGTTTGGTGCCTCGACAACATTCAAGTGGTAATAGGGAGTATTTGGGAGGGATTAGCAAACGAGGTGATAAATACCTACGCACCCTGCTTATCCATGGCGGTAGGTCTGTAGTAACCAGATGCGGGAAAAAAGATGACCCAAGAAGTGTATGGGTTAAGCGTATTAAATGTGAGCGTGGCAGTAATAAGGCTAGTGTTGCTGTCGCTAATAAAAATGCTAGAATAATTCTAGCCATGTTGAAAAGCGGTGACGAGTATCGACGTGCTGCTTAGTAGTTAATTGAGTTTAAAAGTCAGGAGAATTGCAAAGAGTATTAAATGATGACAAGTGGGTAAGACCAATGTTTGAGAGCCTGAAAGCCCCTAGGCTAACAGCCTGTAATAGGTAGTTGAGTCGAAGCAATGATGAGGCACAAACATGCGTAGTTCCATCAAGGCACGAAGAGATGATGCATCAAACCGTCATCTACTTCAGATGTCGGATATATGAGCGCATCTCTTCTACCTTTGTTGTCAGAAAATAATCTTTACAATACGGGGCGAGTCCATATATGGGGCTTTACTAACGACGAGCTTGTTAAAATACTTAGCAACATTGGTGCGGCACAAGCCCTAAAAACCCTCGCCGAGCAGCGTGACCAACTTCAGAAATGGGGGTTTACTAACGACGAGCTTGTTAAAATACTCAGCAATGGCGGTGCAGCACAAGCCCTAAAAACCCTTGCCGAGCAGCGTGACCAACTGCTGCAATAATGGAATGGACTCGCTCCACTTTGAACCATTCTAAAAAATGGTTCTCAGCATCTAGGTGCTAAATAGCGTAAGCTATTAAATTTAACTAAAGCGAAGGAGTCCACTATGGATATTAACTTGCTAGCCATTGATATTGCAAAAAATGTTTTTCAACTATGTGGTGTTAATCAGCAGGGTGCTATTTTAAAGGAGAAAAAAGTTACACGCGCCAAATTGTTAGAAGTGATTAATAAGCTCTCACCTAAAGTAATAGCGATGGAAGCCTGTGGCAGTGCCAATTATTGGGCGCGTGAATTGATGCAGCGTAATTATGAGGTTAAATTAATTTCACCCCAATACGTTAAACCTTATGTAAAAGGGAATAAGAATGATGAGCAAGATGCCCGTGCAATAGCTGAAGCGGCTCAACGGCCGACTATGAATTTTGTAACACCGAAAACAGTTGAACAGCAAGACATGCAAAGCTTGTTACGTATACGTGAAGGTCAAGTAGAAGCTCGAACTAAGCTATGTAATCAGTTGAGAGGTCTTCTAGCAGAGAACGGTATTGTCATTGCAAAAAGTATTTATAAATTAAGGGCCGAGCTACCATCAATTTTTGATCGTGCAAATGACAATGGTTTGACTGATCGTATGAAAGCCTACATTCAGAGGCAATACGAAACCTTATTAGTTCTGGATGAGAACATTGATGTTTACGAACTCGAAATTAATAGCATTGCTAAGAATAATGAAAGTTGCCAGCGGATTCAGGAAATAGAAGGTGTGGGGCCAATAACTGCAGTCGCTGTTGTTGCTCAGGTAGGTAATGGGAGTGAGTTTAAAAATGGTAGGCATCTTTCTGCTTACCTAGGTTTGGTGCCTCGACAACATTCAAGTGGTAATAGGGAGTATTTGGGAGGGATTAGCAAACGAGGTGATAAATACCTACGCACCCTGCTTATCCATGGCGGTAGGTCTGTAGTAACCAGATGCGGGAAAAAAGATGACCCAAGAAGTGTATGGGTTAAGCGTATTAAATGTGAGCGTGGCAGTAATAAGGCTAGTGTTGCTGTCGCTAATAAAAATGCTAGAATAATTCTAGCCATGTTGAAAAGCGGTGACGAGTATCGACGTGCTGCTTAGTAGTTAATTGAGTTTAAAAGTCAGGAGAATTGCAAAGAGTATTAAATGATGACAAGTGGGTAAGACCAATGTTTGAGAGCCTGAAAGCCCCTAGGCTAACAGCCTGTAATAGGTAGTTGAGTCGAAGCAATGATGAGGCACAAACATGCGTAGTTCCATCAAGGCACGAAGAGATGATGCATCAAACCGTCATCTACTTCAGATGTCGGATATATGAGCGCATCTCTTCTACCTTTGTTGTCAGAAAATAATCTTTACAATACGGGGCGAGTCCATATATGGGGCTTTACTAAAGACGACCTTGTTAAAATACTCAGTAATGGTGGCGCAGCTCAAGCCTTAAAAACCCTCGCCGAGCAGCGTGACCAACTGATGCAATGGGGCTTTACTAACGACGAGCTTGTTAAAATACTCAGCAATAAAGGTGCAGCTCAAGCCCTAAAAACCCTCGCCGAGCAGCGCGACCAACTGCTTCAATGGGGATTTACTAACGACGACCTTGTTAAAATACTCAGCAATGACGGTGCAGCACAAGTCCTAAAAACCCTTGCCGAGCAGCGTGACCAACTGCTGCAATGGGGATTTACTAACGACGACCTTGTAAAAATACTCAGTAACATTGGTGCGGCACAAGCCCTAAAAACCCTCGCCGAGCAGCGCGACCAACTGATGCAATGGGGCTTTACTAACGATGACCTTGTTAAAATACTCAGCAATAAAGGCGCAGCCCAAGCCTTGAAAACCCTCGCTGAGCAGCGTGACCAACTGCTGCAATAATGGAATGGACTCGCTCCACTTTGAACCATTCTAAAAAATGGTTCTCAGCATCTAGGTGCTAAATAGCGTAAGCTATTAAATTTAACTAAAGCGAAGGAGTCCACTATGGATATTAACTTGCTAGCCATTGATATTGCAAAAAATGTTTTTCAACTATGTGGTGTTAATCAGCAGGGTGCTATTTTAAAGGAGAAAAAAGTTACACGCGCCAAATTGTTAGAAGTGATTAATAAGCTCTCACCTAAAGTAATAGCGATGGAAGCCTGTGGCAGTGCCAATTATTGGGCGCGTGAATTGATGCAGCGTAATTATGAGGTTAAATTAATTTCACCCCAATACGTTAAACCTTATGTAAAAGGGAATAAGAATGATGAGCAAGATGCCCGTGCAATAGCTGAAGCGGCTCAACGGCCGACTATGAATTTTGTAACACCGAAAACAGTTGAACAGCAAGACATGCAAAGCTTGTTACGTATACGTGAAGGTCAAGTAGAAGCTCGAACTAAGCTATGTAATCAGTTGAGAGGTCTTCTAGCAGAGAACGGTATTGTCATTGCAAAAAGTATTTATAAATTAAGGGCCGAGCTACCATCAATTTTTGATCGTGCAAATGACAATGGTTTGACTGATCGTATGAAAGCCTACATTCAGAGGCAATACGAAACCTTATTAGTTCTGGATGAGAACATTGATGTTTACGAACTCGAAATTAATAGCATTGCTAAGAATAATGAAAGTTGCCAGCGGATTCAGGAAATAGAAGGTGTGGGGCCAATAACTGCAGTCGCTGTTGTTGCTCAGGTAGGTAATGGGAGTGAGTTTAAAAATGGTAGGCATCTTTCTGCTTACCTAGGTTTGGTGCCTCGACAACATTCAAGTGGTAATAGGGAGTATTTGGGAGGGATTAGCAAACGAGGTGATAAATACCTACGCACCCTGCTTATCCATGGCGGTAGGTCTGTAGTAACCAGATGCGGGAAAAAAGATGACCCAAGAAGTGTATGGGTTAAGCGTATTAAATGTGAGCGTGGCAGTAATAAGGCTAGTGTTGCTGTCGCTAATAAAAATGCTAGAATAATTCTAGCCATGTTGAAAAGCGGTGACGAGTATCGACGTGCTGCTTAGTAGTTAATTGAGTTTAAAAGTCAGGAGAATTGCAAAGAGTATTAAATGATGACAAGTGGGTAAGACCAATGTTTGAGAGCCTGAAAGCCCCTAGGCTAACAGCCTGTAATAGGTAGTTGAGTCGAAGCAATGATGAGGCACAAACATGCGTAGTTCCATCAAGGCACGAAGAGATGATGCATCAAACCGTCATCTACTTCAGATGTCGGATATATGAGCGCATCTCTTCTACCTTTGTTGTCAGAAAATAATCTTTACAATACGGGGCGAGTCCATATATGGGGCTTTACTAACGACGACCTTGTTAAAATACTCAGTAATCAAGGTGCAGCTCAAACGCTAAAAGCCTTAGTAGCCCACTACGAAAAATTGCTTGCAGTTCAATTTTCCCATGATGAAATTACCACAATGAGTCGTCAACGTGGCGCCTCAAAAACACTCACACTAGTGGGTGAGCAATACCAAAATTTTGTTAATGGCGGTTTGTCGAAGCATGAAATTGTTAAACTTGCTAGTCAGCCTTGTGCATCTAAATTCCTTTTGACAGTACTTGATCCTGCGAGTGCGCCCTCACTTTAGCGAATTTTAGCTTGTTTGCGTCTTCGATCTTTGCTTACTCCTTAATCATTTTGCCATGCTTTTGATGTGCTGGTTTGCCCGGGTTTTTCCAGCGAATGCGTTATTATTATGCAGGGTTTTGGGGTTGGGCTGGTGTGGCCATTGGGTGAATTGTTGGGCCTGTGTCACTACGGTTTCCGTAGTGACACAGGCCCAAAGCCTGGGTTTTCCGCGCATCAAGGATGCGCACGTCAAAAACGCCATAAGCGTTTTTGTCCAAAGGAACCGGCGTAACCTTTTGAATTATAAGGCTCTTTTGCTTTGCTCACTTGGTTAGAATGTTGCCATTTTAGTTAAATTATTTCTCCTTTTGATTTCGTTTTAATTCCTTTTTTAAAGGAAACTAATTTATTAGGGGAAAATTGGTCAACTTATCCACATGAAACTGGGGCCCTAAAAAGGCCCCAGTGATTGTGGTTAATGTTGTCCTTTGAGTCTGCTTGCTGCGTTTTCCCGCGCCGGTTAGCGCGGGAAAATAGTGCTGCTTGTTCTCTTGCTGCTGTTTTCCTTTTAGGGTAAAGTTTCTCTTGTGCAATGGCAGTCGTTTTGCCACTTGCGCTAAGGTAGTACTGATGAACTTGCTGATAAGGCGGTGAAACACAACAGTGTCTACTACTTCGGTCACAGGCCGCCCATTTGTGTCGTGAGCCTCACTTTAGTGAGATGGGCCTTTAAAACGGATAGTCGACTGAGATGACTTAGAATCGTGTCGTCCGAAAAAAAGATCTCGAGGCCAGCTATGCCCGCCATTGGAGAACTCGCTAACCGTTTTACACTGAACTGGTTCGTTATGACAGGTTTTGTCGCAGAGCCCGTTGAGTGAACTCAACACATTGAGATTGGATCAATGTCCTTTACACCCAGTGCCTTGATGCACTGCTCGTGCAATGCTGTGCATTGTCACAATGCCACTAAGAGCAGACTTAGGGTTTAGTCCTAAGAGAGCACTTGTAACTAGTGACTGACAGAAAACCTACTAATTCTTAGTCTTTGTTGTTTTATTACACTTTCATTTTTTTATATCCGCGCGAGATCATAATAAAAATAGCATGTTAAGCCCTGGCCGCGTACAAAAAAATGAAATCTCGCTGTTTTGATACGAAAAAAAGCATCCTGCTTTCTGGAATACAATGGGATATTCTGAGGCTGACTAGGCAGCTAACGGTGGGCTGCGACCTCGAATGCGTTTTTTTAGTCGCGCTGCTTTCCTTTGCTCAGCTCTTTGTATAAGACTTCCGATACGATCTATGTTTTTTCCAACAATCGCTAAGCCAACATAACTCTTCTGAGAACTACCCAAAATTGTTATCTCCCTACCTGAACTGAATTCGATAATTCTTTTTGTTCTTCTTGAGAAACACTATTTTCTTTAAAAAATTGCTCTACTAAGTGATACGTTAGAAGTTTTCTAATACCCTTCGCAATAAAGTGTCGTGTCACCTTGCCCTTACCATCTCCTAATTTAGCTAGCATAATTGCGTAATCGTCATAAGCTTTTTCCTTACCTATCTCATACAAATATGAGGCCACATAAAAACATACAGCCAGTAGATTTTGTATCCCTTTAAAATTTTTTATCTGCATATTTTCCCAGCCTAGTCCTTCCTTGAGAAATTTAAAAACATATTCAATTTTCGCACGAGATAGATAGGCTATGTATACCTCATACGCCTCATCAAAAGTCGTTACTTTTTTATTAGTTAATAGCAGCATGTCATTCTTAAAAATTCTCCTACCATCTCTGCCTGTAATTTGGATTTTAATTGCATTGATGTTCTCAAACTCTCCAAAATAAATAGTTATTTTTCCGTCTTGTACGCAATTCTTTCCAACTGTTAACTTTTGGAATTGCTTTTCGCCTTGAGCATCAAAATCAGCGTTAATCAGCTTAAGCTTTTTACCATCATCACCTCTACCTTCTATTGTTCTTGTTATTTTTGAGCGAATAATAAAGTCTTGATCTAGGTTTGTATCAATTAGTGAGAGATAGTCATTATCATCAAACTCTCTATCTAGAATATGGGTAATGGTTGCATCTTCATTCTTTGATTTTAGGCAGATTCCTATTTTTTCTATTTCACGAATAGACAGCAGCTTTTTATTAAAGTAATCACCAGATTCATAAAGACTCTTGGCCTCTTTATCTCCCTCAAATGGCTTTCCAGCCTCTATTTTCTTAATATGCTCAGCTTTTAAAAACTTAGGGTCTTTATTGCTGTAGCTTACATGCGATAGTAGATGCACAGCCTTATCACCAGGTACTAATGCAACTGCGTTATGCGTGCTGTAACCATTGATAATATCCCCGTCCAGACTCCTTACTTTACCTAGATTTTCAGTTTGCTTGCTATGTGGCTTTCTAATATCAGAAGGATCATGAAGAACATCAATTTTACTGGCGTGTGAAAGTTTTTCACAGCTCTGTTCTAGCAATGCATCATTTGTTTTTATTGGATCTAAATCGGTGCTTTTATTTTCACCGGTAAGTGTACGAATCATCTTTTTATACTCATTGTTATCTTTTGATGAACTGAACAACTTACAACTACCTTCAGTTAATAGCTTTCCTACAATCGTCGATAGATTTTTTTAAAACAACTTTCCCAGTTAATTTTGAAAAAAGAGGGGCAGCGTAATCGGCGAAGTTTAACATTTATACTCATCTCGTTAGTCTTGTTAAAAAGACAAAGCATAGTCATTTTTACACAATATTTCAGCATTATTTTGCTGATTTAAATTTTGGGTAGTTTTCAGAACTCTTAAAGCCATCAATGCCGTGATCTAGGCATTGATCCAACCCATGAACTTCAAGAGCATTAATACTGGATTCTACCGCAGAATGCTTTTGTTTCGCTTTCACAAACGAGTCTGACTTTTCAATTTCCTGTGCTTCCTTTGAGAGTCGACCTTTTCTCGGCAATGCAACAACTTCCAAAATATCTGCTAACGCAGATTGATTTTCTTTTGAATGAAAGCCCTTATCAAAACTACATGTGTTTAACTCTGGGAACTTTTGTTGGGTCTCTTGAACCATAGATACGGCGACCTTGTCATCAGTCTCATTCTCCATCACACGATGATGCAATATAAATTGGTGTTGATCCTCCAAGACACAGACTTTCATTCCTAATTCGACTGGTACACCAGCCTTTCCTTTTACAATCCATTCAGTATGTGGCTGAAAGACAGAAAAGACTTTTTCTTCATGCGGGATCTTTTCATCCAATAATATTCGGCGTTTAATTTGATCAACTTGGCGATCTGCATGAACCGTGAACATTTCTATACTTTCAACCAGTGGCGCATCTTGCGGCTTCAGTAGATCGGCTTTCTGGATAGCGTTTATTGAGGCATGTGCTTTATCTAAATATTTTTGCGCAATATTGAGATACTCCTGATGAGCATCCTTGATTGCCTTGTCCTTTTTGTTTTGTTGATCTGCTTGCTTGCTCTTACTGCGCTTTTTTAGTTGAGCTATTCGCATGAGCCGTTTCAGATGCTTGATGTTATATCGATATTGACGCCAGTCACTCAATCCGCTGTGTTCACACAGCTTGGCCACCTGCTGAATTATTTTGCGCATTGCGTCAAACAGTAAGCTTATGTCTGTTGGAAAATGTACGTCTGTTTCAACCACAAAGGAATCGCAACGGCCTCGCAGAGGCTCACTTTTTTTTAACAATGAATGACCAGCTTTCACAACAACTTGATTAATCTCATCTAACAACTCGGGAGTGAGTAGCGAGACATTGTCTTTAATTGTTTGCAGCTGATACTCTATTTTATCGAAAAAATCAGCATGCCCTAGCATTTCACGAATGGTTTTATGTTGATTCACAAGTTCATGCAGTCGATCATAATCACAATTTAGACTCAGGCGGAGTACTCCCATGACCAATATTTTCCATAATTCCATACCAGGGCGTCCATTATTCTTGTCAACCTCAGGTGCAATCCGAGCCTCTAGTAGTTCGAAAATCTCCTTCCGTACAGAGGGTGTACTATAAATAAACTGTAGCCCTTTTAATAATTTTGGAATGTCATCCCGTGATTTAGAGCTGATTTGAATTTTAGAAATATCTACTTGGCCAATTTGCATTTGTGGATTTTGGGCTAGTCTTGTCATTCTTGCTTTCCAGTGAAGAGTTACCATGCTGTGGCGAAAAATCATCGAAGATTAAGGCATTATATCGAAAATAAGCTGTAAATAGCTGGAAAACGAGTATTTAGTGCTGTTTTTTGAAAATCTTCATGTGACCAGTTCGCCCCGAAACATTGAAAATAAAAGGCTTTGCGGGTTTTCTGTCAGTCACTAACTATCGCTTAGTGGGGTTGGTACAGCATGAGCAATTTTTTTAGATTGCCCTTGATCGCCGTTTCTTGACGGGATCCGGCAAGTTAGCTCCCTTGGAGCTTTTGGCAAAGTACCAAGGGCGTTTTAACATCAATCGATAAAAAGGATAGAAACAGACGAAAAAGATGACAAATTCACCGTAGGCGGATAGAGATAAAATACCTTGAGGGGATTGCTCCCCATTTGTATGCGGTCTTTGATAGTTCGCTATAGCTTCGTGACCTTCCATAAATCCGAAGTTTGCCGCAATTACACTAAACTGATTTAGGACAGGAGCAACACTCAGGCCATCTCGTCACCTTTTCGTTGTTCAATGTTATTATGGGTAGAAAACTGCAATTACTAGACCTTCTGCGTAACTAAGGGCAGTTCTAGAAACTAGCTAAAATTTGCTTATAATTGCCTGATTAATAATCATTCATGGAAAGGCATATGCTATTAAGCTATCAGCAACTCAGTAACCGCCCGCGTATTTTTAAAAAGTTAACTGGTTTGACCCTTGATGATTTTGAAACGATACACCAACAAGTGAAGTCATCACTTGATGATGAGTTTAGTAAGCTGGGAAGGCGCCCGAAACTCACCACGCACCATGATCGCCTTTTGCTTCTCATGATGTACTATCGCACTTATGTAACACATGAATTCTTAGGTTACTTTGTTGGTTTGGATGACAGTAATGTCTGCCGCTTATTTAAACGCTTAGAACCCTTAGTGGCCAAGCATATTCATATTAAAAAAGACAGAACCCTAACAGAAGATGCGGTTTGCGCTATATTAATGGATGTAACGGAGCAGCCTATTCAGCGCCCCAAAAAGAAGAAGCCACGTAAAGATTATTATTCTGGTAAAAAGAAAAGACATACTCAAAAGGTGGAGATAGCAATGAGTACATCCGGAAAAATAATCAACGTCTCTCAAACAATGCCTGGGAGGGTTCATGATATTAAGATCCGACAACGTGGCAGCCCACTGCCACCAGCAGAAAAATATGCTGATCTAGGATACCAAGGAATTCAACATACTGACCCCTTGGTTAACTTACCTCATAAAAAGCCCAAAGGCGGCAAATTAACTACTCAACAAAAAGAGGATAACCGTAATCACAGCAAGATCCGTATTAGGGTTGAACATCAATTCTCAAAATTTAAAAAATTCCGCATTCTTGGGGAGGTGTATAGGAATTTTCGCAGAA
>CBDALO010000142.1:0-11600 GCA_965196985.1 Gammaproteobacteria bacterium | reverse complement strand
ACTTCATTTCTTCCCGAAGAATTCAACTGTACATGTTGATTAACTCTCCTATTTGATTTTTCAGGGAAACGTTGGAAAAAGCGATTACAGAAGGTAAGATTTTTCAGTTGTTCATTCGATGGCAGACACCTGGGGCTGCCCCCCCCCCCATCAATATTATGGAAGACAATAGACTTTTGTTCTTAAACAATGGTCAAGTGTGACAACATCTTACCAATACAATACAAAGCTCCCTCCCAATATTTGGCCAAGTATATGCCACTGTTTGCTCCTGTTGGTACTATCTACACTGCATTATTATTATTTTGTATTATTATTTCCGAAGAACTTTATTTAAGTTTTCTAAGCATTTAAGTGGCCTCAATTTCCTTCATTAATGACTTGATTTTAATCGAATCAAGGTTCGTTGAATTTGCGTTAACTTTGCAACCCTTTAGCCAAGTTCTTTGAGCTGGGTTTTTTTTGAGGAGTAGATGAAACGGTTAACACATTCGTAAATGCTTTGCGAAGTGGTTTTTCTAAACTATATTTCCTTCAATACTGATCTTATAGTATATTTTCCCTGTTAGAAACGTGCATAAAATTCATCTATTACTCTTCTTATTTTAGCGAGTTCATTAACGACATTGATTTACGATTCGGACGCCCATCACCATCCCGAAGCTCAGAACCCAAGTTCTTCAACAACTGCGCCAAAACGTGCCGAAACTTTCGGTGGTTTCGACAGAAATTCGAAATCTCTCGCACCACCAATTCATGTTTCGCGGGCGAGTTCGTTGAAACAGGAAAACCGAATCTCGCTGACTGGAAAAACATTAAATATCCTTGAAAATGATCATGGAATTAAAGATCCGAAAGAAAGATTGCGAAAAACAAGCCAAGGAATTATGTCTGTTATTGCGCGAAATAAACCAAACGAATCCAATGAAGATTTGTCCTCGACCTCATCATCCACTTCAAATCTTTCGCCAATTTCGGGTTCTACAGCCCAGGTAAGTTTTATATGATTAAATTGTTGAGTTTCAAGCATAGATTTGTGTTTGTTTTAGCAGTTATTAGTTTAGGTTCTGTATTTTATTGGGACTAAAAACTGTTTTAATTCGTGCCAATTGTAAAGCAAAATGTTACAAAACATAATTGGGAAAGTTTGTGGGATAAAATTTAAGGGAAACTATTAAAAAATAGGCCATTTATGGCAGTCATCATGTGTTTTATGAGTGTTTATTTAAAAACTTTTTTTTGCAGAAACTTATGGCAGTCACAAATTTGAAGGAGTACCTTACCTCTCTTGTGGTAGGTTATGTTCCGTGTTTTTTTATCATACTTGTAAGATTTTAGGGAGCTTATTCTTCCAGGTGAATGACAAACCATCTTGTTACTTCCTTCTGAAAAGGATATCCTCATAATTTTGCTAATTCGTTGTTGTGAAATATCATTTTTTGATTTCTTAAATTCTCTTTTTAGGACATCACAAATAAACAAGACATTGAGCTTGCCAGGTAAGCTGCGTTTCTTTCTAATCTGGCTTCATCCAAGGACTACTTAACTGTCCTTGCAAAATGATTTATAACTGAATGTAGCTGCACTGTTTGCGGCCAAAAACAGTGCTCATAAAGCCTAGATTCCGAGATACCCCTCTCTACTCTTAATTTGAAAGAACTACAACTTTTGCAAGCATTTTGAGATTTGAACCCCAGAGTTAGAAGATGGTGATTCCCTAGTCACCAACAAATACACCTTTATCGACCAAATTTGCATATAAGGGTTATGTCTTCTTATTATTGACCAATGCTATTTTACATCCTTTTACAATGGTCTTTTTGGATACTATGTCAATGGTACGTTTGCATACCTGTGTCAATTTTTATCCCTCCAAATTCTTTAAATAGATGTTGCAATGGAATTGACAGCTGCAAAGATTTCCTTGGATAACTAAGTTTTTCCTGCAGGATTATGCAAAACTGTACTTTCGGTCAACTATTGGAATCAGATGTTCTTATTATTTATCAAGAAACTTCTAATTTGAAACAGTTTTAACTATAAGCGTTTTTGTTATTCCAGCATCAGAGTCGAACTCCACAGTTCAAGAACGGAAATAAATAAACTGAAATCCGAACGGGAAAGCATCGAAGTTAAGATGATCCAACAGCAAAAAGAAAATGAACGACAAATGAACAGGCAAAGAGAAATAACTGCAAAACTTGAGCGAACGATCGAAAAATTGAATAAGCAAATTACTGAAATAAAATACCAACAATTACAACGACAGAGGTACATTAGCGAGCAAGGAAAATCATCGAAAAGCAATTCATTGTCTTCATTGCACAAGAAGCATCACGTGATACAAGGACAGGATCACTCGTCACCGAACTCTAATCACAGAAGGCCTACAAACAATCAGAGTGGCAATGATGATCAAGATGTCATCTTTTTCTAGTAGTTAAGTAGTTATGTTTTAAATATTTGTTTAGCTTGGTGATATGACCATCATAATAAAAGGCTAATATTTGAATTTTAAGTGATTGGAATAATCCAGCGTTGTGTTAAAGCTGCGAATAACGGGATTTCTAGAACCAGAATGCATTGCAGCCTTGCGAGTTTTGGATAAAGTAATGTTCAAGGCTCTTGAGAACGGCCGTAATCAATTTTGCGTGGAAGTGAAGGGAAAGTTTTGCACAATAATTGTCGAGTTTTAACTATAAAGTACAAAGGAGGATCCTTTACTTGATTGGGACCAACATGTAGGCTTAAAGAGTTACTTATTTGGCATGCATAACCTTACTAGATAGTTAATTATTATATGGTAAGCTGCGTGTGATCTACACTCTTGTATGCCACGAAGCAAGGTGATGGTTGTTGCAGCCTGTTTATCCAGAAAAAGATCCCCAACTTATAAAAAGGTACTTCTCTTGCCCGGACGCTGCTCAACCTAGTAAGATTGCAGTAAAACGTAAAACCATAATGACAGACTTGCTCACACCAGAAGTAAGACAACCCTGTAGTGCGCCTGCCCACCACATTTACCTCATTTGCTCACTCTCCATGGTAGGTTTGTTCACCCACATTTGCACGTTTTCTCTCCTCACCGGTGGGTTAAGGCACCCAAACCCGTCCTACAGGTGCATGCTAAAATATACTAGCCTCTTGAAAAATAACCCCCACAAGCCTTTTTATATTAAAGTAGATTGTAGACTATTCGCTTAACTTTGTGTTTTAACACAACTTGGGATTAATTACAAAGTATTTAAATATTGGATATTTTAATATTCAAAACATTTTCATTACTCTGGCTAGGGTAGATAACTAACGTTTTTTTACCATGAGAATATTTTCGTTTGATTTGAAATTTTTTAGATTTTATCAAAAATGGTAACAATATGTAGATTTAAGAACTTGTTGCCAAATTAACTATGCATTGTCTGATTTCAATTCACAATGCATTATTAGAGGCTATTGTGTTGTTTAATGAGGCACAATTAGACGTTTTTGCTGACTTGAACTGCACAATTTCGATTCTGAGATCAAGCTATTGCAACTCAAATACTAACCTGTTTTTTTCTTATAAATACTTGCGGATTGCAAGATTAGTACTGTTTTTTTACAATTGACACCATCTGCTTAAAGATGTGCATGATAGATTGGTCCTCATCTCCCTTTCTCTCCCCTTTTCTTCACCCTCTCCCCTCCCCCTTCCCTCTTATTCCTCATTATGCATTTTTTGTCCACCTTTCCTTTCCGGACCTGATTTTGGATTTTCTAAAAGTGGTGTTCTCTTAATTCATATTGGAGACCTGTAGCTTCTGCGAGTTTCCGTTGGGTTTATTCTCCAATCCTTAGCGATCATTCCCAACCTTTGAAACCCCCCTCCCCCAGAAGAACCCACGTGTTTATTGGTTACAATCCTGGCCTCTAGTGAAAACTGTAGCTAATCTGTGTCCTCTTGTCATTTGACATTGATTTGAGCGTTAATTTTGTGATGGACTAATGGGGAAGATTTTTTGATGTATTGTATAAATTGATTTGTTATATACTCTATTCAGCATTTCACTCATAAACAAGATATTTAGACTTGAAGAACCTATTTTCTCTATAGTGTAATGTGACATTGGACAACCATTCAATATCCCATTTAAATTTCTTATCAAGTTCCTTTTTCGTATTCTTAACCAGCCTTAGAACTTGACCATACAGTTCAACAATACTGACCCAAATTTTTTCAAAAGACAAGCCGATAGCCTTACTTTTTGGGCAAAAATTGAAGAATTTTGAACTGAGCCAACATTTCTTCAAAAAGGCAAGGCTTTAGCCTTACTTTTTGGGCAAAAATTGAACAATTTTGAAATGAGCCAAATTTCTTCAAAAAGGCAAGGCTATAGCCTTACTTATTGGGCAAAAATTGAACAATTTTGAAATGAGCCAAATTTCTTCAAAAAGGTAAGGCTATAGCCTTACTTATTGGGCAAAAATTGAACAATTTTGAAATGAGCCAAATTTCTTCAAAAAGGCAAGGCTATAGCCTTACTTTTTGGGAAAAAATTGAACAATTTTAAAAAGAGCCAAATTTCTTCAAAAAGGCAAGGCTATAGCCTTACTTTTTGGGCAAAAATTGACAATTTTGAAATGAGCCAAAATTTCCTCAAAAAGGCAAGGCTATAGCTTTACTTTTGGGCAAAAAATTGAACAATTTTGAAATGAGCCAAATTTCTTCAAAAGGCAAGGCTATAGCCTTACTTTTTGGGCCAAAAATTGAACAATTTTGAAATGAGCCAAATTTCTTCAAAAAGGCAAGGCTATAGCTTTACTTTTGGGCAAAAAATTGAACAATTTTGAAATGAGCCAAATTTCTTCAAAAGGCAAGGCTATAGCCTTACTTTTTGGGCCAAAAATTGAACAATTTTGAAATGAGCCAAATTTCTTCAAAAAGGCAAGGCTATAGCCTTACTTTTGGGCCAAAAATTGAACAATTTTGAAATGAGCCAAATTTCTTCAAAAAGGCAAGGCTATAGCCTTACTTTTTGGGCAAAAATTGAACAATTTTAAAAAGAGCCAAATTTCTTCAAAAAGGCAAGGCTATAGCCTTACTTTTTGGGCAAAAATTGAACAATTTTGAAATGAGCCAAATTTCTTCAAAAAGGCAAGGCTATAGCCTTACTTTTGGGCCAAAAATTGAACAATTTTGAAATGAGCCAAATTTCTTCAAAAAGGCAAGGCTCTAGCCTTACTTTTTGGGCAAAAATTGAACAATTTTAAAAAGAGCCAAATTTCTTCAAAAAGGCAAGGCTATAGCCTTACTTTTTGGGCAAAAATTGACAATTTTGAAATGAGCCAAATTTCTTCAAAAAGGCAAGGCTATAGCCTTACTTTTGGGCAAAAAATTGAACAATTTTGAAATGAGCCAAATTTCTTCAAAAGGGCAAGGCTATAGCCTTACTTATTGGGCAAAAATTGAACAATTTTGAAATGAGCCAAATTTCTTCAAAAAGGCAAGGCTATAGCTTTACTTTTGGGCAAAAAATTGAACAATTTTGAAATGAGCCAAATTTCTTCAAAAGGCAAGGCTATAGCCTTACTTTTTGGGCCAAAAATTGAACAATTTTGAAATGAGCCAAATTTCTTCAAAAAGGCAAGGCTATAGCCTTACTTTTGGGCCAAAAATTGAACAATTTTGAAATGAGCCAAATTTCTTCAAAAAGGCAAGGCTATAGCCTTACTTTTTGGGCAAAAATTGAACAATTTTAAAAAGAGCCAAATTTCTTCAAAAAGGCAAGGCTATAGCCTTACTTTTTGGGCAAAAATTGAACAATTTTGAAATGAGCCAAATTTCTTCAAAAAGGCAAGGCTATAGCCTTACTTTTGGGCCAAAAATTGAACAATTTTGAAATGAGCCAAATTTCTTCAAAAAGGCAAGGCTCTAGCCTTACTTTTTGGGCAAAAATTGAACAATTTTAAAAAGAGCCAAATTTCTTCAAAAAGGCAAGGCTATAGCCTTACTTTTTGGGCAAAAATTGACAATTTTGAAATGAGCCAAATTTCTTCAAAAAGGCAAGGCTATAGCCTTACTTTTGGGCAAAAAATTGAACAATTTTGAAATGAGCCAAATTTCTTCAAAAGGGCAAGGCTATAGCCTTACTTATTGGGCAAAAATTGAACAATGTTAAAAAGAGCCAAATTTCTTCAAAAAGGCAAGGCTATAGCCTTACTTTTTGGGCAAAAATTGACAATTTTGAAATAAGCCAAAATTTCCTCAAAAAGGCAAGGCTATAGCCTTACTTTTGGGCAAAAATTTGAACAATTTTGAAATGAGCCAAATTTCTTAAAAAAGGCAAGGCTATAGCCTTACTTTTTGGGCAAAAATTGAAGAATTTTGAACTGAGCCAACATTTCTTCAAAAAGGCAAGGCTTTAGCCTTACTTTTTGGGCAAAAATTGACAATTTTGAAATGAGCCAAAATTTCCTCAAAAAGGCAAGGCTATAGCTTTACTTTTGGGCAAAAAATTGAACAATTTTGAAATGAGCCAAATTTCTTCAAAAGGCAAGGCTATAGCCTTACTTTTTGGGCCAAAAATTGAACAATTTTGAAATGAGCCAAATTTCTTCAAAAAGGCAAGGCTATAGCCTTACTTTTGGGCCAAAAATTGAACAATTTTGAAATGAGCCAAATTTCTTCAAAAAGGCAAGGCTATAGCCTTACTTTTTGGGCAAAAATTGAACAATTTTAAAAAGAGCCAAATTTCTTCAAAAAGGCAAGGCTATAGCCTTACTTTTTGGGCAAAAATTGAACAATTTTAAAAAGAGCCAAATTTCTTCAAAAAGGCAAGGCTATAGCCTTACTTTTTGGGCAAAAATTGAACAATTTTGAAATGAGCCAAATTTCTTCAAAAAGGCAAGGCTATAGCCTTACTTTTGGGCCAAAAATTGAACAATTTTGAAATGAGCCAAATTTCTTCAAAAAGGCAAGGCTCTAGCCTTACTTTTTGGGCAAAAATTGAACAATTTTAAAAAGAGCCAAATTTCTTCAAAAAGGCAAGGCTATAGCCTTACTTTTTGGGCAAAAATTGACAATTTTGAAATGAGCCAAATTTCTTCAAAAAGGCAAGGCTATAGCCTTACTTTTGGGCCAAAAATTGAACAATTTTGAAATGAGCCAAATTTCTTCAAAAAGGCAAGGCTATAGCCTTACTTTTTGGGCAAAAATTGAACAATTTTAAAAAGAGCCAAATTTCTTCAAAAAGGCAAGGCTATAGCCTTACTTTTTGGGCAAAAATTGAACAATTTTAAAAAGAGCCAAATTTCTTCAAAAAGGCAAGGCTATAGCCTTACTTTTTGGGCAAAAATTGAACAATTTTGAAATGAGCCAAATTTCTTCAAAAAGGCAAGGCTATAGCCTTACTTTTGGGCCAAAAATTGAACAATTTTGAAATGAGCCAAATTTCTTCAAAAAGGCAAGGCTCTAGCCTTACTTTTTGGGCAAAAATTGAACAATTTTAAAAAGAGCCAAATTTCTTCAAAAAGGCAAGGCTATAGCCTTACTTTTTGGGCAAAAATTGACAATTTTGAAATGAGCCAAATTTCTTCAAAAAGGCAAGGCTATAGCCTTACTTTTGGGCAAAAAATTGAACAATTTTGAAATGAGCCAAATTTCTTCAAAAGGGCAAGGCTATAGCCTTACTTATTGGGCAAAAATTGAACAATGTTAAAAAGAGCCAAATTTCTTCAAAAAGGCAAGGCTATAGCCTTACTTTTTGGGCAAAAATTGACAATTTTGAAATAAGCCAAAATTTCCTCAAAAAGGCAAGGCTATAGCCTTACTTTTGGGCAAAAATTTGAACAATTTTGAAATGAGCCAAATTTCTTAAAAAAGGCAAGGCTATAGCCTTACTTTTTGGGCAAAAATTGAAGAATTTTGAACTGAGCCAACATTTCTTCAAAAAGGCAAGGCTTTAGCCTTACTTTTTGGGCAAAAATTGACAATTTTGAAATGAGCCAAAATTTCCTCAAAAAGGCAAGGCTATAGCTTTACTTTTGGGCAAAAAATTGAACAATTTTGAAATGAGCCAAATTTCTTCAAAAGGCAAGGCTATAGCCTTACTTTTTGGGCCAAAAATTGAACAATTTTGAAATGAGCCAAATTTCTTCAAAAAGGCAAGGCTATAGCCTTACTTTTGGGCCAAAAATTGAACAATTTTGAAATGAGCCAAATTTCTTCAAAAAGGCAAGGCTATAGCCTTACTTTTTGGGCAAAAATTGAACAATTTTAAAAAGAGCCAAATTTCTTCAAAAAGGCAAGGCTATAGCCTTACTTTTTGGGCAAAAATTGAACAATTTTAAAAAGAGCCAAATTTCTTCAAAAAGGCAAGGCTATAGCCTTACTTTTTGGGCAAAAATTGAACAATTTTGAAATGAGCCAAATTTCTTCAAAAAGGCAAGGCTATAGCCTTACTTTTGGGCCAAAAATTGAACAATTTTGAAATGAGCCAAATTTCTTCAAAAAGGCAAGGCTCTAGCCTTACTTTTTGGGCAAAAATTGAACAATTTTAAAAAGAGCCAAATTTCTTCAAAAAGGCAAGGCTATAGCCTTACTTTTTGGGCAAAAATTGACAATTTTGAAATGAGCCAAATTTCTTCAAAAAGGCAAGGCTATAGCCTTACTTTTGGGCAAAAAATTGAACAATTTTGAAATGAGCCAAATTTCTTCAAAAGGGCAAGGCTATAGCCTTACTTATTGGGCAAAAATTGAACAATGTTAAAAAGAGCCAAATTTCTTCAAAAAGGCAAGGCTATAGCCTTACTTTTTGGGCAAAAATTGACAATTTTGAAATAAGCCAAAATTTCCTCAAAAAGGCAAGGCTATAGCCTTACTTTTGGGCAAAAATTTGAACAATTTTGAAATGAGCCAAATTTCTTAAAAAAGGCAAGGCTATAGCCTTACTTTTTGGGCAAAAATTGAAGAATTTTGAACTGAGCCAACATTTCTTCAAAAAGGCAAGGCTTTAGCCTTACTTTTTGGGCAAAAATTGAACAATTTTGAAATGAGCCAAATTTCTTCAAAAAGGCAAGGCTATAGCCTTACTTATTGGGCAAAAATTGAACAATTTTGAAATGAGCCAAATTTCTTCAAAAAGGTAAGGCTATAGCCTTACTTATTGGGCAAAAATTGAACAATTTTGAAATGAGCCAAATTTCTTCAAAAAGGCAAGGCTATAGCCTTACTTTTTGGGAAAAAATTGAACAATTTTAAAAAGAGCCAAATTTCTTCAAAAAGGCAAGGCTATAGCCTTACTTTTTGGGCAAAAATTGACAATTTTGAAATGAGCCAAAATTTCCTCAAAAAGGCAAGGCTATAGCTTTACTTTTGGGCAAAAAATTGAACAATTTTGAAATGAGCCAAATTTCTTCAAAAGGCAAGGCTATAGCCTTACTTTTTGGGCCAAAAATTGAACAATTTTGAAATGAGCCAAATTTCTTCAAAAAGGCAAGGCTATAGCCTTACTTTTGGGCCAAAAATTGAACAATTTTGAAATGAGCCAAATTTCTTCAAAAAGGCAAGGCTATAGCCTTACTTTTTGGGCAAAAATTGAACAATTTTAAAAAGAGCCAAATTTCTTCAAAAAGGCAAGGCTATAGCCTTACTTTTTGGGCAAAAATTGAACAATTTTAAAAAGAGCCAAATTTCTTCAAAAAGGCAAGGCTATAGCCTTACTTTTTGGGCAAAAATTGAACAATTTTGAAATGAGCCAAATTTCTTCAAAAAGGCAAGGCTATAGCCTTACTTTTGGGCCAAAAATTGAACAATTTTGAAATGAGCCAAATTTCTTCAAAAAGGCAAGGCTCTAGCCTTACTTTTTGGGCAAAAATTGAACAATTTTAAAAAGAGCCAAATTTCTTCAAAAAGGCAAGGCTATAGCCTTACTTTTTGGGCAAAAATTGACAATTTTGAAATGAGCCAAATTTCTTCAAAAAGGCAAGGCTATAGCCTTACTTTTGGGCAAAAAATTGAACAATTTTGAAATGAGCCAAATTTCTTCAAAAGGGCAAGGCTATAGCCTTACTTATTGGGCAAAAATTGAACAATGTTAAAAAGAGCCAAATTTCTTCAAAAAGGCAAGGCTATAGCCTTACTTTTTGGGCAAAAATTGACAATTTTGAAATAAGCCAAAATTTCCTCAAAAAGGCAAGGCTATAGCCTTACTTTTGGGCAAAAATTTGAACAATTTTGAAATGAGCCAAATTTCTTAAAAAAGGCAAGGCTATAGCCTTACTTTTTGGGCAAAAATTGAACAATTTTAAAAAGAGCCAAATTTCTTCAAAAAGGCAAGGCTATAGCCTTACTTTTTGGGCAAAAATTGACAATTTTGAAATGAGCCAAAATTTCCTCAAAAAGGCAAGGCTATAGCCTTACTTATTGGGCAAAAATTGAACAATTTTGAAATGAGCCAAATTTCTTCAAAAAGGCAAGGCTATAGCCTTACTTATTGGGCAAAAATTGAACAATTTTGAAATGAGCCAAATTTCTTCAAAAAGGCAAGGCTATAGCCTTACTTTTTGGGCAAAAATTGAACAATTTTAAAAAGAGCCAAATTTCTTCAAAAAGGCAAGGCTTTAGCCTTACTTGTTGAAGAAAAATTGAACAATTTTAAAAAGAGCCAAATTTCTTTAAAAAGGCAAGGCTATAGCTTTACTTTTGGGCAAAAAATTGAACAATTTTGAAATGAGCCAAATTTCTTCAAAAAGGCAAGGCTATAGCCTTACTTTTTGGGCAAATATTGACAATTTTGAAATGAACCAAATTTCTTAAAAAAGGCAAGGCTATAGCCTTACTTTTTGGGCAAAAATTGAACAATTTTAAAAAGAGCCAAATTTCTTCAAAAAGGCAAGGCTATAGCCTTACTTTTTGGGCAAAAATTGACAATTTTGAAATGAGCCAAATTTCTTCAAAAAGGCAAGGCTATAGCCTTACTTTTTGGGCAAAAATTGACAATTTTGAAATGAGCCAAAATTTCCTCAAAAAGGCAAGGCTATAGCCTTACTTTTGGGCAAATAATTGAACAAGTTTGAAATGAGCCAAAGTTCTTCAAAAAGGCAAGGCTATAGCCTTACTTTTTGGGCAAATATTGACAATTTTGAAATGAACCAAATTTCTTAAAAAAGGCAAGGCTATAGCCTTACTTTTTGGGCAAAAATTGAACAATTTTAAAAAGAGCCAAATTTCTTCAAAAAGGCAAGGCTATAGCCTTACTTTTTGGGCAAAAATTGACAATTTTGAAATGAGCCAAATTTCTTCAAAAAGGCAAGGCTATAGCCTTACTTTTTGGGCAAAAATTGAACAATTTTGAAATGAGCCAAATTTCTTCAAAAAGGCAAGGCTATAGCCTTACTTTTTGGGCAAAAATTGAACAATTTTAAAAAGAGCCAAATTTCTTCAAAAAGGCAAGGCTATAGCCTTACTTTTGGGGCAAAAATTGAACAATTTTGAAATGAGCCAAATTTCTTCAAAAGGGCAAGGCTATAGCCTTACTTTTTGGGCAAAAATTGACAATTTTGAAATGAGCCAAATTTCTTCAAAAAGGCAAGGCTATAGACTTACTTTTTGGGCAAAAATT
>CBDALO010000141.1:0-2475 GCA_965196985.1 Gammaproteobacteria bacterium | reverse complement strand
TTTCATAGATGAGAGTTGCTAACGCTTCAATCAATGCCTTGTCACGGGTGTATGGAACAAACTACACAGCTGGGACTTCCTTTAACACCGTTTGTAAGTTGATTCATTCACTCATTCATTCATTCATTCGTTCACACACTCATTCATTCATTCATTCATTCATTCATTCATTCATTCATTCATTCATTGATTTATTTACTGATTCATTGATTCATTGATCAACTGTCTTCTCCGATTAATTCTTCAACTTTATAATTGGCACCCAATATATTTCCTTTGATAGATCCGACCAGTGGTGGTAGCATTGATTGGACCTATGAGGACCTTGGTCTTATCTACTCTTACGGTCTGGAACTGCGTGACAAGGGCCAATATGGCTTTCTTCTTCCAGCTGATCAAATTATACCTACAGGCAAGGAAACTTTCGCAGCAATGAGAGCAATGGCAGCAGCAATGCGCATTTAAATTAACAGGAAATTTGTCATGTTTGTAGAGATTTCAAAATCCGCAATATAATGCAAATGGTTATTCTTATTCAGTGTTCAAACTCTATTAATGAATGAATGAATTATTGAATGAGCGAATGAATGAATGAATAAATGAATGAAGGAACGAATGAATGAATGAATGAATGAATGAATGAATAAATGAATGAATGAATGAATGAATGAATGAATGAATGAATGAATGAATGAATGAATGAATGAATGAATGAATGAATGAATGAATGAATGAATGAATTAATGAATGAATGAATGAATTAATGAATGAACGAACGAACGAGCGAACGAACCGACGAGCGAACGAACGAACGAACGAACGAATGAACTTATTTATTTATTTATTTGTTTATTTATTTATTTATCTATTCATTTATTAATGCGTAATAGTGTAGGCAAACTTACAAATTTTCACATTCAAATACTCTGGTCTGTCCACTATATCTTCTACGCAATGAGCTGCTGTCAGTAACCAAAGTCTGTCAATAACTGTTGCTGTGCATATTTCCCATGTTGGTTGTGGCTGAAGAAAAACCAATGCTGCTGCGAATGTCCAATCGTCGATCTTAGCGGTACGGCCACCAATCATTCTTCGGTCTCTCTCGAACCTGGAAAGATCAATCATTGAAATCAGTAATGGATCTTTCAGCAGCAATTAAACGTCAGCCTGACACCAAGAGTCCTAAATAAAAGTGCAACCCTCCTTAAAAGAATTATCAATGATGGTATGATTGTGCAGTGATGAAGATTGTTGTTAACCGGCTGCCAACAGTAGCGCTCGATGCCGTAAAAGCAGACCTATACTAAACTTAATAACCTAACATGACGGTCTAAGTAGTTACGTCAAGTTTCACGCTTGATGCGAATGATGTTTTGAAATATATGATTTATATGAGAAGTACTACCATGGGTCTGGATTTCGGACTAATACCAACAAGCAAGAACTGAATATCGAGGGAAGACTTCGTCTAGTACCACGCCTAGTATCGCCTACCAGTAGAATGTTACCTTTACGTCTGCAGTCTGTTGTTAGAAACTGTTTTTCGTAAATCTTTCGAAGCCAATACAGATGAACTACATACACAAGAGCCGCTGATATTTTCCGGGATCTCAATTGCATTATACAAGTCGCCGTTGAATTAATAAAGCATTGTGGGCCATTTCTGATCCTTGCCTGTCCAGGGACACCGGAGCCTATTCTAAAGTGGGTTGGCTATTGAAGATTGGGCGTGGTCATGACTGGGCGCGGTCAATCGAGTTTATGTTAGTGCTCCTTAGAAGTGGATGAAAAGGTGAAGACATGCCCAAGCTTTGGATGGAGATGGCTGTTAGAACACAAGTGCAATAGGTATGGCTCAAAAGCCCATTAGAAACCTAAGCACTCAACACAACTCATCGGCAAAAAAGTGGAAGGGGGTGCCGCCTCCCCCCACCCCCGGCTCCGGCATGCCTGCTGTTCACAATTTATTACTTAGCTCTTGCCGTTTGATCTACAATGTTTCACAATTAGGATCTGCAAAATTACTTTATGATGATGCAAAAGCTTGCTGATAATTGATTCCTTCTCAATCTTGTAACATCGAATCAAAACCTTTCCATTTCAAGGCGAAATAATTCTTTCATTGTTAACAGGTACTCAACAAGTATCCGCCCTGGCTAATCTGAAATATTGTAAGATTCTTGTATTCTAACATCCTCTATACGCCGTCTTATAAATCAAGTCATGAATAAAATAAAAATAGAAAATCCAAGATTATAAGCATATTTTCTAAATCAAGGCTAATTTGAAAAGGTTTTAGTCAGGTTATCCAAAGCTCATTTCAAACTTAAGAACATAAATACTTCTTTAAAGTGATTATCTCTGACAAATTCCTTGTATGTTACTATTTTATTTCATTTGGATAATTATAAAATGTCAAACTCAGGTATGCTTTTATCTGCTCAGGAATGTGGTCGTCGTGATCTTCAACGATAC
>CBDALO010000140.1:0-4227 GCA_965196985.1 Gammaproteobacteria bacterium | reverse complement strand
TTACTTTTTTTCCCCAAAAATTTGGTTTCAAAAAGGAGGAAATTTAAGGGATAAATGGCAAGGGGTTAACCTTACTTGTTGGCTGAAAAAATATAGTTTAAAAAAGGAGGTAACTTGTAGGAATAAATACCAAGGGGTTAACATTACTTTTTGGCCTTAAAGGTAAGCGTAACAAAGATGACAATCATTGGACAAATGCTAAGCAGTTAAATTTGAGTTTTTGTCAAAAAATATGCTCTGAAAATTTGGTAATTTTTTTGTAAAATATACAAAAGGGTGAACTTTACTTTTGCCGCAAAACTTAGCGTAAAAGAAGCGTATTTTGGGGATATTTGAAAGGGATAAACCAAACCTTTGAACCAAATACACTCTATAAATACAACTAAAAATCTTGCCCAATTTTTGTAACAATACAAAAAGGTTAACCTTATTTTTGGCCCAAAAAAATTACTTAAAAGAGGGAACCGTTTCTGGTCAAACCTAAAGAGGTTAACTTTACCTTTTAGCCAAAAAGTTGGAATTAAAATGGGGCCTTTTTGGGAAAACTTCAAAGGAAATAACCTTAATTTTTAGCCAAAAGTTTTCTTCAAAAAGAAGGCAATTTTTGGTTAATATACCAATTGGTTGATATTACCATTCTGCTTTAAAAAGGAGGTATTTTTGAAAATATTTTTGGTAAAAATAGCTAGGATGTTTTTGTGGAAAATTCCAAGGGCTTGGTTTCCAATGCCCAACAGCTTGGTTTCAAAAAGCAGGCAATTTTTTGGAAGAATGGCAAGGGGTTAACTTTACTTTTTGGTAAAAACTGTAATTTGAAAAAAGGAGGCAATGTTTAATAAGAATGTTACAGGTTAACGATACTTCTTTAATACAAAGTTTTTTTGGAAATAAGGAAATTTTGATTAAAATACCATGAGATTAACCTTTCTTTTGGCCCAATAATTTAGTGCAGAAAAATAAACAATTCTTGGGAAAAACACCAAGGGGTTACTTTACTTTTGGCCAAAAGTTTGTTTAAAAATGGAGTCCATTTTTAGAAAAAAATTTTAGGTAAGAACATGGAATGTAGGGTGTAAACTGTACATTTCAGTCCAGGTATTTTTTTGTAAAAATACAAGAGGTTCCCCATACCTTTCGGTAAAAAAATCTTTAAAAAAGTGCAATTTGTGGATAAAAAGCAAGGGATTAACCTTCCTTTTTTGGCAAAAAAGTTTATTTAAAAATAGGGTAATTTTTCAAAAAATAAAGGGTAAGCCTTACTTTTTGGCCCAACAGAATTTTTGTGAAAAAATAAAAAAACAATTGTGGAAAAAAAAACAAGAGGTTAGCCTTACCTCTAGTCAATAAAACTTTGTTCAAAAAGAGGGCAAATTTTGGAAAAGTACCAAGGGGTTAACCTTACTTTTAGGCCAAAAATCTTTGTATGAAAGAGAGGGCAATTTTGGAAAAATACCAAGGGTTTAGCCTTATATTTTGGCCAAAAATCTTTGTTTGAAAAAGAGGGCTAGTTTTGAAAAAATATCAAGGGATTAACCTTACTTTTTGGCCAAAAATCTTTGTTTGAAAAACAGTGCAAATTTTGGAAAAATACCAAGGGGTTAACATTACTTTTTGGCCAAAAATCTTTGTTTGAACAAGAGGGCAAATTTTGGAAAAATACGAAGGGGTAACCTTACTTTTTGGCCAAAATTCTTTGTTCAAATAAGAGGGCAAATTTTGGAAAATTACGAAGGGGTTAACCTTACTTTTTGGCCAAAAATCTTTGTATGAAAGAGATGGCAATTTTGGAAAAATACCAAGGGGTTAGCCTTATATTTTGGCCAAAAATCTTTGTATGAAAGAGATGGCAATTTTGGAAAAATACCAAGGGGTTAGCCTTATATTTTGGCCAAAAATCTTTGTTTGAAAAAGAGGGCTAGTTTTGAAAAATTATCAAGGGATTAACCTTACTTTTTGGCCAAAAATCTTTGTTTGAAAAACAGTGCAAATTTTGGAAAAATACCAAGGGGTAACCTTACTTTTTGGCCAAAATTATTTGTTCAAAAAAAGAGGGCAAATTTTGGAAAATAACGAAGGGGTTAACCTTACTTTTTGGCCAAAAATCTTTGTATGAAGGAGAGGGCAATTTTGGAAAAATACCAAGGGGTTAGCCTTACATTTTGGCCAAAAATCTTTGTTTGAAAAACAGGCCAATTTTGAAAAAAATTCCAAGGGGTAAACCTTACATTTTGGCCAAAAATCTTTGTTTGAAAAACAGGCCAATTTTTGAAAAAAACCAAGGGGTAAACCTTACATTTTGGCCAAAAATCTTTGTTCAAAAAACAGTGCGAATTTCGGAAAAATACCAAAGGGTAAACCTTACATTTAGTCCAAAAATCTTTGTTTGAAAAACAAGCCAGTTTTTGGAAAAATACCAAATGGTTAACCTTACTTTTTGGCCAAAACTATTTGTTCAAAGAGAGGGGAAATTTTGGAAAGATACAAAGGGGCTAACCTTCCTTTTTGGCCAAAAATCTTTGGTTGAAAAGGAGGCCAAATTTTGAAAAAATACCAAAGGGTTAACCTTACTTTTTGGCCAAAATCTTTGTAGGAAAGAGAGGGCAATTTTGGAAAAATACCAAGGGGTTAGCCTTATATTTTGGCCAAAAATCTTTGTTTGAACAAGAGTGCAAATTTTGGAAAAATACCAAGTGGTAACCTTACTTTTTAGCCAAAAATCCTTGTTCAATAAAGAGGGCAAATTTTGGAAAATTACGAAGGGGTTAGCCTTATATTTTGGCCAAAAATCTTTGTTCAAAAAAGAGGGCAAATTTTGGAAAAATACCAAGGGGTTAACCTTACTTTCTGGCCAAAACTATTTGTTCAAAGAGATGGCAAATTTCGGAAAAATACCAAGGGGTTAACCTTACATTTTGGCCAAAAATCTTTGTTTGAAAAACAGGCCAATATTGGAAAAATACCAAATGGTTAACCTTACTTTCAGGCCAAAACTATTTGTTCAAAGAGAGGGCAAATTTCGGAAAAATACCAAGGGGTTGACCTTACATTTAGTCCAAAAATCTTTGTTTGAAAAACAGGCCAATTTTTGGAAAAATACCAAATGGTTAACCTTACTTTTTGGCCAAAACTATTTGTTCAAAGAGAGGGCAAATTTTGGAAAGATACCAAGGGGCTAACATTCCTTTTTGGCCAAAAATCTTTGATTGAAAAACAGGGCAAATTTTTGGAAAATACCAAGGGGTTAACCTTACTTTTAGGCCAAAAATCTGTGTAGGAAAAAAGGGCCAATTTTGAAAAAATACCAAGTGGTTAACCTTACTTTTTGGCCAAAAATCTTTGTTCAAAAAAAAGAGGGCCAACCTTTGGAAAAATACCAAGGGGTTAACATCACTGTTTGGCCAAAAATCTTTGTTCAAAAAAGGGGGGAAATTTTGAAAAAATACCAAGGGGTTAACCTTGGGCAAATTTTGGGAAAATACCAAGGGGTTAACCTTTCTTTAAGGCCAAAAATCTTTGTATGAAAAAGAGGGCAAATTTTGGAAAAATACCATGGGGTTTAATTTACTCGTAGGCCACAAATCTTTGTTTTGAAAGAGAACAAAATTTGGAAAAACACCAGGGGATTAGCCTTAGATTTTGGCCCAAAAATTGTATGCAAAAAGGAGGCAATTATTGCAAAAATGCCAAGTAGTTAACCTTGAGTTTTTATCAAAAATTGTGCTCTGAAAATGTTTTAATTTTTGTAGAAACACCACGGGGTTAACATTATCTTATGGCCCAAGAAAGTGCAAAAAAGGAGCTAAATATGGTAAAATTACTTTACCTTTTTGCCACAACATGAAAAAGGAAGAAATTTTTAGTAAAAAAAGGGTTGGGTTTACATCACTTTTCGTCCAAATAAAAATCAGTGCAAAAAGGGGGCAAATTTTGGTGAAAATAGCAGGGGGTTAATATTGTGAGTAGTATTAAATGGTCTAGTTTTATTGTACACAGAGTCGAAAGCACGACAAGACTGACATTAAACATGCGTTGTAAAACGGAATGGTGAATATCGTAGTTTTCAGAAAGAACCAATTATAGTGTAGCTGTAGATAATTGAGCGTTTTAGATATGAGTAGCCAAGAAGATTCAAGCCTTCTATTATCTAAAATAAGATATG
Source organism: Gammaproteobacteria bacterium (assembly GCA_965196985.1). Classification (GTDB taxonomy): domain Bacteria; phylum Pseudomonadota; class Gammaproteobacteria; order UBA12402; family UBA12402; genus 2-12-FULL-35-23. The sequence continues at coordinate 68 of CBDALO010000140.1, read as the reverse complement.
AAAGCAAAATTACACGTTCCTAATAAAACATGTATAGCAAATAATCAGTATATTACCCTATTCTTTCC
>CBDALO010000139.1:0-9152 GCA_965196985.1 Gammaproteobacteria bacterium | reverse complement strand
ATAACTGCAACATTCCTAAGAATTTGAGCCATGGTACTTCCTTAAGTCTAAATTGAATCAACAAATGACCTAGATAAGTTCACTCTACACATTCTAAGCTTTTATTTGATATATAGATATTGATATGGTAATCAACCATGTAAATTTTTTGCAAGTAATAAGATCACAAAATCTCGAAAATTGGGCAAATGAGAAAATCAAACGTAAAGTTTGATAATGTCCAAATATCAGTAATATCATCAAATATTTCTTAATTCAATGATATTTTTGGTCTTAAATGCACCTTAACCTAGAAGATATACTAAACAAGTTCTAAAAATAATAAAAATGGATAAAAAAAGTGTCAATTTAAATTAAAATGAACCAGCACCATAAGTTTCACCCTCGGTTGACTTTTTTGTATCCGCTTCTTTTAATTGATTATACTTTAAATATTTTCTTCTTTTCTTTGCTTGTGCACTTGCAGCTTTTTCAGCTCTCTTGAGTCTTTTCAAGTCCTTTTTCTTTGCTGTCTCCTTCAGAATTTTTCCTGGCTCAAGCTCCATCACCCTGCACATCACAATTTGAAATGAAGCACCCATTGCATATTTACAAACTGCTAATGCCATTGCTGTCTGCATTGTTTTCCTTCCAACATAGACAGACTTAGGAACAATTTTCCACAAAATGCTATGGAGAGCTTCATTGGCATTCTGGGTCATGTTCCTTGAACATCGATTCAGTAACTTTGGATCTGAGAGCTGTTGGAATATTGGAACAAGTTTCTTTCCAATTTCAACTGGAAGAGTCTCATGGCCTTTGTGACTTCCAGGCTCTTTTGAACTGGCAATAGCTCTCTGCCAGAAGCACCATGATGATGCTCCAGGAGGGCAATGGGCATGTTTAGGCTGCTCATCTGTTGATGATAAGTGCAGCAATATCCCCATGATGCGTTTTTGCAACAATGGCACATCGGATGAGTAAAGTTTAATAGCTTTCCCATAATAGTTTTGTATTTTCTTTATTTTCATATTTGTTAATTTCCCTTTTCCAGTTATGGTGCTTTTCTGTGCCTTTGATACACTTGCTAGTTTTCTCAGTGCTGTGCCCATCCGTTTTGCAACATGATTGATGCAGTCTTCTTTTTCAATTAAAATTTCACCCCCATAAACATTTGCTGCAGAGACTGCATCATACGCCTTACTGTCCCCATCAGATAACATGGTGGTGTACCTGAGAGAGTGCTCCTCAATTGATCTCTTCCATATCCTCAGGGCACATTCAACCTCCATTGATCCAGATGATCCCTCATAATTTTTTGAGCAGGATGGTTTGTGCTTTTCTTCCCAGGCTGGGTCACTGTTAGTCTTAGTGGCACATTTTGAGCAAAAGTTTGACAAAACTTCAAAGTCAACCGGCAGTCCAGTTAATAGATCAATAACAGATGCTACACCATTGTGTGATGAGAATCCACGTCTCTGCCAGGCTCCATCATAAGACACTGCAATATCCAAAATGCCTTGGTCATCTGGCTGAACTCCAACTGCTGAATAGGCCTTGAATATTTCTTTTGTTGTTTCCTGGCATATTTGATTAAATGCTTTCCTGCTACCCTCTTCCAGCTTGTTGTTGTGCTCGATGTATGAATTCTGGGTCAGTACAAATGGCATGTTCATCATACCTGACCATTCCTTCATTGCAGAAAACCCACATCCTATCCCTCTGAATGCCAATGTGGCTCTCACATTGATATCAAAGGGTATGTTCTGTGATTGACTGTTTCCAACTCTTTCACAAAGGAAACTGGTGCCACAAATCTCCTCACAATTTTTGCAGGTTATTTTTGCTTTGGCAGCAAATCCACATTTGCCTTCTGGAATAACTTGGAAAGAGACTCCAGACAATCCACAAGTAGGACACAACAACTTTGATAAAAGCATTGAAATACACTTCTGCTGTGCAAGAAAATAGGCATCGCTCATTTTGTCAGGCTCGTCAGAGGGAAAAATGTTTTCATTATCTGATTCCAATGTTACACCAAAAACTTGAAATTTCTTTGCACTTGCAGATATATTTTCTTGACTGTGTGCTTCGTTCGGGGCCACACCAGGAATGTTTACAACGTTCTCGACAGTCTCATCTTCAACCCTCAAGTTTGTTTTCTTTTGGCGAACTTTGGATGCCATCTTTCTTCTTCCACGATACTGTTTACGCGTCTTCCCCATTCTCCTTTAACTAATTACTTCGAATTTAAAAACTATTTGAGATTTTATCGATTACTATCCTTCTCTGTACACTTTCAATCGAGACACACTGACCGTTGCAAGCAACACCGACGCCATTATGAATCGAGTTTAGCCAATCAAACCGTCGCTATGATTGAATTGACCAATCAAAATTTATGATTGTAAGTTCAACGGAAATATCTATTGTTTGGTAAGCTTCAAACAATAGTCTATATCATAACACAGGTAAATCAAAGACAAAATACGAGGGCAGAGTTCAATTCAGAAGGAATAGGGCTTTCAGAACATGTATAGCAAAAGGGGTATTGAGGAAACAGAGGCGCAAAATTCAGAAATGTAAAATAGGCAGAAAAAGTCTGTGAGATGCCAATTTCTAGTCAATATCATTGACCCTCCCTTTGCAAAATGCAAAATTTATCGTTTTTATTTAAATTTAGAGATAAACGAGTATCATATTTAAGTTCTACACAGAAAATAGCATAATTTGAGCCAAAAAACCAAATTTGTAAAAAAATCAGTAAAATCAACATATTCCGATTGGTGGACAACCTTAAGGTTCGGTTTAGGGTTAGTGTTAGGTTTAGGGTTAGGCTTAGGGTTAGACTTAGGCTTAAGTTTTGGGTTAGGGTTACGGTTAAGGTTAGGGTTAAGGTTAGGGTAAGGGTTAGGGTTAGGGTTAGGGTTAGGGTTAAGGTTAGGGTTAGGGTTATGGTTAGGGTTAGGGTTAGGGTTAGGGTTAGGGTTAGGGTTAGGGTTAGGGTTAGGGTTAGGGTTAGGGTTAGGCCTAGGGTTAGGCTTAGGGCTAGGGTTAGGGTTAGGTTTAGTGTTAGGGTTAGGGTTAAGGTTAGAGTTAGTGTTAGAGTTAGGGTTAAGGCTAGGGTTAGGGTTAGGGTTAGGGTTAGGGTTAGGGTTAGGGTTAGGGTTAGGGTTAGGGTTAGGGTTAGGGTTAGGGTTAGGGTTAAGGTTAGGGTTAGGGTTAGGGTTAGGGTTGGACTTAGGGTAAGGTTAGGGTTAGGTTAAGGTTAGAGTTAGGGTGAGATCTAGGGTTAGGGCTAGGGTTAGGCTTAGGGATAGGGTTAGGGTTGAGGTTAGGGTAAAACTTAGGGTTAGGGTTTTGGTTAAGGTTAGGTTTAGGGTTAGTGTTAGGTTTAGGGTTAGGGTTAGGATTAGAGTTAGGTTTAGGGTTGGACTTAGGGTAAGGTTAGGGTTAGGTTAAGGTTAGAGTTAGGGTGAGATTTAGGGTTAGGGCTAGGGTTAGGCTTAGGGATAGGGTTAGGGTTGAGGTTAGGGTTAGACTTAAAGTTAGGGTTTTGGTTAAGGTTAGGTTTAGGGTTAGTGTTAGGTTTAGGGTTAGGCTTAGGGATAGGGTTAGGGTTGAGGTTAGGGTTAGACTTAAGGTTAGGGTTTTGGTTAAGGTTAGGTTTAGGGTTAGTGTTTGGTTTAGGGTTAGGCTTAGGGTTAGACTTAGGCTTAAGTTTTGGGTTAGGGTTAGGGTTAAGGTTAGGGTTAGGGTTAGGGTAAGGGTTAGGGTTAGGTTTAGGGCAAGGGTTAGGGTTAGGGTTAGGGTTCGACTTAGGGTTAGGGTTAGGGTAATTGTTAGGGTTAGGGTTATGGTTAGGGTTAGGGTTAGGGTTAGGGTTAGGGTTTGGGTTAGGGTTAGGGTTATGGTTAGGGTTAGGGTTAGGGTTAGGGTTCGACTTAGGGTTAATGTTAGGGTTGAGTTAGGGTTAGGGTTAGGGTTAAGCTTAGGGCTAGGGTTAGGGCTAGGGTTAGGGTTAGGTTTAGTGTTAGGGTTAGGGTTAAGGTTAGAGTTAGTGTTAGAGTTAGGGTTAAGGCTAGGGTTAGGTTTAGGGCTAGGTTTAGGGTTAAGGTTAGAGTTGGGGTTAGGGTTGGAGTTAGCGTTAAGGTTAGGGTTAGGGTTAGGGTTAGGGTTAGGGTTAGGGTTAGGGTTATGGCTAGGGTTAGGGTTAGGGTTATGGTTAGGGTTAGGGTTAGGGTTAGGGTTAGGGTTAGGGTTAGGGTTAGGGTTAGGGTTAGGGTTAGGGTTAGGGTTAGGGTTAGGGTTAGGGTTAGGGTTAGGGTTAAGGTTAGGGTTAGGGTTAGGGTTAGGGTTAGGGTTAGGGTTAGGTTTAGGATTAGGGTTAGGGATAGAAATAGGGTTAGGGCTAGGGTAAGGGTTAGGGTTAGGGCTAGGGCTAGGGTTAGACTTAGGGTTAGGGTTAGTGTTAGGGTTAGGGTTAGAAATAGGGTTAGGGCTAGGGTTAGGGTTAGGGTTAGGGTTAGGGTCAGGTTTAGGGTTAGGGTTAGGGTTAAGGTTACAGTTTGTGTTACAGTTAGGGTTAAGGCTAGGGTTAGGTTTAGGGTTAGGTTTAGGGTTAGGATTAGAGTTAGGTTTAGGGTTGGACTTAGGGTAAGGTTAGGGTTGAGGTTAGGGTTAGACTTAAGGTTAGGGTTTTGCTTAAGGTTCGGTTTAGGGTTAGTGTTAGGTTTAGGGTTAGGCTTAGGGTTAGACGTAGGCTTAAGTTTCGGGTTAGGGTTACGGTTAAGGTTAGGGTTAAGGTTAGGGTAAGGGTTAGGGTTAGGGTTAGGGTTAGGGTTAAGGTTAGGGTTAGGGTTAGGGTTAGGGTTAGGGTTAGGGTTAGGGTTAGGGTTAGGGTTAGGGTTAGGGTTAGGGTTAGGGTTAGGGTTAGGGTTAGGGTTAGGGTTAGGCCTAGGGTTAGGGGGCTAGGGTTAGGGTTAGGTTTAGTGTTAGGGTTAGGGTTAAGGTTAGAGTTAGTGTTAGAGTTAGGGTTAAGGTTAGGGTTAGGGTTAGGGTTAGGGTTAGGGTTAGGGTTAGGTTAGGGTTAGGGTTAGGGTTAGGGTTAGGGTTAGGGTTAGGGTTAGGGTTAGGGTTAGGGTTAGGGTTAGGACTTAGGGTTAGGGTTAGGGTTAGGGTTAAGGTTAGAGTTAGGGTTAGAGGGTTAAGGCTAGGGTTAGGGGGCTAGGGTTAGGGTTAGGGAGTTAGGGTTAGGGTTGAGGTTAGGGTTAGGGTTAGGGTTAGGGTTAGGGTTAGGTTAGGGTTAGGGTTAGGGTTAGGGTAGGGTTAGGGTTAGGGTTATGGTTAGGGTTAGGATTAGAGTTAGGTTTAGGGTTGGACTTAGGGTAAGGTTAGGGTTAGGTTAAGGTTAGAGTTAGGGTGAGATTTAGGGTTAGGGCTAGGGTTAGGCTTAGGGATAGGGTTAGGGTTGAGGTTAGGGTTAGACTTAAGGTTAGGGTTTTGGTTAAGGTTAGGTTTAGGGTTAGTGTTAGGTTTAGGGTTAGGGTTAGGTTAAGGTTAGGGTTAGGGTTAGGGTAAGGGTTAGTGTTAGGTTTAGGGTAAGGGTTAGGGTTAGGGTTAGGGTTCGACTTAGGGTTAGGGTTAGGGTTAGGGTTAGGGTTAGGGTTAGGGTTAGGGTTAGGGTTAGGGTTAGGGTTTGGGTTAGGGTTAGGGTTAGGGTTAGGGTTAAGCTTAGGGCTAGGGTTAGGGCTAGGGTTAGGGTTAGGTTCAGTGTTAGGGTTAGGGTTAGGGTTAGAGTTAGTGTTAGAGTTAGGGTTAGGCTAGGGTTAGGGTTAGGGCAAGGTTTAGGGTTAGGTTAGAGTTAGGGTTAGGGTTGGACTTAGCGTTAAGGTTAGGGTTAGGGTTAGGGTTAGGGTTAGGGTAAGGGTTAGTGTTAGGTTTAGGGTAAGGGTTAGGGTTAGGGTTAGGGTTCGACTTAGGGTTAGGGTTAGGGTAATTGTTAGGGTTAGGGTTATGGTTAGGGTTAGGGTTAGGGTTAGGGTTTGGGTTAGGATTAGGGGTTTGGTTAGGGTTAGGGTTAAGGTTAGAGTTAGTGTTAGAGTTAGGGTTAAGGCTAGGGTTAGGTTTAGGGCTAGGTTTAGGGTTAGGTTAGAGTTAGGGTTAGGGTTGGACTTAGCGTTAAGTTAGGGTTAGGGTTAGGGTTAGGGTTAGGGTTAGGGTTAGGGTTAGGGTTAGGGTTAGGGTTATGGTTAGGGTTAGGGTTAGGGTTAGGGTTAGGGTTAGGGTTAGGGTTAGGGTTAGGGTTAGGGTTAGGGTTAGGGTTAGGGTTAGGGTTAGGGTTAGGGTTAGGGTTAGGATTAGGGTTAGGGATAGAAATAGGGTTAGGGCTAGGGTAAGGGTTAGGGTTAGGGCTAGGGTTAGACTTAGGGTTAGGGTTAGTGTTAGGGTTAGGGTTAGAAATAGGGTTAGGGCTAGGGTTAGGGTTAGGGTTAGGGTTAGGGTTAGGGTTAGGGTTAGGGTTAGGGTTAGAGGGGTTAGGGTTAGACTTAGCGTTAAGGTTAGGGTTAGGGTTAGGGTTAGGGTTAGGGTTAGGGTTAGGGTTAGGGTAGGGTTAGGGTTAGGGTTAGGGTTAGGGTTAGGATTAGAGTTAGGTTTAGGGTTGGACTTAGAAGGTTAGGGTTAGGGTTAGGTTAGGGTTAGGGTTAGGGTTAGGGTTAGGGTTAGGGTTAGGGTTAGGTTAGAGTTAGTGTTAGCGTTAGGGTTAAGGCTAGGGTTAGGTTTAGGGCTAGGTTTAGGGTTAAGGTTAGAGTTAGGGTTAGGGTTGGACTTAGGTTAAGGTTAGGGTTAGGGTTAGGGTTAGGGTTAGGGTTAGGGTTAGGGTTAGGGTTAGGGTAGGGTTAGGGTTAGGGTTATGGTTAGGGTTAGGATTAGAGTTAGGTTTAGGGTTGGACTTAGGGTAAGGTTAGGTTTAGGTTAAGGTTAGAGTTAGGGTGAGATTTAGGGTTAGGGCTAGGGTTAGGCTTAGGGATAAGGTTAGGGTTGAGGTTAGGGTTAGACTTAAGGTTAGGGTTTTGGTTAAGGTTAGGTTTAGGGTTAGTGTTAGGTTTAGGGTTAGGCTTAGGGTTAGACTTAGGCTTAAGTTTTGGGTTAGGGTAAAGGTTAAGGTTAGGGTTAGGGTTAGGGTAAGGGTTAGTGTTAGGTTTAGGGTAAGGGTTAGGGTTAGGGTTAGGGTTCGGGGTTAGGGTTAGGGTAATTGTTAGGGTTAGGGTTATGGTTAGGGTTAGGGTTAGGGTAATAGTTAGCTAACACCCTAACCTACCCTAACCCTAACCCTAACCGGTTAGGGTTATGGTTAGGGTTAGGGTTAGGGTTAGGGTTTGGGTTAGGATTAGGGTTTTGGTTAGAGTTAGTGTTAGAGTTAGGGTTAAGGCTAGGGTTAGGCTTAGGGATAGGGTTAGGGTTGAGGTTAGGGTTAGACTTAAGGTTAGGGTTTTAGTTAAGGTTAGGTTTAGGTTTAGTGTTAGGTTTAGGGTTAGGCTTAGGGTTAGACTTAGGCTTAAGTTTCGGGTTAGGGTTAGAGTTAAGGTTAGGGTTAGGGTTAGGGTAAGGGTTAGGGTTAGGTTTAGGGTAAAGGGTTAGGGTTAGGGTTATGGTTTGACTTTGGGTTAGGGTTAGGGTAATTGTTAGGGTTAGGGTTATGGTTAGGGTTAGGGTTAGGGTTAGGGTTAGGGTTAGGGTTAGGGTTATGGTTAGGGTTAGGGTTAGGGTTCGACTTAGGGTTAATGTTAGGGTTGATTTAGTTTTAGGGTTAGGGTTAGGCTTAGGGCTAGGGTTAGGGCTAGGGTTAGGGTTAGGTTTAGTGTTAGGGTTAGGGTTAAGGTTACTCTAACACTAACTCTAACCTTAACCCTAACCCTAACACTAAACCTAACCCTAACCCTAGCCCTAACCCTAGCCCTAAGCTTAACCCTAACCCTAACCCTAACTCAACCCTAACATTAACCCTAAGTCGAACCCTAACCCTAACCCTAACCCTAACCATAACCCTAACCCTAACCCAAACCCTAACCCTAACCCTAACCCTAACCCTAACCATAACCCTAACCCTAACAATTACCCTAACCCTAACCCTAAGTCGAACCCTAACCCTAACCCTAACCCTTGCCCTAAACCTAACCCTAACCCTTACCCTAACCCTAACCCTAACCTTAACCCTAACCCTAACCCAAAACTTAAGCCTAAGTCTAACCCTAAGCCTAACCCTAAACCAAACACTAACCCTAAACCTAACCTTAACCAAAACCCTAACCTTAAGTCTAACCCTAACCTCAACCCTAACCCTATCCCTAAGCCTAACCCTAAACCTAACACTAACCCTAAACCTAACCTTAACCAAAACCCTAACTTTAAGTCTAACCCTAACCTCAACCCTAACCCTATCCCTAAGCCTAACCCTAGCCCTAACCCTAAATCTCACCCTAACTCTAACCTTAACCTAACCCTAACCTTACCCTAAGTCCAACCCTAAACCTAACTCTAATCCTAACCCTAACCCTAAACCTAACACTAACCCTAAACCTAACCTTAACCAAAACCCTAACCCTAAGTTTTACCCTAACCTCAACCCTAACCCTATCCCTAAGCCTAACCCTAGCCCTAACCCTAGATCTCACCCTAACTCTAACCTTAACCTAACCCTAACCTTACCCTAAGTCCAACCCTAACCCTAACCCTAACCCTAACCTTAACCCTAACCCTAACCCTAACCCTAACCCTAACCCTAACCCTAACCCTAACCCTAACCCTAACCCTAACCCTAACCCTAACCCTAGCCTTAACCCTAACTCTAACACTAACTCTAACCTTAACCCTAACCCTAACACTAAACCTAACCCTAACCCTAGCCCTAAGCCTAACCCTAGGCCTAACCCTAACCCTAACCCTAACCCTAACCCTAACCCTAACCCTAACCCTAACCCTAACCCTAACCCTAACCATAACCCTAACCCTAACCTTAACCCTAACCCTAACCCTAACCCTAACCCTTACCCTAACCTTAACCCTAACCTTAACCGTAACCCTAACCCAAAACTTAAGCCTAAGTCTAACCCTAAGCCTAACCCTAAACCTAACACTAACCCTAAACCGAACCTTAAGGTTGTCCACCAATC
>CBDALO010000138.1:0-2500 GCA_965196985.1 Gammaproteobacteria bacterium | reverse complement strand
CGGACGACAAGAATATATCGAGAGCAGATCATTAATTTTTCCTCTGGTGGCATGAATCTTTCCAAATAGCATTGCAGTTTTGATGATTTCATCTTCAAGGTTGAATCTTATTTGGGTGTGGTATCGATCTGGAAATACATAAGATTGTCCTTTTATTATGGCAACTGTGATAAAGAAGCCTGGCATTTGTGACCGAACTGCTCTCCTTCGCACGCAGTCTAATTAAATTTGTGTTCATTTTAGGCATTTGCTCTTGAAATATTTCTAATGCAAGAATGGGATGATCCAAGATTGCGCCATAACTATTTCACATATCTAGATGGTAGCAATTTTCTAAACGAAATATGGATGCCCGACACGTACTTCAAGGAATCAACGATCACAGATAAAAAGAACCAAAGACAATTCGAAGAAAAGAAATCATTGCTAAGAATACATCCAAATGGAAAGATTTATCACAGTACAAGGTAATTCACCTAGTGTTGTTAATAGAGCCGGACCAGGAGTCGCGCCAGGATTTGACCGTCGCTGGGGCTAGGTTCCCCGATAAGGGGCAAAATAACCGAATAGAGGGTATCTTTCTGTGCATTAGAACACAATTTTCCGTCAAAAAGTCCCCGACAGACACGAAATTTTTCCCTGACGGGGGGGGGGGGGAGGGGCTAACACTCCCCGACGAGGGGGCTACAGCCCCATGCCCCCTTTGGCGCCACCCCTCAGCCGAACACAACCTGATCCGTCAACTAATTAGCGTGCACGTGGTTTCATTCTAGACCACGGTTTTAAAAAGATAATGACAAACAGATGAAAATTAATTATCAATTACACTTGCAAAACTTCACAGTAAAGTTTATGGATTGGATCGATCTCCTAAACTAAAATATATACCGAATTCAAAGGTATAAAAACTCTTCAAAAATTCGGGTTCATTTCAGTTTATGCGTTCGACTCATTTCATAAACTTTGTTGTGAACATTTGCAATTGCAATTAAGGTCTAGTCAAAAGCGTGTTCGTGTTTCTAGTTGTTTTAATATACGTAGCACCTCCTGCTGCAAGTTCCCATTACAAAACTTTTGTTAAAAGCAGACACTGTTATTTTTAATTAGTTTATATTAAAATGTTTGACATCTGAAAGAAAGTCGTAGTCTTGAGCAACAATTATTAGACTGACTGGTCGTAGAGAAGCAGATTTGGATGATAATATGCAGAATGAAAAAAGTGATGCACAACGAGATCAGCTGGGAGCAATTTGGCTTTAGGAAAAACTAGGTACAAGAAACGCAATGTTTGTCATGACATCCATAACTGAAAGAGATATACAAATGCAACAAGATGTCTATGCAGTCTTTACAGTCTAAGTGAAGCACATCGAGATCATGATGGTGTTGATGGAGAAACATCAGAGTTCGAAAGAGCCTTTATTAAAAGCAAATGGCAGCAATATCAGTTGAAAGTGAACTTAGTGAATGGACTCAAATCAAAAGAGGTGTGCGACAGGGCTGTGTCATCTCACCTGATCTGTAATCTCTCTACAATGATCTAATAATGCGAAAAGTACAGATCATCTGAAATTTACTAGAAATGGTGTCCAAAAACATTAGATATGCTGTTGACACGTTGCTACTGGGTAGAAGCAACGCTTACTAAGAAAACTTGCTCCCTGTTCTCTAAGAAGAAAGCGAAAACCGAGGTCTGAATGTAAACAGGAAAAAACAAAGCTAATAGTGTTCTCAAAAAGTAAGATACCGCCGAAAAGTAAGATCGCACTCTTTATGACGGTGAACTACAACAGGTCGAAAGCCGCAACTATTTTGGATGTATTCTCACTTAAAACTGCAGATGCACCGCAGACATGAAAACGTGGGTAGCTTTGGCAAAAGGGTCCTTCACAAACATGTCAAGTAGCTAAAAAAAATAGAGAATGATGAAGTGTTATATCTGGTCCATCCTAACATATGAATGTGAGTCATTTAAAAGCAATCAAGATGATAATCGGCTAGAAGCCATGGAAATGTGGAATTACCGTCGAATGAAGAACATTTCATGGTTAGAAAAGAAATCAAACAAAGAAGTTCTGGGAATGATGGGAGAGTAACGAAAATTGTTGTTCAGAGACAACTGAGGCTCGTCGGGCAGTATAGAAAAGCTCAGTATAGAAGGCAGAGTGGAGGGATGTAGGAACAGAGGGAGAAAGAGACAAGATTTTCTTCAGATTCTAGCGATAGTGGCAGGAATGGAAACGCTACGGCTATATAGCCGAATAGCGGGTATCTTTCAGAGCATAATAATACATGAAATGATGCCCATGCGTAACACATCTAACACAATGTTTAAAGTAATCAAATTGTTTCTTGCTGTTTTAGAGAATCTTTGAGGCTTTCATGTGGAATGAACTTACGAACGTTTCCAGTCGATGTCCAACGGTGTAATATAACTATAGGCAGTTGTAAGTACAATGTTTACAAGTGTTTTGCTCTTATGTAAGAGTTTAGTGTAGAA
>CBDALO010000137.1:0-2901 GCA_965196985.1 Gammaproteobacteria bacterium | reverse complement strand
GTTTGTTGGTTTGTTGCTTTGCAGGGAGATTCCCCATTACTTATCTATTGCTGTCTGTTATAAAGGAACCAATAAAAATGATTCTTCCATCGTTCCCATGGCGACTATGAAACTGACCAATCAATTCAGTGCCAGAATTATTGTATACAGAGAGACCTCAAAACTAGATATCTATTGAGTTTACAGGACTGTTTTTGATACCTACATAGTATGTGATGCAGGTTACATTTACTATGAAGGTAAACATTGAGAGCATACTTGAAAGTAAATAGGAAACTTACAATATCAAGAGAGACATCGCCTTCTTTCTTTGGAGCATCACTGTCCTGCAAATTTGAAAAAAAAGAAATTACATGTTCCCTGACAATACCATACCATACCATACTGTACCATACCATACCATACCATACCATACCATACCATACAATACAATACCATACCATACCAAACCATACAAAACCATACCATACCAAACCATACAATACCATACCATACTATACCATACCATATCATACAAACCATACCATACCATACAATACCATAACATACTATACCATACCATAACATACCATACCATACCATACCATAACATAAAATACCATACCATAACATAACATACCATACCGTACCATACCATACCATATCATACCAAACCATACCATACCATACCATAACATACCATACCATACCATAACATACCATACCATACCATACCATAACATACCATATTATACCATGCCATACCATACCATACCATACCATACCATAACATACTATTCCATACAATACCATACTATACCATACAATACAATACCATACCATACCATACCATACCATACAATACCATACCATACCATACAATACAATACCATACCATACAATACAATACCATACCATACAATACAATACCATAACATAACATACCATACCATACCATACCATACAATACCATACCATAACATACAATACCATACCATACCATACAATACCAAACAATACAATACCATACCATACCATAACATACAATACCATACCATACCATACAATACCATACAATACAATACCATACCATACCATTACCATACCATACAATACCATACCATACAATACCATACCATACCATTACCATACCATACAATACCATACCATACAATACAATACCATACCATACAATACAATACCATACCATAGCATACAATACCATACCATACCATACAATACAATACCATGCCATACCATACCATAAAATACCATAACATACCACACAATACCATACCATACCATACCATACCATACAATACCATACCATATCATACAATACCATACCATACCATACAAGACAATACCATACAATACCATACAATACAATACCATACCATACATTACAATACCATACCATACAATACAATAACATACAATACTATAACATACCATACCATACCATACCATAACATACTATTCCATAACATACCATAACATACCATACCATATAATACCATACCATACCATACCATACCATACAATACCAAACAATACAATACCATACCATACCATTACCATACCATACAATACCATACCATACCATACCATACCATACAATACCATACCATACCATACCATACAATACCAAACAATACAATACCATACCATACCATTACCATACCATACCATTACCATACCATACAATACCATACCATACCATACAATACAATACCATACCATTACCATACCATACCATACAATACCATACCATACAATACAATACCATACCATACAATACAATACCATACCATATCATAGCATAAAATACCATACCATACCATACCATACAATACCATACCATACCATACCATACCATACCATACAATACCATAACATACCATACAATACCATACCATACCATACCATACAATACCATACCATACCATTCCATACCATACCATACCATACAATACAATACCATACCATACCATATCATACAATACCATACCATACCATACAATACCATACCATACCATACCATACAATACCATTCCATACCATACCATACAATACAATACCATACCATACCATACCATATCATACAATACCATACCATACCATACAATACAATACCATACCATACCATACCATACCATACCAAACAATACCATACCATACCATACAATACAATACCATACCATACCATACAATACCATACCATACCATACCATGCCATACCATACCATAACATACTGTTCCTTACTATACATCAAAATACATCAAACATCAAACCTTACCTGCGTTTTATAGGAATGAACCAGAACAACCATTTCCAAAAACTTTATTGCATGTGTTCGAACCCTTTGAATGGAACAAAAATCACAAGCTTTAAAATTGCTTTTTGAAGGTTAAAAAAATTGCACAGCAAAGGAGAAGCAGCTCACTTAAGGTTTGATGCTCCACAGAATATCAAAAATATCGCAATGAATGAGCAAAGACCAAATGATTGCAAAGCTTTGCAGCATATAGCAGAGATAGGTAGTGTTTCTCGAAAAAAACAGCAAAAGGTTTCTGTGCAGTGCCATTCGTTTAACGTAAGGAAACTAAAAGCAACAGCACAGCAAGAAAAGATACTACTGTCATTAAAGTGGCTGCAAATGAAATTTTATAAGCCTAATGTTATATATCAGAAGGTGGGCAAAGGAATTGAATATAACTTATGGTTTATCTACCCATCATTTTCTGACTTTACAAGTCCAGAAATCACCTGGCGCAAGCCGCACATACCCTAAAATGAAAAGAAAATTTCTTAGTGCAGTAATTGACAGATACATCATGACAAAGACACTCCCAACTCTCTAGAACTTCCTATATTGCAGGCTTAATCCGACTTCTGTTGTTCATTTTCATTCAATCCTT
>CBDALO010000136.1:0-28527 GCA_965196985.1 Gammaproteobacteria bacterium | reverse complement strand
TTTTGTAATGCGCGACCTTCAAAGTAGGTATTGGTTATATCGTAGAGAGTGATCACCTGATTTAAACTAAACAGATTTTTCTCACGTTCAAATAATTGATCTTCAATCACTTGTTTATGTTTAAGTAACTCATCAGCAGTCTTATAGAATTTCTTGAGTGATAGTTCTGAGAAATCAGTACCCAGTAATTCATCTAGCGCACTTTGATTGCTTAAATAATAGTGCGTACTCAAATCACTTCCTGGAGCAACTAGCCGCCCAATGATGGTAGCAATCATCAGGTAACATTGTTTTTGATTAAAGCCCACAGCCCTGAACAATTCTTCAAGTTGTAATTGCCTAGCAGCATGTAAGCCCAACGCCTCAGCTCGAACGTGGCGTATGTCCGCGCTCTCAATGGAGTTAACATCCACTGTTTTAAAGTCAGGTTCTACCGCGCTTACTGAATTGAGAGTAATGCTTGTCTCATTCTCTTCTGCACGCTTTGCACGAATGCGTTTTACATACATTTGAGCCTGTTTTTCTAGATGCGCTGGTATTGAAATTAACGAGCCTTGGCCCGTTAAAATTTCCTCAATACGGTCAGCTAGCAATTTCCAACTGTCCTTCTTTACTGAAAAATTTGCACCAAGATTTAAAATCAGTCTTTGACGTACTTTGCCGTCAGCAGTGCGATGAGTATCAACAAGTCGGTAGGTTGCGTAAGGCTCACCTGTCCGAGGACTCTTTTGTGTAGAGGTTCGAATATACATAACTCAATACTCTCATCACCTTACCAGCCCATGCAACCCCTTATTAACATTATGTGTCACTACATCCGAGAATTCATGTTACTAGGCGAGTAAAATCAATGGGTTGAGTTAAAAATAATGCTGAAATTTTTGATTTTCAGGGTGAAATGGCCAAACTTGGGTTAAAGGGATACAAAATCTACTGGCTGTATGTTTTTATGTGGCCTCATATTTGTATGAGATAGGTAAGGAAAAAGCTTATGACGATTACGCAATTATGCTAGCTAAATTAGGAGATGGTAAGGGCAAGGTGACACGACACTTTATTGCGAAGGGTATTAGAAAACTTCTAACGTATCACTTAGTAGAGCAATTTTTTAAAGAAAATAGTGTTTCTCAAGAAGAACAAAAAGAATTATCGAATTCAGTTCAGGTAGGGAGATAACAATTTTGGGTAGTTCTCAGATCTATTAATGAGCAGGGATTGCTAGTGCGCCATCCTTTCTGTAAATTCCATTGACTTGCTGAAAATAAGCAGGCGACTCAGTCAGATTAGAAATTCCTTTTAAGGTAAACTTAACCAAAAAAGAGGAATGACAATGAGCTGCTATAAAAATGAGAACTTAATCGAAGAAGCCATACATGTTTTAGCGATGGAGGGGTTTGAAGCTTTACCTAAGCTTGTCTCCAGGTTGATGAATGAGGCTATGTTAATAGAAAGGGAGCGCCATTTAAATGCCAGTCCTTATGAGCGGGTGCTGCCTCTATATAATGTAGGCTATATTACTGCTGGCACGCCAAAATCATTGACCTTCTCCCAAAACTGATCCCATCTGCCTTTAGTCTTTACTAGTGTTCTCAAGCATAAAACGATTTTCATTCCCTTGTCTTTCCAGCGCATTCCTGATCCGCCTAATCTTTGTTTAACAATTGTTTTACATGCTGCTTCAGTGACGCCAGAGCCAATTGGTGCATTCTGCTTAATCAAATTATGATACGACATTCGCTTTTCTTTAATATTATTTTCAAAATACGTAATTGTTCCTTCTAGCCTTTCTCTAAGCGATTTATTCAGTTTTTTATTTAGATGCTCTTTAAGCTCAGCAAGTATTCTACCTGCCGCACCTTTCTTGTGCTTTAAGTCATGACATCTCTCTTCGAGCCAAACATCACGCTCATCTCTTTCAGATTTTTTGGTAAATACTGCCTTTGATGCTTCGCCGAGATATTCAGTTGCATGCCAAAAATCTAAAATTTGCGTATCAGTATGTTTTTTTAGAAATGGCCAATTATTTTTTGCTCCATCAGCAACGCCAATTGTTTTAGCATCAGGGTAATATTTCTTTTTCAGCTTTATTTCCTTTTCAAGCCTATTAAAGAATTCATCTTTTCCATATTCTGGTGATGCTGCAACGTAGGTTGTGTGCAGGCGTGCACCATGCTTATCATACATGGAAATAGTTCCAACCATGCTCTCTCTATAACCATCATCAACGGTGAGAACATATGCACTATCTAAGCTAATACTTAGCATCTCAATGCCTGCATCAAGCTTTGGCTCTTCATATTCCCACTCAGCCTCTTTGGCTTGTGCAATACCGCCAACAAAATCAGTTGCCCGTTGCAAGTATGAATGTGAGATTTTACGGTTATGATTGACCTTGAGATCATCAATAACACTAGGAGCAAGTAAGTTTGAGTATTTATGTGAGATTATTTTGCAAATCGCGGTGTTGATCCTTGGATAATTCTAGCCTTATCTTCTAAAGGACAAAAGATCTTCCCGCCTTTAGAGGTTTGATAAACATAACGCTTAACTCGAGCAACTCCATAAGGCGTTTGGTAATTTGCTTCATCTCTACTTCGTGCTGTTAGCTTTATTTTTCCAACATGGATAGGAGAGCCATCTGCATCAAACTTACTTAAAGCTTTTTCAGTGGCTAATGTTCCAACCTCATTAAGGCCGTCAAGAATTGCATCCTCACATTCAAGCATGGATCCTTTTAGTGGAAGCTTGAGCTCAATAGTTAATTCATTATTTTCATCAGAGAGAATTCTAGCTAACATCCAAACACCATCCGTAATCAAGTTAAAGTGTATATTATGCTATATTTTCTACATTATATAAAGGCAGCACCCTTATGAGCGAACTGGCGATAGAAACGGATATGCGAACGGCTTTAAACCAAGGTTAATTAACACAGGTCAAGGTCAGCTTGAGCTACAGATACCGCAGGTTAGAGACTCCAATGAAGCCTTCTATCCATCAGTCTTAGAGCGAGGTGTACGCTCTGATAGAGCACTTAAGCTGGCTGTCGCTGAAATGTATGTGCATGGGGTTTCCACGCGCAAAGTTGAAAAGGTGCTAAAGCAACTCTGTGGAACAGATATTTCAAGCACAGAGGTAAGCCGTTGCGCTAAATTGTTGGATGAAGATTTAAAGAAATGGCGAAATAAGCCGTTAGGAAAGATAAAATATCTTTGGCTAGATGCACGTTATGAGAAGGTGCGCACTAGCGGCACAGTACAAGACTGTGCGGTATTGATAGCCTATGGCTTTGATGAATCAACCGGCAAGAGAACAGTGCTAGGTGTTTCTGTTGCGTTATCAGAGGCTGAGGTACATTGGCGTGATTTTCTTCAGCAGTTGGTTGAGCGAGGTATACATGGTATTGAGTTGATTACTAGCGACGCTCATACTGGCCTAAAAGCCGCTAGAAGAGCTGTGTTCCCCAGTGTTCCTTGGCAACGCTGCCAATTTCATTTGCAGCAAAATGCTCAGGCTCACATACCAAAGCGCTCAATGAAGGAACCAGTAGCTGAGGAGATTACAGCTATATTTAATGCCTCAAACATTCATGAGTCGGAAAGACTATTGGCTATGGCGGTAGATAAATATCAGCAAACAGCACCAGAGCTTTCTTCTTGGTTGGAAGTGAATATACCGGAGGGCTTAGTAGTGATGAACTTTGACAGGCCGCATCAAAAAAGATTAAGAACCAGTAACATAGCTGAGCGCGTAAACAGAGAGGTAAAAAGAAGGACGCATACAGTTGGAATTTTCCCTAATACTGAATCGTGCCTAAGGCTCGTATCAGCTGTTTTAGTGGAAATTGATGACCAGTGGAGCGGATCACCTAGATACTTAAGTTGAAGTGAATAATAAGGCTTCATAGGGTTTTAGGATAGATCATTCTTGTTCTTATTAACGAGATATAATTGCTATTACCTAAAAGTTAATAATTTATTTTGAGAGGAGAAAAATTTGAGGTATAAATAATTTTTTAGATTGATTAGCATAATTAATTTAAGATATTATGCGATGAGACAGGTACAATAGAGTGCCATTTAGAATTTTAAAGGTTTTTCTAAGTACTGAAGTTGGTTTTTACAGACAAAATAACGCTCTATCCAGGGATTTCCAGTGAATTCCGTAACTGAAGCTTTACGAAAGTCCAATAGAGAACTATTAACCTACCCAATATTTATGGAAGCCTCAATGCTAGATGATGACCTAAGTAGGTTTATATATAATTCAATAACCTACAATACATTCACTAGATATGAAAAAAAGGTCAACCCCAATATTTATCTATATGAGATTTATTCATATTTAAAAGATTATTTAATAAATTTTAAAAACCACCTGTTAACTAAAGGCACTGTTTATGAGAATCTTGCTGAATCCTTAGAAATAATATTGTGTAGCTCACGAGGCTCAGAGTCCAAAGGTATAATTAAATCTACTGAAATGTACGATATTGATCAATCGTTTTGGTACTGCAGAGATTCTTTAAAAATAAATGCTAGATACGGACCACCTGTTAATGCTCAATTTTGCAAAGGGTTTATTGGGTTAAAAGTAAGATAATGAACCGATCTATCATTCCTATTTGTTTAGTAAGAGGTATATATTCATTATCATTTTCTGTTTTATTTATTTCACTTGGATTATACCTAAAGAAAATAAGTCAGTATCTATCATGGGTCTGTTTTTAGCTATTAGCTATGGATTGCCGTTATTAGGCGGTTTTATTGGTAATAATTATATTAATTTCAAAACATTTTTGGTATACGGGTTGACAATACAGGCTTGCGGTCTTTTTTTATTGGGAGTAATAGAGACTTCATATTTATTATTACCTACTATCTTAGGCATGGTATTAATAGGATGCTTGGTTACCTCTGTAGGTTTACTAGAATTCTTTTCGCAATATTCCGGAAGTAAAGTAATTAATCAAAGAAAAGCTATGCTTCTTTATTATTTAAGCATGAATATAGGGAATGCAATTGGTTCCGTTATCTCAGGACTATTTATGATTGGAAATCACTTAGACTACTTATTTATATTATTAACCCTCATGCCAATAATTTGTATTTTTATAGTATCTAAGTATGTACAGTATGATAAAATTCCAAAAAAAGAAACTAAAAAACCGTTCTTATTTTTTTCTATTATTATTCTGATTTTACTTTTCCTGATTAATATTTTATTTAGTATAAAATATAACATCACTCAAAATACACTAATACTACTTTGCATAGTATTATTTACAATCTTATGTTATTACGTTTTTTTGTTTAAAGGCAAGGAAAGAGTTAATCTAATAAGCTTTACACTATACGCAATTTATTCAATACTATTTTGGAGTGTGTTTTTACTTACTCCTATTATTATAATGTTTCTAATTAGTGACTGGGTTAATTTAAATTGGTATATAACAATCCAACCACAATGGTTGGATATTATTGACCCTTTAATTATTATCTTAATGTCACCTCTACTAGTCTATTTTTTTAACGCCTTAAAAAATAAATTTTCAATTATACTGCCTACATATTTATTATTTTTTATTGCAATTATTCTAACTGCTATCGCAACCTTTCTTCTCTCAACATATATACAACCAGAACATAAAATCAGTCCATTGGTAATTATCTTATATATTAGCATTCTCGCTCTAGCAGAGTTATTTATTGGCCCAGAAGGATATAGTCTTCCTGTTAAATTATCTCCACCATCAATAAGAGGTACAATTACAGGAATTTGGGTATCTGGAATGTGCGTAAGTAGCCTAATATCTTCATTAATAGCAAAGTATATTCTTAACAGTGGGCATGGTATTCATAAGCTAGAAGTTTACAAAAATACTTTTTCAACAATATCATTAACAACTATTATTCTTGGAGTATTACTACTTATACTTGGAATATCATTAGCTAAGATAAATAAATTTAAGCCTAATTAAAAGGGGGTATTATTAACATGCTTTCATTTTTTAACTGATTAATAGAAATTTTACTTAAACTTGATTTATGACATGTAAATGATCCGCCCGGATAAAAGGAAGCGCTATAAATTAAAACTGTGTGTTTATCTGGATAATAATTAAGTAGATAAGACACTAGTTTCTTAAATTTTTCAGTTCTTGATTTATTATTATTTCCATTAAATTCTGCAGGATTTAAATTTAAAAACATATATGGCTGCCAGATAAAATTATACATCGTTGAGTCTAAAGTACGATTTCTTAAATATAAATCAGTAGCCTCAAAAGATGCGGATCCAATTGATGGGTCGTTAGTAAATCTGAAAAAATACAATCCAATGCAGAAATAGCTGGTAATGCAATACAGGGATAACCTTCATTCCTAAGTTCTTTGATTGCTAGTAAGCTAGGTGTTGAGCAAACACAAGGATGGCCATAAAAAGCAAACACAACATTAGAGCCATCCTTAACCTCGGAAACGACTTTTTCTTTCATTCTGATATAAACAGATATTCTATTAATGCCTTCTGTTTTATATAAGTAATTAAGGCTTAGTGAATTTGTATTTAGCTTTTTTAAATACTCATCAAAAGCGTTATTGTGAGATATATAAAAAACTTTGTCTGCTGACTCTATTGCTATTTTAACCTCTTGCGTTAAATGTGAGATTAATTTTATACCCAGGCCAACTACAGCTAGTTTTCCCATTATAAATCATTAACTACATGATTGTTTAATCCATTAGCAATATGATTATTGATTCCATTAACATCGTTTATAATAGCCTTTGTCGAAGCTTTTGAGTTCATTACTTCAAAAATAGTTCTTTGCGCAATGTTTTCAAAATCTTGTAAGTTCATGATATTTACTCCAAAAATAAAATTAATTTTATCACTTATAGTATTACACAGTGAGCAATTGTCATCTTTATTTTATATTACTGATTTTGACTAAAAAATATTAAACCAAATTGCAGTTTAGCCTAAATCTATTTTTAAGATTGTAATTGCTTATAGTGGCGCTTCTAATATCACCGAATTTAATTCAGTTTTTAATTTATCGATAAGTCCTCGTAGTGCGATCTTACTTTCCTCTGATCTTTGGTTATTTAAAGCTTTTTGATATTTATTAATATTATTTTTAAGATAGTCGCAACGCGAATCCTGTATATTATTATTTCTTTTCCTATTCAAATTCCTTTTAGCTGTCGTAATAATACTTTCTTTAATACGTTCATTATCTGCATTGAGACTCTCTACATGTTTGGCTTTCTTTTCAGTAAAGTGTCTAACTTGTTTTTCACTTTTTTTATTTTTATCTAGAGGGGTATTATCTTTATCATGGTAGCTAGAAATAGTATTTTTGTAGTTAGAGTATTTATAAAAACCAAACGGAGTTGTCCACTTTCCATCACGGATTAGTTTTGCAGCAGCATTTATCTGATGTCTTAAATTACTACCACCTGCAGAAGGATGTTTTTTCTCAATTTTATAAATAATCTGTTTTTTTATTTCTTTTGGATTTGAAATCTTTATACCTTGATTAATTAAATTATCCAGCATACCGGTAACAAGGGAAACTTGCCGTCTAGTTAGATGTTTTTTAATTAAATACTTATCATTATCAAAATTAACAATAACATCATTCTTCACTTGATTGACTGCCTTGCTATCTATTTCTTTTTTTTGATTAGTGGATTCTTTTTTAGCGTTGCCCTTATTGTTATTTTTTATCTTTATTGTATTTACTTTATATATAGGAGTAGACCATAGTGAGCTAGCTGAATAGCTCAAATTGATCGACTCAGACTTTCCAGAAACAGGGGTCGAAGATGGAGTTACCTTTTTTACTGTTTGCTTAGGAGTACTTATAATGCTTACTACCTTATCACAAACCCAGAAAAAACAGCGTGTCGAGCCGTTATAAACCTTTTTAATTTTTGTGCCAATAAAACCCAGGTCTTTTAATTTTTTCATCTGACGTTTAATACTACTAACAGACATATTGGCTAACTCAGCTAATCGAGATAATTTTGGACACGCCACTTTTTTACCATTATCTTGATAAGCAGAATTTTGCCAGCAAAATAGTATCGCATCTAAAACACGGTATAGGTTATTGTCACCGCCAACCAAGTCTAATAATTGTCCAGCTAACTGGTAGTTTATTGAGCTAAGATAGATTTTATTTTTCATGTAACTTCCTTATAAAATAGTTGGCAATACTTGACCCCAACCTCGAAATTACATAAAATTCAATTGTCACGTTGAATTTATGCCTAATCGAAGCTTTAGCCAGCTTTATAGGGTTCTTAAAGCCAAGTTAGTAAATTTAATGAAAAATTGGAGGCAAAAGCCTCCTTTTTTTCATCTCTCTCTTCTAGATTATTTCATAATAACCTCATCGATTAACAAAATTAATATCTGTGCTAATTCGGTTGTAGGTTAACAAGTTTTTTTTTATTATGTCAAGATCTTCTGCATTAAAAACAAAGGTGTTGAGATGAGTTTAGCTAATAACCTTAAAATACTTATAGCAAGCAATAGTGATTTAAGATCACCATCAGATTTTGCAAAGAAAGCTGGTATATCAAGACAAACTGTTCATTCGATGATTAAAGGGAAAGTGCTTTACCCTAATAATGAAACACTTGCAAAAATAGCTGAATTTTTCAACTGCCATGTTAATCAAATTATTGAGCCAAAAGACAGTAATATCTCAAAAAGACTACACAGGCTTATGGTAAATAAAGGAGTTAATATAAATCAATTATCAAAAAAAACTGGCATCGATAATGGGCACATCTCACGTATTCTAAATAAAAAAGTCCTCAACCCAAAAAAAACGACATTAAAACATTTTGCACAGTATTTTAATGTACCAGTATCGTACTTTACTGATAAAAATAACTCATTATAAGAAACATATTAAGTTAACTATAAAATAATCTGATCTAGGCTAGAACCAGAGTAGAACCAGAGTAGAACCAGAGTAGAACCAGAGTAGAACCAGAACTATTCTAACCCAGCTCTAACTCTTTAATAAGAGCCGCTTTAAATAATTTTCTCGCCATATACCTTTGTGACCTATCATTTTTTTTTGCAACTGCTTGTAATAAAGAAAGTTCATAATCATTCAAGGGGATTGTAAAAGACCGATTAGGCTTTGCATCAGCATCAAAATTATTATTTATACTTCTTGTTGAACTACCATTTGAAAAGGTTTCAGCTTTTGCTTCTTGAATTTCACCGTCAGATGCCAATGGCTTTGAAACTTTGAATTTACTCACCTAGTAACTCCTTAGTTAATTGTTCTATTTCATTGCGTGCTTTATCATTATGTAATTCGACAACACCCATACCTTCCAATAAAGCATCGCGATATACCTTTCGCTCTCTAATAAAAATATTTGAAATTTTAAAGTAATCGCTAAAGTCATTTAGTAGCTCACTAGCCTCTTCTACTTCATTGATAAATGGGTTTGTTGGAGCCATAGAAATAATAATTTTACTTTCAAGGTTCTCATTTATATCTTTTGCAGCATCAACCATTTGGCACATATGGGGCAATGTTTCAAGATCTGCCTGGCTAGCTTTAATTGGTGTATATAAATGATCAGCTATTGTTAAAGATGTCCTTAAACTTTTACTATCTGTGCCAGCAGCATCAATTATGACAATATCATATTTATCAGCCAACTCTTTGACAATATCACGTACGTTACCATCCTTTAGCACGCCATGAACTCTGGGAATATTTTTACCTTCTTCAATAAGTTTGTTACGTCTATCAATCCAATTTATAGATGTTTTTTGTAGATCAGTATCAACAATTATAACTTCAGCTCCTTTGTTAGTTAGTGATACTGAAAGGTTTGTTGCTATTGTACTCTTACCTACCCCGCCTTTTTCTCCACCTATTACAAGAATTCTCCCTCTCTCATTCATTGCATAATGACCTCTAGTAAATATAACTCATTAACCTTAAACTAGTTCAGATTAAAATGCAAACCAGAACCAAACCGGAACTAAACCAGAACTATATTAAAACCAAACTATAGTAATTTTTCAAATAGTTATAGCATGATTGTGTACTTAGCTCCTGTGAACTGGCTTTAAAGTATAAAATATGTACTTTATATTCATAGTTTAGGTTTATTTGCCAAGATAGCCTGTGCATTTGACTCTACTTAATGCAAGACCTATGCAGTTAAATCCATTTTCTGTTGCGAAGACTTGGGACTAACCTTATATACCCTGAGTGTTTTAGGCACTTCAAAAATGACTAGCGGACTAAATTGCTAAAATGTGGCGCTGCTAAAGCCAAGTGCATAATATCTGGAAAGGAGTGAAATTTGAGCGACAGAATTAAATAATAGGCATTAAACTAGATTAAAACCAGACTAGAACTGATTTTAAACTAGTGTAACTATGTCATCAGTATATTCTTTTAATCGGTGTCATTAGTATTAGCTCGATCTAAAGCCTCATAAAGCTCTCGATAACGCTTTTCACTCTCAGTTAGCCGATTAACCGCCTGCCGACTGGTCACTAAATCCTGATAAAGTCGTGCTAACACTTTTTTAAGCTGGTCAGGGTCATCCGGTAAATTAGCAATGGCCTGTGGTAAGGGGAGGGCAGGCGCATCGGTTTTGAAAAAATTCGGGGAGAGGGCGCGGATTTCAGCCTTAAGCTGCTGAACTTGTTCGGTGAGCGCAATAAAGCTCGTTTGTGTCGTGGCTAATGCGTCTTGCAAAACTTGGCGGCGTGCTTGCGCGATTCGGCGTTGCGGTGCCCATTGATCAGGAAAGTCGTTGGCTTTCGCCCTGACTAAGGAGTCAAACAAATCTTTAAACTTGGCTTCCACTTGCAATTCCAAACGAACAAGGTCTCTCTCTTGCTGCTTTTGCCGGTAGGTCCGCTGGGCGTCACGGTGACGTTTTTTCTGTGTCGCTTCGGAAAATTGGCTCATAAAAATGATCTCCTCTAATCCCAAAAAAATGTTCCACAGATTTTCCGACGTTCCCCGCTTCTAACCGATTGAATAATAAGCAGAAAATTCCGTTAAAAATCTGTCGTAAAAAAACGCTGTTCACCGGAGATAGTTCACCGGAGATAATAACCGGTCAAAACAGGAGTGACAAGGGGTAGGATTTCATCGGAAAGATAGCCCCCTATAATGGCCCTTATAGGGTCTTAACTATTTTTTGTGTATCGCACATAGTTTTGCCTACCTGTTGAGCATCTATTTCCATAGTTAGTGTTTGTATGACCACGCTTGAAAAAAGTTGAGCTGTTGTTTGATTGGTGGGCGCCACTATTTAATTTTAACACTCTGTTATTAGGATTGGTGTATTGATTGTTTATCAATGGTTGCCTAGATTGATCAGGCCATGAAAAGGCTCGCCAGTTTTGTCGTGCAGAAAAACCACGTTTATTTTTTTTATCTGGATCTGCGCCTTTCGATAAAAGAATGGTGCAAATACTAGAAAACAAAGTAGTAGTATTTCTTCTTTGCTTAGCTGAATTTGCTGCAGCATTTAATGGAGTAAAGCCATGATTATTTATTTGTTCTAAAAAAGCATTAAATTGAGAGCTGTCCTTGCCGCCAAAGGCGGTGTCGGCCGCCGCGATTAAGTCTTTCACCACCTCGAGGTGACCCGCACAAGCAGCAGAATTCAAGGGGGAGAACTGATCTTTATTCGGTTGAGTCAGAAACGCGCGAAAGCCGTCAGTGTTCTTGCCGCCAAAGGCGGTGTCGGCCGCCGCGATTAAGTCTTTCACCACCTCGAGGTGACCTTCTTTCGAAGCAGTATTCAAGGGGGAGAACTGATCTTTATTTTTATGAGTCAGAAACGCGCGAAAGCCGTCAGTGTTCTTGCCGCCAAAGGCGGTGTCGGCCGCCGCGATTAAGTCTTTCACCACCTCGAGGTGACCTTCTTTCGAAGCAGTATTCAAGGGGGAGAACTGATCTTTATCTTTATGAGTCAGAAACGCGCGAAAGCCGTCAGTGTTCTTGCCGCCAAAGGCGGTGTCGGCCGCCGCGATTAAGTCTTTCACCACCTCGAGGTGACCCGCACAAGCAGCAGAATTCAAGGGGGAGAACTGATCTTTATTCGGTTGAGTCAGAAACGCGCGAAAGCCGTCAGTGTTCTTGCCGCCAAAGGCGGTGTCGGCCGCCGCGATTAAGTCTTTCACCACCTCGAGGTGACCTTCTTTCGAAGCAGTATTCAAGGGGGAGAACTGATCTTTATCTTTATGAGTCAGAAACGCGCGAAAGCCGTCAGTGTTCTTGACGCCAAAGGCGGTGTCGGCCGCCGCGATTAAGTCTTTCACCACCTTGAGGTGACCTTCTTTCGAAGCAGTATTCAAGGGGGAGAACTGATCTTTATTCGGTTGAGTCAGAAACGCGCGAAAGCCGTCAGTGTTCTTGCCGCCAAAGGCGGTGTCGGCCGCCGCGATTAAGTCTTTCACCACCTCGAGGTGACCCGCACAAGCAGCAGAATTCAAGGGGGAGAACTGATCTTTATTCGGTTGAGTCAGAAACGCGCGAAAGCCGTCAGTGTTCTTGCCGCCAAAGGCGGTGTCGGCCGCCGCGATTAAGTCTTTCACCACCTCGAGGTAACCTTCTTTCGAAGCAGTATTCAAGGGGGAGAACTGATCTTTATCTTTATGAGTCAGAAACGCGCGAAAGCCGTCAGTGTTCTTGCCGCCAAAGGCGGTGTCGGCCGCCGCGATTAAGTCTTTCACCACCTCGAGGTGACCCGCACAAGCAGCAGAATTCAAGGGGGAGAACTGATCTTTATCTTTATGAGTCAGAAACGCGCGAAAGCCGTCAGTGTTCTTGCCGCCAAAGGCGATGTCGGCCGCCGCGATTAAGTCTTTCACCACCTCGAGGTGACCCGCACAAGCAGCAGAATTCAAGGGGGAGAACTGATCTTTATTCGGTTGAGTCAGAAACGCGCGAAAGCCGTCAGTGTTTTTGCCGCCAAAGGCGGTGTCGGCCGCCGCGATTAAGTCTTTCACCACCTCGAGGTAACCTTCTTTCGAAGCAGTATTCAAGGGGGAGAAACGATCTTTATTCGGTTGAGTCAGAAACGCGCGAAAGCCGTCAGTGTTCTTGCCGCCAAAGGCGGTGTCGGCCGCCGCGATTAAGTCTTTCACCACCTCGAGGCGACCCGCACAAGCAGCAGAATTCAAGGGGGAGAACTGATCTTTATTCGGTTGAGTCAGAAACGCGCGAAAGCCGTCAGTGTTCTTGCCGCCAAAGGCGATGTCGGCCGCCGCGATTAAGTCTTTCACCACCTCGAGGTGACCCGCACAAGCAGCAGAATTCAAGGGGGAGAACTGATCTTTATTCGGTTGAGTCAGAAACGCGCGAAAGCCGTCAGTGTTTTTGCCGCCAAAGGCGGTGTCGGCCGCCGCGATTAAGTCTTTCACCACCTCGAGGTAACCTTCTTTCGAAGCAGTATTCAAGGGGGAGAACTGATCTTTATTCGGTTGAGTCAGAAACGCGCGAAAGCCGTCAGTGTTCTTGCCGCCAAAGGCGGTGTCGGCCGCCGCGATTAAGTCTTTCACCACCTCGAGGTGACCCGCACAAGCAGCAGAATTCAAGGGGGAGAACTGATCTTTATTTTTATGAGTCAGAAACGCGCGAAAGCCGTCAGTGTTCTTGCCGCCAAAGGCGGTGTCGGCCGCCGCGATTAAGTCTTTCACCACCTCGAGGTGACCTTCTTTCGAAGCAGTATTCAAGGGGGAGAACTGATCTTTATCTTTATGAGTCAGAAACGCGCGAAAGCCGTCAGTGTTCTTGCCGCCAAAGGCGGTGTCGGCCGCCGCGATTAAGTCTTTCACCACCTCGAGGTGACCCGCACAAGCAGCAGAATTCAAGGGGGAGAACTGATCTTTATTCGGTTGAGTCAGAAACGCGCGAAAGCCGTCAGTGTTCTTGCCGCCAAAGGCGGTGTCGGCCGCCGCGATTAAGTCTTTCACCACCTCGAGGTGACCTTCTTTCGAAGCAGTATTCAAGGGGGAGAACTGATCTTTATTCGGTTGAGTCAGAAACGCGCGAAAGCCGTCAGTGTTGTTGCCGCCAAAGGCGGTGTCTAATTTTTGCAATGCAATGTTAATGATTTGACCGTTACCATATTTTGCGAGAGAGGTTAAAAAAGTCCACCTTTCTTTTTCATCAAGCCATAAATGTGGTGTGTCCTTCTCCTTCACTAGGAAATGTTTGTTATTTATTAGTATGATGAGGGTTTGATCAAGGCTGGGAGTTTTTTTCATCCTGTGCACAAAAACATACACGCTTTCTTGTAAAAACAAACTTGCTTCAAGTGCATTATTTTGAAAGTGGCTAACTATCTGTTCATCAGTAATCTGTTGTAATAATATTTGCTTGCGTAATGTGCTTATTGCTTCATCGTTGCGCGAACTTCTTAAGTGATAACTAGGCATGTGGTTTAATATATAAAATTATTTTCTAAAGTAGATATTCGAATATAATAAAGGATAAAAATTAACAGATTATTTAGTTATTATTCAGGCTACTACAGAATATACCGATGGCATTGCCTTAAAGTAGCGGTAAATACCCGTGATAACCGCGACTTATCACGGGTTTGACTGCCTAATTAAGGTACATTGATTAGTGTGTATGATGCCCTAATGATTCAGAGATCATAGAAATAACTAGTGTATTTAAACTAACTCCTTCTCGCTTAGCTTGCTCAACTAAACGGTAATGAAGTGATTTAGGAACACGTTGAACCCACTTACCGCTTTGAGCCTCCATTATTCCTGGTTTTGGAATTTTTCTACCAGATTCTTCTGCAGCAGACAACCAGCATTGTAGTGCATCCTTGCCATTTTCAATGGCTTCTTCTACTGTGTCTCCATCAGAAAGGCAACCTGGCAAATCAGGGAATTCTATCAAAAATCCTTCACCCTCTTCTTTGGCAAGGTGTCTAATTATAAAAGGATAGTCAGGAGCTTGCATGATCCACCTCCAATGATTCAATTAATGTGACAAACTTTTTAATATACACTGGTTTTATAGGTCTTTTAGCTGGTACACAAAGTAGCTCAACCCAAGAGGGATGATCAAAGACCACATGACTGCCACCAGTTTTACGAACAATTACAGCGTGTTGCTTTGCAATTGTCTCTAGTTGCTCAATCCGCCAATCACGCGGATTATTACGCATTTTTTCAAAAAGCTTATCCTTGTTTACCATAGACTTAATGATATTGTATATAGTACTATTAATCAAGCTGATTTTGAACAAAAGTGCCGATGGCAATTATTAGTAATAGCACCTCATAACCAGCTTTATCGGGGGTTGGGTAAAATCTATTCAGAAAAGGCCATTATTACCCCTCATAATGGCCCTTATAAGGCGCAGCGCAAAATATTGTCATCAAAAGTATTGTTGATAAGTAATTGAACTATTCTGCAGTTAGTACTTTAATAATTGAGGTGTCTTTGTGTAGTTAGAAAAAAATTAACAAAAACAAAGACAAAGACATTGACATTGCTAATGCTAATGCTAATAATAACATTTAATAAGTTAAAAACTTTGTTAAACTTTAATCGCAAACTAGTAGCGGGGAATTAGACCCACAGCGATTAAAATATTAAGTACTAGAACTTGTGATGAGTAAGGAAGTAAATATTACAAGTGATTAAAGAGCAATGTAGGACCGCCATTTATATTGGTGTAACATTCTCAAAGGAACTAGTCATTCTTAAAATGACCGTCTATCTTTGGCACATGTTACTTATCTGACGATCCTACATTGCTCTCTAAAACAGAGAGGTTGTTTGGTGAAGCAATAGCTAACTCAAACAGCACTGCATTTTATAGGCAGTTCTTTCTATTAAATATTATTTAAATAAAAAAGTCAATATTATTGGTTTAAGTAGATGGGACTGTATAAGTAGTTCTATTGATCAAGCTCTTTTTTAAGCTGAGCAATCACATCAGATGAAATACCCGTAGTTTTAGCAACAAAAATTTCATCAGCGCCTTCCATAAGCATGTTTTTTGCAACAAGATGAATCCCTTGTTGCATTCCTTGCTGGACTCCGCGTTGTATTAATTGATCGGCTGCTGACATAATTTTTTCCTCTTCACCTGGCGCTGCCAGTTTAAATGCTTCCAGTAAGTCATCGGGCTCGTTGGTATCTTCATACTTCATCCCATACTCTAATAATTGTAATATATGTTGACCATCTTTTAAACCTTCAAGTATTTCGAGTAGCCCATGCCCCATCAGTTTTTGAATCACTGGAATGAGATCCCGCTGAAGGGCATGCTTTTGGAACATTTCCAAGGCGGCGACATAGCCATGCTTTAATAACTCATCATCAGGGATTACCGTTAAATCAACCAAATGGAAGGGGCTGGTTAACACGGTTTTGGCCAGTTCAGGTTGACTAAACAATTGAAAAAAATCCACTGGAAACGGGTAGGGGCTCACGCGCCCATTGTAGAAGATCATAGGATAAATAATAGGCAGTTTATCTTTTGGCTTTTTCTTACCGCGTTCGGGCTGATGGCGGTCTGCTTCCCAGATAGCGCCCATGTATTGCCAGAGTTTCAGCGGTAAAAAAAGCTCTGGATGGCTTTTAGCTTCATTAAGTAGGTAAAAGTAGGCTGGCTCTTCAGCCAGTTCAACGCCGTAAAGTAAATCAGTCAGATGCTCTTGGCTGTTCTGATCAATAAAGGAATTCTTCTGGAGCTTTAACGATTGCCAGTTCACTTGCTGTTGTAGTTCTGCAGGTAAGTGCGCCTTAAAGAAATCTAGTGCAATGCGTTTATCCCGCATTAAGCTGCGAAACAAGCGATCATGATTAATCAGTGAAACGATTTTACCCATCGATTGCTAACCGCCTAGTCTTTATGGTTAATCCCAGCTGCACAACGCGCTGAGTCACACAACCTGTTATTACTGAGTGAGTCAAGCGCTGGATCCAGTCAACACGGAGTGCGTGTCGAGTGAGGTGCGGTACGCTCATTAAAACCACACAGCCTAACTGATTTTTCAAAAAGGAAAAGGCTGATTTTCTTGTGAAACTCACTGCGCAACAAATGCTCATTAGTACGACTCGTCCTTATCGTCAATCAGGCTGTTTAACAGGGTTAAAGCGTAGCAAAAAACCTTCAAAAAAGCGAAAAAAAAACAGGGAAAAAGTGCGTTAAGTTAATGATTTTTATTGACATTTCTCTCATTTTTGATAGACTGATCAGGTCGTTAAAAATTGGTTTTAACGGCGCGTGTTAAGGGTGGTGGAACACCCCTAACACGCTAAACATTACTAACTAAACAGGAGTTATAATGCCTATGATTATCATATCTAAGCTTAGTCCTCACGTAAATCACAATTATTTAACTACTGATCGCATTCGGGCACTTGCACCGTCGGTTTTTACTGCTGACAGTGCCGCGCGTACTAGCGAGAAGTATCAACACATCTCTACCAGTCAATTGGTGGCGCGTTTGGAAGAGGAGGGATTCTATCCGGTTCATGTCCAGCAATCCCGCTCGCGTAGTCAGGATAAGCGCTACTATGCGAAGCACTTACTGCGCTTTCGTCACATTAATACGCGGCCAACTGAAGACGGGTTATTCCCTGAGTTAGTGCTCATTAACTCGCATGATGGCTTATCTTCTTATCGCTTATTGGCTGGACTTTACCGCTTGGTGTGCACTAACGGCCTCGTGGCGGGTAAAACCTACGACGAGGTGCGTGTCAGGCATCAAGGCGATATTTTAGGGCAAGTCATCGAGGGGACTTATCAAGTCATTAATGAAGCCCAGCGGATGATTGAGTCCAGCCAAGCTATGAGAGAGATTGCGCTCAATCCTGAGCGGCAGCAACGCTTTGCTGAGGCTGCACATACCTTGCGTTTTGGTGCCAGTGAAGTCGGCAAAGGCTTTGAACCGCAAGCCTTTTTAAAAGCTAGACGTCACGCCGAAGTCAACCGCAACGATTTGTTTAGCATTTTTAATATCGTGCAAGAAAATCTGTTGCGGGGTCAGGTACGCGGCTGGCGTCGTGATCATCACGGTTGGCCTCGTCGGACTCAAACGCGAGCGTTAACGAGTATCGATCAAGGTACCCAGCTCAATCAAGCCCTATGGTCGCTAGCTGAGCAAACCTTGCAAACGCATTAGTTGCTAGGTAAGCCCCTAAAATAAGGGGCTTACCCATTCACAAAACAGTAAAAAGGTAAAACACCATGAACACAAACACAAATTGTTATCAATTAAACAACGGCAAAATGATGCGGGTTATTGAGCGGGATGACTGGAACCGTCTGATCGTGCAAATAGAAGGTTTCGAGGATGTGCTAGTCTGCGTGGTTGATAATTGTTTGACTTCGATGAATGATCCCGAAGGCTACGACCCTGAACCCGATACCCGTTTAAAACACGCTTACCAGCTGACACCGGAGTCACTCGAGGCGTTAAAAGCGCATTTTGGCAAAACCACGGCTTCTTTGTATTAACCGATGATACTAGCAACCCTTTTCAATAAGGGTTGCTAGATCAGCTCATGCAAAAGGTTATAACCCCAGGTTGATTGACCAGGAGATACAGTATGGCAAGAGATTACACCAAAACCACAATACGACTCGAGAAGATTCACGAAAGGAGTTTGAAAAAAACCTATACCCAACTTTGTCCGTTCTACAATTAAACCTATCCAAATCAATGACTTACGTTTTAAAAAAACGTTTAGGGTCACTACAACTTAACAAATTGTTTTTTCAGTGTCCCCAGGTTCTGAATTCATGCCTAACGATTTATAGATCACAACTTGCTCTGGAGTTGCCTTAGAGGTTCTTCTAATAGAAAGCAATTTATTATTTTCAAGCTGCATTGTAGTAGTGATACGAACCTGAGTGCTAAAAATCTGCCGTATAGTTTGCCAGCTACTATCAATGTTCTGCAATTTAAGTTGATGGCGAATAGTGTGTAGTAAGTGATAAGCAAGAATACTAATAAACAGATGGGCATCAACTCGCTCTTGCTTTTGATGGTAGATAGGACGCAGGCCTAACTCTGATTTTAATGATCTGAATGCCGATTCAACGTCAGTTAGAGTTGTATAAATTCTCCAAATTGTTTTTTCATCTAAATCCATTCTGTTACTACGCAAACAATATGCACCCAGATTCTCAGAGTTAACTTTACTCCAACTGATTTGCGTAACCTTATCACCCTCTGAATCAAGCGTGATAGTGTAGCGAGCTGAAACACGTTTATGCCGCTCTTTTATTCGACCTAAACGCAATGTTACTTTCTCAATTGCTTTCATGCCGGTTTTTTTAGTGAGTCCATTAGCTAACTTAATTAATTCCTCTTCGAAACGAGCCTCGGCCTTACTAATCATATTTAAGCTTTTTTCTTCCTTAGCCTGAGAATGGCAGTACAGTAAGACTTCATTTGCTTCAGTATCTTTAACTAATTGCGCTGTAACCGTATTATTTACTGATTCTTTTACTAGCACTTTATCAATGGTTTCATCGACATCAGGCAATGCTCTACGGCTGACTACGATATAATGGAAACCTTTTTCAGTAAGCCATGAAATATTTTCTTCAGTTGCAAAACCAGCATCTAGGACAATTGTTGCCTCTGGCTGTGCACGAAGCTCAGTTAGTATTTCGGGTAATGTTTTAGGCTCGCTAACATTTCCTTTGAAGAATTCACTCCGTTGCGGGAACCCTGATCCATCCAGCACAAGACCTAAAGAAACAAGCGGACAATCAGACCGCTTCTCCTTTGATCGCCCATGCTGTGCATGATCATTTTGTAATGCGCGACCTTCAAAGTAGGTATTGGTTATATCGTAGAGAGTGATCACCTGATTTAAACTAAACAGATTTTTCTCACGTTCAAATAATTGATCTTCAATCACTTGTTTATGTTTAAGTAACTCATCAGCAGTCTTATAGAATTTCTTGAGTGATAGTTCTGAGAAATCAGTACCCAGTAATTCATCTAGCGCACTTTGATTGCTTAAATAATAGTGCGTACTCAAATCACTTCCTGGAGCAACTAGCCGCCCAATGATGGTAGCAAGCATCAGGTGACATTGTTTTTGATTAAAGCCCAAAGCCCTGAACAATTCCTCAAGTTGTAATTGCCTGGCAGCATGTAAGCCCAACGCCTCAGCTCCAACGTGTCGTATGTCCGCGCTCTCAATGGAGTTAACATCCACTGTTTTAAAGTCAGGTTCTACCGCGCTTACTGAATTGAGAGTAATGCTTGTCTCATTCTCTTCTGCACGCTTTGCACGAATGCGTTTTACATACATTTGAGCCTGTTTTTCTAGATGCGCTGGTATTGAAATTAACGAGCCTTGGCCCGTTAAAATTTCCTCAATACGGTCAGCTAGCAATTTCCAACTGTCCTTCTTTACTGAAAAATTTGCACCAAGATTTAAAATCAGTCTTTGACGTACTTTGCCGTCAGCAGTGCGATGAGTATCAACAAGTCGGTAGGTTGCGTAAGGCTTACCTGTCCGAGGACTCTTTTGTGTAGAGGTTCGAATATACATAACTCAATACTCTCATCACTTTACCAGCCCATGCAACCCCTTATTAACATTATGTGTCACTACATCCGAGAATTCATGTTACTAGGCGAGTAAAATCAATGGGTTGAGTTAAAAATAATGCTGAAATTTTTGATTTTCAGGGTGAAATGGCCAAACTTGGGTATAAGGGATTAACACCCCTTGAGAAGCGCGTGATTAAAAATGCAGAAGCCTTCGAACAAGTGAGCAAAGAGCTCGATTTTTTCTGGCGAAAGACAGCCGTTTACAATCGGGTGAACGGGCGTTACGTTGCCGATCAAGAAAAAACAGATTGGACTGATTTTGAACGACTCGATAAACAGATGACCAAGCTCTCAAAACAGCGTGATCGGTTCGAAGCTCAGCACGGACTCACACCGGAACAACTTGATATTAAGGAATTTCAATGTGTCAATTGGTAAAAATACCACCAATTAAAATGAGTAATTTTAGAACAGGTATTTTTTATAAAATCGATTTAGTGGTGGGGCAGGGTTAGTTATGACAAACAATAGCCAAAACTAGCTGTTATTTGTTGTTTTGGACGGACTACCCCCTTAGGAAGTTATTAGATTTTTTTCAGTAAGGCGAGTTCACGATGCTTTGATAGCAATTTGTAACGGTTAGGTTGTCTATACCAGCAGTTAGCTAAAAACATTTGGCTACCGCATAGAACACATTCATAGGGGTCAATGTTAAAATTATTTTGCATTAAGGTGCGGTAATTGACCTGGGGTGTGTTTGGATCAGTTTCACCTAATAGGAGTCTGACTTTGGGTAGCATCTCACCTCGCACCCGGTTAGCAAGAAACCCATAATAACGCACCATACGAAAGCCAACATCAGGAATGTGTTGAATAAATCGAGCAATAAACTCTTCCGCGGTTAATTTAAATTGCTTGTAGGTTTTAGAGACGTGATCAAGATAATTAAAACTGAGGCTGCTCCCATCAAAGTTTTTAATTTTTGACTCAGCAATAGGAGGACGTTTGGTGTATCGACCTAAGTATTTAACGTTTTGTTTGTGATTCTTTGAGGGCTTTGCGCAATGTACTACCCATCGTTTTTGGTAAAGCTGATCAAGCAGTTGATTAAAGTTGAAAGTGTGGTTCAGTGTAGAGGCTAACTGATTTGGCAGAATAAGCCCTTTGTCCTGGTGGTGGTTTCTAAAAAGGTTAATGACCTCATAACGCCACATGGACATTAGTGTAGGTTGATGGAAGTAGAGGCTTTTCCATTGTGTTAACTCTTTGTTGATACCACCCAGAGTGATTGACGCATGAAGATGCACATTGCGCTTTAGATCTCTGCCAAAGGTGTGAAGCGCGATAAATACACCGGGTTTAACCCTCTTGTTTTTAGCAAGCTTGAGTAACACCTTTGCTGCTAATGGTGGGAGTAAATTAAGAAGCTCTCTGTTTGTCCAAAAGCAGTCCCAAAGAGTAGAGGGCATGGTGAATGTGATGTGTTGCCATGTAGTGTTGGGTAAGATTGCCATCTGTTGTTGTATCCATACTTCTGTGGCTTTTTTACCACACGATGAACAGCTTTTAGCTTTGCAGGTATGGCGGATGTATTTGACGTGTGAACAGTTTGGATTACTGCAATGATACTCTTTATGGCCACGCATAGGATGTTTGCAGCTAAGCAGCTTAACAATGCCAATGACAATAGCTTCTCTGATTTTATCTTTGTACTTGGTGTGAAAGTTCCACCAGTTCTGATTGGTTACCAAGATTTGTTTGATACTAAAGCGTTTCATTATTCATAGAGTAAAATGAGAAGCGCGTATAGTAGGTGAGTTATTGCTCAGCTACCTGAAGCAATTTCTATAGCAGGTGTGTTATTTTTATTCGTTATTATTCCATGGGCAGGTTTGACTAGTTTGAGACTTAATAATACTCGTGGCTTTGTAAAGACTAAACTCTTAGAGGCTTAGAAAGTTGCCGGCGAAGCCGGCCTGACTTGACAAAATCGAGGAGAAATTTTACTTACTCAATCGAGGCCGATTTTATGGTGGTTCCTTTTAGTGAGTAAGCTCCATTGATTCACTGAGCGAGACGGGCAGTTAAGGCTGCCCTTTTGGGTGAGTGTGTTTTAAAACCCGCGAGCATTTCGCGTGGTACTTTCTCATCAAAACCCTATAAAGTGAATGGTATCAAAGTAACCACTCAACAAATGACTGTCATAACCAACTCGCCGCGAGCATTACTAATTTTTCTGCGCTCACATTCATCAATTTGTTAAAGAGGAAAACGCACTGATTCATCAGCACAATAAACCCACTGAAAACTACCCAAAATTTAAATCAACAAAATAATGCTGAAATATTGTGTAAAAATGACTATGCTTTGTCTTTTTAACAAGACTAACGAGATGAGTATAAATGTTAAACTTCGCCGATTACGCTGCCCCTCTTTTTTCAAAATTAACTGGGAAAGTTGTTTTAAAAAAATCTATCGACGATTGTAGGAAAGCTATTAACTGAAGGTAGTTGTAAGTTGTTCAGTTCATCAAAAGATAACAATGAGTATAAAAAGATGATTCGTACACTTACCGGTGAAAATAAAAGCACCGATTTAGATCCAATAAAAACAAATGATGTATTGCTAGAACAGAGCTGTGAAAAACTTTCACACGCCAGTAAAATTGATGTTCTTCATGATCCTTCTGATATTAGAAAGCCACATAGCAAGCAAACTGAAAATCTAGGTAAAGTAAGGAGTCTGGACGGGGATATTATCAATGGTTACAGCACGCATAACGCAGTTGCATTAGTACCTGGTGATAAGGCTGTGCATCTACTATCGCATGTAAGCTACAGCAATAAAGACCCTAAGTTTTTAAAAGCTGAGCATATTAAGAAAATAGAGGCTGGAAAGCCATTTGAGGGAGATAAAGAGGCCAAGAGTCTTTATGAATCTGGTGATTACTTTAATAAAAAGCTGCTGTCTATTCGTGAAATAGAAAAAATAGGAATCTGCCTAAAATCAAAGAATGAAGATGCAACCATTACCCATATTCTAGATAGAGAGTTTGATGATAATGACTATCTCTCACTAATTGATACAAACCTAGATCAAGACTTTATTATTCGCTCAAAAATAACAAGAACAATAGAAGGTAGAGGTGATGATGGTAAAAAGCTTAAGCTGATTAACGCTGATTTTGATGCTCAAGGCGAAAAGCAATTCCAAAAGTTAACAGTTGGAAAGAATTGCGTACAAGACGGAAAAATAACTATTTATTTTGGAGAGTTTGAGAACTTCAATGCAATTAAAATCCAAATTACAGGCAGAGATGGTAGGAGAATTTTTAAGAATGACATGCTGCTATTAACTAATAAAAAAGTAACGACTTTTGATGAGGCGTATGAGGTATACATAGCCTATCTATCTCGTGCGAAAATTGAATATGTTTTTAAATTTCTCAAGGAAGGACTAGGCTGGGAAAATATGCAGATAAAAAATTTTAAAGGGATACAAAATCTACTGGCTGTATGTTTTTATGTGGCCTCATATTTGTATGAGATAGGTAAGGAAAAAGCTTATGACGATTACGCAATTATGCTAGCTAAATTAGGAGATGGTAAGGGCAAGGTGACACGACACTTTATTGCGAAGGGTATTAGAAAACTTCTAACGTATCACTTAGTAGAGCAATTTTTTAAAGAAAATAGTGTTTCTCAAGAAGAACAAAAAGAATTATCGAATTCAGTTCAGGTAGGGAGATAACAATTTTGGGTAGTTCTCAGAAACCCAAGCAAACCACAAGCCAGCTCACAAGACAACCTCAACATTAACAATCACACTTGGCGCGTCGAGACTGTCAACGACAATAACCAAGCAAGCGATAGCAAAAAACTCGACACGAGGATCCCGCCTTGCTAGAGTAGCCTGACTAGAAAAACCCAACAAAAACCCATCGGTTTTTACCTCTAAAAAGGGCATAATTAGCCCAATAAATAATCGAGTAAAGAATGCCAACCCCTGAATTAAGGAAGAAATGACCTAGTTTTTTCACCCACACACCACGCATGAAAATTCATGCTCTTTTTCCAAAAAAAGAAGCAATAAAAACAGTGGGTTACAAGGTAATTTACTTTTTTATGACCAGTTAAGTTTTTCTGGAATTGAATAAAGTGTAAGCAAAAAAGCGAAACTATATAGTTTCATAAAAATAACTAAAAAGCCTTTTAAAAACAATCAGTTAACAATTGACTGAACTATAAGATGCGAAAGTAACTATTTGATTTCTTAGTCATCATATAGTTGCGCTTTTGTGACATATAGTGCGGATAGCAACATATAGTTACGCTAAAATCAATAAGTTAGACGTGTTTTACTTTGAAAGCATCATATAGTTGCACACCGTGACATATAGTTGTAATGTAACCTTTTGTTTCGCCTAGAAAAGGAGCAATGATGAAGGCAATTACTACTCGTATTCCACCAGCGACTTATGAACAGCTCATCGCATTAGCAAATGAAAAAGGCGTCACGCTGGGTAACCTGATGAGAAGGATAACCGAATTCTTTTGTGAGAATAAACTCGATGTAGAGCAACCTGTCTATCAAGGTAAAGATCATCTTTGTCACATGGTGGAGCAAATCCATGCGGTCATGCCGCACCTTGTGATGTACTCTCGTACTGCTTAGGAAGTGTAATGTAGTAGGTTTTATATTGCTCCCAGCACAGCAGTTTTCCATTTAGAGCACCATGCTTTACTGTTAATCTGAGCACGCAGCTGAAGGATCGGGTCTAACCCTTCCCTAGTCCACTTCATGTGCTGCTGACCCTTGCACCTTTGGTTAATCAGGCTTTCCACTGTGGACTCCGCAAGATTACTTGTGAAGACTAGATGATTTTTTTTCCTTTCTCGGTAATTAACAATCTTGTCTTTATTATTTTGAATATATGTTATGAATTTTTTAATCTTATCTGACAATTTTGAAGAAAATGCATGCTCCTTTAATTGCTCAAGCCTAGTTATTGCAGCAGACACATTTCCCCGCCACAAATGCCATTTGATACGTAAGAATTTAGGCTTTATGTCATCTGGTAATGAGATATTTTGCATTTTCATGGAGATATGAAACCAATCTAATATTGAGGTGATTGTTTTGCATAATGGTTTTAATGCATCCACTATACTCCAGCAATTTGCAGCACCATCACATAGAGCAGTAATATGAGTATTTTGTGTCATCCCTTCTCTAATAGCAGCTATAACAGTGTTTTCAATCATCTCTTTCCCACTATCGTTCGCAGTTGATGCAGCGCATGATTTACTGGATAGAAAATTTCTAGTGCCTTTCGCACTGCTTTCGACAGCATCTGGCTTGTAAAAAACAGCCGTCATCGCTTCAAAACTTCTATAATTAGGCTCTTTTGAATTTACATGACCACCATCAACATTTAAAATTAATTCTTCTGCCTCATCTGCTTTTAACATGTTTTTTTCTTCTTTATTGACTAACTTTAATGAGCTGCCAACACGCTCTGTTGTTAATTTGATTCGATTATGATTGTTAACTTTGCGTTGTGCAGTTGAAAATTTATTAAAAATATCCTCGGCATCTCTAAAGGTCTGTTCGGCCCCTAATTCAGATTGAAGTTTTGCAAGGTCTCCTGATATCGTTGTGCCACCAAGAAAAGTCTTAACTGTTGAGGCCGGTTCAAAGCCACACTGATTACATTTTGCTCGTTGCATTTTTACTTCATGGTCAGTAAATACGTCGTGAAATGTCGACTTACGCTTGCCTTGCTTAATTAATTCACCTGGACATTTTGGGCACAAATGTAAATCATTATTGATTAGTTCAGTTTTTTCTATCAGAATATTATCAAGCGCAGCCTGCAATAGTTTAATTTGTTTCTCATGCTCTAATGAGAAATCTAAACAGTTTGTTGCTACCTTGACCGACTCTTCTATTAACGTAGATTGGCGAACAACTGTGCTGGGATTATCGAGATCAATAGATTCGAAGATTATGCGGTATCCTTTGTTCATTTTGACGCTCCAGTAGTTTTCTCAATCGACTGCAGCACAATATCATAGATAGCTGTTAAAACCTACTACATTACACATCCTATGATAAACACCCTTGATTTTATCCATATCTCCTTGGTGCACTGTATCAAAACGTATAAAGCCAGGCCTACCCTCTGGAGTTGGTTTTCGCCTTTCACCAATAGAAACCTGCGTTGCTTTAGTTTTATTAAAGTGTCGCCGTTTGCGCTGGTAGGTTTCAGTTTGTCGAAGATTGTAAAGATGAGAGACTGAGATAAAAGCAAGACGCGCATAACGCTTATCTCCAAACAAATGAAAGGCTCTCTCGCAAAGTTTTTTTGTGGTAAGCCCGCTAAGCGTTTGATGAACCTGATCCGTTTCAGCTAACAACCAAGTATCCTCATGCGTATAGATTAAGCTAAACTTATTTCTAGGTGATCGTTGCTTAACAACAACTTTTCCTGACTTTTGATACTGAGCAATTAGCCTAGTAATTTGTGAACGTGAGTAACCAGTCATTCGTTGCAGGTAATCACGAATCAATCCTTTGTTCTTTTTGCACATACCGCAATAAGCAAATTTTTTTAATAGACCTTCTGCGAAACTAAATACTGGGCGAGCTTATGCTCGTTTGTAGTTTTAGAATCCGGCTTGAAGATTGAGAATCCCAGCAATAATATTAAATCTCATATTGTGTTTTCTGCGAAAATTCCTATACACCTCCCCAAGAATGCGGAATTTTTTAAATTTTGAGAATTGATGTTCAACCCTAATACGGATCTTGCTGTGATTACGGTTATCCTCTTTTTGTTGAGTAGTTAATTTGCCGCCTTTGGGCTTTTTATGAGGTAAGTTAACCAAGGGGTCAGTATGTTGAATTCCTTGGTATCCTAGATCAGCATATTTTTCTGCTGGTGGCAGTGGGCTGCCACGTTGTCGGATCTTAATATCATGAACCCTCCCAGGCATTGTTTGAGAGACGTTGATTATTTTTCCGGATGTACTCATTGCTATCTCCACCTTTTGAGTATGTCTTTTCTTTTTACCAGAATAATAATCTTTACGTGGCTTCTTCTTTTTGGGGCGCTGAATAGGCTGCTCCGTTACATCCATTAATATAGCGCAAACCGCATCTTCTGTTAGGGTTCTGTCTTTTTTAATATGAATATGCTTGGCCACTAAGGGTTCTAAGCGTTTAAATAAGCGGCAGACATTACTGTCATCCAAACCAACAAAGTAACCTAAGAATTCATGTGTTACATAAGTGCGATAGTACATCATGAGAAGCAAAAGGCGATCATGGTGCGTGGTGAGTTTCGGGCGCCTTCCCAGCTTACTAAACTCATCATCAAGTGATGACTTCACTTGTTGGTGTATCGTTTCAAAATCATCAAGGGTCAAACCAGTTAACTTTTTAAAAATACGCGGGCGGTTACTGAGTTGCTGATAGCTTAATAGCATATGCCTTTCCATGAATGATTATTAATCAGGCAATTATAAGCAAATTTTAGCTAGTTTCTAGAACTGCCCTTAGTTACGCAGAAGGTCTAATGTGTTCGTAACCCATAGGTAAGCTTCTGCTCGTGATGTAGCTTCAAAGGTAAGCTGGGTTGATGAGGATAGAAATTGCTCAATCTGTGTAAGGGTGTTTAATTCTATGTCGTTCATATTGATATTCATCCATATAGGATGAACGATCACGCAACAACTTCAGGCCCACTTTGCATTGGAAAGTGGGGGCTATTTCAGGCTCATCTTGCATTGGAAGAGACTGGCGGTTCAACCTTACTAAAATACTTGATATCATTAAAAAGAAACCAGTAGGTTTTACCGGTAGGATCTTCCGCATGATCCTCACACCACTGGCGTGTTCTCTCAGGAAAACGCTGCTGCGTCTCAGCATCCCACTCAACAGTAATACGGC
>CBDALO010000135.1:0-7124 GCA_965196985.1 Gammaproteobacteria bacterium | reverse complement strand
CG
The DNA here is from genome assembly GCA_965196985.1 of Gammaproteobacteria bacterium. Lineage (GTDB taxonomy): Bacteria > Pseudomonadota > Gammaproteobacteria > UBA12402 > UBA12402 > 2-12-FULL-35-23. The sequence continues at coordinate 7,122 of CBDALO010000135.1, read as the reverse complement.
GGTGATGATTACTCAAGGCAGTGCCAAAGAAGAAGACAAGCTTGATCCCACCGACTTGTCACTGATCACTCAAGCGTTAGTGCACGCCATGAAAACCTGTAAAGCGCAAAACGTTTCGCAAATGTTGTTAAGCCATGTCATTACCAGTATGCAGACGCTTGCCAGTGAGGAAAGCAACGCCGAGCTCGCCGGTCGCTTAAAACAATACGCCTTGCGCTTAACTTATTACACCACCGGCATTCGCGGACAATTTATCAATCAACCGTCTACTCCCTTAGACGACTTTGATTTTCTGCACGTGGAATTTGGTTTTATGCAAAGTGCCACCTACAAGGACTTAATGAACATTGTGTCGATCAGTGTGCTGGGCAAGATTCTCGCCTTAGCTGAGCGGGATAAAAGCTCAGGGCGTCGCACCCAGCTGATCCTGGATGAGGCGCACGTGTTCTTTAAATCCGACATGGTGGCAGCCTTTGTGATTTTAATGGCGAAGGTCGCTCGAAAGATGGGCCTTGACATGATGCTCGCCAGTCAAAACCTCGAGGATTTTAGTGGCATTGAATCCAAAAAAGCGCTCTCCATGATGGAGACATGGTTGTGTCTGGCCTTAGAAGCCGATGAGGTGAGCTTGATCGAACGCTTCAAACCGCTCACTGAGGAAATGCGGGCGTTGATTTTAGATGTGCGCAAATACCCGGGCGTGTATTCCGAAGGCGTGTTGCTCGGCAAACGCTATGCGGGCTTGTTTCGCAATGTGCCACCCCGGTTAATGCTGTCACTCGCCATGACCGAACCCGAAGAGCGTACCCGGCGTCACCGCTTGCAACGTGAGTACAACCTCACTGAACTCGAAGCGGTTGAACGCATGGCAGAAGACTTAATTACCCAAGCACGGACGGGTAATGACAAGCCGGTGTTTTGGCACGCCAAGATTGACTCGCCTACCACACCCCATTCCACCTGTAACCCCTTAACCAAGGAGCAACCCGATGCGGTTTAAACTCAAACGAGGAGGCTTGTTACTACTCGGCTGCGGTTTTTCAGGGCTAGCCTTAGCGCTCAAGATACAATTATTCAGCGTGAGCACGTTAGCGTTTTATCATGTGCCGCCCCACGTGACGCCGTGTTACTTGGATCAAGCTGCCACCGCCAAGCAACAGCTGCTCGCGCAAGTCCAACAAACCCCGGCGTTATTACAAAACGCGCCGTCGCTGTCCGTGCAACAGCTGTTACAACAAATCAGTGAGGGCGCGGTGTGTGAAGTGAAAGCCAAACAACTTGGCGTCACGCAACTGCCGGCTGTCGTGTTTAATCAACGCTTTGTGGTGTTAGGTGTGCATGATGTCGCCAAAGCCCAAGCGCTGTGGCAGCACTGGCAAGCTGAACAAGGGGGTCGCGCATGAGACGAGGTTGGCTGTGCAGGTTACTGGTAGGGTTGGTGTGGCTCGGTTGTGTTGGGGCAGTACACGCCAATGACGCCCCGCCGTCAACGCTGAATACCGTGTCACTGACGTGGTCAATGGGCAAGCACCTGTTTGAGTATTTGCATTGGCGCGTGATTGGTGTGTGCGTTTGGACGCACCATTCCTTAACTGACCCCGTAACGATCACACCTGAGCTGGATGAATACTTACCGGACTTAGTCGTGACCGTGTTTAATGAAGCAGGTGATGACACGTGGACGTTAGCACGCACTACCTTAGACACGACAGCTCACACACTGGGTAATACGGCAGTGAAACAAGCCACCGGCGATGAGCTTACCGACGGGCGCAACACACCGACACCCGGCGTGCAAAGTAATGCCAGTGTGATCACCAAAAGCGTGGACGTGATTGGCAGTCCGCTAAGTGCGTTGCACTTGCCCTTTATTAACCTGCGCCCGGATACCACGCCGTTACTGCCTTATTATCAATCCGCCTTAGATGCGCTGCCATCGCGCTTAGGGTTAGCGGAGCTCGTGCGTGTGCCCGAAGCATTGAATCTCACCCGTTACTTTATTGGCCCGGACTATTGGCATCATTGGGCCTATGAATTTCCGCGCACGCAAAGTGTCGATAACAACAACGACTTTATGTATCCGTCTTATTTCAGCATGATGCTCATGCTGCGCTCTCTTTAGTTTACTGCGCCTGTGATGAGCGGATGGTAATTAATTCCGCTAGCGAAGGCATAGAATAGTTTTTTGTAATTCTGTCATATATATAATCGAAGACATTAACTGCTAGCTTTTTACATGTCTCAGTAATTGTAACCATTGTATCCTTAGCTTTCGTTCCTTCTTCACTCATAGTATGAAGGTGTACATCGCGCATTCTAGCCTGCTTCCGAGCCATCAACTCTGCTGGATTGTTATGTAGAGGAAGCTCTGGCTTTTCCAGCACTAACAATAGCTGCCTTTTCTTTTTTAAGGTGAGCTCAATTTGTTTATCTAGTTTCTCGTAGCCAGTGATTGTTGAGAATAACTCAGTAAACTCATTGGATAGCTTATCTATCTCATCTTGCCCTGGGTTCTTTTTATATTCAATGAGCTTATGATAATAATCCCAAAACCTATCCAAGAAGCTGTCAACAGAGTCTTGGTGCTTCTTAAAAATTGGCGTCAGCTTTTTATAATGCCTACCCTCATGAACCCAGCACAAGGCGAGTGATTCAGTAATGAGCTTAAACTGTGGCGCATCATCGGTAATGAGTGTTTCTATCGCATAAGGACTCTTTCTATATGTTGAGATAGCTGCCGCATCAGTAATCAGCTTTCTATATTTTGGAAATTTTTTATCACCTAATACCTTATCAAGAATAACTTCCAGCTCCTTACTGTTTAAGATAGTCGATGAGTGAAATACCTTTAAGCTTTCGATTACCTTGTGGGGTAAGTTCATAATAGCCAGTAAATTAAAAGCGGCCTCATTTAATGTGAACCCAAAGTGGTCTTGGCTTAACATTTCAATGACGCTTAATCGACTTTTACTGGTCAGCGTAAAGTAAGCTGAATAATACTCATTACCCAATACATTAACATAACGGTTTTTCCCATCCTCTCTAGCGTTAGTGTCATCTAAGTGCTGGTAGTTCGTGGATTGTAAACCTGCCTTCACAACTTCTACCTTCTCGGGCTCAAGTATCGTAGGTGTTTTAATTGTGAAGCTATGGATGGTTGATTTACTAATATCTATGTTGGCGGTTTTATAAAATGTCTCAAGGCTTTCTAGCGTCATACCACCTTGAGTATTTAGGAAGCTTGTCCAGCTTTTAATAGTAGGGCCGAACTGGCCCTCATAACCAGTTGGCAGAGGTGCTGTATAGTGTTTGTTTTCAGAAGGGGAGTAATATTGTTGGCGCAAAAAAAGAGTGTTATTAGCAGCAATTTTTATATCCTGGATAAGTGTTTTCTTAGAGCCATTTGGCACAGCATCGCTGGGCAACGAATCTGGATTAATTGTTAGTGTCACTGTATTAGAGACTTCGAGATTTTTTTTACTAGATTTTGGCTTTCTAGTTTTATTGGTTTTATTTCCTTTTCTATCCTTCTCGGAGGAATGATCCTTGTCCTTGTTAGCGCGCGTTTGCTTTCTAACATTAGGCTTTCCTTGCTCACCTTTATATTTATTTAATGCGTTATTTAACGATTGCACCTTGTCTTCTAGCTTTATGATTTTCTCAGCCTGACTTTCACATACATTGCTAAAATCTGTTTCTAGTGCTGTTGGTGTAACAGTATTATTAAATCTCTCAATGAGATCGGCTAAAACTGATTTGTCAGGTTGTTTTTTCATAGGAAGAGTATACCACGGGTTTGAAAAGGTAAATTTTCCCCACACAGATGGCCGTACTGCTGAAATTATTTTTAAGCCATGAACCTGATCGATGAAAAAATAATCCGAGCATACAGCGTTGTTATAGAGCGCACATCATGCTTTTATGACACACGATGATTCCAATATAAAATTTCCAAATTTGCACGAAAAAGCTGTCAAGAACTTTTTGAATTATTTTCAAATCATGCTGATATTGAACGGATACGACTTTATTGCCTCTGTCGTGATTGCGCTCCGTGCAGCGGACATCGTCACCAACAAGAACGCCTTGCACATCGTACACAGTACCCACGATTCCTGTGGGAAAAATTGTGCAGTGGCCAATGTGATTGAGGAAACCGGTCACGCCCACGCAATCTGGCAAGAGGTTTACCCGAATGATCGACAGATTCACTTGGGTGCACCGAATTCAGCCACTGGCACGCCCTTAGGGCAAGCCGATGAGCAAGCAGGCCACGGCAATTACGTGTTTGTGCTCTGGCGCCATTACCGAGGCTGCGTGCAAGACAGTGGCCACTTATGGTGGGCCAGTCACGACGCAATGGCATTCGGTTAAGCATATTTGGCAGATCCTCCACTAATATTTAACCATTTTGTAACCGGCTTTCTAGATTGCCGTGGTGAATGCCTACCCCTTCTTATTTTTTGACGTACGCGAGCAATGCTGCCAAGCATGAGCGGGATACAAAGAAAACCAGAATCATTTTCTGGCAACAATAATTTTTCTAAACTTCGACCGATAACCAGTAATGTGTTTTTGAAATTAGTTTTAATATTTTTTATTTCCCCAACAAAATCTTGCCAATAGCCATCTTGCTTTTCAGGTTTATTCTTTCCCTTCGGTGAGGGTGGTGGAAGCTGATTATTAGCCTCAGACTCAAAAATTCGTGCGAAGTTTATGATTAGCGCATGCGCATAGCATTCTTGCTTTACACCAAGCTCTGACTTACTGTGAAATTCTTCAATATCAATAAACACCTTGGATATTTTATAAAGCTCCTCAATTCCCCAGCGACCATGATATACACTAGGAAATTCATCCAGCGGGTATTTTTTTTGGTCCAACAACGTGGTGCTACAAACATAAGTTTCATCACCAATAGTATATTTAATTAATCGCAACCTCACCGGTTTTATATCGAGTTCATAACCCTGCTTTCGACTTTCGTACTTTACAGCTACTGACGGCTTATAAGTAATGATTTCATCTTGACTATCACTTTCCCAAAAACGTTTTACGGCTGTATTTACAGTGCCACTCTGCATTCTACAAATAAGGTGGATGCCTTTTTCCATCGCTTTTACTAAAATCAAATAGCTGAAATACCCTCGGTCAAGAACCAAGACATCACCAGGTTGCATCGTCTCCATGTGCGCCAATAAAATATGCCGTTCGCTTCGTTCTGCATTGAGAGTAATATCATAAATATAGCCACTACCTAAATGATATAATGCGCTCATAATTCCTTGTGGGTAGTATTGGCCTTTATTAGGTGCCATGTAACCAGCGGCGAGTAATTCATGAGGTAGATTTATTTTGGAGCCATCAACGCCAAAAACACGATGTCCTTGCCATAAAGGTAATGGCTCCTGCTTTTCTCGCGCCAATAAAACAGCACGATTGAGGTCGGTAAATATCACTTCCGGCATCTTTTGGCGAGCCTCACATATGGATGAAGCAGCGAACGGCTTTTCCTGAATACAGGCCAATTCTGATGACTCCCAAAGCTCGTTTAATAAAATTTGATAACCCTGATTATTTTTACTCAGTACTAGTTTTAAAATGAAAACAACTAGAATTTCAGTCGTTATTGCTCGTTTTCTTTGCTGCCAGGTTTCATCAAATTTTGCACAACAGTCTGCTAATATTGCGTGCAACTGGATCCAAAAGTCCTGCATACCTGCTCCGCTCCTTCGGTTAAATTCACCGCTAGTTATTCAAGGGAGCAAGAGAATAGCATAAAATCACGTTAACCGAATGCCATTGAGTCACGACGTGCCCCCAACCACCAAACGTTAATCGAACCACAGGAGCTTGGTATGAAAAAAACACTACTCACCACCACCCTCGCCACCTTACTGGTCGCCCAGTGTTATGGCGCAGGCATTATCCCGTCCAACTCGACCTATTACTATCAAATGGGTGGCGGGTCAGATTTAAGCATCCCGCCCATTAGCACGCAACAAGACGTGACCTTAGGTGGCGACATTCACAGTAACTTAGGGTTTAGCTGTGATTTTAATCCCTCCGTCTCCATCAGTAACACGTTAAACAACATCCAAAGCTCGATGCAGGGCATTTCACAAAGTGTGATTGGCTCGGCGACCGCAGCGGTAGGCGCGTTGCCGATGTATCTGCTTTCTCACACCAACAAAGACTTGTATAACTTGGTGCAAAATACCATGACCGGCGCGTTGGATACGTTCCATGTGTCTGTCGGCAATTGTGATCGCGCACTGACTCGCATTAAGCAAGGCAAGTCTGTCTATCAAGACTGGTTGAGTGTGTCGGATTCACAAGGCTGGTTGAACTATAGACCTTCTGCGTAACTAAGGGCAGTTCTAGAAACTAGCTAAAATTTGCTTATAATTGCCTGATTAATAATCATTCATGGAAAGGCATATGCTATTAAGCTATCAGCAACTCAGTAACCGCCCGCGTATTTTTAAAAAGTTAACTGGTTTGACCCTTGATGATTTTGAAACGATACACCAACAAGTGAAGTCATCACTTGATGATGAGTTTAGTAAGCTGGGAAGGCGCCCGAAACTCACCACGCACCATGATCGCCTTTTGCTTCTCATGATGTACTATCGCACTTATGTAACACATGAATTCTTAGGTTACTTTGTTGGTTTGGATGACAGTAATGTCTGCCGCTTATTTAAACGCTTAGAACCCTTAGTGGCCAAGCATATTCATCTGAAAACTACCCAAAATTTAAATCAGCAAAATAATGCTGAAATATTGTGTAAAAATGACTATGCTTTGTCTTTTTAACAAGACTAACGAGATGAGTATAAATGTTAAACTTCGCCGATTACGCTGCCCCTCTTTTTTCAAAATTAACTGGGAAAGTTGTTTTAAAAAAATCTATCGACGATTGTAGGAAAGCTATTAACTGAAGGTAGTTGTAAGTTGTTCAGTTCATCAAAAGATAACAATGAGTATAAAAAGATGATTCGTACACTTACCGGTGAAAATAAAAGCACCGATTTAGATCCAATAAAAACAAATGATGTATTGCTAGAACAGAGCTGTGAAAAACTTTCACACGCCAGTAAAATTGATGTTCTTCATGAT
>CBDALO010000134.1:0-10574 GCA_965196985.1 Gammaproteobacteria bacterium | reverse complement strand
CTCATCTTGGCAGGGCAATGGAATATGTCATCAAGCATTGGGAAAACATGACTCGGTTTCTTGATGATGGTAGATGTGAGATTGATAACAATCACACAGAGAGAGACATTAAGCTCTTAGTGCTTGCAAGGAAGAACTTTCTATTTTGCGACACAATGCCAGGCGCTAACGCACTAGCAATGCATGCAAGTCTAGCTCTAACTGCTGAACTGCATCATCACAATGTCTGTCGATACTTCACCTATCTTTATGAGCGCCTACCACATTGCAAAACATTAGAAGATATTGAGGCACTGCTGCCATGGAATGTGCCGCCGGATAGCACCTAGCACGTGTTAGCTACGGAAGCAAGGACGCCCGTGGATCGCTTACGCAATAGGAGGACGTTTGGTGTATCGACCTAAGTATTTAACGTTTTGTTTGTGATTCTTTGAGGGCTTTGCGCAATGTACTACCCATCGTTTTTGGTAAAGCTGATCAAGCAGTTGATTAAAGTTGAAAGTGTGGTTCAGTGTAGAGGCTAACTGATTTGGCAGAATAAGCCCTTTGTCCTGGTGGTGGTTTCTAAAAAGGGTGCTGCCTTTATATAATGTAGAATATATAGCATAATATACACTTTAACTTGATTACGGATGGTGTTTGGATGTTAGCTAGAATTCTCTCTGATGAAAATAATGAATTAACTATTGAGCTCAAGCTTCCACTAAAAGGATCCATGCTTGAATGTGAGGATGCAATTCTTGACGGCCTTAATGAGGTTGGAACATTAGCCACTGAAAAAGCTTTAAGTAAGTTTGATGCAGATGGCTCTCCTATCCATGTTGGAAAAATAAAGCTAACAGCACGAAGTAGAGATGAAGCAAATTACCAAACGCCTTATGGAGTTGCTCGAGTTAAGCGTTATGTTTATCAAACCTCTAAAGGCGGGAAGATCTTTTGTCCTTTAGAAGATAAGGCTAGAATTATCCAAGGATCAACACCGCGATTTGCAAAAATAATCTCACATAAATACTCAAACTTACCTGCTCCTAGTGTTATTGATGATCTCAAGGTCAATCATAACCGTAAAATCTCACATTCATACTTGCAACGGGCAACTGATTTTGTTGGCGGTATTGCACAAGCCAAAGAGGCTGAGTGGGAATATGAAGAGCCAAAGCTTGATGCAGGCATTGAGATGCTAAGTATTAGCTTAGATGGTGCATATGTTCTCACCGTTGATGATGGTTATAGAGAGAGCATGGTTGGAACTATTTCCATGTATGATAAGCATGGTGCACGCCTGCACACAACCTACGTTGCAGCATCACCAGAATATGGAAAAGATGAATTCTTTAATAGGCTTGAAAAGGAAATAAAGCTGAAAAAGAAATATTACCCTGATGCTAAAACAATTGGCGTTGCTGATGGAGCAAAAAATAATTGGCCATTTCTAAAAAAACATACTGATACGCAAATTTTAGATTTTTGGCATGCAACTGAATATCTCGGCGAAGCATCAAAGGCAGTATTTACCAAAAAATCTGAAAGAGATGAGCGTGATGTTTGGCTCGAAGAGAGATGTCATGACTTAAAGCACAAGAAAGGTGCGGCAGGTAGAATACTTGCTGAGCTTAAAGAGCATCTAAATAAAAAACTGAATAAATCGCTTAGAGAAAAGCTAGAAGGAACAATTACGTATTTTGAAAATAATATTAAAGAAAAGCGAATGTCGTATCATAATTTGATTAAGCAGAATGCACCAATTGGCTCTGGCGTCACTGAAGCAGCATGTAAAACAATTGTTAAACAAAGATTAGGCGGATCAGGAATGCGCTGGAAAGACAAGGGAATGAAAATCGTTTTATGCTTGAGAACACTAGTAAAGACTAAAGGCAGATGGGATCAGTTTTGGGAGAAGGTCAATGATTTTGGCGTGCCAGCAGCAATATAGCCTACATTATATAGAGGCAGCACCCTCTAAAAAGGTTAATGACCTCATAACGCCACATGGACATTAGTGTAGGTTGATGGAAGTAGAGGCTTTTCCATTGTGTTAACTCTTTGTTGATACCACCCAGAGTGATTGACGCATGAAGATGCACATTGCGCTTTAGATCTCTGCCAAAGGTGTGAAGCGCGATAAATACACCGGGTTTAACCCTCTTGTTTTTAGCAAGCTTGAGTAACACCTTTGCTGCTAATGGTGGGAGTAAATTAAGAAGCTCTCTGTTTGTCCAAACCAGTCCCAAAGAGTAGAGGCCATGGTGAATGTGATGTGTTGCCATGCAGTGTTGGGTAAGATTGCCATTTGTTGTTGTATCCATACTTCTGTGGCTTTTTTACCACACGATGAACAGCTTTTAGCTTTACAGGTATGGCGGATGTATTTGACGTGTGAACAGTTTGGATTACTGCAATGATACTCTTTATGGCCACGCATAGGATGTTTGCAGCTAAGCAGCTTAACAATGCCAATGACAATAGCTTCTCTGATTTTATCTTTGTACTTGGTGTGAAAGTTCCACCAGTTCTGATTGGTTACCAAGATTTGTTTGATACTAAAGCGTTTCATTATTCTTAGAGTAAAATGAGAAGCGCGTATAGTAGGTGAGTTATTGCTCAGCTACCTGAAGCAATTTCTATAGCAGGTGTGTTATTTTTATTCGTTATTATTCCATGGGCAGGTTTGACTAGTTTGAGACTTAATAATACTCGTGGCTTTGTAAAGACTAAACTCTTAGAGGCTTAGAAAGTTGCCGGCGAAGCCGGCCTGACTTGAGGTCATGTTTTTTTACCGCCCCTAGCTTTACTGAATTCATTTTCCAAATAGTCTGCAAATTCATTTAATGTTAATTTACAAGCTTTACACACAACTATTAATTCAATAACATCAAGTCTACGCTCTCCGCTTTCATACTTGGAAACATAGCTTTGCGGTTTATTTAACAGCTCAGCAAGCTCAGCCTGTGTAAAACCTGCCATTTTTCGAAGTTTGCGGAGTAAGCGTTGCAAGCATTCTCTTTCATAACCCCAGCTACTTAAATTCATTTTTTTTCTCAAAATATTGACAGAGTTGCTATATTGCCATAAAGTTCTGTATATCCCGTTTTGGGATATACGAAAGGAGCTTCTCTTGTCAAGAAAAAAAGTCCGTTGCTGGTAGACAAAAAACATCCGCAGTTTATTAAATATATGGGCTCAAAATCTAGCATAATGCATTTTGTGCTAGATGGAATCAATGAGGTTTACAGTGGGGGGGCTATTTTAGACTTATTTTCTGGAAGCGCATCACTTGCCGGTTCTGTAGGGCAACAATGTGCTGTTCATTCCAATGATATACAATCCTATTCTTTAGAGCTATCAAAGACATATTCTTTAGCTTACAAAAACAAAAAGACACCAACGGCAGACTGCTTATTAAGTGAAGCTGCCCTGATTGTAAAAAAAAATAAAGCAAAGATAAAAATAAAAGCCGATTATTTTTCTGTGGATTCTATAGCTGGTTTTAATATTATTGAAACATTGCAAAAAGAATTAATAGATCGTGATTTTAGACATGATTGGCATTTGTTCTTAAAGTATTACTCAGGGACATGGTGGAGTATGGAGCAATGCCTTTGGATAGACGCTATTAGAGAAGTTGCTGAGACATACAAAGATACCACCGTGTATTCACCTATAATTTCATCGTTAATGTTTGCAATGGCTTATACAAGTCAAGGAACAGGACATTATGCTCAATATCGCGATGCAAAAACCCAATCTTCATTAGAAGATATCTTGATTTATAGAAAACGACTGATTTCTAAATATTTTAAAAGAAAATATGATGAGTTAATCAAATGGCTTCCGAATAATAAGCCTAAGTTAAATCACAAAATAACTACACTTGACTACCTTGATTGTATTCATCAATTCAAAGGTGGGACAGTCTATGCAGACCCTCCTTACTGTTTCGTGCACTATAGCCGTTTTTACCATACTCTTGAAACACTTGTTCTTTATGATTATCCAAAGCTTCAAATTAAAAATGGAAAAATTGTAAAGGGGCGTTACAGAGAAAATAGGCATCAATCTCCATTTTGTATAAAATCACAAGTGAAAGATGCTTTCTTATTGTTATTTGAAGCTGTTAAAGATAACGAATCAAGTTTAGTTTTGAGTTATTCTAATACGGGCATGATATCGCTGGAAGAATTAAAGGGAATAGCTGAAACAGTTTTTAAAAAACAAAAAATAAATTTACTTTTTAAAAAACATAAACACATGACGCTAGGTAGGCAAAAAGATAAAGATAGAGAGGTTAAGGAGTGCCTGCTTATAATAAAATGATAAAAAATCATCGGGGAACTAGGGAACAAAAGCTGAGATGGAAGAAGAAGCGAGTCGATACATGTATAATTTTGCGCACGAGTTAGAATAGCCCCAAGCCGTATCCGTTCAATATCAGCATGATTTGAAAATAATTCAAAAAGTTCTTGACAGCTTTTTCGTGCAAATTTGGAAATTTTATATTGGAATCATCGTGTGTCATAAAAGCATGATGTGCGCTCTATAACAACGCTGTATGCTCGGATTATTTTTTCATCGATCAGGTTCATGGCTTAAAAATAATTTCAGCAGTACGGCCATCTGTGTGGGGAAAATTTACCTTTTCAAACCCGTGGTATACTCTTCCTATGAAAAAACAACCTGACAAATCAGTTTTAGCCGATCTCATTGAGAGATTTAATAATACTGTTACACCAACAGCACTAGAAACAGATTTTAGCAATGTATGTGAAAGTCAGGCTGAGAAAATCATAAAGCTAGAAGACAAGGTGCAATCGTTAAATAACGCATTAAATAAATATAAAGGTGAGCAAGGAAAGCCTAATGTTAGAAAGCAAACGCGCGCTAACAAGGACAAGGATCATTCCTCCGAGAAGGATAGAAAAGGAAATAAAACCAATAAAACTAGAAAGCCAAAATCTAGTAAAAAAAATCTCGAAGTCTCTAATACAATGACACTAACAATTAATCCAGATTCGTTGCCCAGCGATGCTGTGCCAAATGGCTCTAAGAAAACACTTATCCAGGATATAAAAATTGCTGCTAATAACACTCTTTTTTTGCGCCAACAATATTACTCCCCTTCTGAAAACAAACACTATACAGCACCTCTGCCAACTGGTTATGAGGGCCAGTTCGGCCCTACTATTAAAAGCTGGACAAGCTTCCTAAATACTCAAGGTGGTATGACGCTAGAAAGCCTTGAGACATTTTATAAAACCGCCAACATAGATATTAGTAAATCAACCATCCATAGCTTCACAATTAAAACACCTACGATACTTGAGCCCGAGAAGGTAGAAGTTGTGAAGGCAGGTTTACAATCCACGAACTACCAGCACCTAGATGACACCAACGCTAGAGAGGATGGGAAAAACCGTTATGTTAATGTATTGGGTAATGAGTATTATTCAGCTTACTTTACGCTGACCAGTAAAAGTCGATTAAGCGTCATTGAAATGTTAAGCAAAGACCACTTTGGGTTCACATTAAATGAGGCCGCTTTTAATTTACTGGCTGCTATGAACTTACCCCACAAGGTAATCGAAAGCTTAAAGGTATTTCACTCATCGACTATCTTAAACAGTAAGGAGCTGGAAGTTATTCTTGATAAGGTATTAGGTGATAAAAAATTTCCAAAATATAGAAAGCTGATTACTGATGCGGCAGCTATCTCAACATATAGAAAGAGTCCTTATGCGATAGAAACACTCATTACCGATGATGCGCCACAGTTTAAGCTCATTACTGAATCACTCGCCTTGTGCTGGGTTCATGAGGGTAGGCATTATAAAAAGCTGACGCCAATTTTTAAGAAGCACCAAGACTCTGTTGACAGCTTCTTGGATAGGTTTTGGGATTATTATCATAAGCTCATTGAATATAAAAAGAACCCAGGGCAAGATGAGATAGATAAGCTATCCAATGAGTTTACTGAGTTATTCTCAACAATCACTGGCTACGAGAAACTAGATAAACAAATTGAGCTCACCTTAAAAAAGAAAAGGCAGCTATTGTTAGTGCTGGAAAAGCCAGAGCTTCCTCTACATAACAATCCAGCAGAGTTGATGGCTCGGAAGCAGGCTAGAATGCGCGATGTACACCTTCATACTATGAGTGAAGAAGGAACGAAAGCTAAGGATACAATGGTTACAATTACTGAGACATGTAAAAAGCTAGCAGTTAATGTCTTCGATTATATATATGACAGAATTACAAAAAACTATTCTATGCCTTCGCTAGCGGAATTAATTACCATCCGCTCATCACAGGCGCAGTAAACTAAAGAGAGCGCAGCATGAGCATCATGCTGAAATAAGACGGATACCCCAAGCCTTTATTGAAAATGAGGATTATAACAAAGCCTTATAGAGGTCCGGCCGGAATCCTGGTTAAAAGGGACCAAATCTCAATGATTAGCTAATTTATAATCAATTTCTGTAGTATTTCTTTCCATATCAAGTGTAAAAACGGTTCTGTCGAAAAATTTACACCTAGATGAGGTAGCCTATTTTTGGGCGCAACTAGTCTGCGAGCGTGTAGAACTGCTGCCAGGCTTGCATCATGCTATTGCCTCGCATCTGCCCTTTTTTTAGCATATGGCATAACTCAATACCAGCTATTGTTGCCTTAGCTGAATTGAACTTTTTAAAACCCAGTGTATATTTCGTGATACGCTTTATCGATCGATGGTCTTGTTCGACCAGATTATTGAGGTATTTAATGCGCCTAACCTCGACCATCGCAAACCAGAATCCAGATAAAAATAATAAGGTGTTGAGTCTTTCCAACGCTGCTGTATTTGCACCACTTTTATCAATGTTAACCTTTTTGGGTAACCCGCTTGATCCAATCGCTTTATTAAAAAAAGCTAGAACTGCCTTACGATCACGCTTCTCTGACAGCATAAAATCAACGGTGTTACCGGGTGCTGCCTCTATATAATGTAGGCTATATTACTGCTGGCACGCCAAAATCATTAACCTTCTCCCAAAACTGATCCCATCTTCCTTTAGTCTTTACTAGTGTTCTCAAGCATAAAACAATTTTCATTCCCTTGTCTTTCCAGCGCATTCCTGATCCGCCTAATCTTTGTTTAACAATTGTTTTACATGCTGCTTCAGTGACGCCAGAGCCAATTGGTGCATTCTGCTTAATCAAATTATGATACGACATTCGCTTTTCTTTAATATTATTTTCAAAATACGTAATTGTTCCTTCTAGCTTTTCTCTAAGCGATTTATTCAGTTTTTTATTTACATGCTCTTTAAGCTCAGCAAGTATTCTACCTGCCGCACCTTTCTTGTGCTTTAAGTCATGACATCTCTCTTCGAGCCAAACATCACGCTCATCTCTTTCAGATTTTTTGGTAAATACTGCCTTTGATGCTTCGCCGAGATATTCAGTTGCATGCCAAAAATCTAAAATTTGCGTATCAGTATGTTTTTTTAGAAATGGCCAATTATTTTTTGCTCCATCAGCAACGCCAATTGTTTTAGCATCAGGGTAATATTTCTTTTTCAGCTTTATTTCCTTTTCAAGCCTATTAAAGAATTCATCTTTTCCATATTCTGGTGATGCTGCAACGTAGGTTGTGTGCAGGCGTGCACCATGCTTATCATACATGGAAATAGTTCCAACCATGCTCTCTCTATAACCATCATCAACGGTGAGAACATATGCACCATCTAAGCTAATGCTTAGCATCTCAATGCCTGCATCAAGCTTTGGCTCTTCATATTCCCACTCAGCCTCTTTGGCTTGTGCAATACCGCCAACAAAATCAGTTGCCCGTTGCAAGTATGAATGTGAGATTTTACGGTTATGATTGACCTTGAGATCATCAATAACACTAGGAGCAGGTAAGTTTGAGTATTTATGTGAGATTATTTTTGCAAATCGCGGTGTTGATCCTTGGATAATTCTAGCCTTATCTTCTAAAGGACAAAAGATCTTCCCGCCTTTAGAGGTTTGATAAACATAACGCTTAACTCGAGCAACTCCATAAGGCGTTTGGTAATTTGCTTCATCTCTACTTCGTGCTGTTAGCTTTATTTTTCCAACATGGATAGGAGAGCCATCTGCATCAAACTTACTTAATGCTTTTTCAGTGGCTAATGTTCCAACCTCATTAAGCCCATCAAGAATTGCGTCCTCACATTCAAGCATAGATCCTTTTAGTGGAAGCTTGAGTTCAATAGTTAATTCATTATTTTCATCAGAGATAATTCTAGCTGACATCCAAACACCATCCTTCATCATGTTAAAGTGTATATTATGCTATATATTCTACATTATATAAAGGCAGCACCCAGTTAAAGTGTATATTATGCTATATTTTCTACATTATATAAAGGCAGCACCCCTCCCTTCATCTGCAGAAAAAAAGTCAGGTCCACCTTGTTGTTTAGCTTATAGCGAGATTATGACAATCATGATTTTGTTCCAAATGATCGGCTATAGAAACTTTAAATATTTTTATACTGGCTTTCTAAAAACATACTAGGGACATTACTTCCCTAATTTACCCAGTTACTCACGTTTTATTGAATTGATGCCTAGAGCGCTAATGCCACTGACAATTTTTATTACTCTTAACGGTGGCAGGCGTAGTGGCATTTACTACATTGACTCAAGTTGCCTACCAAACTGTCACATTAAACGCACTAAACGCCACCGCACATTTAAAGCGGTTGCAAAACTTGGAAAAACATCTGTTGGTTGGTTTTTTGGTCTGAAACTTCATTTAGTAATCAATGACATAGGTGAGTTAATCGCCTTTAAAGTCACGCCCGGCAATCATCATGATTTAGCTGCAGGTGTCTCATTGTTTGAAGGGCTGGAGGGTTTGGCCTTCGGAGATAAAGGCTATATTGGGAAGGCTGTTTTTGAAAAACTACTTGATAGCGGTTTGAAGTTAATTACACGCAAAAGAAAAAATATGAAAAATGCGCAGCCACTTAGCGATCACGAGCAACAGTTATTAAATCAGCGAGGGATCATTGAGACTGTTTTTGGCTGCTTGAAACATAAGTTTCATATTTGGCACACCAGACATCGCTCGGTTGCAAATGCTATTACACATCTTATTGCTGGGTTGGCTGCTTATATTATTGAGCCATTAACAATTACTGCAGTGAAAAGGTTGCCAAGCAATTAGAATTTAATTACTTGATCACTATTAACTCCGAACTGGGGTTGACGTAACTTATGGTTATGATTGGGAACTCACGCTTCATTTAGCGGGTTGCAAGGAACGCTACGAAGAGGTTGATCAAAAGACGGGAGAGATTGTTGAGCATTTTGTTGAACGAGCTTGGATTTCCAGTTTGCGTGTTTCACTGGGTCAGGTGCATGAGCTGTTTAATTTAACGGCTCGTCAAAAAGGATTCATTGAAGACAGTCATAACACAGAAAAAAACCGCGGCTATCATTACAAACACGCCTATTCTTATGACTGGCATGCGATGCAAGGTTTTCATTATTTATTACGATTGGGTCATGCTTTAAATGCACTGTCTGAGTTTTGCCAAGGGATCAAACAAACGGTCATTACGTGTGGTGTTGATAGAGCGTTATTTTGTCTGTAAAAACCAACTTCAGTACTTAGAAAACCTTTAAAATTCTAAATGGCACTCTATTGTACCTGTCTCATCGCATAATATCTTAAATTAATTATGCTAATCAATCTAAAAAATTATTTATACCTCAAATTTTTCTCCTCTCAAAATAAATTATTAACTTTTAGGTAATAGCAATTATATCTCGTTAATAAGAACAAGAATGATCTATCCTAAAACCCTATGAAGCCTTATTATTCACTTCAACTTAAGTATCTAGGTGATCCGCTCCACTGGTCATCAATTTCCACTAAAACAGCTGATACGAGCCTTAGGCACGATTCAGTATTAGGGAAAATTCCAACTGTATGCGTCCTTCTTTTTACCTCTCTGTTTACGCGCTCAGCTATGTTACTGGTTCTTAATCTTTTTTGATGCGGCCTGTCAAAGTTCATCACTACTAAGCCCTCCGGTATATTCACTTCCAACCAAGAAGAAAGCTCTGGTGCTGTTTGCTGATATTTATCTACCGCCATAGCCAATAGTCTTTCCGACTCATGAATGTTTGAGGCATTAAATATAGCTGTAATCTCCTCAGCTACTGGTTCCTTCATTGAGCGCTTTGGTATGTGAGCCTGAGCATTTTGCTGCAAATGAAATTGGCAGCGTTGCCAAGGAACACTGGGGAACACAGCTCTTCTAGCGGCTTTTAGGCCAGTATGAGCGTCGCTAGTAATCAACTCAATACCATGTATACCTCGCTCAACCAACTGCTGAAGAAAATCACGCCAATGTACCTCAGCCTCTGATAACGCAACAGAAACACCTAGCACTGTTCTCTTGCCGGTTGATTCATCAAAGCCATAGGCTATCAATACCGCACAGTCTTGTACTGTGCCGCTAGTGCGCACCTTCTCATAACGTGCATCTAGCCAAAGATATTTTATCTTTCCTAACGGCTTATTTCGCCATTTCATTAAA
>CBDALO010000133.1:0-3587 GCA_965196985.1 Gammaproteobacteria bacterium | reverse complement strand
GCGTGCCAGCAGTAATATAGCCTACATTATATAGAGGCAGCACCCGACGCTAGAAAGCCTTGAGACATTTTATAAAACCGCCAACATAGATATTAGTAAATCAACCATCCATAGCTTCACAATTAAAACACCTACGATACTTGAGCCCGAGAAGGTAGAAGTTGTGAAGGCAGGTTTACAATCCACGAACTACCAGCACCTAGATGACACCAACGCTAGAGAGGATGGGAAAAACCGTTATGTTAATGTATTGGGTAATGAGTATTATTCAGCTTACTTTACGCTGACCAGTAAAAGTCGATTAAGCGTCATTGAAATGTTAAGCAAAGACCACTTTGGGTTCACATTAAATGAGGCCGCTTTTAATTTACTGGCTACTATGAACTTACCCCACAAGGTAATCGAAAGCTTAAAGGTATTTCACTCATCGACTATCTTAAACAGTAAGGAGCTGGAAGTTATTCTTGATAAGGTATTAGGTGATAAAAAATTTCCAAAATATAGAAAGCTGATTACTGATGCGGCAGCTATCTCAACATATAGAAAGAGTCCTTATGCGATAGAAACACTCATTACCGATGATGTGCCACAGTTTAAGCTCATTACTGAATCACTCGCCTTGTGCTGGGTTCATGAGGGTAGGCATTATAAAAAGCTGACGCCAATTTTTAAGAAGCACCAAGACTCTGTTGACAGCTTCTTGGAGGGTGCTGCCTTTATATAATGTAGAATATATAGCATAATATACACTTTAACATGATGAAGGATGGTGTTTGGATGTCAGCTAGAATTATCTCTGATGAAAATAATGAATTAACTATTGAACTCAAGCTTCCACTAAAAGGATCCATGCTTGAATGTGAGGACGCAATTCTTGATGGGCTTAATGAGGTTGGAACATTAGCCACTGAAAAAGCTTTAAGTAAGTTTGATGCAGATGGCTCTCCTATCCATGTTGGAAAAATAAAGCTAACAGCACGAAGTAGAGATGAAGCAAATTACCAAACGCCTTATGGAGTTGCTCGAATTAAGCGTTATGTTTATCAAACCTCTAAAGGCGGTAAGATCTTTTGTCCTTTAGAAGATAAGGCTAGAATTATCCAAGGATCAACACCGCGATTTGCAAAAATAATCTCACATAAATACTCAAACTTACCTGCTCCTAGTGTTATTGATGATCTCAAGGTCAATCATAACCGTAAAATCTCACATTCATACTTGCAACGGGCAACTGATTTTGTTGGCGGTATTGCACAAGCCAAAGAGGCTGAGTGGGAATATGAAGAGCCAAAGCTTGATGCAGGCGTTGAGATGCTAAGCATTAGCTTAGATGGTGCATATGTCCTCACCGTTGATGATGGTTATAGAGAGAGCATGGTTGGAACTATTTCCATGTATGATAAGCATGGTGAACGCCTGCACACAACCTACGTTGCAGCATCACCAGAATATGGAAAAGATGAATTCTTTAATAGGCTTGAAAAGGAAATAAAGCTGAAAAAAAATATTACCCTGATGCTAAAACAATTGGCGTTGCTGATGGAGCAAAAAATAATTGGCCATTTCTAAAAAAACATACTGATACGCAAATTTTAGATTTTTGGCATGCAACTGAATATCTCGGCGAAGCATCAAGGGCAATATTTACCAAAAAATCTGAAAGAGATGAGCGTGATGTTTGGCTCGAAGAGCGATGTCATGATTTAAAGCACAAGAAAGGTGCGGCAGGTAGAATACTTGCTGAGCTTAAAGAGCATGTAAATAAAAAACTGAATAAATCGCTTAGAGAAAAGCTAGAAGGAACAATTACGTATTTTGAAAATAATATTAAAGAAAAGCGAATGTCGTATCATAATTTGATTAAGCAGAATGCACCAATTGGCTCTGGCGTCACTGAAGCAGCATGTAAAACAATTGTTAAACAAAGATTAGGCGGATCAGGAATGCGCTGGAAAGACAAGGGAATGAAAATTGTTTTATGCTTGAGAACACTAGTAAAGACTAAAGGAAGATGGGATCAGTTTTGGGAGAAGGTTAATGATTTTGGCGTGCCAGCAGTAATATAGCCTACATTATATAGAGGCAGCACCCTTCTTGGATAGGTTTTGGGATTATTATCATAAGCTCATTGAATATAAAAAGAACCCAGGGCAAGATGAGATAGATAAGCTATCCAATGAGTTTACTGAGTTATTCTCAACAATCACTGGCTACGAGAAACTAGATAAACAAATTGAGCTCACCTTAAAAAAGAAAAGGCAGCTATTGTTAGTGCTGGAAAAGCCAGAGCTTCCTCTACATAACAATCCAGCAGAGTTGATGGCTCGGAAGCAGGCTAGAATGCGCGATGTACACCTTCATACTATGAGTGAAGAAGGAACGAAAGCTAAGGATACAATGGTTACAATTACTGAGACATGTAAAAAGCTAGCAGTTAATGTCTTCGATTATATATATGACAGAATTACAAAAAACTATTCTATGCCTTCGCTAGCGGAATTAATTACCATCCGCTCATCACAGGCGCAGTAAACTAAAGAGAGCGCAGCATGAGCATCATGCTGAAATAAGACGGATACAAGTCGAGCGCTTTCAAAACGAATGCTTTGCACCGGCACGAGCGCAATTTGATAGTCAATCGCCTCAAGCCAGCACCTATGAACAAACGCTCAAAAATTACGGTGGGGTCACCGATCTATCTTGGATCGGTTCGCACGTGATGCAAAGCTTGTATTACCCCAAGCTGTATCCCACCGGGCCTGTACCGGGGTTTACCTCAAGCGAGTATCCCGGGCCGTATCAAGACTACAACAAAAAGCACGGCTTACAACCCGGTCAATGGGGTTACCCTACGTGTCAGCAATGGTGATCAACCCCCGACATTGGATTAGAGGCGCAGCTCGTGCACTTAGTCGGGCAACACAGTCCTACCAACCCGCACTTAGGCACGCAAACCTTAAGCGAGAAAGTCGGTGTGTGGTTGCAGAAAGTAAAAACCTTTACCCATGTGGGTTCACAAGTGACCTCCGATGACGTGATTGCTCGTGACATGCTGTATGACGTGGGGGCCAATTCGGGCTTTGGCCGTTATTACAGCGGGTGGATGAGTATTAACAACGGCCCAATTGGTATGGGTGACGGCACGATGCACTCGGCGATTACGCATGGGGCTGCGGATGCTGGTCAAGCGGTTGACGCGGTATTTAACACGGTTGATCGTGGGGAGATTTCGCAAGAGATGCCGATTTTACAAGCGGTGTTGCTGTCGTTTGGGTTAACACTGGGCCCGATGATCTTAGTCTTTGGTTTGATGTCAGGGAAAGGCATTACCGTCACGTTTACCTATTATTTTCTGATAGGCAGCATGCTGTTTATGACATTTATTGAAAAGTTTATTCATTACTTGGAGCTGTCATTGCATGCCAGTCAAAGCTACGGCGTCTATGCCTTAGGCAACAACATGATTATGTATAACGTGTTTACCAAGCTCTACTTTTGGGGGCCGATGATTTACCTCGGCCTGATGTCAATTGCTGGGATTGGATTAGGTAGCGTAGTAGGCAAGTCATTTGATGACTCAGTACAAG
>CBDALO010000132.1:0-107705 GCA_965196985.1 Gammaproteobacteria bacterium | reverse complement strand
TTAATGAGTGACTCTGTTCTATTGGTTTCTATATTGTTTAATTCTAATTCTAGATTAGTTTTCAACTGGGTGGTGTTTTTCCTGAAAATACTCCCGTTTAGTTTTTAGTGTCTTAGCAGATTCTTCTAAATGATGACTATTAGGTAGTTTTTTTAGTTTTTTTGAAATAGCCTCTATTGCTGATTGATATTGCATTACCTCCCCTACTTTAAGATCAGTAGTTTCTCCTTGGTTCGGTTTGGTAATTGCTACTAGCTCACTTTGTAAGGCAGTTAAACTTTGTTTTACTTTTATTATGTGATCATTTAATTCAGTTAGTTCTGATGGTTTCTTGTGCTTTAGTGGTGTTTGTTGTACCTCATTTAATCTGCTCTCTAATAAATCAACCTTTTCTAAACGCTGTTTAATATCATTAGCTAACTCTTGTTGTTGGTTAATAGCTTGTTTCAAGCGTTGCTTTTCTAGCTGTTGCTTTGAGGTATGCAACTCTTTTGCTCTGAGGTTATCTTCTCTGATTTGATCTAAAGCACTTTCTAGCTCATGTGGCACTTTTAGTATTGGTTGTCCTTGCAGGGTGAGTGTTTTAGCGGCAGGATCAATAGAAAAAGTGGCTAATAAACTCATATTATCTGGTAGTTCTTCACCATCACTGTTGGAAATTTCAGCAGTCCACACTTCTTGATAGGTGATATTACCCTGTACATCTACAGTGAAATGGTATTTTTCATCTGATATTTTGCTAGCATTATAACCACAATTATTCAATCTTAAATATTTTCTTAACCCTGATAGCCCTATACCTTGAATTTGACCTGGCCCACAGTGGTATAGCAATAGCTCTCTACTGGTGCTTGGTATCCCTAGTTCCTCTAGTTTCTTGGTAAGAGATTCTTGGTCATCATGATCGTTTAGATCTAGTTGACCGCGAGGGCCGTTAATTAAAACCGCGTTTCCTCTTTTCCAGTCATGAAAAGTGGGCTTACCTACTTTAACAAGATTAACTTGTTGATTGATTATTTCTGGTTCTAACCATTCAGTTCTAGAATATACTGGTTGGTATAATACCTTTGAAAGTAAAACATCTTCGCCTGTTTCAGCATCACCTAACTTCAGAGTTTCATCCGTGCTGAGAGAAAGACTGTCATCATCACTGATATGACTATCCGTTGCACTGGAGTAGCCACTGCTATCATTACTCTCAACACTAATAGTTCGGCTTAATGTTTTTTGTTGGTTAGTTTCATTTGGTAGAGCTGTATTTAAAGCTGATTCAATTTTACTGACCTCATGGCTAGGTAGGTGTGCGCTCACTCCTTTTCTGATAAAGTCAATAAATTGTTTAAATGATGATTCTTCTGTAAAAAGACCTTTATGGTTATTAAGGAAAATAAGGAATTCGTGCCAGAAATTATTATTTTCACGAGTTGGTTGATATTGCTGCACAGCAGTAGATAGAAATTGAGTAAGCCAAGGTTCTGGTGTAGCCATTTCAGCTGATAAAGCTCCACTCATTTTTTCTGATAATGCAACTAACCTAGGTTTTTTTCTGGCTGTTGAAAGACCAAAATGAACAACGCGTAGAAATTTTGTTAGTAAGTCTAAAGTGGCATCTTCACTCATACTCCATTGAGTATTTTGCTGAGAGTTTAATGCTTCCAGTATATTAAGGGCTACTTGAGCCTGTGCTTTTCTATTAGGGTGCTTGCTGCTACGTATATAATGATTAAGTTCATTTATATAGTTTTGAATTAATTGACTCGGCATAACCAACCCCTTAATTAACTAAACATTACAACTCTAGCTTATTACCTAAACACCCATTAATACCTTTAGGGTAAAAGAAATTAGGTGGGGAATATTTAAACGGTTCTGTCGAAAAATTTACACCTAGATGAGGTAGCCTATTTTTGGGCGCAACTAGTCTGCGAGCGTGTAGAACTGCTGCCAGGCTGGCATCATGCTATTGCCTCGCATCTGCCCTTTTTTTAGCATATGGCATAACTCAATACCAGCTATTGTTGCCTTAGCTGAATTGAACTTTTTAAAACCCAGTGTATATTTCGTGATACGCTTTATCGATCGATGGTCTTGTTCGACCAGATTATTGAGGTATTTAATGCGCCTAACCTCGACCATCGCAAACCAGAATCCAGATAAAAATAATAAGGTATTGAGTCTTTCCAACGCTGCTGTATTTGCACCACTTTTATCAATGTTAACCTTTTTGGGTAACCCGCTTGATCCAATCGCTTTATTAAAAAAAGCTAGCACTGCCTTACGATCACGCTTCTCTGACAGCATAAAATCAACGGTGTTACCGTACTTATCAACTGCACGATAAAGATAAACTTGCTTGCCATTGACCTTAATATAAGTCTCATCCATCTTCCAACTATCAGCAAGTTTGCGCTTGCTTTTACGAAACTCTTGCTCAAGCTGGGGCGCATAGCGAACCACCCATTTTTGTACTGTAGAGTGATCAACGCTAACACCACGTTCTTCCATGAGCTCTTCAATATTTCGGTAACTTAATGGGTACGCAAGCTTCCAGCGTACTGCTGTTAAAATAATCTCTTTGGGGAAATGTCTTCCTTTAAAACTAATCGCCATAATAACTCCATTATTATTCAATGCTAAATTTGGTCGGTATTATATCAAATAACCATTAATTTGCGACAGAACCACTTTATTTCGTCGAGTGTGCATGAAAGTGTGTACTTATTAGATGGGGTTGTTGAGAACGATTCAGAAATGCAGATTCATAAAGTGTACGGTGACTCTTGGGCGCAAAGCGAGGTTTTGTTTGGGTTATCGTTCTTAATGTCAATTGCTATTATGCCGCGCATTAAACGCTTTAAGCACTTATATTATTACAAAGCCGACCCGAAAGATTATTATGAGCATATCCAATCATTATTTACCGAAAAAGCGATTGATTGGGTGTTAATTAAGACCCATTATTATGATATGTTACGTGTCGTGTTATCAATCCAAAGCGGCCAAGTAAAAGCATCAACAGTACTAAGACGATTATGCTCTAAAAGCCGTAAGAATAAATTGTATTATGCTTTTAGAGAGTTAGGGCGAGTCGTAAGGACAGAGTTTTTACTTAACTATATTAATGATTCAGAATTACGCCGTGTCATACAAGCTGCAACTTGTAAAAGCGAAGAGTTTAATGAATTTATTGGTTGGTTGCGGTTTGGTGGTGGTGGCGTCATAGCGGATAACTTGCAATTTAGTCAGCAAAAGATTATTAAGTTTAACCATTTATTAGCAAACATGTTGATCTTTCATACTGTCGTACATCAAACAAAGGCTGTGAATAAGCTGAAAGCGGAAGGAATGGATATACCTGATGAGGTTTTAGCGAGCCTTTCACCTTACTGGCGCGATCATCTCAATCGATTTGGTGTTTTTACACTTGATATGGAAAGAAATACTACAGAAATTGATTATAAATTAGCTAATCATTGAGATTTGGTCCCTTTTAACCAGGATTCCGGCCGGACCTCAAGAGGTGGAGAAAACCACTAGGCACACGATCTATTGCTTTGGTAAACGCGCTGAGTTTATCAAAGGCAAAGTCGTAACAGGCAGCTATGTCTCGGTTTCCGGTTCCCTGGAAACCAACGACTGGCTAACCGAGTCCGGTGAGAAGCGAACCAGCATGGTGGTGCATGCCAATCACCTGCATCGATTGATTGATCGGAAACTACAAGAAAAGCTCGACACACTTAATCAGATGTCCTCCCCTGTGCAAGCCTCACCTAAGCCACCGGCTTATCCTGATGACTTGCCCAGTGCGGATGACATCCCGTATTAAGAGGTGTTGCTGTGCTTAAATAATCAGTAAGAATGACGGGCAACCGTCATTCTTTTTTTAACCCCAACCGAGGGAGTGATCCCTCGTTGCGGGGTTGCTCCTTCGGTTTTTTTGAAGGAGCGTTGCTATGACAACAGAAAATCGTGTTCATAACCCCAGTTCGGAGTTATGGCAGCCTTGGATTTAGTGAAAAACTTATATAACCTTTTGAAATTATTACTAATAATGGATGTGGTTATGATACATGAGCGCGAGGTTATAGAGTTATTTTGTCGCATAGATGATTTTGCTGAGGAATTTGCAGCACTTGAGCGCAAAGATCTACTCCCTTCATCTGCAGAAAAAAAGTCAGGTCCACCTTGTTGTTTAGCTTATAGCGAGATTATGACAATCATGATTTTGTTCCAAATGATCGGCTATAGAAACTTTAAATATTTTTATACTGGCTTTCTAAAAACATACTGGGGACATTAGACCTTCTGCGAAACTAAATACTGGGCGAGCTTATGCTCGTTTGTAGTTTTAGAATCCGGCTTGAAGATTGAGAATCCCAGCAATAATATTAAATCTCATATTGTGTTTTCTGCGAAAATTCCTATACACCTCCCCAAGAATGCGGAATTTTTTAAATTTTGAGAATTGATGTTCAACCCTAATACGGATCTTGCTGTGATTACGGTTATCCTCTTTTTGTTGAGTAGTTAATTTGCCGCCTTTGGGCTTTTTATGAGGTAAGTTAACCAAGGGGTCAGTATGTTGAATTCCTTGGTATCCTAGATCAGCATATTTTTCTGCTGGTGGCAGTGGGCTGCCACGTTGTCGGATCTTAATATCATGAACCCTCCCAGGCATTGTTTGAGAGACGTTGATTATTTTTCCGGATGTACTCATTGCTATCTCCACCTTTTGAGTATGTCTTTTCTTTTTACCAGAATAATAATCTTTACGTGGCTTCTTCTTTTTGGGGCGCTGAATAGGCTGCTCCGTTACATCCATTAATATAGCGCAAACCGCATCTTCTGTTAGGGTTCTGTCTTTTTTAATATGAATATGCTTGGCCACTAAGGGTTCTAAGCGTTTAAATAAGCGGCAGACATTACTGTCATCCAAATCAACAAAGTAACCTAAGAATTCATGTGTTACATAAGTGCGATAGTACATCATGAGAAGCAAAAGGCGATCATGGTGCGTGGTGAGTTTCGGGCGCCTTCCCAGCTTACTAAACTCATCATCAAGTGATGACTTCACTTGTTGGTGTATCGTTTCAAAATCATCAAGGGTCAAACCAGTTAACTTTTTAAAAATACGCGGGCGGTTACTGAGTTGCTGATAGCTTAATAGCATATGCCTTTCCATGAATGATTATTAATCAGGCAATTATAAGCAAATTTTAGCTAGTTTCTAGAACTGCCCTTAGTTACGCAGAAGGTCTATTACTTCCCTAATTTACCCAGTTACTCACGTTTTATTGAATTGATGCCTAGAGCGCTAATGCCACTGACAATTTTTATTACTCTTAACGGTGGCAGACGTAGTGGCATTTACTACATTGACTCAAGTTGCCTACCAAACTGTCACATTAAACGCACTAAACGCCACCGCACATTTAAAGCGGTCGCAAAACTTGGAAAAACATCTGTTGGTTGGTTTTTTGGTCTGAAACTTCATTTAACCCCAGTTCGGAGTTATGGCAGCCTTGGATTTAGTGAAAAACTTATATAACCTTTTGAAATTATTACTAATAATGGATGTGGTTATGATACATGAGCGCGAGGTTATAGAGTTATTTTGTCGCATAGATGATTTTGCTGAGGAATTTGCAGCACTTGAGCGCAAAGATCTACTCCCTTCATCTGCAGAAAAAAAGTCAGGTCCACCTTGTTGTTTAGCTTATAGCGAGATTATGACAATCATGATTTTGTTCCAAATGATCGGCTATAGAAACTTTAAATATTTTTATACTGGCTTTCTAAAAACATACTGGGGACATTACTTCCCTAATTTACCCAGTTACTCACGTTTTATTGAATTGATGCCTAGAGCGCTAATGCCACTGACAATTTTTATTACTCTTAACGGTGGCAGGCGTAGTGGCATTTACTACATTGACTCAAGTTGCCTACCAAACTGTCACATTAAACGCACTAAACGCCACCGCACATTTAAAGCGGTTGCAAAACTTGGAAAAACATCTGTTGGTTGGTTTTTTGGTCTGAAACTTCATTTAGTAATCAATGACATAGGTGAGTTAATCGCCTTTAAAGTCACGCCCGGCAATCATCATGATTTAGCTGCAGGTGTCTCATTGTTTGAAGGGCTGGAGGCTTTGGCCTTCGGAGATAAAGGCTATATTGGGAAGGCTGTTTTTGAAAAACTACTTGATAGCGGTTTGAAGTTAATTACACGCAAAAGAAAAAATATGAAAAATGCGCAGCCACTTAGCGATCACGAGCAACAGTTATTAAATCAGCGAGGGATCATTGAGACTGTTTTTGGCTGCTTGAAACATAAGTTTCATATTTGGCACACCAGACATCGCTCGGTTGCAAATGCTATTACACATCTTGTTGCTGGGTTGGCTGCTTATATTATTGAGCCATTAACAATTACTGCAGTGAAAAGGTTGCCAAGCAATTAGAATTTAATTACTTGATCACTATTAACTCCGAACTGGGGTTCATTTAGTAATCAATGACATAGGTGAGTTAATCGCCTTTAAAGTCACGCCCGGCAATCATCATGATTTAGCTGCAGGTGTCTCATTGTTTGAAGGGCTGGAGGGTTTGGCCTTCGGAGATAAAGGCTATATTGGGAAGGCTGTTTTTGAAAAACTACTTGATAGCGGTTTGAAGTTAATTACACGCAAAAGAAAAAATATGAAAAATGCGCAGCCACTTAGCGATCACGAGCAACAGTTATTAAATCAGCGAGGGATCATTGAGACTGTTTTTGGCTGCTTGAAACATAAGTTTCATATTTGGCACACCAGACATCGCTCGGTTGCAAATGCTATTACACATCTTGTTGCTGGGTTGGCTGCTTATATTATTGAGCCATTAACAATTACTGCAGTGAAAAGGTTGCCAAGCAATTAGAATTTAATTACTTGATCACTATTAACTCCGAACTGGGGTTGTAAAGATTATTTTCTGACGACAATGGTAGAAGAGATGCGCTCATATATCCGACATCTGAAGCAGATGACTGATTGATACATCACCTCTTCGTGCCCTGATGGAACTACGCATGTTTGTGCCTCATCACTGTTTAGACTCAACTACCTATTACAGGCTGGTTAGCCTTGGGTTTTTCAGGCTCTCAAACATTGGTCTTACCCACTTGTCATCATTCAATACTCTTTGCAATTCTCCTGACTGTTAAACTCAACTAACTACTAAGCAGCACGTCGATACTCTTCG
Organism: Gammaproteobacteria bacterium; assembly: GCA_965196985.1. Lineage (GTDB taxonomy): Bacteria > Pseudomonadota > Gammaproteobacteria > UBA12402 > UBA12402 > 2-12-FULL-35-23. The sequence continues at coordinate 100,460 of CBDALO010000132.1, read as the reverse complement.
CCACTTTTTAACATAGCTAGAATTATCCGAGCATTTTTATTGGCGACAGCAACACTAGCCTTATTGCTTCCACGCTCCATTTTAATACGCTTAACCCATACACTTCTTGGATCATCCTTTTTTCCGCACCTGGTAACTACAGACCTACCGCCATGGATAAGCAGGGTTCGTAGGTATTTATCTCCTCGCTTACTTATTCCTCCCAAATACTCCCTATTACCACTTGAGTGTTGCCTAGGCACTAGGCCTAGGTAAGCGGAAAGATGTCTGCCATTTTTAAATTCACTCCCATTACCCACCTGAGCAACCACTGCCACCGCTGTTATTGGTCCCACACCCTCTATCGCCTGAATACGCTGGCAACTTTCATTGTTCTTGGAAATGCTATTAATTTCAAGTTCGTAAACATCGATGTTCTCATCCAGAACTAACAAGGTTTCATATTGCCTCTGAATGTAGACCTTCATACGATCTGTCAAACCATTGTCATTTGTACGATCGAAAATTGAAGGCAACTCGGCCCTTAATTTATAAATACTTTTTGCAATGACAATACCGTTCTCTGCTAGAAGACCTCTCAACTGATTACATAGCTTAGTTCGAGCTTCTACTTGACCTTCACGTATACGTAACAAGCTTTGCATGTCTTGCTGCTCAACTGTTTTCGGGGTGACAAAATTCATGGTTGGCCGTTGAGCTGCTTCAGCTATTGCGCGAGCATCTTGTTGATCATTCTTATTCCGTTTTAGATAAGGTTTCACGTATTGGGGTGAAATGAGTTTAACCTCATAGTTTCGTTTAATTAATTCACGCGCCCAATAATTTGCACTTCCACAAGCTTCCATTGCTATCACTTTGGGATCAAGCTGATTAATCACTTCTAATAATTTTGCACGCGTTACTTTTTTCTCAGTTAAAATTGCCCCCTGCTGATTAACGCCACAGAGCTGGAAAACATTTTTTGCAATATCAATGGCTAACACGTTAATATCCATAGTGGACTCCTTCGCTTTCGTTAAATTTAATAGCTTAGCTATTTAGCACTTAGATGCCGAGAACCATTTTTTTAGAATGGTTCAAAGTGGAGCGAGTCCATTCCATTAGCTTTGAAGCTGTTGGTGATGAGTGAGTAAGGATTCCACGGCCTGAGTGCAACCCTCAGTCGAAAAGATCTTAACCAAATCGGCGTGCTGAAACCCCAAGGCCTGTAACACAGCGCGATATTGATGCATGGCTTGCAAGGCTAACGACGCTCCCCGTTGGGTTACTAATTGCACTAATTCCGCATGGGTTAAGCCTGTGTTTTGCCAGAGTTCCGGCTGATGCAGTAACGTTGTAATGGTTTTTGCTGCGCCATCCTTGCTCAATAATGCCACGATTTCAGACTGGCTAAATCCCCATTGAGCCAATAACGCGTGGTGTTCGAGTACCGCTTGGAACGCTTGCGCTGCCCCGTCCTGACTGGCGATACGCACTAAGTCGGTGACACTGAAACCTAACTCCAATAAAGCCGAGTGATGTTCCAACAACGCATTCAAGCTGTTGGACGCACTGTTTTGTTGAGCAATCTTGACCCGTTCTGCGTGTGAAAAGCCTAAACATTTCAGTGCGGAATGCTGTTCCATTAACACCGCCAACGTGTGCGCTGCGCCGGTTTTACTGCTAATACTCACCAAATCAGCACGGGTATAACCGGATTGAATCAAGGCGGGGTAGTGAGTAAGCAGAGCAGTGATCGTCTGATTGGCTCCCATTGTGCCAGTGATTTTTAAGCAATCGGTGGTAGAAAAGCCTAACCGCAATAAGGTTTGTTGATGATCAAGAAACGCCGTGACCGCTTGTGCGCCACCCATATTCCCTGCAATGCGAACAATGTCGGTAGGCGTTAAGCCACGATTGATTAAGGTGTGGTGATGGGTGAGTACGGCATTCAGTGCTTGCGAGCCACCCGTATTACTCCCTAATTTAATGAGCTGGTCATGGGTGTACCCTAGCTCAATCAATTGCGGGTACACGCTGATCAATTTAGTCAGTGTTAACCCACCCGCATCAAAGGAACCTAACCGCGTAATCTCTGCTTTAGTTAATCGCACTTCAAACAAGGCACACTGTTCTAGAATGGTTGCCACGGTTTCGCGTGAGGCTTTTTTTAGGATGAGCTTATCCGCTTGCTTCTCAGTAAACCCTAACGCAGTTAATTGACGACACTCGTCCTGGTAGCGAGTGAGCGCAATGTTGTATTGGGTTAATTTAGCAGATAACTCATCCATGCCAATGACTCACGACATCATCAAGCGAGCGTTACGCATCAGTCTCGGTTGATGACACCTTAGCCTCGGCTGATGGCTCTTCAGCTTTGACTTTAGAGACAGTCGTTTTGCTTTTTTTAGCGGGTTTCTTTTTGGCTCGCGCTTTTTGCTTGCTTTGCTTCGCCCATTCTTTTTCAAACTTTGCTAACGCTTTGCTGCGATTAAGCACCAAGCTGTATTCTTGCGTGATCTCTACCTGCTGGACTTTCAGTGTGTCTATTTCCGTTTTAAGAACTTCAATCAGTGCTTCAATGGCCTCAATAGTCTCTTTTGCTTTAGCAACCCGCTTTTCGGTTTGTTTGCCTGGCTTTGCTTTATGTTGGGCTTTGGCTTCTTTTAAGGCTGCTTTTTGAGTAGTGAGTTTCTCTTTCGCACCCAGTAACTTCTCTTTCAGCTTCGCCACTGATTGGGTGCAATCATACACGGCTTTCTCACACACGCCTTCGAGTTTTGATTCAGTGGTTGCGAGCGTTTGCTTAAACTCGGTGATTTGTTGTAAAGGGGTTGCAGCGTGTTTGGCTTTAACGGTTTTTTTCTTAGCAGGCATTAGTTTTTCCTTCTGGTTGATTAAGAGCGCGGATTGTACACGAAAAAAAAGCGAGATGCCTTGATTATTACTAATCAACGCTCCCGCTTCTTTTCTTAAACTTTCGTCTTACTAGCAAAACGCTGGTTGAACTCCGCTTGCAGAGCTTGCAACCAACGCTCATTAGCGACTAACGTTTCACAACGAGCCTGTAGGCATTGCAGTTCTAACTGCAATTGCAAACACCTGCGTGACATCGCTAAGGATTGACCCAAATCGCCTGTCGATTTACAGGTCAATTCATTTCTGCCATAGACTTCAAAAAATTCGAGTCGCCCTAAAATATGACTGGGGTACGTAAAAAAATACTCATTCAAATAAGCACTTTTTCCGTCACGGCTAAATCGCCTGGCTTCTCGCCAAGGCAGTGTGCCGGCGGTCTTTTGTAAAAAGACAATATCCACAGTCACTTTAGCGTCACTAAACAAATTATCCGGCAACCGAAACGCCGCCACCAAAGTTCCCCCTTCCTTTGCAATAATGTGTCTCACCTGCTTGCAGGAGGCATCTAAAAAGTGGCGCGGTAACACCATGGCCAGTAGCCCATTGGGTTTTAATAACCGCATGGCTTTGGCCACAAAGTAATGGTGAATGCTGTAGCGGGTTAAATCCTGATGAACGGGATCGTCCACTTGGATTTGACCAAACGGCGGATTGCCCAGTATCAAGGTAAACTGTTCGTCCGGCTGAAAACGTTCAAAGCCGGTGTGATGCACCTCAACATCGGGGTAAATCACGTTTAACAGTTCACAACTGACCTGATCAATCTCCACAGCCACCACACGCGAGGGTTGAGACTCAGGGCGGTTTAAGCGTTTAAGCCCGTTAAGAAAATTCCCTACACCTGCACTCGGTTCAAGTACTGCCTCTAAGGACAAGCTCGGTATACTGGCTAAACATTGCATCATAAACCGAACCAGCCAAGCCGGTGTGTAATAAGCGGACTTTAACGTCTGTTTTAAACTTACGATTGCTTGCTCGCCGATCAAGCCTTTTAACTCCTTAAAAATAGCAGGGGTGTAGATGGCCTCTCTCAGGCCACCCCATCCGGTATACGCCATTAAGTCGTCAGCAGTTTGACCGTTTCGCAAGGCTCGCAACGCCTTCAAATTGTTATGAACAACCCCAGTTCGGAGTTAATAGTGATCAAGTAATTAAATTCTAATTGCTTGGCAACCTTTTCACTGCAGTAATTGTTAATGGCTCAATAATATAAGCAGCCAACCCAGCAACAAGATGTGTAATAGCATTTGCAACCGAGCGATGTCTGGTGTGCCAAATATGAAACTTATGTTTCAAGCAGCCAAAAACAGTCTCAATGATCCCTCGCTGATTTAATAACTGTTGCTCGTGATCGCTAAGTGGCTGCGCATTTTTCATATTTTTTCTTTTGCGTGTAATTAACTTCAAACCGCTATCAAGTAGTTTTTCAAAAACAGCCTTCCCAATATAGCCTTTATCTCCGAAGGCCAAACCCTCCAGCCCTTCAAACAATGAGACACCTGCAGCTAAATCATGATGATTGCCGGGCGTGACTTTAAAGGCGATTAACTCACCTATGTCATTGATTACTAAATGAAGTTTCAGACCAAAAAACCAACCAACAGATGTTTTTCCAAGTTTTGCAACCGCTTTAAATGTGCGGTGGCGTTTAGTGCGTTTAATGTGACAGTTTGGTAGGCAACTTGAGTCAATGTAGTAAATGCCACTACGCCTGCCACCGTTAAGAGTAATAAAAATTGTCAGTGGCATTAGCGCTCTAGGCATCAATTCAATAAAACGTGAGTAACTGGGTAAATTAGGGAAGTAATGTCCCCAGTATGTTTTTAGAAAGCCAGTATAAAAATATTTAAAGTTTCTATAGCCGATCATTTGGAACAAAATCATGATTGTCATAATCTCGCTATAAGCTAAACAACAAGGTGGACCTGACTTTTTTTCTGCAGATGAAGGGGGTAGATCTTTGCGCTCAAGTGCTGCAAATTCCTCAGCAAAATCATCTATGCGACAAAATAACTCTATAACCTCGCGCTCATGTATCATAACCACATCCATTATTAGTAATAATTTCAAAAGGTTATATAAGTTTTTCACTAAATCCAAGGCTGCCATAACTCCGAACTGGGGTTAGTCTTTACAAAGCCACGAGTATTATTAAGTCTCAAACTAGTCAAACCTGCCCATGGAATAATAACGAATAAAAATAACACACCTGCTATAGAAATTGCTTCAGGTAGCTGAGCAATAACTCACCTACTATACGCGCTTCTCATTTTACTCTAAGAATAATGAAACGCTTTAGTATCAAACAAATCTTGGTAACCAATCAGAACTGGTGGAACTTTCACACCAAGTACAAAGATAAAATCAGAGAAGCTATTGTCATTGGCATTGTTAAGCTGCTTAGCTGCAAACATCCTATGCGTGGCCATAAAGAGTATCATTGCAGTAATCCAAACTGTTCACACGTCAAATACATCCGCCATACCTGCAAAGCTAAAAGCTGTTCATCGTGTGGTAAAAAAGCCACAGAAGTATGGATACAACAACAAATGGCAATCTTACCCAACACTGCATGGCAACACATCACATTCACCATGCCCTCTACTCTTTGGGACTGCTTTTGGACAAACAGAGAGCTTCTTAATTTACTCCCACCATTAGCAGTAAAGGTGTTACTCAAGCTTGCTAAAAACAAGAGGGTTAAACCCGGTGTATTTATCGCGCTTCACACCTTTGGCAGAGATCTAAAGCGCAATGTGCATCTTCATGCGTCAATCACTCTGGGTGGTATCAACAAAGAGTTAACACAATGGAAAAGCCTCTACTTCCATCAACCTACACTAATGTCCATGTGGCGTTATGAGGTCATTAACCTTTTTAGAAACCACCACCAGGACAAAGGGCTTATTCTGCCAAATCAGTTAGCCTCTACACTGAACCACACTTTCAACTTTAATCAACTGCTTGATCAGCTTTACCAAAAACGATGGGTAGTACATTGCGCAAAGCCCTCAAAGAATCACAAACAAAACGTTAAATACTTAGGTCGATACACCAAACGTCCTCCTATTGCTGAGTCAAAAATTAAAAACTTTGATGGGAGCAGCCTCAGTTTTAATTATCTTGATCACGTCTCTAAAACCTACAAGCAATTTAAATTAACCGCGGAAGAGTTTATTGCTCGATTTATTCAACACATTCCTGATGTTGGCTTTCGTATGGTGCGTTATTATGGGTTTCTTGCTAACCGGGTGCGAGGTGAGATGCTACCCAAAGCAGACTCCTATTAGGTGAAACTGATCCAAACACACCCCCAGGTCAATTACCGCACCTTAATGCAAAATAATTTTAACATTGACCCCTATGAATGTGTTCTATGCGGTAGCCAAATGTTTTTAGCTAACTGCTGGTATAGACAACCTAACCGTTACAAATTGCTATCAAAGCATCGTGAACTCGCCTTACTGAAAAAAATCTAATAACTTCCTAGCCCAAGTTTGGCCATTTCACCCTGAAAATCAAAAATTTCATCACTATTTTTAACTCAACCCATTGATTTTACTTGCCTAGAAACGTGAATTCTCGAATGTAGTGACACATAATGGCAATAAGGGGTTGCATGGGCTGGTGAAGTGATGAGAGTATTGAGTTATGTATATTCGAACCTCTACACAAAAGAGTCCTCGGACAGGTAAGTCTTACGCAACCTACCGACTTGTTGATACTCATCGCACTGCTGACGGCAAAGTACGTCAAAGACTGATTTTAAATCTTGGTGCGAATTTTTCAGTAAAGAAGGACAGTTGGAAATTGCTTGCTGACCGTATTGAGGAAATTTTAACGGGTCAAGGCACGTTAATTTCAATACCAGCACATCTCGAAAAACAGGCGCAAATGTATGTAAAACGCATTCGCTCTAGGTTTGCTGATGACAATGAGACAAGTATCGCTGTTAATTCAGTAAGCGCGGTAGAACCTGACTTTAAAACAGTGGATGTTAACTCCATTGAGAGCGCGGACATACGACACGTTGGAGCTGAGGCGTTGGGCTTACATGCTGCCAGGCAATTACAACTTGAGGAATTGTTCAGGGCTTTGGGCTTTAATCAAAAACAATGTCACCTGATGCTTGCTACCATCATTGGGCGGCTAGTTGCCCCAGGAAGTGATTTAAGTACGCACTATTATTTAAGCAATCAAAGTGCGTTAGATGAATTACTGGGTACTGATTTCTCAGAACTATCACTCAAGAAATTCTATAAGACTGCTGATGAGTTACTCAAACATAAGCAAATGATTGAAGATCAATTATTCGAACGTGAGAAAAATCTCTTTAGTTTAAATCAGGTGATCACTCTCTACGATATAACCAATACCTACTTTGAGGGTAGAGCATTACAGAATGATCACGCACAGCATGGTCGATCAAAGGAGAAGCGGTCTGATTGTCCGCTTGTTTCTCTAGGACTCGTGCTGGATGGCTCAGGGTTCCCGCAACGCAGTGAATTTTTCAAAGGGAATGTTAGCGAGCCTAAAACATTATCCGAAATGCTAACTGAGCTTCATGCACAGCCAGAGGCAACAATTATCTTAGATGCTGGTTTTGCAACTGAAGAAAATATTTCATGGCTTACTGAAAAAGGTTTCCATTATATTGTAGTGAGCCGTAGAGCATTGCCTGTTGTCGATGAAAACATTGATAAAGTGCTAGTAAAAGAATCAGTAAATAATACGGTTACAGCGCAATTAATTAAAGATACTGAAGCAAATGAAGTCTTACTGTACTGCCATTCTCAGGCTAAGGAAGAAAAAAGCTTAAATATGATTAGTAAGGCTGAGACTCGTTTCGAAGAGGAATTAATTAAGTTAGCTAATGGACTCACTAAAAAAACCGGAATGAAAGCAATTGAGAAAGTAACCTTGCGTTTAGGTCGAATAAAGGAGCGCCATAAACGTGTTTCAGGTCGATACACTATCACGCTTGATTCAGAGGCTGATAAGGTTACGAAAATCAGTTGGAGTAAAGTTAACTCTGAGAATCTGGGCGCATATTGTTTGCGTAGTAACAGAATGGATTTAGATGAAAAAACAATTTGGAGAATCTATACAACTCTAACTGATGTTGAATCGGCATTCAGATCATTAAAATCAGAGTTAGGCCTGCGTCCTATCTACCATCAAAAGCAAGAGCGAGTTGATGCCCATCTGTTTATTAGTATTCTTGCTTATCACTTACTACACACTATTCGCCATCAACTTAAATTGCAGAACATTGATAGTAGCTGGCAAACTATACGGCAGATTTTTAGCACTCAGGTTCGTATCACGACTACGATGCGGCTTGAAAATAATAAACTACTTTCTGTTAGAAGAACCTCAAAGGCAACTCCAGAGCAAGTTGTGATCTATAAATCGTTAGGCATGAATTCACAACCTGGGCACACTGAAAAAACAATTTGTTAAGTTGTAGTGACCCTAAACGTTTTTTTAAAATGTAAGTCATTGATTTGGATAGGTTTAATTTTAGAAAGGGCAAAGTTGGGCTAGGGGGGTAGTCCGTCCAAAACAACAAATAACAGCTAGTTTTGGCTATTGTTTGTCATAACTAACCCCGCCCCACCACTAAATCGATTTTATAAAAAATACCTGTGCTAAAATTACTCATTTTAATTGGTGGTATTTTTACCAATTGACACATTGAAATTCCTTAATATCAAGTGGCTTGCTTGCAACAGTGTAAGGAATTACAAGCACGGTATTCCTTGGAATACACGCCTGAACTTGTGACGTATTGTAATCGGCTTTATCAGGCGGAGTTAGGGATTTTAAAGCTCAATCCACGTCTGCCTTACCGGCAACACTATGCACAACAACGCTACCAAGCGTTATGTCAGCGGGATGAGAGTAGTCAGGCTATTCAAACCTTGTGTCATGAAATGGGCTGTCAAAGCACCCATCGTATTAAAAAGGAGTATCTGCATGAGCTTACAACCGCTTAGACGATTAAACTATTCATTGTTTGAGTTTATGAAGCAGTATAAAGGCAGTAAGCAAATGTCACATTCAACTCGTATCTGTCGGACTGAACGCTTGCAGGCAATGTTTGCTGAACTACATGCATTAGGTTATAAAATTAAACACATTCGCGGGTTAAAACAAAAACACGTCACTTGCTTAGTCACCTATTGGCAAGAAAAAGGCATTAGTGTCGGGAGTATTAAAAATCGCTTATCCGATTTGCGCTTTATCTGTCGACAGCTTGGTAAGCATCACTTAGTGGAAAGTAATGACTTTTACCAAGTGGGTTCACGCCAGTTAATTCCAACCGAAAGCAAAGCGATTCATTCACCAAACTTTCAAGCGGTGAAAGATGATCTGGTCTTATGCTCTTATGAGCTACAGCGGGTCTTTGGCTTACGAGCGGGTGAGTCAATGAAAATTATTCCCTCTATTGCTGATCAGGGAACACAGCTTTTTATTTTTCGCACTTGGGCGAAAGGTGGCGTTGAGCGTTACATTCCTATCCAAACTGAGGAGCAGCGATACTGGATAGACCGCGCCAAAGGGGTCGCACAAGGTGGTTCGCTCATTGCCAAAGATAAAACGTATAAGCAGCAAAAAAATCGCTACTATTCTGTTGCTAAACAGGCTCGCCTGAGTAAATTACACGGCTTACGTCATGCTTACGCGCAACGGCGTTATAAAGAACTCACCGGTTGGGAATCACCGTTAAACGGTGGGCCGAGTCGTAGCTCATTAAAAGGCGAGGATGCCATTTTAGATCGCAAAGCGCGTTTTCAGGTGTCGGTTGAATTGGGTCATTCAAGGCTTTGGATAACAAGTAGCTATTGCGGGACGTAGAAAAGTTAACGTTTTCCCCAATCCAGAAGGACTGGTGATCATGGTGCTAACACGGTGATTTTTTTTGCTAGGTGTTTTAAACGTTTTCGAGTAAACTGCGTGCCGTTTTAGCAATGAAAGAAAGGGTGGCTCGGTTACTGATGGCAATGTCTGCAAGTAAAAAAGCATTAACCTTGTATACAGCGTCCGATGAGATTGATAATCATCGCACACGCCTTGCTTTAGCAGAAAAACACTTGTCGGCTGAGATCATTGAGGTAGATCCTGCTGCCCCTCCTCGAAGCTTGTTAGCCGTTAACCCTGCTGCAGAGCTTCCTACATTAGTTGATCACGGGCTTGTCTTACCAGAGTCGTACTTAATTATGCAGTACCTTGACGAACGTTACCCCAGCCCTCCCCTACTCCCTGACAACGCAGTGTTTCGTGCGGAAACGCGGATGAAGGTCATGCAATTAGAGCGTGATTGTTATCCGTTATTTCACCAGATTTTAGCGGGTAATGAAAAAACAGCTAAACCTGCTCGTAAGGCGTTGCAGCAAGCCTTACTAAACTTTGTGCCATTGGTTCAGGAACCAGAAGCCCCTTATTTAGGCGGTGAAACCATCTCACTGGTAGACTGCTGTTTGGCCCCGTTGCTATGGCGTTTACCTGTTCTAGGTATTAAACTACCAAAACGTGCGCAACCGCTGACAGATTATGCGGAACGGGTTTTTTCGCGCAAGGCATTTCAACGTAGCTTAACTCTGACTGAACGTGAGATATACTTAGACCCTTTAGAGTAAGAGGTGTTCAAAATCGGTGAGTTAAAAAATCATGGGTTAATACACGAGTGCTAAAAATAGGCTTGGTTAAAACAAAAAGCTTACGAAGCTGGCCAAGGAATGTTTTCTAAGTACACCCTTAATTGGCTGCCATTGGAAAACTGTTGTCGAATCAAAGTGTGCTTACGACCTAAAATAATGCGCTTGATTTGCTGAGGTAAACTCGCGTAGTAAGACTTACCACCCAAGAGGTCATAGAGCACGGCAATCAGATCAATCATGTCTTGTTGGAGTCTGGCTTTTGTGCTGCGACCAAAGTGCAACACATCAATGAAATTAACCTCAAAGCTTAAGCCGTGTTTTTTCATTAAGATATTATTGAGATGGATGTCACCGTGGTATTCACCTTGCAGGTGAATTTGTTCGACTCCTTTGGTAATCGCATAAAAGAGGTGCAGGGCTTCAAAAACAAGTAGACGTTGCTCGTTCTGTCTCGCTAAATACTCTGAGAGCATCTCCCCATCAATAAAATCAGCAATAAGAAAATCAACGGTCTTTTTTTTAAAGACTAAGGTGTCTAAATGGTGATACTTAATGACAATCGGGCAATGCTGTAGAGCATGGAGTTTTTTTGCGTACTCAACAGGCGGTACTGAGTGTTTCGTGTAGCGATGTGGGTAAAACAATTTAGCTGCTCGAATAATGCCAGTTGTCAGTTCTTCAACCTTGTAAACTTCGCCTTCCCATCCTTGCCCTAAAAAACCAATCACACGATACTTTTTACCGAGCATTCGCCCCGAAGGAAAATCATAGCGCGTTGTTTTCATGGATGACGACTCACTGGTTGGTTAGGCGGTAATTCTGCCACTGACCTTAACGGTAATGTAATCAAGAATTTGCTCGGCAATGGTTTCACCAACCACCAGCTCTAAGCCTTTAAAGCCAGGGGATGAATTGGCCTCACAGATTTTATACCCCTCCTCATCAAACAATAAATCAATACCTGCAATATCAAGGTTAACCAGTCGTGCAGTTTCAGTGGCCAACCACTCAATTTCAGGAGTTAGCGCAAAGGACTCTACTTGGCCACCGCGAGAAAAGTTCGCCTTAAAGCTTGTTTCCGAGTAACGCTTCATGCAGCCAATGACACGACCACCAAGCACAAAGACCCGTAAATCACGACCTCGACTGTTGCTGACAAACTCTTGCAAGATGATGTTTGGCTTAGTGTGCTGACTATCGATTAACCCCATGAGATCGCTAAATTGTTCAGGTGAATCACACAAATAAACACCCTTCCCTTCGGTACCGGTTAAGTTCTTCACAATCACGGGGAAGCCAAGCTCACGTTTGACCAGCTCGCTGTCTACGGGAAATTTAACCAGCATCGTTTTAGGCGAGGGCAGATTGCTTTGCGCTAAAAGCTGATGGATGTGTAATTTATCTTTGACAATCTCGATGGTTTCAGAAGAGTTACACGAGTACACATTTAATCGTTCCAATTGCCGAATAACTGCCAAGGCAAAATACGGTGTGTTAGCACCAATTCGAGGAATTAAGAAGTCAGGCAGCGGGGTTGGTTCACCATCGACCAAAATGCTTTTGCGGTCATCTCTGGTCACCACGAGCTCAAACTGCTCAGGGCTATACACTGTTAGATCAATCCCTTTTTGTTGGCCAGCCTGTAACAGGCGATTGATCCCGTAGGCATTCGTACCGAGGTCTGCTTGTTTTTTGGAGTACAGGATCCAGCCTTTCATGCGCCATTACCTTTGTGTAAAAGGGAGCATTATTTCCTTGCTCAACCTAAAAAGCTACGATTATTTTCAGTCTGACGCTAAAAAAAAAGGACGGGGATTGACTTGGTCTATTTTACGTGAAATTCTCTAGGCATCACGGCCTAGCCACAGTAAAATAGCGCACTATTTAGGACTGATTGCTGGCTAGCTTGAAAGAGACCAGATCAACAACCGCAATCGTCATCACACCTGTTTTGTGTGGTGGCCTGTGAGCCACTTAGTTCTGCAAGGTCATTGATGTAAGGACGACAAATGAAGAGTAAACACGCCATTAAGCATCACGATCTTTTCTTTAAAAGCTCCCTTTAGGACATCGAGATCGCCAAGGATTTTTTTAAGGCGCACTTGCCTAAAAAAATCCAAAAGATGATTGACTGGGAAACACTGCATTTAGAAAACGACAGCTTCATCGAAGAAGATTTTCAGACTGCATTTACGGATGTACTCTACCAAGTGCAGCTCAAAAAACAGTACGGTAAAGAGCAGATTTTTTTATACATTTTGAGTGAGCACCAATCCACCCCTGACCCTCTTATGGCTTTTAGGTTGTGGTATTATCGTTGCAAAATCTGGGATCGGTTTTTAAAACAAATTGACAAAAAAGAGCAAAGCGACACACTTAAACTGCCATTAATTCTTAATTTGGTTTTCTACAATGGTAAACAAAAACCCTACCCGTACACGCTCAATTTCTTCGACTTGTTTGAGGATGCGGCACTCGCCCAAGAGCTTTACAATGCCCCTGCCCCATTGATTGATTTATCGGTCATACCGGATGATGAGCTATTAACGCATGGGCATGTGGCTGCCATGGAGCTATGCCACAAGCACGCGTATAGCCGTGATCTTATACCAATTATTAAAGAGCTGATTCAGCATGATTTGCTACAATTAATCAAAACACTTGATGGTGGAAAACACATTTCTCGGCTGGTAAAATATGCGCTAGAATATGAGAAAGACAACTATGGTAGTGAAATTGTCACGCTGTTAGCTGAAGCACTACCGGACATGAAGGAGACAATTATGTCTGCAGCAGATCAATTACGACAAGAAGGCCACAGCCAAGGAATGCAACAAGGAATGCAACAAGGCATTGAACAGCGTAATAAAGAAATTGCAACGGCTATGTTAAAATTGCAAGAACCAATGGATAAAATTAACACAATAACTGGTATATCAGCCGAGGTTTTAGAAAAAATTAAGCAGGATCTCGACCTTTAGCCCTGTTTAAAATTAGACCGAATTAGACTTGTTTTTTAGTCAGATAGTGCCCAACCCCCGATAACGCTGGTTATAGTGGGTTACTTTTACAGCAGTATTTTTGGTTCTGAGTATATTCCAATCGTAAGATGAGCCTGAAGCAGCATCTGAACAGATGTCACCATGATGGTCCATCGGTTAGTCTTCAGTGCTGATAGTATCAGCTATTTGCTCTTTTGTTATTTTCTCAAATAACGTCTTCTTTGCTTCCTGCATCTTTTGTGCAGATTCATGATCAGTCAGAGAATACGCTAATTTATCTAGTCGTTCAAAGGTTTCATTTTCCTTTAAATACTGCTTAGCATTTTCAATTGATTTGAACTTTTCGTAAGGGGTCATAATGGCCTCGTATGGGTAAAGTTTAGTTTGCTTACCCTTGCAATTAATGCTGGTTACAGGGAAGTAACAAGGTCTGTGAAAATTAATATAGTCGTTAAAATGCTGGTTATAGAATTCATTAATTTGCGGGGCAAAACGTTGTTGAATATGTATGTAGCCAAAATGCTTTCTAACAACCGAGCCATTTTTACTTTCCACCAAACCGTTGTCATTACTATGCCTTGGCCTCGATTTAGTGAGTTCAATAAATAACTTTTGCAATAGTTTAGCTACATGCTGATTAATGTACTCTGAGCCATTATCAGCATGTAGGCCTAACACTTTAAATGGAAAGGTATCGATTATTTGCTCTAAGACAGGGATTAAGTAAGCCTCACTAATTTTTTCAACAGCGCAGACTACTTCCATCTGTGTCACCTCGTCAACAGCATTAATATGATAAACACCCTTGATTTTATCCATATCTCCTTGGTGCACTGTATCAATACGTATAAAGCCAGGCCTACCCTCTGGAGTTGGTTTTCGCCTTTCACCAATAGAAACCTGCGTTGCTTTAGTTTTATTAAAGTGTCGCCGTTTGCGCTGGTAGGTTTCAGTTTGTCGAAGATTGTAAAGATGAGAGACTGAGATAAAAGCAAGACGCGCATAACGCTTATCTCCAAACAAATGAAAGGCTCTCTCGCAAAGTTTTTTGTGGTAGGCCCGCTAAGCGTTTGATGAACCTGATCCGTTTCAGCTAACAACCAAGTATCCTCATGCGTATAGATTAAGCTAAACTTATTTCTAGGTGATCGTTGCTTAACAACAACTTTTCCTGACTTTTGATACTGAGCAATTAGCCTAGTAATTTGTGAACGTGAGTAACCAGTCATTCGTTGCAGGTAATCACGAATCAATCCTTTGTCCTTTTTGCACATACCGCAATAAGCAAATTTTTTTAATGTGTTCGTAACCCATAGGTAAGATTCTGCTCGTAATGTAGCTTCAAAGGTAAGCTGGGTTGATGAGGATAGAAATTGCTCAATCTGGGCAAGTGTGTTTAATTCTATGTCGTTCATATTGATATTCATCCATATAGGATGAACGATCACGCAACAACTTCAGGCCCACTTTGCATTGGAAGATAGAGCGTTATTTTGTCTGTAAAAACCAACTTCAGTACTTAGAAAAACCTTTAAAATTCTAAATGGCACTCTATTGTACCTGTCTCATCGCATAATATCTTAAATTAATTATGCTAATCAATCTAAAAAATTATTTATACCTCAAATTTTTCTCCTCTCAAAATAAATTATTAACTTTTAGGTAATAGCAATTATATCTCGTTAATAAGAACAAGAATGATCTATCCTAAAACCCTATGAAGCCTTATTATTCACTTCAACTTAAGTATCTAGGTGATCCGCTCCACTGGTCATCAATTTCCACTAAAACAGCTGATACGAGCCTTAGGCACGATTCAGTATTAGGGAAAATTCCAACTGTATGCGTCCTTCTTTTTACCTCTCTGTTTACGCGCTCAGCTATGTTACTGGTTCTTAATCTTTTTTGATGCGGCCTGTCAAAGTTCATCACTACTAAGCCCTCCGGTATATTCACTTCCAACCAAGAAGAAAGCTCTGGTGCTGTTTGCTGATATTTATCTACCGCCATAGCCAATAGTCTTTCCGACTCATGAATGTTTGAGGCATTAAATATAGCTGTAATCTCCTCAGCTACTGGTTCCTTCATTGAGCGCTTTGGTATGTGAGCCTGAGCATTTTGCTGCAAATGAAATTGGCAGCGTTGCCAAGGAACACTGGGGAACACAGCTCTTCTAGCGGCTTTTAGGCCAGTATGAGCGTCGCTAGTAATCAACTCAATACCATGTATACCTCGCTCAACCAACTGCTGAAGAAAATCACGCCAATGTACCTCAGCCTCTGATAACGCAACAGAAACACCTAGCACTGTTCTCTTGCCGGTTGATTCATCAAAGCCATAGGCTATCAATACCGCACAGTCTTGTACTGTGCCGCTAGTGCGCACCTTCTCATAACGTGCATCTAGCCAAAGATATTTTATCTTTCCTAACGGCTTATTTCGCCATTTCTTTAAATCTTCATCCAACAATTTAGCGCAACGGCTTACCTCTGTGCTTGAAATATCTGTTCCACAGAGTTGCTTTAGCACCTTTTCAACTTTGCGCGTGGAAACCCCATGCACATACATTTCAGCGACAGCCAGCTTAAGTGCTCTATCAGAGCGTACACCTCGCTCTAAGACTGATGGATAGAAGGCTTCATTGGAGTCTCTAACCTGCGGTATCTGTAGCTCAAGCTGACCTTGACCTGTGTTAATTAACCTTGGTTTAAAGCCGTTCGCATATCCGTTTCTATCGCCAGTTCGCTCATAAGGACTGGCATTTAAATGGCGCTCCCTTTCTATTAACATAGCCTCATTCATCAACCTGGAGACAAGCTTAGGTAAAGCTTCAAACCCCTCCATCGCTAAAACATGTATGGCTTCTTCGATTAAGTTCTCATTTTTATAGCAGCTCATTGTCATTCCTCTTTTTTGGTTAAGTTTACCTTAAAAGGAATTTCTAATCTGACTGAGTCGCCTGCTTATTTTCAGCAAGTCAATGGAATTTACAGAAAGGATGGCGCACTAGCGCGATTAGTTTTAAAGGAAGACATTTCCCCAAAGAGATTATTTTAACAGCAGTACGCTGGAAGCTTGCGTACCCATTAAGTTACCGAAATATTGAAGAGCTCATGGAAGAACGTGGTGTTAGCGTTGATCACTCTACAGTACAAAAATGGGTGGTTCGCTATGCGCCTCAGCTTGAGCAAGAGTTTCGTAAAAGCAAGCGCAAACTTGCTGATAGTTGGAAGATGGATGAGACTTATATTAAGGTCAATGGCAAGCAAGTTTACCTTTATCGTGCAGTTGATAAGTACGGTAACACCGTTGATTTTATGCTGTCAGAGAAGCGTGATCGTAAGGCAGTGCTAGCTTTTTTTAATAAAGCGATTGGATCAAGCGGGTTACCCAAAAAGGTTAACATTGATAAAAGTGGTGCAAATACAGCAGCGTTGGAAAGACTCAATACCTTATTATTTTTATCTGGATTCTGGTTTGCGATGGTCGAGGTTAGGCGCATTAAATACCTCAATAATTTGGTCGAGCAAGACCATCGATCGATAAAGCGTATCACGAAATATACACTGGGTTTTAAAAAGTTCAATTCAGCTAAGGCAACAATAGCTGGTATTGAGTTATGCCATATGCTAAAAAAAGGGCAGATGCGAGGCAATAGCATGATGCCAGCCTGGCAGCAGTTCTACACGCTCGCAGACTAGTTGCGCCCAAAAATAGGCTACCTCATCTAGGTGTAAATTTTTGTGAGCTTGCGGTAAGTATGTGTGAACCAATAAGTTGGATAAGGTAAACTTTCGTTGCCGAGTACTTTATTGGGCTTGATAATTATCCATTATCTTCATTAACCTATTGACTTAGAAAAGAAAATTATTTTATTGTGACGACAGTTTCTTACGCATCACGTGAAATAATTATGCCAACCGCAACTGAAATACCGGATATAGCGACTAAATCAGAGCATGAAATTGCAGAATTTCGTGCTCGCTTGAATCAGTCCAATCTTGGTGATGAGGATAAGGAGCTTGCAGTGTTACGTCTATCTTTATTTAGGGGAATTGAGCTAGTTTTATCTCATAATAAACAAGGTTTTAGTAACCTATCAAGGTAAAATAACTTGATATAAAAACTATAGTGAAATTAGTCATGCGCAGAATCATAAAAGCGATTAAAAGCCTGAGTGATTACCTGATCCTGCTGAAAAAAAATCCAGAGCTACTAAGGCCAGAGCAGTGCAGCCATTGCGGTGCAGGTGGACTATGGTCACATGGATCATATGATCGAAAACCAGATAGGAACCCAGGTAAAGGACGCTCTTTAAATCCCACCCCTGTTTTGAGATTTTATTGTCATCAATGTAAACGTACTTGTTCAACCCTACCTGAGATACTTTCTCCAAAGCGTTGGTATTGCTGGTCAGTTCAGCAGGCAGTGTTAATGAGCGTGCTCCTGGGAAAAGTATTAGCTCATCAGGTCAGGAGCAAGGTGTTAGTCGACACACCGTTGCTAGGTGGTTTTACTGGTTGGTTGACCACTTCGTTGATTACTCCTTCCATATCAAAGCACATCCGTTGTGGTTACAGCTTGGGCGACATAGTGATCCACAAGCGTTTTGGTTGGCCTGCCTTGGTGAGCATGATTTATCGAGCATCATGCTTTTTCTTAACAACACAGGAGTGAGCATCCCATAATTAATTAACGTGAAAAAAAGTTGAGATGGATATTTTCTGTAAACCTCACGACCCCACACAGTTTGAGCGTAGCATTCTCAACTCAAGTTGTGATTAACTCATTGCAAGTAGTTAAATCACACAGGAATTGCAAAATGACCAAGCCCATTCACCCAACAGCACTGTTTCGCCTAAGTGTTTTAGGTGAGCTATGTAGCCGAAATAGTTTTGAGCATGGTGAGCTCAAGAGCATTATTAAAAGGTTGTCCCAGCAAACCTACAACATTCCAGGTAGTAAGCGTGTTCACCTCAGTGCTAAAACAATTGAGAATTGGTATTACGCCTGGTTAAAGCAGGGTATTGATGGATTAGTTCCTAAAACTCGACGAGACAAAGGCCAGTGTCACATCAATCCAGAGCTACAAGAGTTAATTATTTCCACTAAACAGGAAAGCCCTTCAAGATCAATTCCGACCGTGATTAAACTCTTAGAAACTCAAGGGAAGGTAGCACGAGGTGAATTATCTCACGCAACAGTTCACCGCTTATTAGTAAAACACGGCCTGTCTAAAAGAACAGTCACACCTTCTAACCAAATTGAGCGCCGCTCATTTGAGGCGCTCACAGCTTGTGATATTTGGTATGGCGATGTCATGCATGGTCCAACGATTTACGATGGCCAAAGAAGAGTTAAAAGCTATTTGGTGAGTATTTTTGATGATGCCTCAAGGTTGGTCTGTCACAGTAAATTTTGTACTGATGAGAGTGCCATTACTATTGAGCATGTGCTGAAAGAGGCATTACTCAAACGTGGGCTTCCTGTTAAGCTCATCATTGACAACGGCCCTGCCTACCGTGCTAAAACGTTGCAAACCATTTGTGCTCGTTTGAAAATTCAATTGATTTACGGCAGGCCCTATGAACCGCAAAGCAAAGGCAAACTAGAGCGTTGGCATAGAACAGTACGCGAGCAATTCCTAGCTGAATGCAACCTGGATTCCATTCATAGTTTCAATGCGCTGAATGATCGATTTTGGGCTTGGGTTGAGCGTGTTTATCATCAAGCCTCGCAAAGCGCCCTGCCTGACAAGATGACCCCGTTACAACGCTATCAGCAAGACCTCACTAAAATTCAGCCGTTAGGTTGTTTGGCCGATAAGCTAGATGATTACTTCCTGCATCGCATTAAGCGCCGAGTCAGGAAGGATGGCACGGTAAGCTGGAATAATCGACTCTTTGAAGTTCCATTTGAACTGGCTCAACAAGAGGTTTATTTAGTGGTTGATCCGCATAGTGACTCCGCCCGTCACGTCGAATCATTGGAATATCAATACCTTGGTGCAGTGGGAGAGCTGGA
Source organism: Gammaproteobacteria bacterium (assembly GCA_965196985.1). Classification (GTDB taxonomy): domain Bacteria; phylum Pseudomonadota; class Gammaproteobacteria; order UBA12402; family UBA12402; genus 2-12-FULL-35-23. The sequence continues at coordinate 80,872 of CBDALO010000132.1, read as the reverse complement.
CAAACATAACAACCTTTCTAGAACCCGAGCTAGACCTCAGATGCCGGAACAACCAGCAAGAAAAACCTCGCTAGTTGAGATTGTTTATAACCAAGTTAAAGAGGATTTGGATATCACTGAGGAGATACCGTCTTAAACGTCAACAATAAATTGTAAAATTTTTACTAGGCATCCGCTGAAAATGGCTGCTGTGTTTTTAGGATGCCATAAATCATATGCACCATTTTTCTCATAACAGCACAAATGGCTAGCTTCTTTGGCTTGCCTTTTTTGAGCAGCTTTTCATAAAATTTCTTCAAAATAGGATTATGCCTTATAGCCACTAATGCCGGCATGTAAAGCGCCTTTCGCAACCAAGCACTACCAACCTTTGAGAGCCGTGATGAATTCAATGAAGTGCCTGATTGTGACTGGCTGGGATTTAAACCAATATGAGCAGCCAATTGTTTTGCGCCAGAAAATCTTTCAATATTATTAAAAAAAGCAGTTAGTGTTTGAGCGGTTTTATCACCAATGCCTGGGATGCTTTTAAGCAGCTCTGTGTTATTCTTCAGATCATCATCACTCGCGATCAGCTTACTAATTTCTTCCTGCAGTCGTAAAATTTCTTTTTCCATATAATCGATATGATTTTGTATAGAGCTAATAATTGTTTCTTCCGCTAGCTCCAGCCTGTTTTGTTCATTGCTGACTTGGGAGGTTAATACTTCAGATCTCTGTATCAAAGCTCTTAGAGCCTCTATATTAGCTGGCAAAGGCTGCCATAGCGTTGGAGTAAAATGATTTGAATAGTCCTTAATACTGACCGCATCGGCCTTGTCGGTCTTGTTTCGTATTAGCTGTCCTTTCATAAAAAACTTTATTCGTGCAGGATTAATTATACTGACATCACACTTCTCACTATGTAAATAAAGAGCCAATGCATTACCGTATTTACCTGTTGATTCCATGCAAAAATGAAGTGACTGATCAGATAAAGATTGCGTCCATTCTAATAACTCAGAAAAGCCCTCAGGATTATTATTAAAATGTTTAACGTGATCTTTTCCGCTAGTGGTGATAGCAGCAACAAAATCAGATTTTGCAATATCAATACCAACACAATTTTTTTTCATTTGCTAGAGCCTCTTAAATTTTATTACACTAACAAACTTGGGAAATCATAGTTCGGATCAACCTTGCAAATACAGGCTCACAATGGCCTAAGATACCGTTCGATCTCATGAACTTATGAGGGTGGAAGGGAGCTAAATCTCCTCAACAGGATTAAATCCTAAGGACGAACACGGCTTCACCTTCCGCCTACCCAAGCATCCTTGGGATTGTAGCAATATTGTCATATCTCTACAGTTATTTAAGATACAAGGATGAGTAAGATGTATCTTCAACATTTTGGCTTGAAATTTGATCCATTGGGTAAATCAAACATTATTGAATTGGCGCAGTCAAAGCGACTAGAACAGCAACTTAATGGTTTGCTAGAAACACGCGGCTTAGCAGTGATTACTGGCGACTCAGGGACAGGAAAGACCACGGCGCTAAGATACTGGAGCAATAAACTCAACCCGCTGACCCATCAAGTCATTTATCAATCAGACACTCACTTTCGGTCATTTGATGTGTACTCTCAGCTTGCCGAAAATCTAGGTTTAGAAAACTATTACCGATTCTCTAAACTTTGGAGAGACTTGAAGCAGAGCTTGATCGCGCTCTACCATGATAAAAACGTTCAGCCTATTTGGATCCTAGACGAGGCGCATCAGCTTAGTAATGATTTCATTCTACGATTACCTGACTTCCTTAATTTCAGTTTTGACAGCAAAGACGTCATGACGATTATCTTATGTGGACTCCCATCACTTCTAGCAACATTGCAGAGACCAGCCTATGAACCTATCAACTCTAGAATTCAGTGCTTTATTAGGTGGCATGCAATTGAAGATAGCAGGGATTTTGAGAGCATTATTCACGCTGCTTTTGAGAAGGCAGGAATGAGCAGCAGCTTATTCACTGAAACAGGTATTCGTGCAGTACACATGGCCACAAAAGGTAGGCTTCGTTATGTTGATAGGCTCATGCGACATGCGTTGCTAATCGCCGCTAATATGAATTTAAACCATATACCGGATGATGTCATTAATCAGGCAATTCATGAGCTAAAAGGTTAACTATTTGACACCATCTCACGCAAAATAGGTTGAGATGGTTTCTCTAAATTATTGTGGGACGTTACAGCAGGTGGTTGTTTGGACCTTGCTCTTTGGTTGCCCGAGGTGCTTCAACAGCAGAAAATTACAATTAAACAATTACGTGAACTTATTTTTGGAGCTGACAGTAATCAGTCATCCAAGAAGAATCAGGAGAATAAGGGCCAAGAATCTGAAAGTAATATTGAGGGTGTTGGCAATAACTCTGACGATAATACATCAGGCAATAAAAAAGGTGATAGTCAATCAGATAAGAAAGGGAAATCCGGTCATGGCAGGCGAGGTAATCAGGATTACCGGAATGCCACTGATGTTTATTGCCATGTTGCTGACCATGCATGTGGCGATGCCTGTCCTGGAGGATGTGGTGGGAAACTGTATAAGGTTAAAAAAGCCGGTGTAGTTATTCGTATAACTGGCAACTCATTAGGCACGGCAACACGGTATCATTTGGAAAAGCTTCGCTGCGCCTTGTGTGGGCTTATTATCACTGCCCAGTTACCCACGGATGTTAGGAAGCAACCAAAGTATGACGCTAAGTTTAAAGCAATGCTGTGCTTGCAAAAGTATTACATTGGCGTGCCTTTTTACCGTCAAGAAAAGTTCCAAGAGTTACTAGGCTTTCCGTTACCCTCAAGTACACAGTTCGAGCTTTGTGAGCAGGTGGCTGATATCGGCTATCGTGTGTTTGATGTTTTAGAACAGTATGGCGCGAACGGTGATATTATTCAGCATGATGACACATTCGCAAAGATACTTTCGATACTATCTGATAACAAGGCGGACCTTAATAAACCAAGAAAAGGGATGTATACAACAGCCATTTTAAGCAAGACTATTGGTGCTCACCAGGTTGCTCTATTTTATGCAGGCGAGCATCACGGCGGCGAAAACTTATCACAACTATTAGCAAACAGGGTGGCTGAAAAAAAGAAGGTGATTCAAATGTGTGATGCGTTAGCAGCCAACATGCCGAAAGAGTTACAAACTATCATCTGCAATTGCTTAGCTCATGGTTTTAGAAAGTTTCGTGATTTACTTGAATATTATCCTGAGCCTTGTTTGCACGTTATGCAAATCCTGGGTGAGGTTTATCGAAATGATGAGCAAACAAAGCAAATGGACCCACATCAACGCTTACTTTATCAGCTAGTGCGCCATCCTTTCTGTAAATTCCATTGACTTGCTGAAAATAAGCAGGCGACTCAGTCAGATTAGAAATTCCTTTTAAGGTAAACTTAACCAAAAAAGAGGAATGACAATGAGCTGCTATAAAAATGAGAACTTAATCGAAGAAGCCATACATGTTTTAGCGATGGAGGGGTTTGAAGCTTTACCTAAGCTTGTCTCCAGGTTGATGAATGAGGCTATGTTAATAGAAAGGGAGCGCCATTTAAATGCCAGTCCTTATGAGCGAACTGGCGATAGAAACGGATATGCGAACGGCTTTAAACCAAGGTTAATTAACACAGGTCAAGGTCAGCTTGAGCTACAGATACCGCAGGTTAGAGACTCCAATGAAGCCTTCTATCCATCAGTCTTAGAGCGAGGTGTACGCTCTGATAGAGCACTTAAGCTGGCTGTCGCTGAAATGTATGTGCATGGGGTTTCCACGCGCAAAGTTGAAAAGGTGCTAAAGCAACTCTGTGGAACAGATATTTCAAGCACAGAGGTAAGCCGTTGCGCTAAATTGTTGGATGAAGATTTAAAGAAATGGCGAAATAAGCCGTTAGGAAAGATAAAATATCTTTGGCTAGATGCACGTTATGAGAAGGTGCGCACTAGCGGCACAGTACAAGACTGTGCGGTATTGATAGCCTATGGCTTTGATGAATCAACCGGCAAGAGAACAGTGCTAGGTGTTTCTGTTGCGTTATCAGAGGCTGAGGTACATTGGCGTGATTTTCTTCAGCAGTTGGTTGAGCGAGGTATACATGGTATTGAGTTGATTACTAGCGACGCTCATACTGGCCTAAAAGCCGCTAGAAGAGCTGTATTCCCCAGTGTTCCTTGGCAACGCTGCCAATTTCATTTGCAGCAAAATGCTCAGGCTCACATACCAAAGCGCTCAATGAAGGAACCAGTAGCTGAGGAGATTACAGCTATATTTAATGCCTTAAACATTCATGAGTCGGAAAGACTATTGGCTATGGCGGTAGATAAATATCAGCAAACAGCACCAGAGCTTTCTTCTTGGTTGGAAGTGAATATACCGGAGGGCTTAGTAGTGATGAACTTTGACAGGCCGCATCAAAAAAGATTAAGAACCAGTAACATAGCTGAGCGCGTAAACAGAGAGGTAAAAAGAAGGACGCATACAGTTGGAATTTTCCCTAATACTGAATCGTGCCTAAGGCTCGTATCAGCTGTTTTAGTGGAAATTGATGACCAGTGGAGCGGATCACCTAGATACTTAAGTTGAAGTGAATAATAAGGCTTCATAGGGTTTTAGGATAGATCATTCTTGTTCTTATTAACGAGATATAATTGCTATTACCTAAAAGTTAATAATTTATTTTGAGAGGAGAAAAATTTGAGGTATAAATAATTTTTTAGATTGATTAGCATAATTAATTTAAGATATTATGCGATGAGACAGGTACAATAGAGTGCCATTTAGAATTTTAAAGGTTTTTCTAAGTACTGAAGTTGGTTTTTACAGACAAAATAACGCTCTATCCTTTATCATCGAAAGCATAGCAAACCATTGATGCTTAAACTGCATGGTTGGCTCAATAAGCAATTATCTAACAAAGTGGTAGAACCAAATAGTCACCTTGGTAAGGCGATGAAGTATATGTTAAAGCACTGGAAAAAGCTTCGGCGATTCTTAACGACACCAGGAGCGCCACTAGATAACAACATTGTCGAGGCGATACTAAAGATTCCTATTCGCATTAGAAAAGCTGCAATGTTTTATAAAACTCAGCATGGCGCTAACATCGGTAGCATCTTATTATCTCTTATTGTTACAGCTCAATTGTGCGGGGAAAACCCACTCGATTACTTAGTTGCCTTGCAGGAAAATAAATCAAGTGTTTTTAAGGATCCCTCCTTATGGTTGCCATGGAATTACCAGATTGAAGATAAAGGAGGTTTGGTCGATGAAGAGGCCGCTTGACTTATTACAGGAGGTTGACTAGCGAGCCTTCTCCATGGCTCACCGAGATGACTAGTGATAGGGTTACCTTGGTTAAGCAGAATCATTAGCTGCGTGCTATCGATATGGTACGTGGCTGAGTGGGAGTTTGGCCACCATTGTAACTTTCCTTGCGAAAAACGCTTTAGACAAAGCCAGAATCCATTGCCATCATAAACTAGAAGTTTCACTGAGGTACGGCGGCTATTCGTAAAAGCAAAGACCGTACCAGAGAATGGATCCTCACCCAGCCGTTGCTGGCAAAGCGCAACTAAAGCATCAATACCCTTTCTAAAATCAGCAGGTCTGACTGATAACAATAGCCTCATTTGAGGCGTGAATTGCAGCATACACTACCCCTTGCAAAAAGTAAGAATCAGATTAATGGTTTCAGCATACTCCGGCTTAGGCAGTTGTAACACGACGCCATCAGTTCTTGTAATGCTAATCAGTTGCTGTGAAAGCACAACTGAATCCTGAATAGTGGCTTCAACAAAACATTCATCGGCTTGGTCATCATCAGAATTGGCAACTGATGTACTGCTGGCTAATAATTCTTTTTCATTAATTTTTTTGTTGAGCCGTTTAGAGCTGATTGATAATCGTTCAGTAATGTCCTTTTTTATATAAGCAGGATAGAGCGCAATAATTTTCACCCAAAGGTCTTCTGGAATCTCCCATGGCTCTTTTGATGATGAACGCCATGACTTGAGCGATTGAGCAATATTATCTAGTGTTGAAGGTGTTGCTGACTTGGGTGTAACGACTTTTTTATCGAATGTTTTGCCAAACATAATAGGACCTTTCTAAATAGTTTTACTATCGGTCCTTTAGGATAAAGTAACTAGCTGACCTAATGCACACATGCTTGCCGCAAGCTCACAGATTTTTCGACAGAACCCTCTAACTTGCATATTTATCATTCTCATTTAATCCAAATAATGCGTTTAGAATAACTTATAGAAATTATCTGTTTATTTAGAGTAACAGAAAGGGTATGGGGATTATTTCTTAGGTAGAAAACACTGTAGGTAATATAGCACACCATAACGAGCGTTATCGGGGGTTGGGCACTATCTGACTAAAAAACAAGTCTAAATCGATCTAATTTTAAGCAGGACTAAAGGTCGAGTTCTTTTTTAATTTTTGCTAAAACCTCTGGCGAAATGCCAGTAGTTTTGGTCACAACAGGATCACCAAAGCCTTCTTTTAACATAGTTGTTGCGATAGCCATTTTTTCCTGTTCAATGCCTTGTTGCATTCCTTGTTGCATTCCTTGTTGCATTCCTTGTTGCATTCCCTCCAGCATTCCTTGCTTTAAGCCTTGGTTATGGCCTTCTTGTCGTAATTGGTCAGCTGCAGACATAATGGTCTCCTTCATATCGGGTAGTGCTTGAGTCAACGCATCAACGAGTTCTTTGTCGCTGCTTTTTTCCTCATATTCTAAGGTGTAGTTTACCAGCCGTGAGATATGTTGACCATCATCTAATGACTTTAGCAATTGAAGCAGCCCTTGCTGAATGAGCCGTTGGATAACTGGCAGAAAATCTCGTTGGTAGGCATGTTTGTGCAGCAGCTCCATGGTGGCGACGTAGCCATGGGTCAAGAGCTCTTCATCAGAGATGACGGTTAGATCAATGAGCGGGCAAGGCGCATTATACAGTTCTTTGGCGAGCGCAGAATCTTCAAACAACTCAAAAAAATCCATCGTGTACGGATAGGGCGTTTTTTGGCCATTATAAAACACAATGGTCAGAATCAACGGAAGCTTAAGCGTGGCGTTTTGGTCACGCTTAGGCGTCTGCTTTAAAAACCGATCCCAGATCTTGCACTTGTAATACCACAGGCGAAATGCCAAGAGTGGATCCGGTGTGGATTGGTGTTCACTTAACGCATAGAGATAAACTTGCTCTTTGCCATACTCCTTCTTGAGCTTAACCCGATACAAGACATCGGTGAAGGCCGTTTTAAAATCATACTCGATGAAGCTGTCGTTTTCTAGCTGCAACGTTTCCCAGTCAATCATCTTCTGGATCTTTTTGGGCAGATGCGCTTTGAAGAAATCCTTGGCAACCTCAATATCTTGCAGTGAACTCTTAAATAAGAGGTCGTGATGATTGATCGAATGTTTCTGAGCCACAGAAAGGTTCCCTAAAATTAAAGCTGGTAAGCCAAGCAATTGCTTGCTAGCATACCGGAAATTAAGCAGTAGCAAAACTGAAAAACCCTACAAAAACCCATTGGTTTTTACCTCTAAAACGGGCATAATTAGCCCAATAAATAATCGAGTAAAGAATGCCAACCCTGAATTAAAGAAGAAATGCCCTCGTTTTTTCACGTCGGATAAGCGACGCTCATTACTGACCGCCGCTCTCCTGAGAACCGAGCATGCTGCTTTCACCGCACTCGGCTCAAGCCTTTTCAAAGGCCCGAGGGCCCAGCAATAGATTCTTGCATTTGTGCATAGATTCTCCGATTAGCTCTACGTTGCACCTGACTAAACTTTTGTTTCCACTCCTCTCTGGCTTCAGAGTAGCTTTTGAGTTTTGGATCAAAAGGGTGCGCCGTTGCTCTCAGTTTGATGTGACGCTGAATGCGCGTATCCATCATTTTATTGATAAAGACGACTTCGCGTTTGTTTTTCTTCTTGTTATGAATCACATCACTAAAAATCCAACCCCTGGTTGCTGAGCGACGTCGAAAGTACTTAGCTACCGCTTTACGTCGTCTTTTATATTCATATTTTCTCAGTGTCCAGTGGATGCACGTTTCATAAATGGCGTTGTCTACTTTTGAGAACGTGGCCTTTGAGGTGCCAATGCGATAATAGTTGGCCCAACCTCTGATTTTCGGATTGAGACGTGCTATTAAGTCAGCACCGCTTAAACCATATCCTCGTCGAATTACTTGCCTTATCTCTTTTAAAAAGGAGAGCACGCTATCCTTGGAGGGTTTGCACAAGTACGTGCCTTGGTATTTCCTTATGTTAAAACCAAGGAAATCAAACCCTTCATTGATGTGTACAAGGCGAGTTTTTCTCTTGGAGAGGTGCAACCCTCTAAGCGATAAGAACTGCTCGATTACTGGCATGACCTTTTCAGTTAAAATCTCAGGGGTTGCCCCTGTTACTAAAAAGTCGTCAGCATAGCGAACAAAATTAATTTTATCGCCTGGCTGCTTTACTTCCTTAACCGCTGCTTCTAGTCCGTCTAACGCAAGGTTACACAGCAAAGGTGAAATAACACCGCCTTGCGGGGTGCCTTTGCGGGTTTGGGAGAACGATTGCCTCTCCATGTAGCCAGCTTTAAGCCATTGCTTGAGCATTAGTTTATCCATGGGGATATGCTCAAGCAGCCATTCATGGCTGATTGTATCAAAACATTGCTCAATGTCAGCATCCAGTATCCACTCCGCTTTATTATTACCCGCAAGCATTAAATAGCATTGCTCGCAGGCGTCATGTGTTGAGCGGTTAGGACGAAACCCATAGGAGTTAAGGTCACCCGTAACTTCAGCTATAGGTAACAAAGCTAGCATGTGAAGTGCCTGCATTGCCCGATCCTTCATGGTTGGAATACTCAACGGACGCTTCTTGCCGTTACGCTTGGGAATATGAACCCGACGCAATGGCTGAGCTTTATAGCCTCGTCGCCTTAATGAGAGCACTGCTTGTGATTTTGCCGCCTGTGTTTTCCAGCGTTCGCCGTCAACACCGGCTGTTTTACTACCATGGCTGGTTGTCACACGTTTAACTGCAAGTAACTTCGCAGAGTGCGAGTGAGCAAGCAACCACTGTAGTGCCTTGGCTTTATGATGCTTGCCAGACTCTATTGCCTTCGCAATACGCACTTGCAGCCGATAGACTTCTCGCTCAACCTTAGCCCAGTTAATCGGAGACCAGCGGACATCACGATGCGCGGGGAGTGCACCAGTCAGAGTTACCTCTGCCGTCATTTGCGATTCTCCTACTTTTATCGGTTCTACAAACTTTCTCACGAAGAAAGACCAGTTGGACGTCAGCCTGCTTTCGCAGCGGGCCAGTAGACCCTATCTAAACAATTACAGCCTAGCCTTCGCTTTTTCCAACCTCCCAAACCTGCATTGCTATCGGTGATTCTCACAAACCACTTTCCTTATCAGGAGCAATACAGGGTTTCCATGTTCCGCTTAACAAGTCAGGCCGGCTTCGCCGGCAACTTTCTAAGCCTCTAAGAGTTTAGTCTTTACAAAGCCACGAGTATTATTAAGTCTCAAACTAGTCAAACCTGCCCATGGAATAATAACGAATAAAAATAACACACCTGCTATAGAAATTGCTTCAGGTAGCTGAGCAATAACTCACCTACTATACGCGCTTCTCATTTTACTCTAAGAATAATGAAACGCTTTAGTATCAAACAAATCTTGGTAACCAATCAGAACTGGTGGAACTTTCACACCAAGTACACTGAGAACTACCCAAAATTGTTATCTCCCTACCTGAACTGAATTCGATAATTCTTTTTGTTCTTCTTGAGAAACACTATTTTCTTTAAAAAATTGCTCTACTAAGTGATACGTTAGAAGTTTTCTAATACCCTTCGCAATAAAGTGTCGTGTCACCTTGCCCTTACCATCTCCTAATTTAGCTAGCATAATTGCGTAATCGTCATAAGCTTTTTCCTTACCTATCTCATACAAATATGAGGCCACATAAAAACATACAGCCAGTAGATTTTGTATCCCTTTAAAATTTTTTATCTGCATATTTTCCCAGCCTAGTCCTTCCTTGAGAAATTTAAAAACATATTCAATTTTCGCACGAGATAGATAGGCTATGTATACCTCATACGCCTCATCAAAAGTCGTTACTTTTTTATTAGTTAATAGCAGCATGTCATTCTTAAAAATTCTCCTACCATCTCTGCCTGTAATTTGGATTTTAATTGCATTGAAGTTCTCAAACTCTCCAAAATAAATAGTTATTTTTCCGTCTTGTACGCAATTCTTTCCAACTGTTAACTTTTGGAATTGCTTTTCGCCTTGAGCATCAAAATCAGCGTTAATCAGCTTAAGCTTTTTACCATCATCACCTCTACCTTCTATTGTTCTTGTTATTTTTGAGCGAATAATAAAGTCTTGATCTAGGTTTGTATCAATTAGTGAGAGATAGTCATTATCATCAAACTCTCTATCTAGAATATGGGTAATGGTTGCATCTTCATTCTTTGATTTTAGGCAGATTCCTATTTTTTCTATTTCACGAATAGACAGCAGCTTTTTATTAAAGTAATCACCAGATTCATAAAGACTCTTGGCCTCTTTATCTCCCTCAAATGGCTTTCCAGCCTCTATTTTCTTAATATGCTCAGCTTTTAAAAACTTAGGGTCTTTATTGCTGTAGCTTACATGCGATAGTAGATGCACAGCCTTATCACCAGGTACTAATGCAACTGCGTTATGCGTGCTGTAACCATTGATAATATCCCCGTCCAGACTCCTTACTTTACCTAGATTTTCAGTTTGCTTGCTATGTGGCTTTCTAATATCAGAAGGATCATGAAGAACATCAATTTTACTGGCGTGTGAAAGTTTTTCACAGCTCTGTTCTAGCAATACATCATTTGTTTTTATTGGATCTAAATCGGTGCTTTTATTTTCACCGGTAAGTGTACGAATCATCTTTTTATACTCATTGTTATCTTTTGATGAACTGAACAACTTACAACTACCTTCAGTTAATAGCTTTCCTACAATCGTCGATAGATTTTTTTAAAACAACTTTCCCAGTTAATTTTGAAAAAAGAGGGGCAGCGTAATCGGCGAAGTTTAACATTTATACTCATCTCGTTAGTCTTGTTAAAAAGACAAAGCATAGTCATTTTTACACAATATTTCAGCATTATTTTGCTGATTTAAATTTTGGGTAGTTTTCAGAAGTACAAAGATAAAATCAGAGAAGCTATTGTCATTGGCATTGTTAAGCTGCTTAGCTGCAAACATCCTATGCGTGGCCATAAAGAGTATCATTGCAGTAATCCAAACTGTTCACACGTCAAATACATCCGCCATACCTGCAAAGCTAAAAGCTGTTCATCGTGTGGTAAAAAAGCCACAGAAGTATGGATACAACAACAAATGGCAATCTTACCCAACACTGCATGGCAACACATCACATTCACCATGCCCTCTACTCTTTGGGACTGCTTTTGGACAAACAGAGAGCTTCTTAATTTACTCCCACCATTAGCAGTAAAGGTGTTACTCAAGCTTGCTAAAAACAAGAGGGTTAAACCCGGTGTATTTATCGCGCTTCACACCTTTGGCAGAGATCTAAAGCGCAATGTGCATCTTCATGCGTCAATCACTCTGGGTGGTATCAACAAAGAGTTAACACAATGGAAAAGCCTCTACTTCCATCAACCTACACTAATGTCCATGTGGCGTTATGAGGTCATTAACCTTTTTAGAAACCACCACCAGGACAAAGGGCTTATTCTGCCAAATCAGTTAGCCTCTACACTGAACCACACTTTCAACTTTAATCAACTGCTTGATCAGCTTTACCAAAAACGATGGGTAGTACATTGCGCAAAGCCCTCAAAGAATCACAAACAAAACGTTAAATACTTAGGTCGATACACCAAACGTCCTCCTATTGCTGAGTCAAACCCCAGTTCGGAGTTATGGCAGCCTTGGATTTAGTGAAAAACTTATATAACCTTTTGAAATTATTACTAATAATGGATGTGGTTATGATACATGAGCGCGAGGTTATAGAGTTATTTTGTCGCATAGATGATTTTGCTGAGGAATTTGCAGCACTTGAGCGCAAAGATCTACTCCCTTCATCTGCAGAAAAAAAGTCAGGTCCACCTTGTTGTTTAGCTTATAGCGAGATTATGACAATCATGATTTTGTTCCAAATGATCGGCTATAGAAACTTTAAATATTTTTATACTGGCTTTCTAAAAACATACTGGGGACATTACTTCCCTAATTTACCCAGTTACTCACGTTTTATTGAATTGATGCCTAGAGCGCTAATGCCACTGACAATTTTTATTACTCTTAACGGTGGCAGGCGTAGTGGCATTTACTACATTGACTCAAGTTGCCTACCAAACTGTCACATTAAACGCACTAAACGCCACCGCACATTTAAAGCGGTTGCAAAACTTGGAAAAACATCTGTTGGTTGGTTTTTTGGTCTGAAACTTCATTTAGTAATCAATGACATAGGTGAGTTAATCGCCTTTAAAGTCACGCCCGGCAATCATCATGATTTAGCTGCATGTGTCTCATTGTTTGAAGGGCTGGAGGGTTTGGCCTTCGGAGATAAAGGCTATATTGGGAAGGCTGTTTTTGAAAAACTACTTGATAGCGGTTTGAAGTTAATTACACGCAAAAGAAAAAATATGAAAAATGCGCAGCCACTTAGCGATCACGAGCAACAGTTATTAAATCAGCGAGGGATCATTGAGACTGTTTTTGGCTGCTTGAAACATAAGTTTCATATTTGGCACACCAGACATCGCTCGGTTGCAAATGCTATTACACATCTTGTTGCTGGGTTGGCTGCTTATATTATTGAGCCATTAACAATTACTGCAGTGAAAAGGTTGCCAAGCAATTAGAATTTAATTACTTGATCACTATTAACTCCGAACTGGGGTTGAGTCAAAAATTAAAAACTTTGATGGGAGCAGCCTCAGTTTTAATTATCTTGATCACGTCTCTAAAACCTACAAGCAATTTAAATTAACCGCGGAAGAGTTTATTGCTCGATTTATTCAACACATTCCTGATGTTGGCTTTCGTATGGTGCGTTATTATGGGTTTCTTGCTAACCGGGTGCGAGGTGAGATGCTACCCAAAGTCAGACTCCTATTAGGTGAAACTGATCCAAACACACCCCAGGTCAATTACCGCACCTTAATGCAAAATAATTTTAACATTGACCCCTATGAATGTGTTCTATGCGGTAGCCAAATGTTTTTAGCTAACTGCTGGTATAGACAACCTAACCGTTACAAATTGCTATCAAAGCATCGTGAACTCGCCTTACTGAAAAAAATCTAATAACTTCCTAGGGGGGGTAGTCCGTCCAAAACAACAAATAACAGCTAGTTTTGGCTATTGTTTGTCATAACTAACCCTGCCCCACCACTAAATCGATTTTATAAAAAATACCTGTGCTAAAATTACTCATTTTAATTGGTGGTATTTTTACCAATTGACACATTGAAATTCCTTAATATCAAGTCTTGTCGGGTTAGGTGCCTGCTTTCGACCGGAGAGCATTAGTGGTTGTGTAAGCCTAGTGTGACATTGCTTATCCAGCTCTCATACCTTTTGGTTCAAGTGTATCAGTCATTTTTCACTTGTTGCGAGTCACGACCTTTATCACAGATTTACGTATTTTCACCATACCGACTACCTAGCGCTTACCCAGCTAATGACTGCCAGGAAGATAATTGTCTCACGACGCCTATCCCACCCTTCCCAAAGGGAAGGAGTTTTGCTACATTATCAGAGGCGCTCTTTATTCAGCCTCTTGGTTCATCTAACAACATAGATGGTCTGATTGACCAGACAACTTAGTTAAGCGACTTCACGTCGCACCCACACACCTCGCACCACTTTGGTGCAGGATTTTTCAAAAAAAGAAGTAATGAAATCAGTGGGTTACAAGGCATTTTAGTTTTTTTTTGACCAGCGAAAAAACGCTTAGTTTGGTTCGAATTTGCACTAAAACCATTGTAACCTATTATAATAAATATATTATGTAAATCAAAAGGTTAGGATTAAAAAACGTAATAATTATTTATATTACAACATAATATAATGGCCTAGTTTTTAACATAAAAATTATTGTATATTATAATATATGTAAAGTAATATATCTTTTTAAAACAATCAGTTATTCGTTTTCTTATAATATAATATAAACTTCACGTAGTTATTATTTTAATTATGCTATATTATATGAGATTATAATTTGTTGTAACCATTATAATGAAATTAATTAGGAGAAATAATTTCTATGAAACCTCTTTCAGCCTCGCTGTCCTCAAAAGATGAAGCGTATTTAATGAAGCTCGCCAAAGAAAATGGCCTAACCGAGGTCCGGCCGGAATCCTGGTTAAAAGGGACCAAATCTCAATGATTAGCTAATTTATAATCAATTTCTGTAGTATTTCTTTCCATATCAAGTGTAAAAACACCAAATCGATTGAGATGATCGCGCCAGTAAGGTGAAAGGCTCGCTAAAACCTCATCAGGTATATCCATTCCTTCCGCTTTCAGCTTATTCACAGCCTTTGTTTGATGTACGACAGTATGAAAGATCAACATGTTTGCTAATAAATGGTTAAACTTAATAATCTTTTGCTGACTAAATTGCAAGTTATCCGCTATGACGCCACCACCACCAAACCGCAACCAACCAATAAATTCATTAAACTCTTCGCTTTTACAAGTTGCAGCTTGTATGACACGGCGTAATTCTGAATCATTAATATAGTTAAGTAAAAACTCTGTCCTTACGACTCGCCCTAACTCTCTAAAAGCATAATACAATTTATTCTTACGGCTTTTAGAGCATAATCGTCTTAGTACTGTTGATGCTTTTACTTGGCCGCTTTGGATTGATAACACGACACGTAACATATCATAATAATGGGTCTTAATTAACACCCAATCAATCGCTTTTTCGGTAAATAATGATTGGATATGCTCATAATAATCTTTCGGGTCGGCTTTGTAATAATATAAGTGCTTAAAGCGTTTAATGCGCGGCATAATAGCAATTGACATTAAGAACGATAACCCAAACAAAACCAGTATATTCCAATCGTAAGATGAGCCTGAAGCAGCATCTGAACAGATGTCACCATGATGGTCCATCGGTTAGTCTTCAGTGCTGATAGTATCAGTTATTTGCTCTTTTGTTATTTTCTCAAATAACGTCTTCTTTGCTTCCTGCATCTTTTGTGCAGATTCATGATCAGTCAGAGAATACGCTAATTTATCTAGTCGTTCAAAGGTTTCATTTTCCTTTAAATACTGCTTAGCATTTTCAATTGATTTGAACTTTTCGTAAGGGGTCATAATGGCCTCGTATGGGTAAAGTTTAGTTTGCTTACCCTTGCAATTAATGCTGGTTACAGGGAAGTAACAAGGTCTGTGAAAATTAATATAGTCGTTAAAATGCTGGTTATAGAATTCATTAATTTGCGGGGCAAAACGTTGTTGAATATGTATGTAGCCAAAATGCTTTCTAACAACCGAGCCATTTTTACTTTCCACCAAACCGTTGTCATTACTATGCCTTGGCCTCGATTTAGTGAGTTCAATAAATAACTTTTGCAATAGTTTAGCTACATGCTGATTAATGTACTCTGAGCCATTATCAGCATGTAGGCCTAACACTTTAAATGGAAAGGTATCGATTATTTGCTCTAAGACAGGGATTAAGTAAGCCTCACTAATTTTTTCAACAGCGCAGACTACTTCCATCTGTGTCACCTCGTCAACAGCATTAATATGATAAACACCCTTGATTTTATCCATATCTCCTAGGTGCACTGTATCAATACGTATAAAGCCAGGCCTACCCTCTGGAGTTGGTTTTCGCCTTTCACCAATAGAAACCTGCGTTGCTTTAGTTTTATTAAAGTGTCGCCGTTTGCGCTGGTAGGTTTCAGTTTGTCGAAGATTGTAAAGATGAGAAACTGAGATAAAAGCAAGACGCGCATAACGCTTATCTCCAAACAAATGAAAGGCTCTCTCGCAAAGTTTTTTTGTGGTAGGCCCGCTAAGCGTTTGATGAACCTGATCCGTTTCAGCTAACAACCAAGTATCCTCATGCGTATAGATTAAGCTAAACTTATTTCTAGGTGATCGTTGCTTAACAACAACTTTTCCTGACTTTTGATACTGAGCAATTAGCCTAGTAATTTGTGAACGTGAGTAACCAGTCATTCGTTGCAGGTAATCACGAATCAATCCTTTGTCCTTTTTGCACATACCGCAATAAGCAAATTTTTTTAATGTGTTCGTAACCCATAGGTAAGATTCTGCTCGTGATGTAGCTTCAAAGGTAAGCTGGGTTGATGAGGATAGAAATTGCTCAATCTGGGCAAGTGTGTTTAATTCTATGTCGTTCATATTGATATTCATCCATATAGGATGAACGATCACGCAACAACTTCAGGCCCACTTTGCATTGGAAAGTGGGGGCTATTTCAGGCTCATCTTGCATTGGAAGAGACTAAACCTCGCTTTGTGCCCAAGAGTCACCGTACACTTTATGAATCTGCATTTCTGAATCGTTCTCAACAACCCCATCTAATAAGTACACACTTTCATGCACACTCGACGAAATAAAGTTACTAAATAGCGCAATATACTGGTCCGATACATGGTAATAGCCGACACCACCGTATCGCCCATAAGCTAGTGCGCCATCCTTTCTGTAAATTCCATTGACTTGCTGAAAATAAGCAGGCGACTCAGTCAGATTAGAAATTCCTTTTAAGGTAAACTTAACCAAAAAAGAGGAATGACAATGAGCTGCTATAAAAATGAGAACTTAATCGAAGAAGCCATACATGTTTTAGCGATGGAGGGGTTTGAAGCTTTACCTAAGCTTGTCTCCAGGTTGATGAATGAGGCTATGTTAATAGAAAGGGAGCGCCATTTAAATGCCAGTCCTTATGAGCGAACTGGCGATAGAAACGGATATGCGAACGGCTTTAAACCAAGGTTAATTAACACAGGTCAAGGTCAGCTTGAGCTACAGATACCGCAGGTTAGAGACTCCAATGAAGCCTTCTATCCATCAGTCTTAGAGCGAGGTGTACGCTCTGATAGAGCACTTAAGCTGGCTGTCGCTGAAATGTATGTGCATGGGGTTTCCACGCGCAAAGTTGAAAAGGTGCTAAAGCAACTCTGTGGAACAGATATTTCAAGCACAGAGGTAAGCCGTTGCGCTAAATTGTTGGATGAAGATTTAAAGAAATGGCGAAATAAGCCGTTAGGAAAGATAAAATATCTTTGGCTAGATGCACGTTATGAGAAGGTGCGCACTAGCGGCACAGTACAAAACTGTGCGGTATTGATAGCCTATGGCTTTGATGAATCAACCGGCAAGAGAACAGTGCTAGGTGTTTCTGTTGCGTTATCAGAGGCTGAGGTACATTGGCGTGATTTTCTTCAGCAGTTGGTTGAGCGAGGTATACATGGTATTGAGTTGATTACTAGCGACGCTCATACTGGCCTAAAAGCCGCTAGAAGAGCTGTGTTCCCCAGTGTTCCTTGGCAACGCTGCCAATTTCATTTGCAGCAAAATGCTCAGGCTCACATACCAAAGCGCTCAATGAAGGAACCAGTAGCTGAGGAGATTACAGCTATATTTAATGCCTTAAACATTCATGAGTCGGAAAGACTATTGGCTATGGCGGTAGATAAATATCAGCAAACAGCACCAGAGCTTTCTTCTTGGTTGGAAGTGAATATACCGGAGGGCTTAGTAGTGATGAACTTTGACAGGCCGCATCAAAAAAGATTAAGAACCAGTAACATAGCTGAGCGCGTAAACAGAGAGGTAAAAAGAAGGACGCATACAGTTGGAATTTTCCCTAATACTGAATCGTGCCTAAGGCTCGTATCAGCTGTTTTAGTGGAAATTGATGACCAGTGGAGCGGATCACCTAGATACTTAAGTTGAAGTGAATAATAAGGCTTCATAGGGTTTTAGGATAGATCATTCTTGTTCTTATTAACGAGATATAATTGCTATTACCTAAAAGTTAATAATTTATTTTGAGAGGAGAAAAATTTGAGGTATAAATAATTTTTTAGATTGATTAGCATAATTAATTTAAGATATTATGCGATGAGACAGGTACAATAGAGTGCCATTTAGAATTTTAAAGGTTTTTCTAAGTACTGAAGTTGGTTTTTACAGACAAAATAACGCTCTATCGCCCATAACGGATATGATGTGCAGCTAATAAGTTCTGGCTGTACATATCCCAAAAGGTACCATCAACTGATGCGCTATCTCCTGGCCCCCAACGCTTTGGTAGTTCAAATAAGCTGTAACCATTAATAGTGCGATTACAGGCTTTGATTATACGGTGTTCAGTAACATGATGATGAAAAACCCATGCGATTTGTTTTCTAGAGAACTTTATCAAACAGCGTTCCGTCTGTGTTGGCCCAAGATTACAGCCATAGGATAACGGGGTTGCAATAAATCGTGGAGAATAATTTTTTATCTTGCTTTCATTGCCTGATAGGGGTTTAAAGAAAGCACTTAAACTTAACCACCTTTCTACATCTATCATTGCATCCACTATTGATATCGTTGGCATTTCAGCCATAACAGCTTTTTTAATGTCGTTAAGTTTTGGATGTAACTTTTTTGCTGAAGGTTTTTTTAAGACAGGTTGACCTGATTCATTAATAACAAGAGAAGCGTTTTTATGATAAGAGTCATTAACCTTTTGAGAGGTTTTTTGTAATCTCTTTTTTAGCGTCACTACTAACTGTTCCTTATCAGTAGGTAGTCCAGCATTTTTACAGTATTCATTAAGTCTATCATAGAATTCACTCCAACTAATAAGCTGTTTATTGGGGTCATCATAGATATACGCATCTTTAACATAAGCATCACTACAATTTAAATCACCCATCAGTGTATGAAATACAGCAATTTCATAATAATGTTTATGAACCTTAGCAATTACATCGCCTTTCTTTAAGCCTGTGACCAATTTAAACCATGACTTTGATAATAAACTTAAATCAATTGGAACCTCAGCGTGTTGGCTTAAGTCAATCCACTCCTCATTTGATGTTCTATGATGATTGATAAAACGTAAAGCCACCTCAATGGATTTATCTTCTGATGAAGAAAAAATATCTAGGTTCATTAGTAAATCGAAAATTAAAGTTCGCTTCTTGCTATAAGGCTTTAAAACCCAACCAAAATGTTTGTCACCTATTAGCCCTAAATGCTTACGACACTCTTCAATTAGATTAGATAGCTTATCACCAAACTGTTCCTCAATAGCAGAAACTTTTTCTTCCGCTGTGCTAGTGCGCCATCCTTTCTGTAAATTCCATTGACTTGCTGAAAATAAGCAGGCGACTCAGTCAGATTAGAAATTCCTTTTAAGGTAAACTTAACCAAAAAAGAGGAATGACAATGAGCTGCTATAAAAATGAGAACTTAATCGAAGAAGCCATACATGTTTTAGCGATGGAGGGGTTTGAAGCTTTACCTAAGCTTGTCTCCAGGTTGATGAATGAGGCTATGTTAATAGAAAGGGAGCGCCATTTAAATGCCAGTCCTTATGAGCGAACTGGCGATAGAAACGGATATGCGAACGGCTTTAAACCAAGGTTAATTATCACAGGTCAAGGTCAGCTTGAGCTACAGATACCGCAGGTTAGAGACTCCAATGAAGCCTTCTATCCATCAGTCTTAGAGCGAGGTGTACGCTCTGATAGAGCACTTAAGCTGGCTGTCGCTGAAATGTATGTGCATGGGGTTTCCACGCGCAAAGTTGAAAAGGTGCTAAAGCAACTCTGTAGAACAGATATTTCAAGCACAGAGGTAAGCCGTTGCGCTAAATTGTTGGATGAAGATTTAAAGAAATGGCGAAATAAGCCGTTAGGAAAGATAAAATATCTTTGGCTAGATGCACGTTATGAGAAGGTGCGCACTAGCGGCACAGTACAAGACTGTGCGGTATTGATAGCCTATGGCCTTGATGAATCAACCGGCAAGAGAACAGTGCTAGGTGTTTCTGTTGCGTTATCAGAGGCTGAGGTACATTGGCGTGATTTTCTTCAGCAGTTGGTTGAGCGAGGTATACATGGTATTGAGTTGATTACTAGCGACGCTCATACTGGCCTAAAAGCCGCTAGAAGAGCTGTGTTCCCCAGTGTTCCTTGGCAACGCTGCCAATTTCATTTGCAGCAAAATGCTCAGGCTCACATACCAAAGCGCTCAATGAAGGAACCAGTAGCTGAGGAGATTACAGCTATATTTAATGCCTCAAACATTCATGAGTCGGAAAGACTATTGGCTATGGCGGTAGATAAATATCAGCAAACAGCACCAGAGCTTTCTTCTTGGTTGGAAGTGAATATACCGGAGGGCTTAGTAGTGATGAACTTTGACAGGCCGCATCAAAAAAGATTAAGAACCAGTAACATAGCTGAGCGCGTAAACAGAGAGGTAAAAAGAAGGACGCATACAGTTGGAATTTTCCCTAATACTGAATCGTGCCTAAGGCTCGTATCAGCTGTTTTAGTGGAAATTGATGACCAGTGGAGCGGATCACCTAGATACTTAAGTTGAAGTGAATAATAAGGCTTCATAGGGTTTTAGGATAGATCATTCTTGTTCTTATTAACGAGATATAATTGCTATTACCTAAAAGTTAATAATTTATTTTGAGAGGAGAAAAATTTGAGGTATAAATAATTTTTTAGATTGATTAGCATAATTAATTTAAGATATTATGCGATGAGACAGGTACAATAGAGTGCCATTTAGAATTTTAAAGGTTTTTCTAAGTACTGAAGTTGGTTTTTACAGACAAAATAACGCTCTATCTCCGCTGTATCGCTTCTATCAAGAATTAACAGTGTTTGATAGTAAGACAGTATCAGTGAATTTGTTTGTTCCGCTTGTGCGAATTGATAAGCCTCATAGCGATCTTTTGCGTTATTCTCTATTTTTCTAACCCAAACTAAAAACACTTGGACTAAATCGTCCATTGCTTTAGCCACTTTCATATAAATTAAAATAATGACTAAAGCGTAACGTTTCAGTTCACCAACCTTTTTCATATCGGATTGGTCAATAATCATTGCTTCATCACGCAAATGCTCTAATCGCGCTGGCGCTATAAAGTCAACGTTAACGTATAGCCTGCTTTGTAATTCCTTTAGCTGATTAACGTAAGTAATAAAGCGTCTCATATTCTTCACCGTCGGGCTTTTAGGTTCTTGTTTTAGACCAAACCACGTCCATTCAGTTTCCTCTGCTTCTTTGCCGTCGCCAAGCCGCAGCAGTTGATTAATTTCCACTTGGTAGGGTATAAACCTTCGCCTTTAGGCGGAAATGTCTTTAGCAAACTGAGAACTACCCAAAATTGTTATCTCCCTACCTGAACTGAATTCGATAATTCTTTTTGTTCTTCTTGAGAAACACTATTTTCTTTAAAAAATTGCTCTACTAAGTGATACGTTAGAAGTTTTCTAATACCCTTCGCAATAAAGTGTCGTGTCACCTTGCCCTTACCATCTCCTAATTTAGCTAGCATAATTGCGTAATCGTCATAAGCTTTTTCCTTACCTATCTCATACAAATATGAGGCCACATAAAAACATACAGCCAGTAGATTTTGTATCCCTTTAAAATTTTTTATCTGCATATTTTCCCAGGCTAGTCCTTCCTTGAGAAATTTAAAAACATATTCAATTTTCGCACGAGATAGATAGGCTATGTATACCTCATACGCCTCATCAAAAGTCGTTACTTTTTTATTAGTTAATAGCAGCATGTCATTCTTAAAAATTCTCCTACCATCTCTGCCTGTAATTTGGATTTTAATTGCATTGATGTTCTCAAACTCTCCAAAATAAATAGTTATTTTTCCGTCTTGTACGCAATTCTTTCCAACTGTTAACTTTTGGAATTGCTTTTCGCCTTGAGCATCAAAATCAGCGTTAATCAGCTTAAGCTTTTTACCATCATCACCTCTACCTTCTATTGTTCTTGTTATTTTTGAGCGAATAATAAAGTCTTGATCTAGGTTTGTATCAATTAGTGAGAGATAGTCATTATCATCAAACTCTCTATCTAGAATATGGGTAATGGTTGCATCTTCATTCTTTGATTTTAGGCAGATTCCTATTTTTTCTATTTCACGAATAGACAGCAGCTTTTTATTAAAGTAATCACCAGATTCATAAAGACTCTTGGCCTCTTTATCTCCCTCAAAGGGTGCTGCCTTTATATAATGTAGAAAATATAGCATAATATACACTTTAACTTGATTACGGATGGTGTTTGGATGTTAGCTAGAATTCTCTCTGATGAAAATAATGAATTAACTATTGAGCTCAAGCTTCCACTAAAAGGATCCATGCTTGAATGTGAGGATGCAATTCTTGACGGCCTTAATGAGGTTGGAACATTAGCCACTGAAAAAGCTTTAAGTAAGTTTGATGCAGATGGCTCTCCTATCCATGTTGGAAAAATAAAGCTAACAGCACGAAGTAGAGATGAAGCAAATTACCAAACGCCTTATGGAGTTGCTCGAGTTAAGCGTTATGTTTATCAAACCTCTAAAGGCGGGAAGATCTTTTGTCCTTTAGAAGATAAGGCTAGAATTATCCAAGGATCAACACCGCGATTTGCAAAAATAATCTCACATAAATACTCAAACTTACCTGCTCCTAGTGTTATTGATGATCTCAAGGTCAATCATAACCGTAAAATCTCACATTCATACTTGCAACGGGCAACTGATTTTGTTGGCGGTATTGCACAAGCCAAAGAGGCTGAGTGGGAATATGAAGAGCCAAAGCTTGATGCAGGCATTGAGATGCTAAGTATTAGCTTAGATGGTGCATATGTTCTCACCGTTGATGATGGTTATAGAGAGAGCATGGTTGGAACTATTTCCATGTATGATAAGCATGGTGCACGCCTGCACACAACCTACGTTGCAGCATCACCAGAATATGGAAAAGATGAATTCTTTAATAGGCTTGAAAAGGAAATAAAGCTGAAAAAGAAATATTACCCTGATGCTAAAACAATTGGCGTTGCTGATGGAGCAAAAAATAATTGGCCATTTCTAAAAAAACATACTGATACGCAAATTTTAGATTTTTGGCATGCAACTGAATATCTCGGCGAAGCATCAAAGGCAGTATTTACCAAAAAATCTGAAAGAGATGAGCGTGATGTTTGGCTCGAAGAGAGATGTCATGACTTAAAGCACAAGAAAGGTGCGGCAGGTAGAATACTTGCTGAGCTTAAAGAGCATCTAAATAAAAAACTGAATAAATCGCTTAGAGAAAAGCTAGAAGGAACAATTACGTATTTTGAAAATAATATTAAAGAAAAGCGAATGTCGTATCATAATTTGATTAAGCAGAATGCACCAATTGGCTCTGGCGTCACTGAAGCAGCATGTAAAACAATTGTTAAACAAAGATTAGGGGGATCAGGAATGCGCTGGAAAGACAAGGGAATGAAAATCGTTTTATGCTTGAGAACACTAGTAAAGACTAAAGGCAGATGGGATCAGTTTTGGGAGAAGGTCAATGATTTTGGCGTGCCAGCAGCAATATAGCCTACATTATATAGAGGCAGCACCCCCCTCAAATGGCTTTCCAGCCTCTATTTTCTTAATATGCTCAGCTTTTAAAAACTTAGGGTCTTTATTGCTGTAGCTTACATGCGATAGTAGATGCACAGCCTTATCACCAGGTACTAATGCAACTGCGTTATGCGTGCTGTAACCATTGATAATATCCCCGTCCAGACTCCTTACTTTACCTAGATTTTCAGTTTGCTTGCTATGTGGCTTTCTAATATCAGAAGGATCATGAAGAACATCAATTTTACTGGCGTGTGAAAGTTTTTCACAGCTCTGTTCTAGCAATACATCATTTGTTTTTATTGGATCTAAATCGGTGCTTTTATTTTCACCGGTAAGTGTACGAATCATCTTTTTATACTCATTGTTATCTTTTGATGAACTGAACAACTTACAACTACCTTCAGTTAATAGCTTTCCTACAATCGTCGATAGATTTTTTTAAAACAACTTTCCCAGTTAATTTTGAAAAAAGAGGGGCAGCGTAATCGGCGAAGTTTAACATTTATACTCATCTCGTTAGTCTTGTTAAAAAGACAAAGCATAGTCATTTTTACACAATATTTCAGCATTATTTTGCTGATTTAAATTTTGGGTAGTTTTCAGTAGCAAACCTATCACCAGCCAGAATGTGATGTATTAGAATCGCTTTTTATTTTTAATAAGGGAGCGATCTAAATGACTGGAGCAAACAACTATAGGAAAGGCGCGCATACGGTACTGGATTTAAAATATCATTTTGTATGGAAGACAAAATATGGATATCCAGTGTTATGTGGGAATATAGGTTTAGGAGCAAGAAGCATTTTGCGAGAGATCTGTGCTGAGAAGGGGATGAGGATATTGAGGGGGAATGTGAGGTCGAATCACATTCACCTTCTAATTGAGGCGCCGAGCCACTTATCGGTATCAAAGATGGCTCAATATTTAAAAGGTAAAAGTGCCTATCGACTATTGAGAGAATTTAGGAGTACGCTTGGCAAGAAATACTGGGGCAATCATCTCTGGTCGAGAAGGTATTTTTGCGCAACGGTTGGTTCTGTAACAGAAGAGCAGGTCAAACGCTACATAGAGAATCAAGATGATACGCCGGAGGGTTTTCAGGTATGGGATGAGGAAGAGCTTAAGTCGGATTAATCCGAACCGTTTAAACGGCTTTAGCCGTAATGAGGCTTCAGCCTCTGTACCAAACCCCCACCTTTAGGTGGGGGTCAAGTTGATTAACTTTTTTTGCTTAATGGTAAGAAGGTTACTAATTTTTATATAATGACCTTGGTTTGTTACTCTCCTTGCAGCCCTAGCTAGTCTAACTAATGCTTGATAAGCTGGTAGCTCAAAACGTTGGTAAAAAATTTCCTCAATAACACGGTTTATAATGTCAGCTAAGTTTTCTTTGGTCTTTGCAGCCTCTAAAGCAGCTTGCTTCATAATCTTTCTATGCTCTCTTTGGTTATTTGAGAGCCCTAGATAACAACGAATGGCCTTCTTATGCTTTTTAATTGTTGATTTAGAATAAGTAGTTAAGTCAGTAGTTGGTTTAATGCCGAGTTGTTCTGCAACGTATTGCTTAATGCTTTGGGCTATTTGCTCAACCTGAACTGCTCTGCCTAGATATTGATAACACTTCAATAATATTCCAAACCCAAGACGAGAGGTAACGTTATTTACTTTTGTTTTCCTGTTAATAAAATCTATTTCATCAACAGACAAACTAAACAACTCATCTAGTTCTTTAGCTGTTAAATAAGGTTTAAACCGAGGATAGGCTGTTTCATGTATTGCTGCCATGGAGTTTCCAAGCTTTTATTTGTTATTTGTTTCGGTTCTGTCGAAAAATTTACACCTAGATGAGGCAGCCTATTTTTGGGCGCAACTAGTCTGCGAGCGTGTAGAACTGCTGCCAGGCTGGCATCATGCTATTGCCTCGCATCTGCCCTTTTTTTAGCATATGGCATAACTCAATACCAGCTATTGTTGCCTTAGCTGAATTGAACTTTTTAAAACCCAGTGTATATTTCGTGATACACTTTATCGATCGATGGTCTTGTTCGACCAGATTATTGAGGTATTTAATGCGCCTAACCTCGACCATCGCAAACCAGAATCCAGATAAAAATAATAAGGTATTGAGTCTTTCCAACGCTGCTGTATTTGCACCACTTTTATCAATGTTAACCTTTTTGGGTAACCCGCTTGATCCAATCGCTTTATTAAAAAAAAGCTAGAACTGCCTTACGATCACGCTTCTCTGACAGCATAAAATCAACGGTGTTACCGTACTTATCAACTGCACGATAAAGATAAACTTGCTTGCCATTGACCTTAATATAAGTCTCACCCATCTTCCAACTATCAGCAAGCTTGCGCTTGCTTTTACGAAACTCTTGCTCAAGCTGGGGCGCATAGCGAACCACCCATTTTTGTACTGTAGAGTGATCAACGCTAACACCACGTTCTTCCATGAGCTCTTCAATATTTCGGTAACTTAATGGGTACGCAAGCTTCCAGCGTACTGCTGTTAAAATAATCTCTTTGGGGTAATGTCTTCCTTTAAAACTAATCGCCATAATAACTCCATTATTATTCAATGCTAAATTTGGTCGGTATTATATCAAATAACCATTAATTCGCGACAGAACCTTTCTCGTTCTGTCTCGCTAAATACTCTGAGAGCATCTCCCCATCAATAAAATCAGCAATAAGAAAATCAACGGTCTTTTTTTAAAGACTAAGGTGTCTAAATGGTGATACTTAATGACAATCGGGCAATGCTGTAGAGCATGGAGTTTTTTTGCGTACTCAACAGGCGGTACTGAGTGTTTCGTGTAGCGATGTGGGTAAAACAATTTAGCTGCTCGAATAATGCCAGTTGTCAGTTCTTCAACCTTGTAAACTTCGCCTTCCCATCCTTGCCCTAAAAAACCAATCACACGATACTTTTTACCGAGCATTCGCCCCGAAGGAAAATCATAGCGCGTTGTTTTCATGGATGACGACTCACTGGTTGGTTAGGCGGTAATTCTGCCACTGACCTTAACGGTAATGTAATCAAGAATTTGCTCGGCAATGGTTTCACCAACCACCAGCTCTAAGCCTTTAAAGCCAGGGGATGAATTGGCCTCACAGATTTTATACCCCTCCTCATCAAACAATAAATCAATACCTGCAATATCAAGGTTAACCAGTCGTGCAGTTTCAGTGGCCAACCACTCAATTTCAGGAGTTAGCGCAAAGGACTCTACTTGGCCACCGCGAGAAAAGTTCGCCTTAAAGCTTGTTTCCGAGTAACGCTTCATGCAGCCAATGACACGACCACCAAGCACAAAGACCCGTAAATCACGACCTCGACTGTTGCTGACAAACTCTTGCAAGATGATGTTTGGCTTAGTGTGCTGACTATCGATTAACCCCATGAGATCGCTAAATTGTTCAGGTGAATCACACAAATAAACACCCTTCCCTTCGGTACCGGTTAAGTTCTTCACAATCACGGGGAAGCCAAGCTCACGTTTGACCAGCTCACTGTCTACGGGAAATTTAACCAGCATCGTTTTAGGTGAGGGCAGATTGCTTTGCGCTAAAAGCTGATGGATGTGTAATTTATCTTTGACAATCTCGATGGTTTCAGAAGAGTTACACGAGTACACATTTAATCGTTCCAATTGCCGAATAACTGCCAAGGCAAAATACGGTGTGTTAGCACCAATTCGAGGAATTAAGAAGTCAGGCAGCGGGGTTGGTTTACCATCGACCAAAATGCTTTTGCGGTCATCTCTGGTCACCACGAGCTCAAACTGCTCAGGGCTATACACTGTTAGATCAA
The DNA here is from genome assembly GCA_965196985.1 of Gammaproteobacteria bacterium. Taxonomy (GTDB): domain Bacteria; phylum Pseudomonadota; class Gammaproteobacteria; order UBA12402; family UBA12402; genus 2-12-FULL-35-23. The sequence continues at coordinate 53,305 of CBDALO010000132.1, read as the reverse complement.
TCCCTTTTTGTTGGCCAGCCTGTAACAGGCGATTGATCCCGTAGGCATTCGTACCGAGGTCTGCTTGTTTTTTGGAGTACAGGATCCAGCCTTTCATGCGCCATTACCTTTGTGTAAAAGGGAGCATTATTTCCTTGCTCAACCTAAAAAGCTACGATTATTTTCAGTCTGACGCTAAAAAAAAAGACGGGCATCGACTTGGTCTATTTTACGTGAAATTCTCTAGGCATCACGGCCTAGCCACAGTAAAATAGCGCACTATTTAGTGACTGACAGAAAACCTACTAATTCTTAGTCTTTGTTGTTTTATTACACTTTCATTTTTTTATATCCGCACGAGATCATAATAAAAATAGCATGTTAAGCCCTGGCCGCGTACAAAAAAATGAAATCTCGCTGTTTTGATACGAAAAAAAGCATCCTGCTTTCTGGAATACAATGGGATATTCTGAGGCTGACTAGGCAGCTAACGGTGGGCTGCGACCTCGAATGCGTTTTTTTAGTCGCGCTGCTTTCCTTTGCTCAGCTCTTTGTATAAGACTTCCGATACGATCTATGTTTTTTCCAACAATCGCTAAGCTAACATAACTCTTAAAGCCATCAATGCCGTGATCTAGGCATTGATCCAACCCATGAACTTCAAGAGCATTAATACTGGATTCTACCGCAGAATGCTTTTGTTTCGCTTTCACAAACGAGTCTGACTTTTCAATTTCCTGTGCTTCCTTTGAGAGTCGACCTTTTCTCGGCAATGCAACAACTTCCAAAATATCTGCTAACGCAGATTGATTTTCTTTTGAATGAAAGCCCTTATCAAAACTACATGTGTTTAACTCTGGGAACTTTTGTTGGGTCTCTTGAACCATAGATACGGCGACCTTGTCATCAGTCTCATTCTCCATCACACGATGATGCAATATAAATTGGTGTTGACCTCCAAGACACAGACTTTCATTCCTAATTCGACTGGTACACCAGCCTTTCCTTTTACAATCCATTCAGTATGTGGCTGAAAGACAGAAAAGACTTTTTCTTCATGCGGGATCTTTTCATCCAATAATATTCGGCGTTTAATTTGATCAACTTGGCGATCTGCATGAACCGTGAACATTTCTATATTTTCAACCAGTGGCGCATCTTGCGGCTTCAGTAGATCGGCTTTCTGGATAGCGTTTATTGAGGCATGTGCTTTATCTAAATATTTTTGCGCAATATTGAGATACTCCTGATGAGCATCCTTGATTGCCTTGTCCTTTTTGTTTTGTTGATCTGCTTGCTTGCTCTTACTGCGCTTTTTTAGTTGAGCTATTCGCATGAGCCGTTTCAGATGCTTGATGTTATATCGATATTGACGCCAGTCACTCAATCCGCTGTGTTCACACAGCTTGGCCACCTGCTGAATTATTTTGCGCATTGCGTCAAACAGTAAGCTTATGTCTGTTGGAAAATGTACGTCTGTTTCAACCACAAAGGAATCGCAACGGCCTCGCAGAGGCTCACTTTTTTTTAACAATGAATGACCAGCTTTCACAACAACTTGATTAATCTCATCTAACAACTCGGGAGTGAGTAGCGAGACATTGTCTTTAATTGTTTGCAGCTGATACTCTATTTTATCGAAAAAATCAGCATGCCCTAGCATTTCACGAATGGTTTTATGTTGATTCACAAGTTCATGCAGTCGATCATAATCACAATTTAGACTCAGGCGGAGTACTCCCATGACCAATATTTTCCATAATTCCATACCAGGGCGTCCATTATTCTTGTCAACCTCAGGTGCAATCCGAGCCTCTAGTAGTTCGAAAATCTCCTTCCGTACAGAGGGTGTACTATAAATAAACTGTAGCCCTTTTAATAATTTTGGAATGTCATCCCGTGATTTAGAGCTGATTTGAATTTTAGAAATATCTACTTGGCCAATTTGCATTTGTGGATTTTGGGCTAGTCTTGTCATTCTTGCTTTCCAGTGAAGAGTTACCATGCTGTGGCGAAAAATCATCGAAGATTAAGGCATTATATCGAAAATAAGCTGTAAATAGCTGGAAAACGAGTATTTAGTGCTGTTTTTTGAAAATCTTCATGTGACCAGTTCGCCCCGAAACATTGAAAATAAAAGGCTTTGCGGGTTTTCTGTCAGTCACTATTTAGGACTGATTGCTGGCTAGCTTGAAAGAGACCAGATCAACAACCGCAATCGTCATCACACCTGTTTTGTGTGGTGGCCTGTGAGCCACTTAGTTTTGCAAGGTCATTGATGTAAGGACGACAAATGAAGAGCAAGCACGCCATTAAGCATCACGATCTTTTTTTTAAAAGTTCGCTCCAGGACATCGAGATTGCCAAGGATTTTTTTAAGGCGCACTTGCCTAAAAAAATCCAAAAGATGATTGACTGGGAAACACTGCACTTAGAAAACGATAGCTTCATCGAAGAAGATTTCCAAACTGCGTTTACGGATGTGCTCTACCAAGTGAAACTCAAAAAGCAGTACGGCAAAGATCAGATTTTTTTGTACGTGCTCAGCGAGCACCAATCCACCCCTGACCCTCTTATGGCTTTTAGGTTGTGGTATTATCGCTGCAAAATTTGGGATCGGTTTTTAAAACAAATGCCAAAAAAGGATCAAAATGATCAGCTTAAACTGCCGTTAATTCTAAACTTAATATTTTATAACGGCAAACAGAAACCCTACCCCTACACACTGAGTTTCTTCGATTTATTTGAGGATGCGGCACTCGCCCAAGAGCTTTACAACGCCCCTGCCCCGCTAATTGATCTGTCGGTCATACCAGATGATGAGCTATTAACGCATGGGCATGTGGCTGCCATGGAGTTATGCCACAAGCACGCGTATAGCCGTGATCTTATACCGATTATTAAAGAGCTGATTCAGCATGATTTGCTACAATTAATCAAAACACTGGATGGTGGAAAACACATTTCTAGGCTGGTAAAATATGCGCTAGAATATGAGAAAGACAACTATGGTAGTGAAATTGTCACGCTGTTAGCTGAAGCACTACCTGATATGAAGGAGACGATTATGTCTGCAGCAGATCAATTACGGCAAGAAGGCCGAGCACAAGGCATACAACAAGAAAAAATGACTATTGCTACCAGTATGCTAAAAAAGGCTTAGATGGTCAGTTAATTAGCGAAACCACTGGTGTGCCTTTTGATGCTCTTGATAAATTAAAAAAGGCTATTGATTCTTAATTAGAGTTTCATTAATTGATTTCTAGTTAGTGACAATAAAATAATTTACTCAGAACAATCTACGCTATCAGCAATAAAATCTGGAACTATCATTTCAGCCTGTTTGATAATGTTGTCTGTGGCTAGTATCTCCATATCAGGTGGGTAACCATATTTTCTTAGAGTACGCTTAATCAATACTTTTAACCTTGCTCTCACACTTTCCTTAATTGTCCAATCTATTGATGCGTTTGCTTTGACTTTTTTGAATAAGATAATAGCTAACTGCTTAAGTGTTTCTTTTTGCATTAACTCAACAGCGCTGTTATTGTCAGCAATTGCCGTGTAAAAAGCATACTCATAATCAGAAAGACCCAGCTTTTTCGGCTCCTGATCCATTGAATGAATGTCTTTTGCAAAACTAATCAGTTCATTCATAAATTCAGTCGAAGTGAGTATTTTAGCGTGATAGCGTTTGATAGTATTTTCTAGCATTTCCATGAGCGTGCGGCCTTGGATAAGATTCCTGCTAGAACGTGATTTAATCTCATCATTAAGGAGTTTTTTTAAGACTTCCAGTGCAAGATTTGTAAGCGATCCACGGGCGTCCTTGCTTCCGTAGCTAACACGTGCTAGGTGCTATCCGGCGGCACATTCCATGGCAGCAGTGCCTCAATATCTTCTAATGTTTTGCAATGTGGTAGGCGCTCATAAAGATAGGTGAAGTATCGACAGACATTGTGATGATGCAGTTCAGCAGTTAGAGCTAGACTTGCATGCATTGCTAGTGCGTTAGCGCCTGGCATTGTGTCGCAAAATAGAAAGTTCTTCCTTGCAAGCACTAAGAGCTTAATGTCTCTCTCTGTGTGATTGTTATCAATCTCACATCTACCATCATCAAGAAACCGAGTCATGTTTTCCCAATGCTTGATGACATATTCCATTGCCCTGCCAAGATGAGATTGTGGTAGAACCTTTGGATAATACTCCTCTAGCCACTCCTTGTACTCATCCATAATCGGTTTTGATTCTTTCTGCCGAAGCGCAAGGCGTTGCTCAGGCGACATCTCTTCTTCTTTCGCCTTTCTTTCAATCCGGTAGAGTTTTTTATAGACCCGCATAGCATGAGCGGCTAACCCATTCTTTTTGGTCGCCTTGGTGATCTCTTCAAATTTCCTGCGGGCATGAAGGTTGCACGCAATGATCGTAACGCCGGTATTTTCTAATTGGTCGAATATAGGGCTTGCATCAGTATGAAGCTTGCCAGTCCACCCTTGAAACCATTCTACTAGAAACTCACTGTGGTCACTTGGCGTATAGGCAAACAGGATAACCTCACGACCAGGAGCACCACCTCGCATGCAATGAATCAGTGACTTAGTTTGTGGCCGTCGACCAGGCTCTTTTAAGACTTGTAATTTAGTCGCGTCACAACTTGCTATTTCATAATCCAGCAGCTCATCCTTCAATAGATTATAAATCGGCTGTAAAGGTTTAGTCAGCTCAATAAACCAGCGTGACATAGTTTGCCTGGATAGATTGACGCCGTATTGTGAGCGTAGTTGTTTTTCTAAATGATAAAAGGGTTGTCTATCCCTGATTTTACTAGACACTAAATGCGCTAGTAATGATTCAGACGCCTCGGCCTTAGGCAGGATATGTAAAGGCTTAGGTGCAACCGTAACACCACCTTGCTCGCAATCACAGCCTAGTTTTTCACGGCGCTCTTCAATCATTTCAAAGACAGCTGGTTTGTAGTTCAGTATTTTTTTAGTCTCAAAACCCATTGGGCATTTTTCTTTACCGCAAGGACAAATACGCTGGTCATCAGTTACTGGAATGATTCTCACCGTCACAGGTAATTCATTCTTGACCTTCTTCTTACGTTTGTGAGAAGAGACAACAACTGCTTCATCATCTTCTTGATCCTCCGGTGTTGAGAGATCACCGAAGAGTGGCAACTGATCTTCTATGTAGCGCTCAGATTTACTGCCAAAATGCTGTCGTTGGAGCTTAGCAAATTGTATCTTCAAATGATCATAAGCCTCGGCATACTGTTCAACACGAGCATGTTCTATTTCAAGCTTATGACAAAGCTTTTCATTTATTCCGACTTGTTGATAGAAAAGCTCACTAGGGACTGTTTGCATTGCGTTTCTCATTCAAGTAACTACTGCAAAGTGTACCATGACATTTTAAGTGCAATATTTTCTTCCTCAGGCGCTTGGTTAGCGCATATTACTTTTTTGGGGTAGCTGGTCATTGTGATGTTTTCTTTTCAACTCCTAGCGGATCTCACAAAGCCTGGGCTAAGGATATAAAACAAGCATTAAAATCACGTGTAAAATCAAAAAACACAGAAAAAACCTGTCAAGACTTTTTTTGCCATTTTAGTAAAAAAACTCGGGAGAGACTTTGGGTAATGACTTTTGCTTCATCCAGTTTAAACCTGACAATAACCAGCTTAACTGATCTTGGGTCAACTCGATAGTCTCATCTGCTTCGCTAGGGAACTTCAGCTTACCTTTTTCTAATCGTTTGTAGCAAAGCCAAAAACCATTTTGGTCGTACCAAAGTAATTTTATTTTATCGCGCTGCCTGTTACGAAAAAGAAATAGCTGGCCTGAGCTTGGGGTCATTGAGAGATGATCGGCAATCAGCATTACTAGGCCATCAATCTGTTTTCTAAAGTCCACAGGGGTACGATAAAACCAGATCGGTGTTTTCCAGTTCTGAAACATTAGCAAAGCCTCTGAATCAAAGACGCTAAGCTATCCTGGTCATAAAAGCTAATCTGTATGTGTGAGTTGACCTGCATGACAGCCACTGGTTGTGCTGGCTGCTCAGACACGCAAACAACCTTTGCTAGCGTTTTTTGCTGTTCTCTTCTCAAACGATAGAGAAACTGCGTGTAAGGTACGTTATTCTCTCGGCAGTATTTCGCTTTGGTTAACTTGCTTTGCTTAAAGTCGGAAAGGTGTTTTTCCCAATAAGCATCTGTGTAAGTAGCATTTTCATTTTCAGGATTTGTTGCTGACATACCGTAACCCCAGTTCGGAGTTATGGCAGCCTTGGATTTAGTGAAAAACTTATATAACCTTTTGAAATTATTACTAATAATGGATGTGGTTATGATACATGAGCGCGAGGTTATAGAGTTATTTTGTCGCATAGATGATTTTGCTGAGGAATTTGCAGCACTTGAGCGCAAAGATCTACTCCCTTCATCTGCAGAAAAAAAGTCAGGTCCACCTTGTTGTTTAGCTTATAGCGAGATTATGACAATCATGATTTTGTTCCAAATGATCGGCTATAGAAACTTTAAATATTTTTATACTGGCTTTCTAAGAACATACTGGGGACATTACTTCCCTAATTTACCCAGTTACTCACGTTTTATTGAATTGATGCCTAGAGCGCTAATGCCACTGACAATTTTTATTACTCTTAACGGTGGCAGGCGTAGTGGCATTTACTACATTGACTCAAGTTGCCTACCAAACTGTCACATTAAACGCACTAAACGCCACCGCACATTTAAAGCGGTTGCAAAACTTGGAAAAACATCTGTTGGTTGGTTTTTTGGTCTGAAACTTCATTTAGTAATCAATGACATAGGTGAGTTAATCGCCTTTAAAGTCACGCCCGGCAATCATCATGATTTAGCTGCAGGTGTCTCATTGTTTGAAGGGCTGGAGGGTTTGGCCTTCGGAGATAAAGGCTATATTGGGAAGGCTGTTTTTGAAAAACTACTTGATAGCGGTTTGAAGTTAATTACACGCAAAAGAAAAAATATGAAAAATGCGCAGCCACTTAGCGATCACGAGCAACAGTTATTAAATCAGCGAGGGATCATTGAGACTGTTTTTGGCTGCTTGAAACATAAGTTTCATATTTGGCACACCAGACATCGCTCGGTTGCAAATGCTATTACACATCTTGTTGCTGGGTTGGCTGCTTATATTATTGAGCCATTAACAATTACTGCAGTGAAAAGGTTGCCAAGCAATTAGAATTTAATTACTTGATCACTATTAACTCCGAACTGGGGTTACCGTAAGCTCCTTGTTACTATTTGCGGGAGCATACAGTCACATGAATTTAACTAGTTGACTAGGGTGTACTTGCTGGATCGCTTACGAATGAATAAAGTGAAGCAAAAGATTTCTGGTTGTTTCCGTAGTCAGGAAGGGGCTAAAAACTTTTGTCGAATACGCAGTGTTTTATCTACAGCTAATAAAAACAGGAAAAACCTATTTCAGGTCTTAACTGAAGCATTTCAATCAAATATTACTATTCAAAATCTTATCGTTGATAGCTGAATAGTTACCATTTAAAAAAGATGAAAAAATATGTTGCCATAATTGAGCGGTGTGATAAATTTACTTCTACGCGGTCTACAAGGAATGTGATTGCGAAGCTACAGGGAAGTGGCTGCACAGGAGGATTTAACAAGGAAGTTAACGCACGGAAGCTTGAAGGGTGGCAAAGAAGGGGCAGAATCTGCCCCTTCTTTTTATCTGTTTTTACCCCCAGTTCTGACTTTATTAATTTTTCGATACTGAATTAAGACTCCCGCAGAAATAACGATAAAGAAAAAGAATGACCAATCAGCAATGCTTCCACCTAGCAGTGTCCAATTAACCACCGCACAATCTGCTGTTCCAGCATAAGAAATTTTTAATGCCTCGATTAATGGGAAGTTTTTAAAAAGAAAACTTGCATTAGGTAGGCAAGATAAGGTTTGTCCAGCGGCTACAGGTTGGTGTTGTAACCAAACTTGTCTGGCGGCTGTTGCTAGTCCAAGTAGGGATAAAAGTAGTGCCAGAGTATTAATGGTAATTTGCGCGGGGCGCCAACGGGCTACTAGTATGAGCAAACAAAATAAAAAAATGAGCCCATACATACAGTAACGTTGAAGCTCGCATAGTAAACAAGGTTGGATATTATCGTAATACTGTAGATAGTAGCCAAATAAAATTAAAAAGCAGCTAAGTAGCAGCAATAAAAAATAAACAAAGCGGTGACTAAGTTTCATGATCTATTATCCAATAATTTTTTAATCAGGCCATTTTACTTAATAATAATGAATAAACAAAAGGGGGCTTATCTCTATGCTTTAGTGGTTTTCACCTAACCAGCTTTCTAAAATAATCTTTGCTGCAGTTGAGTCAATGGAGTGCTTTTGCAAAGCGCGGTATCCTCCTTTTGAGAATAGCTGCTCTTTAGCTGCTGCTGTAGATAGCCGTTCATCATAAAGAAAAACGGGAAGCTTAAAACGTTCTTTTAACTGCTTAGCAAACTGGCGGGTTAGCTCGGTAATTGTTTGCTCGGTGCCGTCCATATTAAGCGGCAATCCAACTATAATGGCTTGAGGCGACCACTCGGCAACCAACTTATTTATATCTTTCCAGTTGGGCCCTTGTGGGGAGTTTGTAATAGGTTTAAGCGCTTTAGCTTGACTTGTAATGTTTTGGCCATAGGCGCTGCCAATGCGTTTAGTGCCGTAATCAAAGGCTAACAATCTATTATATTGGGCCACTTTTCGTTATACTCCGGCGACAGTAAGTTAAATTTGAAAGTACTAAAGTATGCCAGAAAACAGCAGTAATCACGACACTTTGCAGCGTTTCACTTTTGATAAGCACCTTGTGCGAGGGGTGCTTATTCACCTTAAAGCAAGCTATCAAAAAGCCTGTGAAAGTACTAGCTATTCTGAACAGGCAAAGAGATTTATGGGAGAGGCCTTGTGCGCAGCAGGTTTGCTTTCATCAACGATCAAGTTTAAAGGGCGATTAACTTTACAGGTGCAAGGGGATGGGGCTTTATCCCTCTTATTGGCTCAGGTTAATGAAAAATTACAGTTAAGGGGGCTAGCTTTAGAAAAGGGTGAGTTGTCAAAAAAGCTTAGTGATGCAATAGGAAAGGGACGTTTGCTTATCAACATTGATCCACAAGGGGCTAAGCAGCGTTATCAGGCAGTAACTGAAATTTCAGGGACAAGCTTAGCAACTACAATAGATCACTACTTTAATCAGTCTGAACAGTTACCAACGAGGCTGTGGCTTTTTGCAGATGACAATGAAGCCGCTGGTTTTTTACTGCAACAGCTTCCTAGTCAAGGGCAGCTCGAGCACGATGAAGCGGAAGAGCATGATTATTGGGAGCATCTTGTTACTTTAGCTGAAACATTAACTAAAGATGAGTTGCTAGGCTTAAGCAGCGTTGATGTATTACACCGTTTATTCCATCAGGAGACCGTCCGAGTTTATGAAAGTGAGCCTGTTTGCTTTCGTTGTAATTGTTCAACTGAAAAAATGGAAGAGGCACTGAGAAAATTTGATCGCAATGAGATTGAAGACTTATTTAAAAAGTCAGCTTTTGTAAAAGTTAACTGTGACTTTTGTAACCGTTCTTATCAGTTTGATCCGGTTGACGTTGCCAGGATTTATTCTGATGGCACCCAGGTACCACCAAATGAAACCAAGCAGTGAGGAGTAAACATGGAGTCAAAGGTAATAGCCTTTATTGGCGGTGGAAATATGGCCAACAGTATTATTGGTGGTTTAGTAGCTAGTGAATTTCCTGCTAAACAAATATGGGTTAGTGATCCTAGCGAGCAACAGTTAGAACGTTTGCGGCTAGCGCATGGAGTGAACACTACCAAAAAAAGTTCTGAAGCTATTGCTCAAGCGGATGTAGTTGTTTTTTCTGTTAAACCACAAGTGTTAACGATGGTTTTTTCCGAGGTTTCTGATTCAATTAAGCAGCGCAATCCATTAGTTCTTTCTATTATTGCTGGTGCAAAAGTAGAAAGTTTTGAGCGAGCGCTAGGAAAAAACCTAGCGATTGTTCGTACTATGCCAAATACACCAGCCTTATTGGGTTGTGGTGCAACCGGGCTTTATGCTAATGAGGCTGTTTCTGAGCAACAAAAAGCCTTGGCTGAAAATATTATGCGATCGGTTGGGGTAGTGGTTTGGTTTGAGCAAGAAGAAAAACTTAACGCAGTAACGGCTGTTGCTGGTAGTGGACCGGCTTATTTCTTTTTAGTCATGGAAGCAATGCAAGAAGCTGCTGAAGCAATTGGTTTAAATTATAGTGAAGCAAAATTGTTGGTTAGGCAAACAGCCTTGGGCTCGGCAAGGATGGCTTTTGAAAGCCAGGACGACGTAGCTGAGTTGCGTCGCAAGGTCACTTCTCCTGGTGGTACAACTGAGCGAGCTATTAATTGTTTACAGCAAGCGCAGTTAGTCGATACATTCAAAAGGGCAATTGCTGCGGCTGATGAGCGGGCGGAAGAGCTATCTAACTTAATTATGGAGTAAGCAATGGGGTCTTTTAACCAGGCGGGATTATTTTTAGTAACTGTTATTTTTTCTCTTTATGTTTGGGTGTTATTGTTACGATTAATCCTACACAAACTACGCGCGGACTATTTTAACCCATTAAGCCAAACAGTTATTCGAGCAACACAGTTTATTGTTAAACCACTAAAGAAGGTCTTTAGGGACATTGCAGGATTTGAGACTGCAACGGTTATCATTGTTTTATTAGTCGGGCTAATTAAGCTTTTATTAATATATGGCTTATATGGTGCCTTTCCTAACCCTGTTGTTTTAGGTGTACAACTTATTGGTGATACGTTACATCAGTTGCTTAACCTTTATTTCTACTTGCTAATTATCAATGCTATTGCGAGTTGGTTTATGGGGGCACAGAATAACCCTGTCTTAATGACACTTAACCGAATTGTTGAGCCACTACTTAGACCTTTTCGTCGTATTATTCCTCCGTTAGGGGGTATTGATATTACGCCACTGGTTGCATTACTAATTATTAAAGCTATTGATATAGCGCTTATTATGCCTTTAATGCGGATTTAGTATGAGAATAGTTTTAGCTAGTGGGAATAAGGGTAAGCTTACTGAGTTTAATGATGTATTAACTCAGTGTGGTGTTGAGGTTATCCCTCAAAGTGAATTTAATGTGCCAGAGGTTGAAGAAACAGGCGATACATTTTTGGTGAATGCCTTATTGAAAGCAAACCATGCTGCCCAGTATACAGATTTGCCTGTGTTGGCGGATGATTCGGGTTTGGCCGTTGATGCGCTGAATGGTGCGCCAGGTATTTATTCTGCGCGTTATGCAGGGGCTCACTCAACAGCCGCACAAAAAATTGAAAAACTATTAACGGAACTAATTGATGCGCCTGATGAAAAGCGCAGCGCACATTACCACTGTGCATTAGCCTTGGTAAATTACCCTGGTGAAGAAAACCCCATTACTTGTGAAGCCCAATGGCCTGGTTTTGTTTTACGAAAACCACTTGGTGAGCATGGTTTTGGCTATGATCCTATTATGTTTATGCCTGAATCCGATTGTGCAGCAGCAGAGTTATCTGCTGAAGAAAAAAACCGTTTAAGCCATCGTGGTCAAGCACTGATAAAGTTATTAACGATACTGAAAGAGAAGCGATAATGTGGTTTGTTGATAGTAGCTACCCAAAGGCAATTAGAGAAAGTTTTAAGAGCTTAGTAAATGTTTTTGCACTGCAGGGGGGGGTGAAAAACTATCAAGTCATTCACTAAGTGAAGTGTGGCGTATGCTAATAGAGGGCACGGCTTACTACGTTAAGCGTTATTTTTGTGGTGGCAAGCACTTACGTAAACACTTAACTCGTTCAAGGTGCCGAGCAGAGTGGGAGAATTTAATTTATTTTCGTAAGTTAGGTATTGCTACGCCTAATATCGTTGCCTATGGTGAAGAAAAGCGTTATGGCTTATTAAATGGTAGAGCTGTGTTAATGACTGCAGAGGTCAACAATACACGAGACTTGGCTTATTTAGCAGAGCATCGCCCTGATCTATTTAAAAATCGCACTTGGAAAAAACGTGTGTTTAAACAAATAGCTGAGAATTTGGCAAAGCTTCATAGCCAGCGTTTTATTCATAATGATCTTAACTGGCGCAATATCTTAGTTACACTTGACGATAAAGCGAAGGTTTATTTTTTCGATATTCCAATGGGAAGAAAGTATTACTTGAGCTTTAGTCGCTTTGCTGCGAAAGACTTGGCCTATTTGGATAAGCTTGGTAAAAAATATTTATCACGTACTGATCGGCTGCGCTTTTATTATTACTATCGAAATATAACCAAGCTAACTGCTCTTGATAAAGCGGTTATCTTGCGAACCTTTGAGTTTTTTAAACCGAAACACTAAATGTCTAATCAAATAGAACTACTTGATCAAGCAGAAGCAGCAATAGCTACCAAGGATTATCAACAAGCTATCGCGTGTTATGAAAAGCTAATTAACAAAAAACCAAATGAGCTCTCGGTTATTGTTAACCTAAGCGTTCTCTATGCAAAGTTAAACCGTTTGCCAGATGCAAAGCAACTATTAGTTTCTGCTTTAGAGGAACAACCAGACTCGGCTATATTAACAAAGCAGCTGGCTAATGTGTTAAAGAACCTGGGAGACGACTCTCAAGCAGAGTATTACTATCTAGAAAGCATTAAGCTTAATAACCAAGATGCGAGCAGCTTTAATAATTTAGGCTTGCTTTATTATCAGCAAAACAAACTTGATCAAGCCGAGCGAAGTTTTCAACAAGCTCTAGCGCTTGAGCCTGGCTATTTAGCGGCTATGTATAATTTAGCTTTAAGTTATCAGGCTATGGGTAATACTGAACAAGCCATAGCATGCTTGCTAGGCTTGCTTGCAGCTGATTCAACTTATACTCAGGCACACTTTTTACTGGCTAAGCTTGCCTTGTCAGGGGGTGACTCTGATAAAGCCAGTCAATACTTTTATCAAGTAGCGAGCTTGCACCCAGACAATGTTGAAGTGCTACATAGTATTGCTGCAACTTTGTTAGAAGCGAATCAATACCAACTAGCAAAACCTTACTATGAAACTATAGCTAGCTTACAAAATGAAGATCATTTGGCACACTATAATCTTGGAGTTATTGCAGAGCAGTGTCACGATAATCAAGCGGCAATTAATTATTATCAAGCAGCTTTAGCACTTAATCAGGATCATTTCGCTAGTTTAAATAACTTAGGCGTTACCCTGCTAGCTGAACAAAAAGTAGGAGAAGCTAAACGCTATTTTGAAAAAGCATTAGCACTGCAGTCAGATAATGAATCAATTTGCTATACCCTGGCTGCTCTTAGCGGTGATCAAACTGTTGCACGCTCTCCTAACACCTATATTGCTAAACTATTTGACCAATATGCGGCAAATTTTGATGATCACTTGGCAAAAGGTTTAGATTATCGTGTGCCAGGATTATTGTTAGCGGCTGTAGAAGCGCACCTTACTAAGCCTGCTGTTATTTTAGATTTGGGTTGTGGAACCGGCTTGGCAGGTGAGACTTTTAAATCTAAAGCAAGTCATTTGGTTGGAGTTGACCTATCAGCAAAAATGTTAGCCATCGCAGAAAAAAAACAAATTTATCAAGCGCTCATCGAGTCTGAGTTAACAGCTTACTTGGGTGATAGCATAGAGCGTTACGATTTGATACTAGCTGCTGATGTATTGGTGTATTTTGGCGAGCTTGAGCCGTTATTTAGAGAGGTAAAGGCTAGGCTTGCTGAAGGTGGGTTGTTTGCCTTCTCAGTTGAGTCGCTAGAAGGCGAAGCTTATACCTTAACTCAAAGTGGTCGTTTTGCTCACTCACTTTATTACTTAAACCAATTGGCGAATAAATTAAATTTGAAAGTGTTATTTTCAAAACAAGCAATTACTCGTACTCAAAATAACAAGCCGGTCTATGGTGATATTGTTGTTTTGAAGAAGTAGTTTCAGCTTAAGTGAGAAAAGCAGTCCCTTACCACTAGTATAATACATGTAATATGCTTCTATTAGTACATTAGAACTGCATAATCGTTAATACCACACCCACTGAGATGACTTTCTTACAGTTAAGTTAAGCCCTATATAGTAGCATCTAGAACCTGTTTACATTTGCTTACCTGAAGCAGAAAAGATAACGACTTAGTTCAAGATAGATTAAATTTGAGGCGAATAGCATGGGCTATCTAACGAGGGTTTAATCCACTTTAAGCAAGCCAGCTTGGTTTGAAGCCGGGAGAGTAAATATACAGGCTCTAATATTTTGTGAATATATTAAGTGAGGGAATGAAGTATGCCTGGGCATAGTGCTCAAGATACTGCTATTACTATTAGTAGTCATAGTCCACAGCAGAAAGTGGTTGTAGTATATTTTGGTGACATGCATGCCAATACTTTAAAAATGCTTATTGGGCTTAGTAAACAGGGCATTATTAGCAACCTTAATTCTATTTATCAACTGTTTTATGACGCATATAGAGCAAATAATTTAAAGTTTTTTTTTGAGTTAGTTGATCAGTTGAAGTTTGATTCTGCCTCAATTTCCAGCAAGCGGCTCTGCTATATCGGTGACATGCTCTCTGATAGAGGGCAAAATGATGCTTTTACGCTCTATCTATTATATGTAATGAACCGACGCAAGCGGCTCTGCTATATCGGTGACATGCTCTCTGATAGAGGGCAAAATGATGCTTTTACGCTCTATCTATTATATGTAATGAACCGACATCAGGTTGAGTATAAGATTCTTTACTGATAGAGCGTTATTTTGTCTGTAAAAACCAACTTCAGTACTTAGAAAAACCTTTAAAATTCTAAATGGCACTCTATTGTACCTGTCTCATCGCATAATATCTTAAATTAATTATGCTAATCAATCTAAAAAATTATTTATACCTCAAATTTTTCTCCTCTCAAAATAAATTATTAACTTTTAGGTAATAGCAATTATATCTCGTTAATAAGAACAAGAATGATCTATCCTAAAACCCTATGAAGCCTTATTATTCACTTCAACTTAAGTATCTAGGTGATCCGCTCCACTGGTCATCAATTTCCACTAAAACAGCTGATACGAGCCTTAGGCACGATTCAGTATTAGGGAAAATTCCAACTGTATGCGTCCTTCTTTTTACCTCTCTGTTTACGCGCTCAGCTATGTTACTGGTTCTTAATCTTTTTTGATGCGGCCTGTCAAAGTTCATCACTACTAAGCCCTCCGGTATATTCACTTCCAACCAAGAAGAAAGCTCTGGTGCTGTTTGCTGATATTTATCTACCGCCATAGCCAATAGTCTTTCCGACTCATGAATGTTTGAGGCATTAAATATAGCTGTAATCTCCTCAGCTACTGGTTCCTTCATTGAGCGCTTTGGTATGTGAGCCTGAGCATTTTGCTGCAAATGAAATTGGCAGCGTTGCCAAGGAACACTGGGGAACACAGCTCTTCTAGCGGCTTTTAGGCCAGTATGAGCGTCGCTAGTAATCAACTCAATACCATGTATACCTCGCTCAACCAACTGCTGAAGAAAATCACGCCAATGTACCTCAGCCTCTGATAACGCAACAGAAACACCTAGCACTGTTCTCTTGCCGGTTGATTCATCAAAGCCATAGGCTATCAATACCGCACAGTCTTGTACTGTGCCGCTAGTGCGCACCTTCTCATAACGTGCATCTAGCCAAAGATATTTTATCTTTCCTAACGGCTTATTTCGCCATTTCTTTAAATCTTCATCCAACAATTTAGCGCAACGGCTTACCTCTGTGCTTGAAATATCTGTTCCACAGAGTTGCTTTAGCACCTTTTCAACTTTGCGCGTGGAAACCCCATGCACATACATTTCAGCGACAGCCAGCTTAAGTGCTCTATCAGAGCGTACACCTCGCTCTAAGACTGATGGATAGAAGGCTTCATTGGAGTCTCTAACCTGCGGTATCTGTAGCTCAAGCTGACCTTGACCTGTGTTAATTAACCTTGGTTTAAAGCCGTTCGCATATCCGTTTCTATCGCCAGTTCGCTCATAAGGACTGGCATTTAAATGGCGCTCCCTTTCTATTAACATAGCCTCATTCATCAACCTGGAGACAAGCTTAGGTAAAGCTTCAAACCCCTCCATCGCTAAAACATGTATGGCTTCTTCGATTAAGTTCTCATTTTTATAGCAGCTCATTGTCATTCCTCTTTTTTGGTTAAGTTTACCTTAAAAGGAATTTCTAATCTGACTGAGTCGCCTGCTTATTTTCAGCAAGTCAATGGAATTTACAGAAAGGATGGCGCATTAGCTCTTTACTCTAATCATGATCATGAGTTTTTGCGTAATGTTTCTTTTATAAAGAAGAGAGCCTTTGAAAGAATCTCACATGATTTACTTATAGACGCATATGAAAACCAAGGGCGCTCATTAACTAACTTCAAGAAATCACTTATCAACAAAAAGCTTGATGATAAGCTGATTAATCTAATAGTTGATAATTATATTGAGAAATTAATATTTATTAGCTTTGAAAACGGTGTAAATAATTGTGCAATTATAGCTACTCATGCACCACTTAATGACGCTATTTTAAGTAAGATGTTGGCAACTAATAAGCAGTGTTCTTCTTTATGTGAGTTGGTTGATAGTGTTAATGGAAAATTTTTTAGGCTATTGAAAACACTAATGGGGTATCAGCTCGGAAGCCTGGGATGTTTTTATGAATGGGTATGGAATAGAGAGCATGGCTTAGGTAATTTTTTGGAGGAAAGGTTAGAAGCTCAGCTTCAAGGGAGAGGTATTCATCATATTCATGGTCATACGGATTGTGGAAACAAGCTGTATGAGAATTCCACTAATCTTGATAATAAAATAGGAAAGTGTGGCTTAGTCAGTATCGATATAGATTTTCAGCATGAGATTAGAGAGGAACTAATAGGGTGTGCCGAACAACACGCTACTTTTATAGATAGGCTAATTGCTAGCCAGCTTTTTACTGAAGAGCAATTGGATGTACTGAAGCAAGACGATGACCTTCAAGAAGCCGTTACTATATTAGGCAAGGTATTTCCAATAGCTTTTATAACAGAGCACTTCGAGGCCCTGGTGGGAAACCAAGAGCTACAAACAGCTATTGAGGTAATGGTAAAAGGTGGTTGCCTCCTTGAAAAATATTTTAAGTACATGTTGGGCAAGCCTGAGTTACAAATGGCTGTTGCTTTATTTGGTAGGTGTAACAAAGGCGTTGTAGAGGAAGAGGATTTAAAAAAACTATGCGATAGCCCAACCCTTCAGAGGGTAGTTATTGCATTAACTAAGGAAAACAAAGCTTTTGATATCAAGCAGTATTTCAAAAAGTTGTACTTTTCCACGTGCTTACAAAAAGCTATTGAGAAATTGGCTGTGAAAAATAATGGGGTCATTATGCAAAAGCATTTTTATCGGTTGCTTATTGATCCTGATTTGCAACAGGCTGTTTGTTTATTGGGGGAGAGTGAAAGTGGCGTAACAAGAGAGCGTTTTGAGCAGTTAGAAAGTAATGCTATTTTGAAAACGGCTATTAAACTTTTGGGAGAGGCAGTGCCTATCGGCCAGAATATAACGGATAGGGAGTATGCTGCGCTGCAACAAAACCCTGCACTTCAGCATGCAATTAATGCGGTTCCCATGCGTGTTATAAAGAAACATTATGCCAAGTTTTTTAGTGAGCAAAATTTACCAGAAGCTATTAACACGTTGGCAAATGGTAATAATCGTAACTTTATGGAATGGAGTATCTATAAATTGCTTGCTAATCCTGATTTACAAATAGCTGTCAATGAGTTAGGCAAAGGAAGCAATTCTACGGTTTCCAGGGAGCAGTTTTTTCGGTTGTATATAATTCCTAGGTTACGAGAATCTATTATTAATTTGGCTAAGGAGAAGAAAGGTAGCCCCGTTACATTAGCAGATTTTAGGAGGCTATATTTAGAAGATGCTAAGGAACTAGCTACTAAAATCTGTAAAGATAGTGGTATTTCCTTAAGCAAAGAGGGTTTTAATGATCTTAGCAACAATGAAAGCCTACAAATTTCAGTTATTATTTTACATTACTGGGATAAGGAACTTACAGAAGAATCTTTTGATGCAATATCTAAGAATCCTAATCTTCAAAAGGCAGTAATTGCCTTAGGAGAGGGTAGTTTGAAGTTTGATAAAAAGAGTTTTGAGCAGTTATCTAGTGATGCTGAGCTTCTGCTTGCTATTAATGTACTAGCAAAAGGAAATGGTAGACTTTTTATAAAAGATTATTTTTTTAGATTATCCTGTGTCCATCAATATAGAGAATGCGTTATAGCACTAGGGAACGGGTGTGGTGGTGTCGTTACAAAGGAGCAATACGAGGCGGTGGATTATTATTACTGGCTTATGTGTTCTGTTTATGCGTTGGCAAAAGGAAATAATGGCAGCGTTACAAAAGAGCAGTTTAATAAGCTATTTAATTATCCTTCTCTACAGAGCTTCGTTAGTAGTTTCAGTAATAAAAATAATAATATCGTCACAGCAGAACAGTTTGATAAGTTGGTTTTTATTTTCAAGGTTGTGAAGAGAGGCATAAAGGAAAGTGATTATCATAGTCGTATCGCCCTTGATAAGGTAAGCCTAGAGGTAATTGTAGATTTAATAAAAAGGGGAAATGAAAAAGTTAAAGAGAAACTGATTGTAAGTATTCTTTTAAAAACAAAAGAATATCCTTCCATAGCAACTTTATTATTGGCTTTATGTAAGAGCAATACTTTTGCGGATGAGAAAAATAAAAGTAATGAAGCTGAAATACTTTTGAGTGTAATTAATGATATTAATATGGAGCTCTATGAGGCTGTTATGGCTATATTGCAAGGCAGTAGTAACGTTATATCAAAGCAACAGTTTGATCAACTGAGATCTAATCACTTAATTCGAGTAGCTGTTTGTTCATTAGATATGGGTTGTGTAGGTCATGTTACTCAAGAGGATTTTAAAGCTTTAGAAGAAAACCAATACCTTCAGGTTGTGTTGGATGGTTTGTCTCATCGACAAAGTGGCCGGGTGTCACGTGATCAGTTTAATAAGCTATTAAACGATAACACGCTGTTAGAATCTTCCTGTTTTCTGGTCATGGGGCGCTCTACACTTAAGATTTCTGAAGAAGAAGGTATTTCTAAACTTGAGTTTGGCAGACTGGCTAACAGCATGGAGTTACAAGCTAAAATTACTTCTCGGAGAGGCATTCCGGTTACTAAAGTTGAGTTCAATAAATTGACCAGTGAAACTGAGTCAAGGAGTTTTCTCTCTCATGCTAGAGGCTTTTTTTTCAACCGGAGGCCGCGCGCTAAAGTAGATAGATTGGTAAATGGCTCTTTTCCCGAGCCATAGGGCACTCTATACCTCCTGTCAGAGGTGGAGATCCATGACTTTCCGCTTAAGCCTTGTTTTTTTTTCGGGTGAAAAAATGTAAATAAGCTCTAATATACCAATTACTTTTTACTTGATATTTGTATAATAATTTTTTTATGCTGATTCATTGTTTTCACATCAGCTGTTACGTTATGCTTAGCTAAAGCCCCCGTACCATGATAATAGCGGCTTACTTTTTTAAAATAGTTCGCGTGTAGCATTGGTGTTCTTCTGTGATAGCAGGCCCATGCTTTCTCACCAAGGTGTTTGCATTGAACTATCTTTTTCTTTAAAACCTGATAATGCCAGTCAGTGGCATAGTCTAAATCTTCAATTAAGCGTACTGGATCAATGTCATTTGAAATGATTGTATTAACATGAAACTGAAAAATTCCTAAGTCAGTGTGGCCTTCTACTATTTTGTGTGATCGATTGCAAACTCCTTTTTTATTGCAGGTTCTAGTGAACACGATAGACTTTGTGACTGGCTTAGGAAACAGTAATGAGCTTTCTTGCATAGCAATCGCTAATGATAGCCATGGGTCCATATCATACTTTTTTGCATAGCGTACTAGTGCGTTAGAAAAGCGCATGGCCCATTTGGGGTCACTGTTGGGTTGTAACTCCATTATCTTACAGTAGAGTTTATGTAGCTTGCAGTTGGCTTGCTGTTTGGGGCGATAAGGGTTAGGGATAAAGGTTGGCTTTGCTACTGCTAAGGAGGTCGATAGCAGCACTCCTAAATACAATAACCATCGTAGTCCTTTCATGGTGATCTATTCCATTAGTAAGTTAACTCTTTTTATAGGCATTAAACTGCCCGATGTAAAGGTGGCTTGTTTCGGGTGTGGTTTCCTTTCATTTAAAAAGAGACTCTAAAAAGATTTTAATAAAGTCCTGCTAGTTAATAGATTGTCTATGATTCAGAGCACGTTAAGTAACGTTGAGCTTCAATAATTTCTTCCCGTTCTTGAAAACTTGTTAATTGATCAGCAATCTTGCCGCTGTCGCCTTGCTCTTTAATAGTTGCAAGCGTTGTTTGTATGGCTTTGATTGAGGCTCGCTGTAAATCAGAGGGAATGATGATGAGCTTATAGCCTAGCTCTTGTAGCTTGTTTTTGGGGACCAATGGTGTTTTGCCGCCGTAAAACATATTAATGAGCTTGGGTTGAGGTAGGCGTGTGGCGATTTGTTCAATTTGTGCTAACGTCTGTGGTGCTTCAACAAAAATCATGTCGGCACCAGCTTCTAAATAAGCTTCAGCTCGAGTTAATGCACTGTCGAAACCCTCGACGGCAATAGCGTCAGTGCGAGCAATTAGAGTAAAGTCGGGATCAGTAAGTGAGTTTTTTGCAACACGAATTTTTAAAGCCATTTCTTCTATTGGGATAAGTTTTTTATTGTTTAGGTGGCCACAGCGTTTAGGAAATTCTTGATCTTCTAAATGTAATGCGGCGACACCGAGGCGCTCGTATTCGCGCACAGTACGACGAACATTCACTTCATTACCAAAGCCGGTGTCCGCGTCGGCAATAACGGGAATAGTTGTTACATCAACGATTTGTTGCAGCCGCATACAAACCTCTGTGAATGAAAGTAGTCCAATATCTGGATAACCTGAGCTTCTCGCAATGGCTCCGCCACTAGCATAAACTGCCTCAAAGCCAGCTTGTTCAACTAAGCGAGCACTTAGGCCGTCAAAAACGCCTGGAGCAAAAATGGGTTTGTCTTGCTCAAATCGTTTCTTAAGTTGAGTGGTGGTTTTCATATTTAATCCTTTCTGCTTAGCAAAGCAGACATTGTAACTGTAATTGTGATTGATTTAGAAGCCATTGCTTTCATAGTTTATCGATAAGTCTGATCTGGGGGGGGGAGATAGAAAAATGGAGCTCTTTTGGGTTGTGTGGGTAAGTTAACAATTGGTATAGGTATTTAGTCCTGAAAAACTATTTAAGTAGTTGATAGATAAAATAAATTAAGTGTTTCTTCGGGAGAAAATTTTCCAGGAAAGGGCTAGGTATTTAATGGTAGCCCTTTAGTAGTAAGTTTCGACTTTTTATTGTTCAGTATTGAAAAACGGGTGGCACGAATTGAGGACTCCCAGCAGCGCAGCTTGCGAACATGCTGGGAAACAATTCGTGACAGGACCCGTTAGTCGTAAAGAGTTTGAAAAAGGCAGAACTTACATTACCAATAGGTTCTGAAAGAGGTCCGGAAAATCAAATAACTACAGACGCAAAAGTTGATTTTTGTTAAAATGCGAGCCTTGGTTAATGATTTGAAATTTCTTATATAAAACAAGAGGTTACTATGACTCTTAGCGTTGTAATTTTGGCGGCTGGGGCTGGCACAAGGATGCGATCTAATTTGCCCAAGGTTCTACACCAACTGGCAGGGCGACCGCTATTGGAGCACGTTATTGCAACAGCAAAAAAGGTCAGTGATGATGTAACGGTAGTCTATGGCCATTGTGGTGAACAGGTTAAAGAACTGCTTGCTCACTTACAGGTTAATTGGGTTGAGCAAAAGCAGCAGTTAGGCACAGGCCATGCCGTGCAGCAAGCTATGGCGGCAATTCCAACGGAAAATCGGGTATTAGTGCTTTACGGTGATGTTCCTCTGATTTGCCCACAGACTTTAGCGTCTATTCTTGAGCGTACTCCACCGGAAGGGATTGGTTGGTTAACTACTCACTTAGATCACCCCAAAGGTTTTGGCCGTATTATTCGTGATAAAGACAATAATCCCATTGCTATTGTTGAAGAAAAAGATGCTAGTGATTTACAAAAAACAATTACAGAAATTAATACCGGTATTTGTTTAATCCCCGCAAAACACCTAAAAGAATGGTTGCCAAAGTTAGGCAACAACAATTCACAGGGTGAGTATTATTTAACAGACGTTTTCAGTATGGCTGTTCAGCATGGGGTTAGTATTGTCACCGTAACGCCCAAAGAAAACATCGAAGTGACAGGCGTAAATAACAAAGTTGAGTTAGCGCAATTAGAAAGAGCTTTCCAACGACGACAGGCGCAACAATTATTAGTTGATGGGGTAACGATTATGGACCCTAATCGCTTTGACTTGCGCGGTAGCTTAAGTGTTGGTCGCGACGTGGTTATTGACGTTAATGTGGTTATCGAAGGAAATGTTGTTATTGGATCAAATAGCTCTATTGGTCCTAATACGATACTGCGAGATGTTACTTTAGGTGAAAACGTTACTATTGAAGCAAATAGTCTTGTGGAAGAGGCTAGGGTAGCAGCTGGTTGTATCGTAGGACCTTTTGCACGTTTGCGTCCTGGTACTGAATTGATGGAAAAAGCTAAAGTAGGCAATTTTGTTGAAGTGAAAAAAAGCACCATAGGTAAAGGTAGCAAGGCTAATCACTTAGCTTATATCGGTGATGCTGTATTAGGTGAGGCTGTTAACGTCGGTGCAGGGACAATCACTTGTAATTACGATGGCGCTAACAAGTTTCAAACAACCATAGAAGATAATGTTTTTATTGGTAGCAACTGTTCATTGGTGGCTCCTGTGACGATTGGTAAAGGTGCAACAACTGGTGCTGGTTCGGTTGTTACTAAAGATGTTGCTGAAAACCAGCTAGCTGTTGCACGCTCAAAGCAAATGACGGTTAAGGGTTGGCAGCGCCCAGTTAAGCAAGTAAAAGCACAGACAAATAAGGGCTGATTATGTGTGGGATAGTAGGTGCAGTAGCACAGCGTAACGTTTCTCAGATTTTATTAACTGGTTTGCAACGGCTTGAATATCGTGGTTACGATTCGGCAGGTATGGCAATAATTGATAATAACGGTCAATTAAACCGACAGCGAGCGCTAGGTAAAGTGGCTGAGCTCAAAAAGCTTCTAGAGCAGAATCCATTAATAGGGACTACTGGTATCGCACACACTCGTTGGGCGACCCATGGTGAACCGGCAGAGCGTAATGCCCATCCACAGCTCTCCGGCGAAAAAATTGCTGTGGTGCATAATGGTATTATTGAAAATCATGTGGCTTTGCGGGAGAAGCTAAAGAAACAAGGTTATCAATTTAATTCAGAAACTGACACCGAAGTGATTGCTCATTTGGTTGATTTTTATTTTGCAAAAGAAAAAGATTTATTAAAAGCCGTTGAGTTGACTGTTAGTGACCTTGACGGTGCTTACGCATTAGCTATTTTACATGTTAATGAGCCTGGGCGCTTAATCGCTGTGCGTGAAGGTAGTCCATTGGTTATTGGTATCGGTATAGAAGAAAACTTTGTTGCTTCAGACAGTTTGGCTTTGTTGCCTGTTACTCAGCAGTTCGTTTATTTAGATGAGGGTGAATTTGCTGATGTGCGTTGTCATTCGGTTAGCTGTTATGATGCTAACCTCATCCCAGTTAAAAAACAGCAGCACGAATCAAAGCTTAGTTGTGATTCTGTTGATAAGGGTCACTATAGACACTTTATGTTAAAAGAGATTTTTGAGCAGCCAAGCTCTGCTAGCGAAACATTGGAAGGGCGTTTAAGTAAAGAAGCTGTAATGGAACAAGCTTTTGGTGTCAAAGCTGAGGAATTATTTAAACAGGTAGAACACGTACAAATTGTTGCTTGTGGAACAAGTTATCATGCGGGCATGGTTGCTCGTTATTGGTTAGAAGAACATGCTGGCCTTTCTTGTTCTGTCGAAGTGGCTAGTGAGATTCGTTACCGCCATGCGGTTATTCCTGCTAATACTTTATTAGTGACAATCTCTCAGTCTGGTGAAACGGCTGATACTTTAGCTGCATTGCGCCAAGCTAAAAAAAGTAAAAACTTTTTAGCGGCTTTGGCAATTTGTAATGTACCTGAAAGCTCTTTGGTGCGAGAGTCTGACTTGGTGTTTATGACGCGCGCAGGCACCGAGATTGGCGTGGCTTCAACCAAAGCATTTACGACCCAACTACTAGCTTTACAAATGTTAACGATTAGTTTGGGGCGTTATCATGGTTTAGAATCTAGCAAGGCAATAACGATGGTTGAGCAATTAAAGAAAGTGCCGCGCTTAATAGAGCAGGTTTTAATGCTTAATGAACGGGTCGATGAAGTTGCTAAGTTGTTTACTGATAAAGAGCATGCTTTATTTTTAGGAAGAGGTGAGGAGTATCCTATTGCTTTAGAGGGTGCTTTAAAGCTTAAAGAGATTTCTTATATCCATGCGGAAGCTTACCCAGGTGGCGAGTTAAAGCATGGGCCGCTTGCCTTGGTCGATAAGAACATGCCTATAGTTGTTGTTGTTCCATACAATAGCTTGGTAGATAAGCTTAAGTCTAATTTAGAAGAAGTGCGGGCAAGAGGTGGCTTGATCATTGCTTTTGTTGATGAGCGAGTAGAGCTAGAGGAAGGTGATGGCTGGGTTATTACTCGACTACCAGCGGTTGACAACCTAATTGCCCCAATTATTTATACGGTTCCTTTGCAATTACTTTCTTATCACGTTGCGGTACTTAAAGGTACTGACGTTGATCAGCCACGTAACTTGGCTAAGTCGGTTACTGTGGAGTAATGCATGAATAAAAAAGGCTCCTTAAGGAGCCTTTTTAGTTTGTTACTAAGCTTAGCTAGCTAGAACGAGTTAGACATTGAGTTAACCATATCTGTCGCTGCTTTACCTGGTAAGAAACCACGTACTAAACCATAACTACCATCAGCTTTTTTGAAGCTAACAACAGGCGTGCCAACAAAACGGTACTTAGTCATAAAGGCCATGTTGTCTTGTAGTTTTTTCTTGGTTGCAGCAGTAATATCACTCGCTGGTTTAATAGAACCAGTTTCGGTCTTAACGTTAAAGTTTTTCTCATCAGCAGCAAAAGCTTTGGCTGGATCTTTAGCCTGAAGGATAGCAGCAGCCATGCCTGGGCTTTGTGGCTTCATAAAGGCAACAATGATTAAGCGAACTGCCAGTTGGCCAGAGTCAATCATAGGTTTTAACTCTTTCATTAACATATGGCAAGCGATGCAGTTAGGCTCAACTAGAATGTAAGCCTTATGAGGGGCACTAGCTTTACCTACCTGTACCCAATTAGTTTTTTCTGCTGAAGTAAAGATCTTTGGTGCAACAGCAGAGTTAACGTATTTGTTAAAATCAACTTGAGAAAGGTTTTCACCATTTGCTGTAATTACAGCGCCAGCAATAACGTATTTGCCACTCTTATCAGCATAAATAATGGTCTTTTGTCCTGGGCCCTTGCTTGGAGCAACCACAAAACCTTCTAAGTTGCCAATTGAAGAGAACTGTTTAGTGATCTTTGCGCGGCCTTGAGTTATTTTGTTAACAAGTTGAGCAGCTGGGCCGTTTATGTTGCTAGCGAAAGCCGTTGTTGAAATAAGTGCAGCAGATAAAGCAATGGTGAGGGTTTTTAATTTAAAAGACATTTTTGGCTCCTAAGTAAACTAAAGCGATCGTCATTATAACAGTGGTAGGGGCTCAAAAGTCAAACCCTCTTACTGCTCGGTGTGGACTTTATTACCTTTTCAAATCTTAATGTGCTTCTTCCCAGTTTGCTCCTACCCCTATATCAACCACTAAAGGTACATCGAGTATTGCAGCCTGGCTCATAAGTTGTTGGACTTTGTCAGCAACGGTTTGTGTATCAGCAGTAGTAACCTCTAATACCAGTTCATCATGTACTTGCATAATAAGCTTAGCGTCAACGTCAGTAGTATTAAGCCAGTGAGAAACACTTAACATGGCTCGTTTAATAATATCGGCTGCGGTGCCTTGCATTGGGGCATTAATTGCAGCACGTTCAGCTGCTTTTTGTCGTTGTAAGTTTTTCGCATTGATTTCGGGTAGATAAAGCCTGCGCCCAAATAAGGTTTCAACGTAACCTTGTTCATGAGCAAGGTGGCGAGTTTTTTCCATAAACTCATGTACACCAGGATATTGTTCAAAGTAAGAGTCAATATAAGCTTGGGCTGCCTGGCGCTCTACACCTAATTGTTTTGCTAATCCAAAGGCAGACATGCCGTAAATCAAGCCAAAATTAATTGCTTTTGCTTTTCGGCGTTGATCATTACTAACCTCATTTAAGGGTACAGAGAAAACTTGTGCTGCAGTGGCTTTATGGATATCAAGTGATGCAGCAAAGGCATCAATTAGCCCTTTATCTTGTGATAGATGAGCCATGATGCGAAGCTCAATTTGTGAGTAATCCGCTGCAATAAGTTGGTAATTTGGCGGAGCAATAAAAGCTTTTCTTACTTGGCGTCCAGCCTCAGTACGGATTGGAATATTTTGTAAGTTAGGGTCTGAAGAAGAGAGTCTCCCTGTTCCTGCAACTGCTTGATGATAGGAAGTATGTACACGGTGAGTTTGTGGATTAACCTGCTCTGGTAGACGATCAGTATAAGTGGATTTCAGTTTGGTTAAACTGCGATATTCTAAAATAAGTTCTGGTAGGTCATGCTCAAGAGCTAATTCTTGTAGGACAGGTTCTGCTGTTGATGGTTGGCCTGTTGGGGTCTTTTTAATAACAGGAATTCCTATCTTTTGATAAAGAATTTCTTGGAGTTGCTTTGGTGAGTTAAGATTAAAGGGTTCACCACTTAACGCAAAAGCCTCTTGTTGTAATTCTTCAGCTCGCTTGGCTAAGATAGTGCTTTGTTTGGCAAGTAAATCGCAATCGATTAATACGCCATTGCGTTCCATTTGGCTTAATACCTTAATTAATGGGATTTCAATTTCAGTAAAAACGCTTAGCAACTTGCTATCAGCTTTTATTTTAGGCCAAAGGTGTTGATGCAATTGCAGAGTTATTAGTGCATCTTCAGCAGCATAAGGGGTCGCCTGCTCGAGTGTAACTTGGCTAAATGAAATTTGTTTGGCGCCTTTTCCAGCAACTTCTTCATAGCTTATATTCTTGTGCCCTAAATACTTTAAGGCGCTAGAGTCAAGATCATGACGATTAGCAGTACTATCAAAAACATAAGACTCTAACATTGTATCAAAGCGAATGCCGTTCAGTTCAATGCCGTGATTGGCTAAGACTTCTTTGTCATACTTAAGATTATGGCCAATTTTAGCTTTATTTGGATCTTCTAAGAGTGACTTGAGTTGAGTCAGCACAAGTTGCCTATCAAGTTGTTGTGGTGCTCCGGGGTAGTTATGCGCAACAGGAATGTAAATTGCTTCTTTGTCATCAATTGCAAAAGACAGTCCAACAATGCTCGCCTCCATATAATTAAGAGAAGTGGTTTCAGTGTCGAATGCGATCAGTTCTGCTTTGTTAAGTTTATCGAGCCACTTCTTAAACTCAGTCTGGGAGAGAATACAGTGAAACTGTTGAGAGGTGTTTTTTTCGCTGGGTGTATCGGTATCAGCCAATAAGGCTTTTAACCAGCCTTTAAACTCAAGTTGTTGAAAAAGTTCAATAAGTTGTTGGTTATCTTGTTGCCCAGGGGTAAGGTCACTGATTGTAAAAGGTAGTTTAACGTCGCATTTAATAGTAACAAGTTCTTTTGAAATGGGCAGCTGATCGAGGCCCGCTCTTAAGTTTTCACCTACTTTGCCTTTTATTTCTGCTGCGTGATTAATAACCTCGTCAAGGGAGCCATAGGCCTCTAACCATTTTACTGCTGTTTTTGGTCCGACTTTTGAGACGCCGGGCACATTATCTGAGGTATCTCCCACCAAAGTGAGATAATCGATAATACGCTCAGGGGGAATGCCAAATTTTGTTATCACACCTTCTCGATCAGAGTGTTTGTTGGTCATGGTATTGATAAGTGAAATTTTTTGATTAACAAGCTGGGCCATATCTTTATCACCAGTAGAAACTAGTGTTTTTAGGCCAACCTTTTCAGCTTGTTTAGCCAGGGTGCCAATGACATCATCAGCCTCAACACCCTCTATTGATAGTAAAGGGATATGCATCGCTTTGATGATTGCGTGCAGGGGCTCAATTTGGTCACGTAGTTCATCAGGCATGGGAGGACGATTAGCTTTGTATTCTGGATAAAGGTCATGGCGAAAGGTTTTGCCTTTAGCATCAAAAACAACCGCTAAATAATGAGGCGAATAGTCTTTAATTAGGCGTCGTAGCATGTTAATTACGCCATAAATGGCGCCGGTTGGTTGTCCATTGGAGTTGCTCATGGGGGGAAGTGCATGAAAGGCGCGGTAAAGGTAAGAAGAGCCATCGACTAAAACTAATAATTCATTATCCATAAACAAAATCCTAAAGCAGTGTGAGGGGGCATCCTACTTGATCTTACCGGGCTTTGCACGTTTTACCCTAGTTTTGAAGGGCTTTGTTGCATAAGTCATTTTTTACCTAGGTTTATATTATGCTTGCTGCTTTAGGCGCTACCTTTGCTCCATGGTTCGAGTAAGCCTGATGATATTTGTAGATTATTATTCTTATTAAAAAAAGTTGTTAAAAATTAAACCTTTTCTCCACACTTCTATAGGTGTAGTAAACCGTTTTTTTTCAGTTGGATTAATTATAATAGCTTTAATACGCTGTGAGTGAACAGCTTGTTAGCCAACTACATGACGAAGAATGCATTAAGAATATAAAGTTAATATGTCTATTTCTAATTATCACTTTAACTTTTCTAAAGTTTGGTTTGTGCTTTGCTATAAGCAGATTTCTTTATTTTATTGTAGCTATACAGAGGCCGTTTTATGCCAGTAGAAAAGCTAGCCATTTTTTTTGATGGTACCTGGGCTAATAAAGACTTTAACGCTTTTATAAAGCCCGTTTTTACTGCAACAGATAGTGTCATTGCACAACTCTATAAAGAGTCTTTTATTGATGAGGGTGATAAAGAGTATTATCCAGGTCCTGGAACTTCAAATAGCCTCTTCAACCTTAACTGGCTAGCCGGAGCGTGTGGTAATGCAGGAGAGTATGGGGTTGCTCAAAATGTTGAAAAAGCTTATCTGAGGATCTGTCAGAAATTACAGAATTTAGGTGAAGACGATGAGCTAGAGTTAGAGCTTTTTGGTTGGAGCCGAGGCGCTGTTAGTAATTTTAGGTTGTTACACAAGCTTAATATGGAATTGCCTGTTGAGTTGCAGCGTAAAATTAGGTTGATTAATACTTTTAATATTGATCCTGTGCCTGGTGGTCCTTCAGATAGGGGTAGTTTAATAACACAGTTATCTTCATTAAGTAGCAAAACTAATCTCACAAAAAAAATCCACTCAACAACGTTTTACTCTGATACGGGAGGAATGCGCTTAACTCACTTTGCACCATTGGACCGTATTGGTTTAAGGCGAACACCTTTCTTTTCTGCGCTTTATGATCCTTTACCAGAAGAGCAGCGTGAGCTATTTGCTTTTCGTGCTAATCACGAGGAAATAGCGGGAGTTGAAGATTCAACAGGCTCGTCTCAGGTAGTAAAAAATTTTATTAAAGCAAGGAGTGAATCATATTGGGATGAGAGTACCTTAGAGACAGGCCAGATCAGGCCAGAAGGGTTTGTTAAAAGGGGTTTTTTATTTGCTGATAGATTTAGTAACTCAAATATTCAGATGTATTTAGGAGGAGGGAAGTATTTAAGTTCAGCGCAGTTGGATTGTGTACAAGGGCCTGCAGAGTGTGCTGATGAGGCTTATGCGGTAAAAGTTTTGAGAGTTGCCGGGCTATACACTGAAGAAAATTTAAAACTATTAAGAAGTCATTCTTTAAAGCAGTTTCTCGAAGACTATGAGCGCTTATCAAAAAGCAGAGTTTTGCAGTTATTAAATCAAGAGGGGTATAGTGAGGCTCATTGGTTGAGTAACTACTTGGGATTAGGAAGAGCTGATTTTTTAGAGCACTACTACTTATTGGAAGATTTTAGACAAGCTTTAGGTGATGAGTTTTTAAAACGAGCTTATAGGAAAGGCCAGTTGGATAATGGTGATAGATTAAGGTCATTCCTTAAAGATTGGCCTAGCTTATTGAGAAGTAACACTTTGGCCTTGTTGAGGAAGGGTGAGGAGAGTGAGCTCTGGTGGGCGGATGCTTATCTAAGAAATGGTGGAGAAGTTTTTACAAAAGAGCTTCATTTGTTGAGACAAGTTAGAGTGGCTTTAAAAGACGATAAGCTGTTTAAAGCGCTATATCATGGGAAAAAAATTAATAACTTTTTACTAAATAGAAAGAATCCAGAGGGTTTGATTTTACAAAAACTAATAGCAGACTTTAAGAGGCGTTGTAAGGGTAAATTGGCAGGGGAAGACAAAGTTAAACTTGGTAAGCTCAATGCCTTACAGGGAGATGCTAATTTGACTATAGAAAAAATAAGGCAGGTAACTGACTTGAGAACTTATAGGAAAATCTCTAAAGGAAACCCGATGCGATTTTTTGCCCGCTTAACGACGACAACAAGTTCACAGCAGTTAGATGAGCTTGTAGATGCAGCTCCAAAAAACTCTTTAAAGATGAAGTAATTTCAAGGGTGTTTGCCATAAAATACCCATTTCTAGCTAGGCCTGTTTCCGGTATACTAGTCCGGTCACGAAGGGGGCTGTAATGGCAAAGCTTTATTTTTACTATTCAGCGATGAATGCTGGGAAAAGTACAATTTTACTCCAGTCAGCGCACAATTATCGAGAGCGTGGTATGGGGCCGTTATTATTTACTCCAGAATTTGATGATCGCTATCAGGCGGGTACGATTAGCTCGCGTATTGGTTTGTCATCTGAAGCGGTCGTTTTTGATCGGGCTTTTAACTTTTATACTGCTATCGAAAAGGCACTTAAACAGCGCCCTAATATTCGCTGTATTTTAATTGATGAGGCACAGTTCCTTAGCAAGTCTCAAGTTCAGCAATTGGCACAGGTTACTTTAGACTTTGATCGTCCAGTTTTAGCCTATGGGCTGCGGTCAGATTTTTTGGGTGAGCCTTTTGAGGGCAGCAAGTATTTATTAGCTTGGGCCGAAGAATTAAATGAGATTAAGACTATTTGCCATTGTGGTAGCAAAGCTACAATGAATCTGCGTATTGACAGTAAAGGTCAAGCTGTAAGGGATGGTGAGCAAGTTGAAATTGGTGGTAATGATCGTTATGTGGCAACTTGTCGGCGTCATCACTTAGGTGGGGATAGTGGTCGAGATTCACAGCAAGCACTTTTTGCTGGTGAAGAGTCTGAGCTTGAGGTGAACTAATGGCAAGAGCTTTTATTTTATTGTTAGATTCTTTTGGAGTTGGTGCGGCTCCTGATGCAGAAAAGTTTGGTGATGAAGGTGCAAACACCTTTGTGCATATTGCTCAGTCTTGTGCTGCTGGAAAAGCTGATATAGAAGGTACCCGTCAAGGTCCTTTGTCTATTCCCAACTTAGTTCGTTTAGGCCTTGTTGAGGCAACTCGGCTTCATGTTGGTGATGAAGCAGTGACTGGGCTAGAAACCGTTAAGCCTCAAGCTGCTTATGGTTATGCGGTTGAGCAAAGTTATGGTAAAGATACACCAAGTGGCCATTGGGAGATAGCTGGCGTGCCGGTGCTATTTGACTGGGGTTACTTTCCAGTTGATCCTGGCTTTCCTGAGGAATTGGTCGAGCGTTTGGTTAAGCAAGCAAAGTTACCCGGGATTTTAGGCAACAAGCATGCTTCAGGGACAGTCATCTTAGAAGAGCTAGGTGATGAACATGTTCGTACAGGTAAGCCAATTGCTTATACTTCAGCAGATAGTGTTTTTCAAATAGCTTGTCATGAAAAAATCTTTGGGCTTGATCGTCTTTATGAGGTTTGCGAAATTGCGCGCAAGATTGTTGATGATTATAACATTGGCCGAGTTATCGCGAGGCCTTTTGTAGGTGAGAGTGGTCACTATCAACGAACAGGTAATCGACGTGATTACTCTGTGTCACCGCCAGCCCCCACCCTGTTAAACAAACTAGTTGATACAGGTGGGCAGGTTATTGCTATTGGCAAGGTTGGTGATATTTATGCACATAGCGGCATTTCTAAAGTAGTAAAAGCAGATGGTAATGATGCTTTATTTGATGCTTTGGTTAATGAAACAAAGAATGCGCCTGACAACAGTTTAACTTTTGTAAACTTCGTTGATTTTGACTCTAAGTATGGCCATCGTCGTGATACAGCGGGTTATGCGAATGCACTTGAGCAGCTAGATAGACGCTTGCCAGAGTTTGAATCCCTATTAAAAGGCGAAGATATTGCTGTTATTACAGCTGATCATGGTTGTGACCCTACTTTTGCTGGTACAGACCACACTCGTGAATGCGTGCCAGCCTTATTCTTTGGCCCTACAATTAAGCCTGGTGCTATAGGTCAGCGAGAAAGCTTTGCTGATATTGGCCAGACTTTAGCTGCTAAATTGGGCTTGCCTCCTTTGGAGGCGGGTAAAGTTATTCATATTTAGCTACCTAATTATCATAAAGGTAAGTTGTTATTCGTAGTGAGTAATAATAAAAGTTGAAGGTTGGTTGCTTCGACAGTTAGGTGATAGGTTGTTATGAATGAGTGATGAGATCTTAGTTGCACAACAGCGTTTTAGAATAAAGCAGGCTTTTAAAATAGCTTTAGCCAGTGTGCTTAGTATTTTTATTGCTGTTTGGCTTGATATGCCATTGGCATTTTTTGCCCCTATTGGCAGCTTTGTCATTATGACGGTGTTTCATGATCAAACTGTATCGAAAGGTATAGAAAGGGTTTTAGGGCCTTTCGTTATGGTCTTAGTGGTGATGATTAGCCTTAATCTCGCCCAAAATTTATTGCTCTATCTAATTTTAGCTGTACTTATGTTGTTAATAGGAACCTATTTGTTTTTCCAGGAACGTTATCCTTATGCTTCCTTAATGGGTGCAATTATTGGAAGTGCCTGTGTAGCTGTAGCTATTACCAGTCCTAGTGAGGGTATTTCTTTAGGTCTTCACTTTGTTGAGGTTACGATCATTGGGGTAGTGGTAGCCTGGTTTGTTACGATGCTTATTTGGCCAGTGCAGCGTGATAAAGATTTATATCCTAGCTTAGCCGCTGTAATAGGTGATCTGGTATTAATCTTAACTGACAAAAAGGTGGGGGTTGACGCTGGCCGGTTTGCCTATTTACGACAACTATTAAATTACACTCGTTATCAATTTACTAGTCGAGTTAACTATAATAATCACTATCATTTCATTATTGCGTTAAAACAAGTCTATATAAAGCTAATAGCTTACCGACAAACTTTAAGTCAGCTAAAACAAACCTCCCTGTATAAAGATTTTATCGATGAACTAGGGCCGCTAGCTAATAATCATAATGAACTAATAGCTTGTCACTTACTGAAGGTAAAGGAAGCGTGTTTAAGTCATCAATTAGTTGATTTCAATCTAGAAGTCATTAAGGAACAAATTGAAAATTTTGAACAGCTGCTTACTAAGTGGCGAGAAGAAGAGCGTTTCTCTGGGTGCTGCCTCTATATAATGTAGGCTATATTACTGCTGGCACGCCAAAATCATTAACCTTCTCCCAAAACTGATCCCATCTTCCTTTAGTCTTTACTAGTGTTCTCAAGCATAAAACAATTTTCATTCCCTTGTCTTTCCAGCGCATTCCTGATCCGCCTAATCTTTGTTTAACAATTGTTTTACATGCTGCTTCAGTGACGCCAGAGCCAATTGGTGCATTCTGCTTAATCAAATTATGATACGACATTCGCTTTTCTTTAATATTATTTTCAAAATACGTAATTGTTCCTTCTAGCTTTTCTCTAAGCGATTTATTCAGTTTTTTATTTACATGCTCTTTAAGCTCAGCAAGTATTCTACCTGCCGCACCTTTCTTGTGCTTTAAGTCATGACATCGCTCTTGGAGCCAAACATCACGCTCATCTCTTTCAGATTTTTTGGTAAATATTGCCTTTGATGCTTCACCGAGATATTCAGTTGCATGCCAAAAATCTAAAATTTGCGTATCAGTATGTTTTTTTAGAAATGGCCAATTATTTTTTGCTCCATCAGCAACGCCAATTGTTTTAGCATCAGGGTAATATTTCTTTTTCAGCTTTATTTCCTTTTCAAGCCTATTAAAGAATTCATCTTTTCCATATTCTGGTGATGCTGCAACGTAGGTTGTGTGCAGGCGTGCACCATGCTTATCATACATGGAAATAGTTCCAACCATGCTCTCTCTATAACCATCATCAACGGTGAGGACATATGCACCATCTAAGCTAATGCTTAGCATCTCAACGCCTGCATCAAGCTTTGGCTCTTCATATTCCCACTCAGCCTCTTTGGCTTGTGCAATACCGCCAACAAAATCAGTTGCCCGTTGCAAGTATGAATGTGAGATTTTACGGTTATGATTGACCTTGAGATCATCAATAACACTAGGAGCAGGTAAGTTTGAGTATTTATGTGAGATTATTTTTGCAAATCGCGGTGTTGATCCTTGGATAATTCTAGCCTTATCTTCTAAAGGACAAAAGATCTTCCCGCCTTTAGAGGTTTGATAAACATAACGCTTAACTCGAGCAACTCCATAAGGCGTTTGGTAATTTGCTTCATCTCTACTTCGTGCTGTTAGCTTTATTTTTCCAACATGGATAGGAGAGCCATCTGCATCAAACTTACTTAAAGCTTTTTCAGTGGCTAATGTTCCAACCTCATTAAGCCCATCAAGAATTGCGTCCTCACATTCAAGCATAGATCCTTTTAGTGGAAGCTTGAGTTCAATAGTTAATTCATTATTTTCATCAGAGAGAATTCTAGCTAACATCCAAACACCATCCGTAATCAAGTTAAAGTGTATATTATGCTATATATTCTACATTATATAAAGGCAGCACCCGTTTCTCTACTTATAAGCTCGAGACAGTTTTAAGCTTATTTGCGTTTGTTGATTCTATGCATGCTATTCAAAGTAATTTGCAGCAATTACAGGATCGTTTTAATCATCTTGTTAAAGGCTATCCATCTAAGAACGTTTTATACGAAAAGAAAGAGGTAGAACCAATCTTTCCAATTAATACTGCTTCGTTAAAAAAAGCGATAAAGCTTTCTTTGGCAGTATTTGTTTTGCTATTGATTCATTTATTTTATGGGGTAGAGAGCAGCTTGCAGTCAGTTATTACGGTTGCGGTTATTTTAGCCCAGCCCAATTACGGTCGTGCTGAGCATCGTGGTTGGTTAAGATTCTTGGGGGGGGTAATTGCTGGCGGACTGATGGGGATAGTTGGTTTAGTTATACTTTCTTATGTCTCTCACTTTTTTGTGTTGTTGAGCTATTGTTTTGTTTGTTTTTTTGCTTTTGGTTATATTGCGTTAACTGGTGAACGTTGGGGGTATGCTGGGCTTCAGGCTGCAATTATGCTGCCGTTAATTTTGTTGGTAGCTAATGGACCGGTAGAAACCTTAACGCTTGCTGGGCAACGCTTTGTTGGTGTGATAATCGGTGTGATAATTGCTACCGTAATTGCTGTGCTAGTTTGGCCAGAAGATCCCGTTAAACATTTAAGGCAGAATATTTCTTCGATATTGTTAGATATATCAAGGTGGTTTAGCCGTATTATGAACTTGCAACGAAAAAATAGTGTAAAGGTTAAACATAAAATTGAAGCGATGCTTCATGGTCATGAAGTGCTGGTTTACGATACAAGTCAAGTAGTAGGTGAGACGGACAAGAGTGAAAGCTTTTTTAGCCTAGCGGCCTTAGTTAATGAGGTTTATGTGGTGATTAACTTGCTAGAAAAAAACCTTAATGATGAGGAAAACAATCAGCTCATCAAGGATAGTTTGCCGCAGTTTCAGCCGATAGTTGAACAAATAGAAGCGCATATTTTTTTTATCGGCAGAGGCGCTATTGCAACCAACGATGATGAAGCCTGCAAAGCTCCTCATAGAAAAATTACTAGAGGTATCTGAGTCACTTCGTAGCCAACAACGAGAGGCTGGTTATTCGACAAGGGCTACGGAAAATTACGCAATGATGATAGTTAGCTTACAACGCTTGTTGCAAGCGCTAGATAGGATTGATAAAGTAATTAATCATTTGAATAGTGGAGATAAAGTAACTTCTCTCCCTTTACTAGAGACGAGGACTAATGAAGCGAATTAGTTCACCACGACGTTGGCTTATCTGCTAGTGCGCCATCCTTTCTGTAAATTCCATTGACTTGCTGAAAATAAGCAGGCGACTCAGTCAGATTAGAAATTCCTTTTAAGGTAAACTTAACCAAAAAAGAGGAATGACAATGAGCTGCTATAAAAATGAGAACTTAATCGAAGAAGCCATACATGTTTTAGCGATGGAGGGGTTTGAAGCTTTACCTAAGCTTGTCTCCAGGTTGATGAATGAGGCTATGTTAATAGAAAGGGAGCGCCATTTAAATGCCAGTCCTTATGAGCGAACTGGCGATAGAAACGGATATGCGAACGGCTTTAAACCAAGGTTAATTAACACAGGTCAAGGTCAGCTTGAGCTACAGATACCGCAGGTTAGAGACTCCAATGAAGCCTTCTATCCATCAGTCTTAGAGCGAGGTGTACGCTCTGATAGAGCACTTAAGCTGGCTGTCGCTGAAATGTATGTGCATGGGGTTTCCACGCGCAAAGTTGAAAAGGTGCTAAAGCAACTCTGTGGAACAGATATTTCAAGCACAGAGGTAAGCCGTTGCGCTAAATTGTTGGATGAAGATTTAAAGAAATGGCGAAATAAGCCGTTAGGAAAGATAAAATATCTTTGGCTAGATGCACGTTATGAGAAGGTGCGCACTAGCGGCACAGTACAAGACTGTGCGGTATTGATAGCCTATGGCTTTGATGAATCAACCGGCAAGAGAACAGTGCTAGGTGTTTCTGTTGCGTTATCAGAGGCTGAGGTACATTGGCGTGATTTTCTTCAGCAGTTGGTTGAGCGAGGTATACATGGTATTGAGTTGATTACTAGCGACGCTCATACTGGCCTAAAAGCCGCTAGAAGAGCTGTGTTCCCCAGTGTTCCTTGGCAACGCTGCCAATTTCATTTGCAGCAAAATGCTCAGGCTCACATACCAAAGCGCTCAATGAAGGAACCAGTAGCTGAGGAGATTACAGCTATATTTAATGCCTCAAACATTCATGAGTCGGAAAGACTATTGGCTATGGCGGTAGATAAATATCAGCAAACAGCACCAGAGCTTTCTTCTTGGTTGGAAGTGAATATACCGGAGGGCTTAGTAGTGATGAACTTTGACAGGCCGCATCAAAAAAGATTAAGAACCAGTAACATAGCTGAGCGCGTAAACAGAGAGGTAAAAAGAAGGACGCATACAGTTGGAATTTTCCCTAATACTGAATCGTGCCTAAGGCTCGTATCAGCTGTTTTAGTGGAAATTGATGACCAGTGGAGCGGATCACCTAGATACTTAAGTTGAAGTGAATAATAAGGCTTCATAGGGTTTTAGGATAGATCATTCTTGTTCTTATTAACGAGATATAATTGCTATTACCTAAAAGTTAATAATTTATTTTGAGAGGAGAAAAATTTGAGGTATAAATAATTTTTTAGATTGATTAGCATAATTAATTTAAGATATTATGCGATGAGACAGGTACAATAGAGTGCCATTTAGAATTTTAAAGGTTTTTCTAAGTACTGAAGTTGGTTTTTACAGACAAAATAACGCTCTATCGCTTATCTGTTTGTTGATAGTAATTGTTTTAGCAATAATCTATTTTGTTATAGCTGGTCACCTTATTCCTTTAACTAATAGACCTTCTGCGTAACTAAGGGCAGTTCTAGAAACTAGCTAAAATTTGCTTATAATTGACTGATTAATAATCATTCATGGAAAGGCATATGCTATTAAGCTATCAGCAACTCAGTAACCGCCCGCGTATTTTTAAAAAGTTAACTGGTTTGACCCTTGATGATTTTGAAACGATACACCAACAAGTGAAGTCATCACTTGATGATGAGTTTAGTAAGCTGGGAAGGCGCCCGAAACTCACCACGCACCATGATCGCCTTTTGCTTCTCATGATGTACTATCGCACTTATGTAACACATGAATTCTTAGGTTACTTTGTTGGTTTGGATGACAGTAATGTCTGCCGCTTATTTAAACGCTTAGAACCCTTAGTGGCCAAGCATATTCATATTAAAAAAGACAGAACCCTAACAGAAGATGCGGTTTGCGCTATATTAATGGATGTAACGGAGCAGCCTATTCAGCGCCCCAAAAAGAAGAAGCCACGTAAAGATTATTATTCTGGTAAAAAGAAAAGACATACTCAAAAGGTGGAGATAGCAATGAGTACATCCGGAAAAATAATCAACGTCTCTCAAACAATGCCTGGGAGGGTTCATGATATTAAGATCCGACAACGTGGCAGCCCACTGCCACCAGCAGAAAAATATGCTGATCTAGGATACCAAGGAATTCAACATACTGACCCCTTGGTTAACTTACCTCATAAAAAGCCCAAAGGCGGCAAATTAACTACTCAACAAAAAGAGGATAACCGTAATCACAGCAAGATCCGTATTAGGGTTGAACATCAATTCTCAAAATTTAAAAAATTCCGCATTCTTGGGGAGGTGTATAGGAATTTTCGCAGAAAACACAATATGAGATTTAATATTATTGCTGGGATTCTCAATCTTCAAGCCGGATTCTAAAACTACAAACGAGCATAAGCTCGCCCAGTATTTAGTTTCGCAGAAGGTCTAATGATGCTGTTGTTAGGGCAGACGTTATAGATGTTAAACCACAAGTTGCAGGGGTTGTGGAGCGAGTTTATGTTACTAATAATCAGCAGGTAAAGGCAGGCCAGCCACTATTTAGTATTAGAAAATCTCCGCGTGATAGAAAGTTAGAACGCAGTGCTGTTTTAGTTCGTGCACCAAGCGCTGGTGAGGTTGTTGGTTTGTTTGTGCGTCCAGGTAGCTATGTACAGGAAGGGGTTGGGCAGTTGATTTTAGTGGTAAATGATAGCTGGTGGATACAAGCTAATATAAAGGAAAACAATCTGTCTCGGATTAAAGTTGGCCAACCGGTACTGGTTAGCTTGGCGATGTATCCGGGAGAGATTTTTAAAGCAAAGGTTATTGGTATAGGAGGAGGGGTTAGCTCTAGTCAGGCTGCGGTTGGTGGTGAGTTTCCTTACATTAAAAAAACACATAACTGGGTAAGGCTTTCACAGCGTTTCCCAGTGGCGTTAGCGTTTACTGATTTGCCGAAAGGCTACCCATTACGTATTGGTGCTTCAGCTGATGTTACAATATTAACAACCACAAATGGTTTTTGGCGCTTCAGTGCTATGGTTTGGCAATGGTTGTGTAGTGAATTGGCTTATTTGTCCTAAACCTTTATTTACTATAAAGTCCTGTAGGGTGCTGCCTCTATATAATGTAGGCTATATTACTGCTGGCACGCCAAAATCATTGACCTTCTCCCAAAACTGATCCCATCTGCCTTTAGTCTTTACTAGTGTTCTCAAGCATAAAACGATTTTCATTCCCTTGTCTTTCCAGCGCATTCCTGATCCCCTTAATCTTTGTTTAACAATTGTTTTACATGCTGCTTCAGTGACGCCAGAGCCAATTGGTGCATTCTGCTTAATCAAATTATGATACGACATTCGCTTTTCTTTAATATTATTTTCAAAATACGTAATTGTTCCTTCTAGCTTTTCTCTAAGCGATTTATTCAGTTTTTTATTTACATGCTCTTTAAGCTCAGCAAGTATTCTACCTGCCGCACCTTTCTTGTGCTTTAAGTCATGACATCGCTCTTGGAGCCAAACATCACGCTCATCTCTTTCAGATTTTTTGGTAAATATTGCCTTTGATGCTTCACCGAGATATTCAGTTGCATGCCAAAAATCTAAAATTTGCGTATCAGTATGTTTTTTTAGAAATGGCCAATTATTTTTTGCTCCATCAGCAACGCCAATTGTTTTAGCATCAGGGTAATATTTCTTTTTCAGCTTTATTTCCTTTTCAAGCCTATTAAAGAATTCATCTTTTCCATATTCTGGTGATGCTGCAACGTAGGTTGTGTGCAGGCGTGCACCATGCTTATCATACATGGAAATAGTTCCAACCATGCTCTCTCTATAACCATCATCAACGGTGAGAACATATGCACCATCTAAGCTAATACTTAGCATCTCAACGCCTGCATCAAGCTTTGGCTCTTCATATTCCCACTCAGCCTCTTTGGCTTGTGCAATACCGCCAACAAAATCAGTTGCCCGTTGCAAGTATGAATGTGAGATTTTACGGTTATGATTGACCTTGAGATCATCAATAACACTAGGAGCAGGTAAGTTTGAGTATTTATGTGAGATTATTTTTGCAAATCGCGGTGTTGATCCTTGGATAATTCTAGCCTTATCTTCTAAAGGACAAAAGATCTTCCCGCCTTTAGAGGTTTGATAAACATAACGCTTAACTCGAGCAACTCCATAAGGCGTTTGGTAATTTGCTTCATCTCTACTTCGTGCTG
Source organism: Gammaproteobacteria bacterium (assembly GCA_965196985.1). Lineage (GTDB taxonomy): Bacteria > Pseudomonadota > Gammaproteobacteria > UBA12402 > UBA12402 > 2-12-FULL-35-23. The sequence continues at coordinate 12,452 of CBDALO010000132.1, read as the reverse complement.
TTAGCTTTATTTTTCCAACATGGATAGGAGAGCCATCTGCATCAAACTTACTTAATGCTTTTTCAGTGGCTAATGTTCCAACCTCATTAAGCCCATCAAGAATTGCGTCCTCACATTCAAGCATAGATCCTTTTAGTGGAAGCTTGAGTTCAATAGTTAATTCATTATTTTCATCAGAGATAATTCTAGCTGACATCCAAACACCATCCTTCATCATGTTAAAGTGTATATTATGCTATATATTCTACATTATATAAAGGCAGCACCCGTCCTGTAAGCTTGTATCTTTGAACTTGTTTTCTAACCCCGTTTTTATTTTGGACTGGCAAATATAAACAGAATCTAGTTTTATCTGATATAATCCTTTTCTTTTTGTGAACTTAAAAGGCAACTGCGATGCGAATAGAAGAACAAGTGAAGCTTGACTTTAAAGATGTGTTAATACGACCTAAACGTAGTACTTTGAAATCGCGCTCTGAAGTGGAGTTACAGCGGGAATACAGTTTTCGAAATAGTGGTCAAATTTGGCAGGGTGTGCCAGTTATAGCAGCGAATATGGATCACACAGGTACCTTTGCTATGGCGGAGGTTTTGCATCAACATGGCATGTTAACAGCTTTAAGTAAGTTTGCTTCAGTAGAGGATTGGCAAGGGTTGTCGAGTGAGAACCCTGATGCTTTAAACTATACCATGGTAAGTTCAGGTGTTCGTGAAGAGGATTTTGAATTGCTGCAAAAGATTATGTCAGCAGTTGCCGTACCTTTTATTTGCCTCGATGTGGCTAATGGTTATTCACAGCGTTTTGTCGATTTTATTAAGCGAGTAAGAGAATGCTTTCCTGACAAGATTATTGTGGCAGGTAACGTAGTGACTGGTGAGATGACAGAGGAGCTTATTCTATCTGGTGCGGACATTGTTAAGGTGGGTATTGGGCCGGGTTCTGTTTGCACCACGCGTAAGAAAACAGGTGTTGGTTATCCGCAACTCTCAGCCGTGATTGAATGTGCCGATGCTGCCCATGGTTTAAGAGGACATGTTTGTTCTGATGGTGGTTGTACTGTGCCTGGTGATGTTGCGAAAGCATTTGCAGCTGGTGCAGACTTTGTTATGTTGGGCGGTATGTTTGCTGGTCATGATGAATGTGGTGGTGAAGTTATTGAAGAGGGTGGTCGTACCTTTAAGCGTTTTTATGGGATGAGCTCTGCTGAAGCGATGAAAAAATATCATGGGGGTGTTGCTGAATATCGTTCGAGTGAAGGTAAGTCAGTTGATGTACCTTATCGAGGTCCTGTTGAGCATACAATATTGGATATCTTAGGTGGATTGCGATCAACTTGTACCTATGTTGGTGCCCAGCAGCTTAAAGAACTGTCTAAGCGAACGACGTTTATTCGTGTAACGCAACAGCTGAATGAGATTTATACGGCGTATCAGGTTGAGGGTTAGTTTTTTGAGTTTTTTAAAGGTGTGGGTAGGAAATAATTAGCGTAGTTATTTAGTAATAAGCTTCGTATTTTTGTTGCTCAGTGCCTGCAGAACGGGTGGCACGAATCGTTCTACAGCATTGAATAACAAAAATACGGAACTACTGTTAAACTGCTACCAACAAGTAGCTGTGCTAATAGATTAATTTTTAATGGAGGCATTTTAAATGCGAGTTTTACACACAATGATAAGAGTACGTGACTTAGAAAAATCAATTGACTTCTATACCCGGATTTTAGGTATGAAGGTGCTAAGTCGTAAAGATTTTCCGGAAGGTAAGTTTACTTTGGTCTTTGTTGGTTTTGCTGATGAATCAGAGCAAGCGGTTATTGAGCTGACCTACAACTGGGATATTAGTGACTACGAACATGGTAATGCTTATGGTCACGTTGCAATTGAGGTAGATGATGTCTATGCAGCTTGTGAGCGTATTAAACAAGCAGGTGGTGAAGTAACACGTGAAGCAGGCCCAATGAAACACGGCACAACCGTATTGGCTTTTGTTAAAGATCCTGATGGATATGCAATCGAACTGTTAGGTGCGAAGCGGTAGTTTGTAGGCTGGCCTTTGATGGTATGGGCAAGAACTTAATGTTTCACTGGGCGTGGTTGTTGAATTTAACTGACAAAAGCGGTGCAATAGGGTATTATTTTGCAGTAAGTCAAAAGCGTTAAGGATAATTATTATGAAAGATGAGCTTATAAAAATCATTCTCGATGGTCGTAAAGCAATTGCTACAAACGGTAGCTCTGACTATGGTAGAGCAGAGCTAAGCAGAGGTGCTATGTGTCACCTGAACATCGCGCGGTGCATAGCTAACCCCCACTAACACCAAGTGTTCAAAGGACAATCTAACAACAACCGCTACTGGTTAAATGCGTGGCGCGATGATTCATCCGATCCTGGTTTGAACTACCCTAAAAAGCGTGATGCAATCCTTGATGCTTTTTTTGCTCTAGAGCTACCAGCAAACTCCCGTGTACTTGTTCCTTTATGCGGTAAAACTATCGACATGCTCGCTATTGCAGAGTATGGTTATTTCGTTACCGGTGTTGAACTTAGTGAGCTAGCCGTAAAAGATTTTTTTGAATCAAACAACATACCTGTAACGTCCCACAATAATTTAGAGAAACCATCTCAACCTATTTTGCGTGAGATGGTGTCAAATAGTTAACCTTTTAGCTCATGAATTGCCTGATTAATGACATCATCCGGTATATGGTTTAAATTCATATTAGCGGCGATTAGCAACGCATGTCGCATGAGCCTATCAACATAACGAAGCCTACCTTTTGTGGCCATGTGTACTGCACGAATACCTGTTTCAGTGAATAAGCTACTGCTCATTCCTGCCTTCTCAAAAGCAGCGTGAATAATGCTCTCAAAATCCCTGCTATCTTCAATTGCATGCCACCTAATAAAGCACTGAATTCTAGAGTTGATAGGTTCATAGGCTGGTCTCTGCAATGTTGCTAGAAGTGATGGGAGTCCACATAAGATAATCGTCATGACGTCTTTGCTGTCAAAACTGAAATTAAGGAAGTCAGGTAATCGTAGAATGAAATCATTACTAAGCTGATGCGCCTCGTCTAGGATCCAAATAGGCTGAACGTTTTTATCATGGTAGAGCGCGATCAAGCTCTGCTTCAAGTCTCTCCAAAGTTTAGAGAATCGGTAATAGTTTTCTAAACCTAGATTTTCGGCAAGCTGAGAGTACACATCAAATGACCGAAAGTGAGTGTCTGATTGATAAATGACTTGATGGGTCAGCGGGTTGAGTTTATTGCTCCAGTATCTTAGCGCCGTGGTCTTTCCTGTCCCTGAGTCGCCAGTAATCACTGCTAAGCCGCGTGTTTCTAGCAAACCATTAAGTTGCTGTTCTAGTCGCTTTGACTGCGCCAATTCAATAATGTTTGATTTACCCAATGGATCAAATTTCAAGCCAAAATGTTGAAGATACATCTTACTCATCCTTGTATCTTAAATAACTGTAGAGATATGACAATATTGCTACAATCCCAAGGATGCTTGGGTAGGCGGAAGGTGAAGCCGTGTTCGTCCTTAGGATTTAATCCTGTTGAGGAGATTTAGCTCCCTTCCACCCTCATAAGTTCATGAGATCGAACGGTATCTTAGGCCATTGTGAGCCTGTATTTGCAAGGTTGATCCGAACTATGATTTCCCAAGTTTGTTAGTGTAATAAAATTTAAGAGGCTCTAGCAAATGAAAAAAAATTGTGTTGGTATTGATATTGCAAAATCTGATTTTGTTGCTGCTATCACCACTAGCGGAAAAGATCACGTTAAACATTTTAATAATAATCCTGAGGGCTTTTCTGAGTTATTAGAATGGACGCAATCTTTATCTGATCAGTCACTTCATTTTTGCATGGAATCAACAGGTAAATACGGTAATGCATTGGCTCTTTATTTACATAGTGAGAAGTGTGATGTCAGTATAATTAATCCTGCACGAATAAAGTTTTTTATGAAAGGACAGCTAATACGAAACAAGACCGACAAGGCCGATGCGGTCAGTATTAAGGACTATTCAAATCATTTTACTCCAACGCTATGGCAGCCTTTGCCAGCTAATATAGAGGCTCTAAGAGCTTTGATACAGAGATCTGAAGTATTAACCTCCCAAGTCAGCAATGAACAAAACAGGCTGGAGCTAGCGGAAGAAACAATTATTAGCTCTATACAAAATCATATCGATTATATGGAAAAAGAAATTTTACGACTGCAGGAAGAAATTAGTAAGCTGATCGCGAGTGATGATGATCTGAAGAATAACACAGAGCTGCTTAAAAGCATCCCAGGCATTGGTGATAAAACCGCTCAAACACTAACTGCTTTTTTTAATAATATTGAAAGATTTTCTGGCGCAAAACAATTGGCTGCTCATATTGGTTTAAATCCCAGCCAGTCACAATCAGGCACTTCATTGAATTCATCACGGCTCTCAAAGGTTGGTAGTGCTTGGTTGCGAAAGGCGCTTTACATGCCGGCATTAGTGGCTATAAGGCATAATCCTATTTTGAAGAAATTTTATGAAAAGCTGCTCAAAAAAGGCAAGCCAAAGAAGCTAGCCATTTGTGCTGTTATGAGAAAAATGGTGCATATGATTTATGGCATCCTAAAAACACAGCAGCCATTTTCAGCGGATGCCTAGTAAAAATTTTACAATTTATTGTTGACGTTTAAGACGGTATCTCCTCAGTGATATCCAAATCCTCTTTAACTTGGTTATAAACAATCTCAACTAGCGAGGTTTTTCTTGCTGGTTGTTCCGGCATCTGAGGTCTAGCTCGGGTTCTAGAAAGGTTGTTATGTTTGTCCAGCTCTCCCACTGCACCAAGGTATTGATATTCCAATGATTCGACGTGACGGGCGGAGTCACTATGCGGATCAACCACTAAATAAACCTCTTGTTGAGCCAGTTCAAATGGAACTTCAAAGAGTCGATTATTCCAGCTTACCGTGCCATCCTTCCTGACTCGGCGCTTAATGCGATGCAGGAAGTAATCATCTAGCTTATCGGCCAAACAACCTAACGGCTGAATTTTAGTGAGGTCTTGCTGATAGCGTTGTAACGGGGTCATCTTGTCAGGCAGGGCGCTTTGCGAGGCTTGATGATAAACACGCTCAACCCAAGCCCAAAATCGATCATTCAGCGCATTGAAACTATGAATGGAATCCAGGTTGCATTCAGCTAGGAATTGCTCGCGTACTGTTCTATGCCAACGCTCTAGTTTGCCTTTGCTTTGCGGTTCATAGGGCCTGCCGTAAATCAATTGAATTTTCAAACGAGCACAAATGGTTTGCAACGTTTTAGCACGGTAGGCAGGGCCGTTGTCAATGATGAGCTTAACAGGAAGCCCACGTTTGAGTAATGCCTCTTTCAACACATGCTCAATAGTAATGGCACTCTCATCAGTACAAAATTTACTGTGACAGACCAACCTTGAGGCATCATCAAAAATACTCACCAAATAGCTTTTAACTCTTCTTTGGCCATCGTAAATCGTTGGACCATGCATGACATCGCCATACCAAATATCACAAGCTGTGAGCGCCTCAAATGAGCGGCGCTCAATTTGGTTAGAAGGTGTGACTGTTCTTTTAGACAGGCCGTGTTTTACTAATAAGCGGTGAACTGTTGCGTGAGATAATTCACCTCGTGCTACCTTCCCTTGAGTTTCTAAGAGTTTAATCACGGTCGGAATTGATCTTGAAGGGCTTTCCTGTTTAGTGGAAATAATTAACTCTTGTAGCTCTGGATTGATGTGACACTGGCCTTTGTCTCGTCGAGTTTTAGGAACTAATCCATCAATACCCTGCTTTAACCAGGCGTAATACCAATTCTCAATTGTTTTAGCACTGAGGTGAACACGCTTACTACCTGGAATGTTGTAGGTTTGCTGGGACAACCTTTTAATAATGCTCTTGAGCTCACCATGCTCAAAACTATTTCGGCTACATAGCTCACCTAAAACACTTAGGCGAAACAGTGCTGTTGGGTGAATGGGCTTGGTCATTTTGCAATTCCTGTGTGATTTAACTACTTGCAATGAGTTAATCACAACTTGAGTTGAGAATGCTACGCTCAAACTGTGTGGGGTCGTGAGGTTTACAGAAAATATCCATCTCAACTTTTTTTCACGTTAATTAATTATGGGATGCTCACTCCTGTGTTGTTAAGAAAAAGCATGATGCTCGATAAATCATGCTCACCAAGGCAGGCCAACCAAAACGCTTGTGGATCACTATGTCGCCCAAGCTGTAACCACAACGGATGTGCTTTGATATGGAAGGAGTAATCAACGAAGTGGTCAACCAACCAGTGAAACCACCTAGCAACGGTGTGTCGACTAACACCTTGCTCCTGACCTGATGAGCTAATACTTTTCCCAGGAGCACGCTCATTAACACTGCCTGCTGAACTGACCAGCAATACCAACGCTTTGGAGAAAGTATCTCAGGTAGGGTTGAACAAGTACGTTTACATTGATGACAATAAAATCTCAAAACAGGGGTGGGATTTAAAGAGCGTCCTTTACCTGGGTTCCTATCTGGTTTTCGATCATATGATCCATGTGACCATAGTCCACCTGCACCGCAATGGCTGCACTGCTCTGGCCTTAGTAGCTCTGGATTTTTTTTCAGCAGGATCAGGTAATCACTCAGGCTTTTAATCGCTTTTATGATTCTGCGCATGACTAATTTCACTATAGTTTTTATATCAAGTTATTTTACCTTGATAGGTTACTAAAAACCTTGTTTATTATGAGATAAAACTAGCTCAATTCCCCTAAATAAAGATAGACGTAACACATACCTTACCAAATTAACCATCATCCAATTAAACGTTATGCTTCAGAACAAATAGAAATATATATCGGTGACTTTCTTACCCTGTCCTTGCCAAATCTTGTTTGCCAAGGATTTTATGATGTCGCGTCACTCTATGCCTTACCGCCACAGAGTCGATATCAATACATTAATAAACTAATAAAACTAACTTCACATGATGCAAAGGGACTGTTAGTCACTATAGATAGTAAGCGAATTAATGACGGGCCTACGTATTTTATCAGTGAACTTGAAGTAAGCAGACTTTATAGCCAGCACTTTGCAATAAAGCGTTGTGCCCCACCTCAGCAAAAGCAGTCTTATACAACTTATCAGTACACCTTAAGCAAAAAGGTTAAATTGACGTTAACGTTACCTAGCCTTGAGCATCTTCTAGCTTATACAAATGAAAACCTTATAACACGATACGAAAATGATTACCCGAACAACCTACTGTCAGGTAAAGAAGCGCTTAGTAATCTTGTGAAATACTTGTGGTTGGGACAAAAGCACTTTATTGAACATCATAACAATCCTAACGATGATAGCCTTGATTTTATACTATCCCTGCAGGCAGAAATGAAAGAAATCGATGACATGTGGCATACGTTTTTATTGTTCACCGTAGACTACCGGAAGTTTTGCCAGCGATATTTTGGTTGCTTTATCGACCACATACCAATAATAACAGTTGATGAGTCAGCCAACGAATCTGATTCTGAAGCTAACATGACTAAGTGGCTATCTTACGTTTATGACAATTTAGGTGCGGAAGTATTAAAAACCTGGTTTTCATCTTATTTTGAAAGAACGTGTAGCTCGGATTGAAAATGCGAAGCATTTGATAATCCGGGGGAAATAAATCACACATAGTTCCGGGTTTTAAAGCACTACGCGAATCAGTTTAAGCCAGCTCATCTGAGAAAAAGGGTATTTTCAATAGGTGTGTTTTACTCACGAGCAAACGCTTCGCTTATCCAAACACCAAGGTCACTAATTTCTTCAGACGAAACAGTATGAGCAATGGGGTAGGTGTGCCAGTCAACGGGGTGTTGTTGCTGCTCTAAGAATTGCTTGGTTAATTCGCCATACTCAAACTTAACCGCTTCATCAAAAGTGCCGTGTGCTAAAAAGATAGGCGTTTTTTTATTGGCTGAGGCTGTTTTTTCACCGAACTGGTAATGCAGAGGCAGGAAGGTTGAAAGGCCAACTATGCCAGCTAGAGGTTGGTTGTAGTGTAGACCTGTATGTAAAGCCATGGCTCCGCCTTGTGAGAAGCCGGCTAAGATAATATTTTTACTTGGAATATCTTGGTTTTGTTGTTGCTCAATAAGTTTAATTAGTGCTAACGAAGTTTCTTGAATGCCCCGTTCATCTTGTTTTTGTTCAAAATCAATCCCATAAATATCAAACCAGCTCGGCATTGGCCTTCCAAGGTTTAAGGTTACTGGGCGTATTGGTGCGTGAGGAAAAATAAAACGGCAAGCTAACGACTGGGGTAGTTCTAGGCTTGGAGCTATAGGGACAAAGTCATTGCCATTAGCACCTAAGCCGTGTAGCCAGATAACCGCATGAGTAGCAGGCTGTTTTGGTTCGATGGTTGCGCACTCAAAGGGGCTCATAGAATACTCCTATTTTGTGGGGCAAAATTGTATCGGATTATGATTGGGAAGTGTAGAATACTTTCAAATTTAAGGAGTGAACTGAGGCCTATGAGAATGAAAGCAATAGCTGCTATGGTTATTAGTGTCGGATTGAGTTTTCTGTTGGTGGCTTGTGGGCAGACAGGACCTCTTTATTTGCCTAAGCCTAAAGCTAGCAAGGCAACGGTTTCACAATCCAGCAAACCCTTAGTAACTAAACAGTGATGAAACTAAAGTTTACAAAGATGCAGGGGTTGGGTAATGACTTTGTTGTTATCAATGGAGTTGACCAAACCTTTAACTTGTCAACACAGCAGCTACGGCAACTAGCTGATCGTCATTTTGGTGTGGGCTGTGATCAGGTGTTAGTGGTTCAGCCTACTTGCAATATACGGGCTGATTTTAGATATCGAATTTTCAATTCTAATGGCTATGAAGTTGAGCAGTGTGGCAATGGAGCACGTTGTTTGGCTAAGTTTATTTATCAACAAGGGCTATCAAAGCAAAGAAGCTACAAACTTGAAGCCACTGAAACAATAATTATTTGTGAGCTGCAAAATGATGGCTTAGTCAGTGTTGATATGGGGGAGCCAGAGTTTATTCCAGAAGAAGTCCCCTTTATTGCCAACCAGCCCGCAGACATTTATTCGTTGCCTTATCAGAAATCTAAAGTGGAGTTTAGTGTGCTAAGTATGGGGAACCCCCATGCAGTTATTGCCGTTGCTCGATGTGATCAGGCTGAGGTTGTCAGCATAGGTTCATATTTAGAGCAACACGAATGTTTTCCTGAAGGAGTAAATGTTGGTTTTATGCAAGTAAAATCACGAGCTGAAATAAATTTACGTGTGTTTGAACGCCATGTTGGTGAAACCTATGCATGTGGTAGTGGCGCTTGTGCTGCTGTGGTAGCAGGAATCAATAGAGGTTTATTAGACTCTCATGTTAAGGTAAATTTACCAGGTGGAACGTTAGAAGTCTGTTGGCAGTCAGGTGGTTCGGTATATTTAATAGGTCCCGCCGAGTTTGTTTTCTCTGGCGAGATTGAGTTATAGGGTTTTACGGATGAAGATCATTATACTAGGTGGTAATCAAGTTGGTGGTAGCTTGGCTGAAAGTTTAGTCCTTGAGAAGCACGACGTTACCGTCATAGATACAGAGCAAGATCGCTTAGAAAAATTGCGCAATCGACTTGATTTGCAAACCGTTACAGGCTTTGCTTCTTACCCTTCAGTATTAAAGCGAGCAGGCGCTGATGATGCTGATTTACTCATTGCGGTGACCAATAATGACGAGGTTAACTTAATTGCTTGCCAGGTTGCCCATACCTTATTTAACTTACCAACAAAAATAGCTCGAATTCGCGCGGCTGAGTATTTTCATTATCCTCAACTATTTGATCAGTCAAATTTACCAGTGGATGTTTTTATTAGCCCCGAGGCATTGGTGACACAGTTTGTTAAGAGCTTGATCGCTTATCCTGGTGCACTACAGGTTCTAGGGTTTTCAGAGGGTCGGTTAATGCTGGTTGCTATGCAACCGTTCTTTGGTGGTGCCATGGTAGGTAAAACTATTGCTGAGTTACGCAAAGAGCTTAAGGTTGATTTCCGTGTGGTTGCTATTTTTCGTCACGATAGATCCATTGTGCCAAATCGAGATAGCGTCATTGAGGTGGGCGATGAGGTATTTTTCTTGGCAACTAAAAATAATATTCGTAAGGTGTTAGGTGCACTACGTCGTGTTGATGTGCCCTATAAGCGTATCATTATTGCTGGTGGTGGTAACATAGGTTCTAGTTTGGTAAAGGCTTTAGAGTTTCAATATGAAGTTAAGCTTATTGAGGCTAATGCACAAGCTGCTGAACGAGCAGCTTCAAAGTTTGATCATGCAACAGTGCTCTATGGTGATGCATCGGATCGAGAGCTATTATTTAATGAAAATATTGAGAAAACAGATATCTTTTGTTCGGTAACCGATGATGATGAAGCCAATATTATGTCTTGCTTGCTAGCAAAAAAAATGGGTGTGCGTACAGCCATGGCATTAATTAAACAAACCAGCTACGTTGATTTAATCGAAAGTAGTGCCATTGATGTAGCAGTTTCTCCTCAACAAGTTACAACAAGTAGCATTCTTCGTTATGTGCGTCGTGGTGATATCGTTAGTGTGCATTCATTACGAAGAGGGGCAGCAGAAGCATTAGAGATCGTTGCCCATGGTGATGAAGGAACTTCTCGCGTTATAGGAAGAGCGATAAAAAATATCAAGCTACCAGCAGGAGCGATTATTGGTGCTGTAGTGCGTGGTGAGAAAGTTATTATGGCTACCAAAGAAGAAGTAATCCACCCGCAAGATAGGGTGGTTTTGTTTTTAGCAAATAAGAAAAGTGTTCATGACGTTGAAAAGCTTTTTCAAGTGAGCCTGGGGTTTTTTAGTTAGTATGCAGATTAAATCCGTTTTAAAAATTATAGGTTTATTGTTGATGTTGTTTAGCATTAGTATGCTAACTCCTATTTTTGTTTCTTTTTATTATGACGATGGTGCTGCAATAACTTTTTTTGAAGCTTTTTTAGTGACTTTTGTGACAGGGGGGTTGCTTTTTGTTTTGTTTTACAAACATTATGTAGAACTCAAAGTTCGTGATGGTTTCTTGATTGTAACTTTATTTTGGGTGATATTAAGCTGTTTTGCGGCGTTGCCTTTTTGGATTATTGAGCACAAAACCATGGGGTTTACTAATGCTTTGTTTGAGTCAGTTTCTGGTTTTACCACTACAGGCTCTAGTGTTGTTGATAAATTATCCTTACTTCCTCCTTCGTTACTTTATTATCGACAACAATTACAATTGATTGGTGGAATGGGAATTATCGTTCTTGCGGTTGCGATTATTCCAATGCTTGGTGTGGGTGGTATGCAGCTTTATCGTGCCGAAACACCAGGGCCTATGAAAGATGATAAGCTAACGCCGCGTATTACTGAGACGGCTAAAACCATATGGTTTATTTACATGGGCTTAGTTGGTTTGTGTACGCTTGCTTTTTGGGTGTCAGGGATGCATTTATTTGATGCCTTGGAAGAAAGTTTTGCGACTGTTTCAACCGGTGGCTTTTCGATTCATGGAGCAAGTTTTGCTTATTATCATAGTTCCTTGATTGAGTGCGTTGCTATTGTGTTTATGTTTCTTGGTGGGGTGAATTTTTCACTGCATTATATGGCGGTAGTTCGTGGAGATGTGACTCAATACTTTAAAGATCAAGAGTTTCGCGCTTACTTAGCGATTGTTGTATTAGTTGGCCTGGTTATTTCAACAGTATTGCTAATTTATGGCGTGATGCCTTCAACGTGGCGAGATTTTGTTTCATCTTTTTTTACGTTGACATCAATTATGACAACGACGGGATTTGTTTCTGCTAATTATACCCAGTGGCCTCTGTTTGTTCCTTTTGTCATAATTTTATTGGGTTTGCTAGGCGCTTGTGGTGGTTCAACTAGCGGGGGGATGAAGGTTATACGGCTTGTTTTGCTAACAAAGCAGTTTTCAAGGGAGATGAAGCGACTAACTCATCCTCAAGGAGTTTATTTATTAAAGCTTGGCAATAAAATCGTTTCACCTAACGTGATGAATGGTATTTGGGCTTTTGTGCCAGCTTATTTGGGCGTATTAACTTTAGCAACTATCTTTTTGATGGCAACAGGTGTGAATTTAGATAGTTCTTTTGGCGCTGTTGCCGCTTGTTTAGGAAATATTGGCGCAGGGCTTGGTACTTATGCTTTTTCTTTTGATGGCTTAAGCGAGTTTGCAAAGTGGGTGCTAATTTTCTGTATGTTAGCTGGTCGGTTAGAGGTTTTTACCGTGTTATTACTTTTTTCTACTACTTTTTGGCGCCGTTAAGTGTTGTGAGCTAACTACCATAACATGCTTATGATGGTTAAAGCTCACTTTAAGATGCGGGTAAAAAGAAAATAAAGTTT
>CBDALO010000131.1:0-207226 GCA_965196985.1 Gammaproteobacteria bacterium | reverse complement strand
GATCACGTCTCTAAAACCTACAAGCAATTTAAATTAACCGCGGAAGAGTTTATTGCTCGATTTATTCAACACATTCCTGATGTTGGCTTTCGTATGGTGCGTTATTATGGGTTTCTTGCTAACCGGGTGCGAGGTGAGATGCTACCCAAAGTCAGACTCCTATTAGGTGAAACTGATCCAAACACACCCCAGGTCAATTACCGCACCTTAATGCAAAATAATTTTAACATTGACCCCTATGAATGTGTTCTATGCGGTAGCCAAATGTTTTTAGCTAACTGCTGGTATAGACAACCTAACCGTTACAAATTGCTATCAAAGCATCGTGGACTCGCCTTACTGAAAAAAACCTAATAACTTCCTAGGGGGGTAGTCCGTCCAAAACAACAAATAACAGCTAGTTTTGGCTATTGTTTGTCATAACTAACCCTGCCCCACCACTAAATCGATTTTATAAAAAATACCTGTGCTAAAATTACTCATTTTAATTGGTGGTATTTTTACCAATTGACACATTGAAATTCCTTAATATCAAGAGCTCCCCGCTACCAGCATCATCCCCGTTTTGCAGGTCGTTCCCGTACTAGCTTCGGTAAACCCAGCTGGAAAATTGCGAATCACCTTAATACCCGTAGCGGACAACTTGGTATTGGCATTAGAGAACGTCAAAACCACCGGATAAGCCGTGTCCTTCTCTGTATTCGCAGGCAATGCTGTACTTAATGTGCCTCTCACATCAACATCCGTGACATTGCTGGTTGTCTCAGTATATTCCAATCGTAAGATGAGCCTGAAGCAGCATCTGAACAGATGTCACCATGATGGTCCATCGGTTAGTCTTCAGTGCTGATAGTATCAGCAATTTGCTCTTTTGTTATTTTCTCAAATAACGTCTTCTTTGCTTCCTGCATCTTTTGTGCAGATTCATGATCAGTCAGAGAATACGCTAATTTATCTAGTCGTTCAAAGGTTTCATTTTCCTTTAAATACTGCTCAGCATTTTCAATTGATTTGAACTTTTCGTAAGGAGTCATAATGGCCTCGTAAGGGTAAAGTTTAGTTTGCTTACCCTTGCTATTAATGCTGGTTACAGGGAAGTAACAAGGTCTGTGAAAATTAATATAGTCGTTAAAATGCTGGTTATAGAATTCATTAATTTGCGGGGCAAAACGTTGTTGAATATGTATGTAGCCAAAATGCTTTCTAACAACCGAGCCATTTTTACTTTCCACCAAACCGTTGTCATTACTATGCCTTGGCCTCGATTTAGTGAGTTCAATAAATAACTTTTGCAATAGTTTAGCTACATGCTGATTAATGTACTCTGAGCCATTATCAGCATGTAGGCCTAACACTTTAAATGGAAAGGTATCGATTATTTGCTCTAAGACAGGGATTAAGTAAGCCTCACTAATTTTTTCAACAGCGCAGACTACTTCCATCTGTGTCACCTCGTCAACAGCATTAATATGATAAACACCCTTGATTTTATCCATATCTCCTTGGTGCACTGTATCAATACGTATAAAGCCAGGCCTACCCTCTGGAGTTGGTTTTCGCCTTTCACCAATAGAAACCTGCGTTGCTTTAGTTTTATTAAAGTGTCGCCGTTTGCGCTGGTAGGTTTCAGTTTGTCGAAGATTGTAAAGATGAGAAACTGAGATAAAAGCAAGACGCGCATAACGCTTATCTCCAAACAAATGAAAGGCTCTCTCGCAAAGTTTTTTTGTGGTAGGCCCGCTAAGCGTTTGATGAACCTGATCCGTTTCAGCTAACAACCAAGTATCCTCATGCGTATAGATTAAGCTAAACTTATTTCTAGGTGATCGTTGCTTAACAACAACTTTTCCTGACTTTTGATACTGAGCAATTAGCCTAGTAATTTGTGAACGTGAGTAACCAGTCATTCGTTGCAGGTAATCACGAATCAATCCTTTGTCCTTTTTGCACATACCGCAATAAGCAAATTTTTTTAATGTGTTCGTAACCCATAGGTAAGATTCTGCTCGTAATGTAGCTTCAAAGGTAAGCTGGGTTGATGAGGATAGAAATTGCTCAATCTGGGCAAGTGTGTTTAATTCTATGTCGTTCATATTGATATTCATCCATATAGGATGAACGATCACGCAACAACTTCAGGCCCACTTTGCATTGGAAAGTGGGGGCTATTTCAGGCTCATCTTGCATTGGAAGAGACTGTCTCTACCGTAACTGGCTGACCTTCGTTATACTCTAGCGTTGCTCCAATTGCCATGGCTCCCGTCTTCGTGGCTTTATAGGTACCACTAATTTGACAAGAGCTCCCCGCTACCAGCATCATCCCCGTTTTGCAGGTCGTTCCCGTACTAGCTTCGGTAAACCCAGCTGGAAAATTGCGAATCACCTTAATACCCGTAGCGGGCAACTTGGTATTAGCATTAGAGAACGTCAAAACCACCGGATAAGCCGTGTCCTTCTCTGTATTCGCAGGCAATACTGTACTTAATGTGCCTCTCACATCAACATCCGTGACATTGCTGGTTGTCTCTACCGTAACTGGCTGACCTTCGTTATACTCTAGCGTTGCTCCAATTGCCATGGCTCCCGTCTTCGTGGCTTTATAGGTACCACTAATTTGACAAGAGCTCCCCGCTACCAGCATCATCCCCGTTTTGCAGGTCGTTCCCGTACTAGCTTCGGTAAACCCAGCTGGAAAATTGCGAATCACCTTAATACCCGTAGCGGGCAACTTGGTATTGGCATTAGAGAACGTCAAAACCACCGGGTAAGTCGTATCCTTCTCTGTATTCGCAGGCAATACTGTACTTAATGTGCCTCTCACATCAACATCCGTGACATTGCTGGTTGTCTCTACCGTAACTGGCTGACCTTCGTTATACTCTAGCGTTGCTCCAATTGCCATGGCTCCCGTCTTCGTGGCTTTATAGGTACCACTAATTTGACAAGAGCTCCCCGCTACCAGCATCATCCCCGTTTTGCAGGTCGTTCCCGTACTAGCTTCGGTAAACCCAGCTGGAAAATTGCGAATCACCTTAATACCCGTAGCGGGCAACTTGGTATTGGCATTAGAGAACGTCAAAACCACCGGGTAAGTCGTATCCTTCTCTGTATTTTCTGGTAGCCCCTGGCTAACATGACCTTGAACTGTGACCTTTGTAACATTAGTTAACAGTAAAATATGCTTTTTCCCTAGTTCATAACTATAAAAGGTTATTTCACAAGAGTGCTCCCCAGGTTCTTCTGGATTAAATTGCCCATTTATTTGACATGAAGATAGTGGATTTAATAGGGTGGTACAGTTATTAGAAAATGAAAATGTTTTTGGACAGTTGTTTGTAATTTGAATATTGGATAGGGGATAGGAAGGATTTGTGTTCTCAACTTCCATATTAAACTGAGGAGAATCACTGAGCTCCACATTATCTTGTATTTTTTTGATCCATAAAAAGTGAGGAGAAAAATCAACAATGGGAACGCTAACCTCGCCTTGCTTAGTATCATCCAAATAATAGGATAGGCTATCATGCTAGTGCGCCATCCTTTCTGTAAATTCCATTGACTTGCTGAAAATAAGCAGGCGACTCAGTCAGATTAGAAATTCCTTTTAAGGTAAACTTAACCAAAAAAGAGGAATGACAATGAGCTGCTATAAAAATGAGAACTTAATCGAAGAAGCCATACATGTTTTAGCGATGGAGGGGTTTGAAGCTTTACCTAAGCTTGTCTCCAGGTTGATGAATGAGGCTATGTTAATAGAAAGGGAGCGCCATTTAAATGCCAGTCCTTATGAGCGAACTGGCGATAGAAACGGATATGCGAACGGCTTTAAACCAAGGTTAATTAACACAGGTCAAGGTCAGCTTGAGCTACAGATACCGCAGGTTAGAGACTCCAATGAAGCCTTCTATCCATCAGTCTTAGAGCGAGGTGTACGCTCTGATAGAGCACTTAAGCTGGCTGTCGCTGAAATGTATGTGCATGGGGTTTCCACGCGCAAAGTTGAAAAGGTGCTAAAGCAACTCTGTGGAACAGATATTTCAAGCACAGAGGTAAGCCGTTGCGCTAAATTGTTGGATGAAGATTTAAAGAAATGGCGAAATAAGCCGTTAGGAAAGATAAAATATCTTTGGCTAGATGCACGTTATGAGAAGGTGCGCACTAGCGGCACAGTACAAGACTGTGCGGTATTGATAGCCTATGGCTTTGATGAATCAATCGGCAAGAGAACAGTGCTAGGTGTTTCTGTTGCGTTATCAGAGGCTGAGGTACATTGGCGTGATTTTCTTCAGCAGTTGGTTGAGCGAGGTATACATGGTATTGAGTTGATTACTAGCGACGCTCATACTGGCCTAAAAGCCGCTAGAAGAGCTGTGTTCCCCAGTGTTCCTTGGCAACGCTGCCAATTTCATTTGCAGCAAAATGCTCAGGCTCACATACCAAAGCGCTCAATGAAGGAACCAGTAGCTGAGGAGATTACAGCTATATTTAATGCCTCAAACATTCATGAGTCGGAAAGACTATTGGCTATGGCGGTAGATAAATATCAGCAAACAGCACCAGAGCTTTCTTCTTGGTTGGAAGTGAATATACCGGAGGGCTTAGTAGTGATGAACTTTGACAGGCCGCATCAAAAAAGATTAAGAACCAGTAACATAGCTGAGCGCGTAAACAGAGAGGTAAAAAGAAGGACGCATACAGTTGGAATTTTCCCTAATACTGAATCGTGCCTAAGGCTCGTATCAGCTGTTTTAGTGGAAATTGATGACCAGTGGAGCGGATCACCTAGATACTTAAGTTGAAGTGAATAATAAGGCTTCATAGGGTTTTAGGATAGATCATTCTTGTTCTTATTAACGAGATATAATTGCTATTACCTAAAAGTTAATAATTTATTTTGAGAGGAGAAAAATTTGAGGTATAAATAATTTTTTAGATTGATTAGCATAATTAATTTAAGATATTATGCGATGAGACAGGTACAGTAGAGTGCCATTTAGAATTTTAAAGGTTTTTCTAAGTACTGAAGTTGGTTTTTACAGACAAAATAACGCTCTATCGCTATCATTTTCAGATTGATTATTTATATGCTTTGCTTTACATGAAAAAGTTACATCTTGGCCTATATAAGCACTTTGTGATTTAGGGTGAGCTTGCGGTAAGTATGTGTGAACCAATAAGTTGGATAAGGTAAACTTTCGTTGCCGAGTACTTTATTGGGCTTGATAATTATCCATTATCTTCATTAACCTATTGACTTAGAAAAGAAAATTATTTTATTGTGACGACAGTTTCTTACGCATCACGTGAAATAATTATGCCAACCGCAACTGAAATACCGGATATAGCGACTAAATCAGAGCATGAAATTGCAGAATTTCGTGCTCGCTTGAATCAGTCCAATCTTGGTGATGAGGATAAGGAGCTTGCAGGTGGTTGTTTGGACCTTGCTCTTTGGTTGCCCGAGGTGCTTCAACAGCAGAAAATTACAATTAAACAATTACGTGAACTTATTTTTGGAGCTGACAGTAATCAGTCACCCAAGAAGAATCAGGAGAATAAGGGCCAAGAATCTGAAAGTAATATTGAGGGTGTTGGCAATAACTCTGACGATAATACATCAGGCAATAAAAAAGGTGATAGTCAATCAGATAAGAAAGGGAAATCCGGTCATGGCAGGCGAGGTAATCAGGATTACCGGAATGCCACTGATGTTTATTGCCATGTTGCTGACCATGCATGTGGCGATGCCTGTCCTGGAGGATGTGGTGGGAAACTGTATAAGGTTAAAAAAGCCGGTGTAGTTATTCGTATAACTGGCAACTCATTAGGCACGGCAACACGGTATCATTTGGAAAAGCTTCGCTGCGCCTTGTGTGGGCTTATTATCACTGCCCAGTTACCCACGGATGTTAGGAAGCAACCAAAGTATGACGCTAAGTTTAAAGCAATGCTGTGCTTGCAAAAGTATTACATTGGCGTGCCTTTTTACCGTCAAGAAAAGTTCCAAGAGTTACTAGGCTTTCCGTTACCCTCAAGTACACAGTTCGAGCTTTGTGAGCAGGTGGCTGATATCGGCTATCGTGTGTTTGATGTTTTAGAACAGTATGGCGCGAACGGTGATATTATTCAGCATGATGACACATTCGCAAAGATACTTTCGATACTATCTGATAACAAGGCGGACCTTAATAAACCAAGAAAAGGGATGTATACAACAGCCATTTTAAGCAAGACTATTGGTGCTCACCAGATTGCTCTATTTTATGCAGGCGAGCATCACGGCGGCGAAAACTTATCACAACTATTAGCAAACAGGGTGGCTGAAAAAAAGAAGGTGATTCAAATGTGTGATGCGTTAGCAGCCAACATGCCGAAAGAGTTACAAACTATCATCTGCAATTGCTTAGCTCATGGTTTTAGAAAGTTTCGTGATTTACTTGAATATTATCCTGAGCCTTGTTTGCACGTTATGCAAATCCTGGGTGAGGTTTATCGAAATGATGAGCAAACAAAGCAAATGGACCCACATCAACGCTTACTTTATCATCGAAAGCATAGCAAACCATTGATGCTTAAACTGCATGGTTGGCTCAATAAGCAATTATCTAACAAAGTGGTAGAACCAAATAGTCACCTTGGTAAGGCGATGAAGTATATGTTAAAGCACTGGAAAAAGCTTCGGCGATTCTTAACGACACCAGGAGCGCCACTAGATAACAACATTGTCGAGGCGATACTAAAGATTCCTATTCGCATTAGAAAAGCTGCAATGTTTTATAAAACTCAGCATGGCGCTAACATCGGTAGCATCTTATTATCTCTTATTGTTACAGCTCAATTGTGCGGGGAAAACCCACTCGATTACTTAGTTGCCTTGCAGGAAAATAAATCAAGTGTTTTTAAGGATCCCTCCTTATGGTTGCCATGGAATTACCAGATTGAAGATAAAGGAGGTTTGGTCGATGAAGAGGCCGCTTGACTTATTACAGGAGGTTGACTAGCGAGCCTTCTCCATGGCTCACCGAGATGACTAGTGATAGGGTTACCTTGGTTAAGCAGAATCATTAGCTGCGTGCTATCGATATGGTACGTGGCTGAGTGGGAGTTTGGCCACCATTGTAACTTTCCTTGCGAAAAACGCTTTAGACAAAGCCAGAATCCATTGCCATCATAAACTAGAAGTTTCACTGAGGTACGGCGGCTATTCGTAAAAGCAAAGACCGTACCAGAGAATGGATCCTCACCCAGCCGTTGCTGGCAAAGCGCAACTAAAGCATCAATACCCTTTCTAAAATCAGCAGGTCTGACTGATAACAATAGCCTCATTTGAGGCGTGAATTGCAGCATACACTACCCCTTGCAAAAAGTAAGAATCAGATTAATGGTTTCAGCATACTCCGGCTTAGGCAGTTGTAACACGACGCCATCAGTTCTTGTAATGCTAATCAGTTGCTGTGAAAGCACAACTGAATCCTGAATAGTGGCTTCAACAAAACATTCATCGGCTTGGTCATCATCAGAATTGGCAACTGATGTACTGCTGGCTAATAATTCT
Source organism: Gammaproteobacteria bacterium (assembly GCA_965196985.1). Lineage (GTDB taxonomy): Bacteria > Pseudomonadota > Gammaproteobacteria > UBA12402 > UBA12402 > 2-12-FULL-35-23. Next base: position 199,671 of record CBDALO010000131.1, on the reverse strand, counting down.
TTTTCATTAATTTTTTTGTTGAGCCGTTTAGAGCTGATTGATAATCGTTCAGTAATGTCCTTTTTTGTATAAGCAGGATAGAGCGCAATAATTTTCACCCAAAGGTCTTCTGGAATCTCCCATGGCTCTTTTGATGATGAACGCCATGACTTGAGCGATTGAGCAATATTATCTAGTGTTGAAGGTGTTGCTGACTTGGGTGTAACGACTTTTTTATCAAATGTTTTGCCAAACATAATAGGACCTTTCTAAATAGTTTTACTATCGGTCCTTTAGGATAAAGTAACTAGCTGACCTAATGCACACATGCTTGCCGCAAGCTCACGATTTAGGAGAACAGCTAACAAGGGGATTACTAGGTTTGATGGCCACCGTATACTGTTTTTCTGATGGTGTTTGAGCCAATAAACCTTTGCTATTCGACGCTTTCAAAAATAGAGTTTGCTTAAAGTTTTTCTGAGTATCTGGTATAAAATCAGAAAAATTAGGCTCTAATTTTACAGTTGATTTACTATGGCTAGAGTGATCACTGCTGCCCTTACATCCACCGATTAAGATAAAGCTTATCATAAGAGCAGAAAATATAAGATATTTATAGCTATGATTATTTACAAACATAAAAAGTAATTTTGATAGAGCGTTATTTTGTCTGTAAAAACCAACTTCAGTACTTAGAAAAACCTTTAAAATTCTAAATGGCACTCTATTGTACCTGTCTCATCGCATAATATCTTAAATTAATTATGCTAATCAATCTAAAAAATTATTTATACCTCAAATTTTTCTCCTCTCAAAATAAATTATTAACTTTTAGGTAATAGCAATTATATCTCGTTAATAAGAACAAGAATGATCTATCCTAAAACCCTATGAAGCCTTATTATTCACTTCAACTTAAGTATCCTGAAAACTACCCAAAATTTAAATCAGCAAAATAATGCTGAAATATTGTGTAAAAATGACTATGCTTTGTCTTTTTAACAAGACTAACGAGATGAGTATAAATGTTAAACTTCGCCGATTACGCTGCCCCTCTTTTTTCAAAATTAACTGGGAAAGTTGTTTTAAAAAAATCTATCGACGATTGTAGGAAAGCTATTAACTGAAGGTAGTTGTAAGTTGTTCAGTTCATCAAAAGATAACAATGAGTATAAAAAGATGATTCGTACACTTACCGGTGAAAATAAAAGCACCGATTTAGATCCAATAAAAACAAATGATGTATTGCTAGAACAGAGCTGTGAAAAACTTTCACACGCCAGTAAAATTGATGTTCTTCATGATCCTTCTGATATTAGAAAGCCACATAGCAAGCAAACTGAAAATCTAGGTAAAGTAAGGAGTCTGGACGGGGATATTATCAATGGTTACAGCACGCATAACGCAGTTGCATTAGTACCTGGTGATAAGGCTGTGCATCTACTATCGCATGTAAGCTACAGCAATAAAGACCCTAAGTTTTTAAAAGCTGAGCATATTAAGAAAATAGAGGCTGGAAAGCCATTTGAGGGAGATAAAGAGGCCAAGAGTCTTTATGAATCTGGTGATTACTTTAATAAAAAGCTGCTGTCTATTCGTGAAATAGAAAAAATAGGAATCTGCCTAAAATCAAAGAATGAAGATGCAACCATTACCCATATTCTAGATAGAGAGTTTGATGATAATGACTATCTCTCACTAATTGATACAAACCTAGATCAAGACTTTATTATTCGCTCAAAAATAACAAGAACAATAGAAGGTAGAGGTGATGATGGTAAAAAGCTTAAGCTGATTAACGCTGATTTTGATGCTCAAGGCGAAAAGCAATTCCAAAAGTTAACAGTTGGAAAGAATTGCGTACAAGACGGAAAAATAACTATTTATTTTGGAGAGTTTGAGAACATCAATGCAATTAAAATCCAAATTACAGGCAGAGATGGTAGGAGAATTTTTAAGAATGACATGCTGCTATTAACTAATAAAAAAGTAACGACTTTTGATGAGGCGTATGAGGTATACATAGCCTATCTATCTCGTGCGAAAATTGAATATGTTTTTAAATTTCTCAAGGAAGGACTAGGCTGGGAAAATATGCAGATAAAAAATTTTAAAGGGATACAAAATCTACTGGCTGTATGTTTTTATGTGGCCTCATATTTGTATGAGATAGGTAAGGAAAAAGCTTATGACGATTACGCAATTATGCTAGCTAAATTAGGAGATGGTAAGGGCAAGGTGACACGACACTTTATTGCGAAGGGTATTAGAAAACTTCTAACGTATCACTTAGTAGAGCAATTTTTTAAAGAAAATAGTGTTTCTCAAGAAGAACAAAAAGAATTATCGAATTCAGTTCAGGTAGGGAGATAACAATTTTGGGTAGTTCTCAGAAGTATCTAGGTGATCCGCTCCACTGGTCATCAATTTCCACTAAAACAGCTGATACGAGCCTTAGGCACGATTCAGTATTAGGGAAAATTCCAACTGTATGCGTCCTTCTTTTTACCTCTCTGTTTACGCGCTCAGCTATGTTACTGGTTCTTAATCTTTTTTGATGCGGCCTGTCAAAGTTCATCACTACTAAGCCCTCCGGTATATTCACTTCCAACCAAGAAGAAAGCTCTGGTGCTGTTTGCTGATATTTATCTACCGCCATAGCCAATAGTCTTTCCGACTCATGAATGTTTGAGGCATTAAATATAGCTGTAATCTCCTCAGCTACTGGTTCCTTCATTGAGCGCTTTGGTGTGTGAGCCTGAGCATTTTGCTGCAAATGAAATTGGCAGCGTTGCCAAGGAACACTGGGGAACACAGCTCTTCTAGCGGCTTTTAGGCCAGTATGAGCGTCGCTAGTAATCAACTCAATACCATGTATACCTCGCTCAACCAACTGCTGAAGAAAATCACGCCAATGTACCTCAGCCTCTGATAACGCAACAGAAACACCTAGCACTGTTCTCTTGCCGGTTGATTCATCAAAGCCATAGGCTATCAATACCGCACAGTCTTGTACTGTGCCGCTAGTGCGCACCTTCTCATAACGTGCATCTAGCCAAAGATATTTTATCTTTCCTAACGGCTTATTTCGCCATTTCTTTAAATCTTCATCCAACAATTTAGCGCAACGGCTTACCTCTGTGCTTGAAATATCTGTTCCACAGAGTTGCTTTAGCACCTTTTCAACTTTGCGCGTGGAAACCCCATGCACATACATTTCAGCGACAGCCAGCTTAAGTGCTCTATCAGAGCGTACACCTCGCTCTAAGACTGATGGATAGAAGGCTTCATTGGAGTCTCTAACCTGCGGTATCTGTAGCTCAAGCTGACCTTGACCTGTGTTAATTAACCTTGGTTTAAAGCCGTTCGCATATCCGTTTCTATCGCCAGTTCGCTCATAAGGACTGGCATTTAAATGGCGCTCCCTTTCTATTAACATAGCCTCATTCATCAACCTGGAGACAAGCTTAGGTAAAGCTTCAAACCCCTCCATCGCTAAAACATGTATGGCTTCTTCGATTAAGTTCTCATTTTTATAGCAGCTCATTGTCATTCCTCTTTTTTGGTTAAGTTTACCTTAAAAGGAATTTCTAATCTGACTGAGTCGCCTGCTTATTTTCAGCAAGTCAATGGAATTTACAGAAAGGATGGCGCACTAGCAAATGCTGGTTATAGAATTCATTAATTTGCGGGGCAAAACGTTGTTGAATATGTATGTAGCCAAAATGCTTTCTAACAACCGAGCCATTTTTACTTTCCACCAAACCGTTGTCATTACTATGCCTTGGCCTCGATTTAGTGAGTTCAATAAATAACTTTTGCAATAGTTTAGCTACATGCTGATTAATGTACTCTGAGCCATTATCAGTATGTAGGCCTAACACTTTAAATGGAAAGGTATCGATTATTTGCTCTAAGACAGGGATTAAGTAAGCCTCACTAATTTTTTCAACAGCGCAGACTACTTCCATCTGTGTCACCTCGTCAACAGCATTAATATGATAAACACCCTTGATTTTATCCATATCTCCTTGGTGCACTGTATCAATACGTATAAAGCCAGGCCTACCCTCTGGAGTTGGTTTTCGCCTTTCACCAATAGAAACCTGCGTTGCTTTAGTTTTATTAAAGTGTCGCCGTTTGCGCTGGTAGGTTTCAGTTTGTCGAAGATTGTAAAGATGAGAGACTGAGATAAAAGCAAGACGCGCATAACGCTTATCTCCAAACAAATGAAAGGCTCTCTCGCAAAGTTTTTTTGTGGTAGGCCCGCTAAGCGTTTGATGAACCTGATCCGTTTCAGCTAACAACCAAGTATCCTCATGCGTATAGATTAAGCTAAACTTATTTCTAGGTGATCGTTGCTTAACAACAACTTTTCCTGACTTTTGATACTGAGCAATTAGCCTAGTAATTTGTGAACGTGAGTAACCAGTCATTCGTTGCAGGTAATCACGAATCAATCCTTTGTCCTTTTTGCACATACCGCAATAAGCAAATTTTTTTAATGTGTTCGTAACCCATAGGTAAGCTTCTGCTCGTGATGTAGCTTCAAAGGTAAGCTGGGTTGATGAGGATAGAAATTGCTCAATCTGTGTAAGGGTGTTTAATTCTATGTCGTTCATATTGATATTCATCCATATAGGATGAACGATCACGCAACAACTTCAGGCCCACTTTGCATTGGAAAGTGGGGGCTATTTCAGGCTCATCTTGCATTGGAAGAGACTTCACAGTTACTCACCAGCTAAAAAGTGTTATCATGCGCGTTTTTTACTTGCAGCAGGTTTTTCATGGTCTTTGGTCTCGGCAAAAAAAAGCAATCTCAACCAGAGCAGCAAAAAGATTTACCACAGCCTAAAAAAGGCCTACTGGGCCGACTCAGCCGTGGTTTAGGTAAAACTCGACAACGTTTTGCTAATGGCGTCTCAACTTTATTATTAGGTCGTAAATCTATTGATGATGATTTAATAGAGGAGCTAGAGACCTATCTACTCTCAGCAGATATAGGCCTAGCTGCCACAACTTACTTTATTGAAGAGCTCACTCAACAAATTAGCCGCAAACAAATTCAAGACCCCGAGGTACTATTAGAAACGCTAAAATTCTTAATGACAAAAGCACTTAGCGCTGCAGAGCAACCACTACCCATTAATACAGAGGCTAGCCCATTTGTCCTAATGATGATTGGTGTTAATGGCTCAGGCAAAACCACCACAACTGGAAAACTAGCCAACCAACTTTTACAAGAAGGCCACTCAGTTATGTTAGCTGCTGCTGATACCTTCCGCGCTGCAGCAGTTGAGCAACTACAGACTTGGGGCCAACGACATAATGTTCCCGTCGTTGCTCAGCACACAGGTGCTGATAGTGCTGCAGTAGCTTTTGATGCAGTTCAGTCGGCAAAAGCCAAATCCACTGACTGCTTAATCATTGATACTGCAGGACGTTTACATACTCAAAGCCACCTAATGCAAGAACTAGAAAAAATAAAACGAGTGGTCACCAAAGTCGACTCATCAGCTCCACACGAAGTTATGCTAGTACTTGATGCCGGCATTGGCCAAAATGCATTACAGCAAGCCAAACTTTTCCACGAAACAATCGGTATAACGAGCCTGTGTATCACTAAGCTCGATGGCACAGCTAAAGGTGGCATTGTTTTTGCTATCGTTAAGGAACTTGGTTTACCTATTCGCTATATTGGAGTTGGCGAACAAGCCGATGATTTGCAGCCTTTTGTTGCTAAAGATTTTGTTGATGCGCTTTTTAATGACTAACCAAATCTAAATACTAAAATTTGCTTAGCGCACGTAGTTTTGACGCAATAGGCTAGAATTTTAAATTAAAAAACTAGCTCCTTTTACTCCACAATACTCAAACAACCCAAGGCGTCACTTTCTTTTGCGCCAAAGCTTTTTAGCAATCCAAAAAATCAAACCCAACGCAACCAACAGCACAATAAAAATTGGCAAGAAGCCAACAATAAAGTTAACTAAAAAAATCACCAACCCCTTGCTGTTATTTACCAATACAGTCCAAGCTTGCTTAAAAGTATTATGCCAACTGAGCGCCTGCGTTGAGTGAGGATGCACCTCTAAACTAGCAGGCAGACGTAAATTAACTGTTAACCTTGACATAGCCACCTGCGACTGATCATGGGCAATCGTAGCTTTTAATACTTCAAGCTGACTATTCAAACTTGCAATTTTACTGTAAATAGCCACTGTATCACTCATCTTCTTTGATTTATTCATTAGACCACTTAAAACTTTAATCGCATGCTCCAAGTTAGTTAGCTTAGCCTGGTTGTCTACCATTCGACGCGTAATATCTTGCGAATTCGTTGAAACGCTAACAACTTGAGTCGCCATTTTACTTATAGCAGCCATCACTTTGTCTAAGTCTTTTGCTGGCATCCGAGCAACGAGACTTGCTAAGCTACGTTGCGCATAATAGTCGTTACCCGGGGTTGCATGAATAATATTGGAAGAAACCATCCTTCCTTGGTACTGAAGCATTAATTGATTGAGTTTTTGCATAATAGGAGCAAAAGATTTGACTATTAAAGTCATATCCCCTGTACGCACTATAAAGCGTTTGTTTTCTGCTCCTTCATTAACACCTCCTACCTTTGCCAAGTAACGCCCTTCTGGCATCGCATTTGTAGCAAATGATGCTTGTTGAAGGACTGGCGCCGCATATTGCACCTTCGTTTTTGGAATATAAGTCTGAAAAAATAACCACGCAGCAATATCAACCACAACAAAAACTAAAACCCACACTAACGTCTGTACTTTTAACTTCAACTCTGACATTTACTCCCCCTACAAGCCTGAAGCTATTTATATTCTTCCACCCAAGGCAAAAAGTCTGCTTGTTTTATCGCAAGAAAAAACAAGCGCAAACAAAACGCATCCGTTTAGATTTCACCCAAACCTACAAGCGGAAAGTAGTGGCCCCTTAGCTGTTTACAACCCTACCTCAGCCTATAACCAGCAGCAAGCATTAACTAGTTAAACCTTTGCTGAGAAATTTTCTTCTGAAGAATCATCTGACTTATTTTATCTGTCAAATGGTTGGGTAGTTTTTCAGGGCTAACTAACTAGACTTTCACGACTGCAGGGACTTTGCTAGAATCCCTTTGTATTTCTAAGCTTTTGTGGGCAAATAGGCATAAGGATATGATTCATTTTTCTAAAGTAAGTAAGCGCTATAGCAACGGTCAAGATGCGTTACTTAATATTAGTTTTGCACTCGATAAAGGTGAAATGGCCTTTTTAACAGGCCACTCTGGCGCGGGCAAAAGCACACTACTTAAGCTTATTGCACTAATTGAACGCCCCACTGCTGGAGAAATCCTCTTTGAAGGGGTAAATCTTAACCGCCTTGTTAACAAAAAAGTCCCTTTGCTACGCCGTAAAGTAGGACTTATCTTCCAAGACCCTTACTTATTAACCGACCGAAGTATTTTAGAGAATGTCTCACTGCCTTTGATCATCGCTGGCTATCGCTATCAAGAAGTAGGTAAACGTGCCCGTGCTGCACTCGATAAGGTTGGCCTATTAAGTAAAGAAAAATTGCTACCACAAACACTTTCCGCAGGAGAGCAACAACGTGTCGGAATTGCCCGTGCATTAGCAACAAAGCCGCCACTTATTCTAGCTGACGAACCAACAGGTAACTTAGACCCCGAACTATCAGCTGATATTATGACCCTATTTGAGCAATTTAACTCTGCTGGCACTAGCCTACTCATCGCAAGCCATGACCTAAGCCTAATTAGCCAGCTACATCACCGTCGCCTTACCCTTAAAGCCGGCCAGCTAGCCCATGATGAAGCAGGATATATGGTATGAGTAACGCTAACCTATCAACTCAACACTCAGGCTTTCGACAGCTTTTAATGAATCACCTACGCGCCTTAGTAAACAGCCTTGGTCAACTTAGTCGCGCCCCTTTTGGCACCTTACTAACCTTCGCTGTTATTGGTATTGCATTAGCCCTACCACTAAGCCTTTCTGTTGCGCTTAAAAATATTCAAGTAGTTAGCAGCGGCTTCAAACACATTAGTCAAATTAATCTTTACCTAAAGCCCAATCTCTCAGCAACAGACGTACACAATACTATGTTGGTTCTCAATATGGACGAAAGCATTGCGGGCAGCCAATATATTTCACCCGCCAAAGGACTTAAAGAGTTCAGCCAAAATGCTGGCTTTAGCCAATTTGCCAATGACTTTAGCAAAAACCCATTACCCGGTGTTATTGTAGTGACGCCAAGCAAAAACTTAAGTATTGCAAAAACACGGCAACTACTCGCTAGGCTGAGCCACCTGCCCAGTGTAACCAATGCCCAACTCGACATGAGATGGCTTAAACGGCTTGATGCCATCCTAGCGATAGGCCATCGTTTAGCTGCTTTATTGATGGTGATTTTCGCAATTGCCGTCTTGTTAATTATTGCCAACACCATCAAGCTCACCACACAAAATCATCACGATGAAATCTTAGTCATCAAACTAATCGGGGGTACTCATTCATTTATTCGCCGACCTTTTTTATATAGCGGCCTACTTTATGGCCTTATAGGTGCTATCGTTGCCTGGTTTATTGTTGATATTATTATCAGCTTCTTAGCAGGCCCTATTACTAAACTTGCTAGCCTCTATGGCACTACCTACACCATTCAAGGGCTAGGCTTGACCGCCACTTTATGGCTATTACTTGCAGGCATTGTATTAGGACTACTCGCTTCTTGGTTAGCTGTAACCCGATATATTGCCAGCATTGAGCCCCGCTAAGTACAACTTAATAAAACAAATATTTCTCCTCCTTTAAGGGTCTCTTTCAACATGTGTGAGCAAGTAAGCAATTAATGAGCTTTGTGTGTTTGTTGCTCAGAGCTGCAGACCGGGTGGCACGAATTGAGCTGTAGCCCGGATTGAAAATGCGAAGCATTTGATAATCCGGGGTTAAGCCATACTCAGCCCCGGATTTTCACTTCGCTCAATCCGGGCTACGCGCTGAGAAACAATTCGTGACAGGGCCCGTTAGTCGTAAAAGCTTTGAAAAAGGCAAAGCTCATTTTATCCATAGTTTCTGTTGTGATTCAGTTTTTCCTACTTACGCAACAATACTCTTTTAATATAAGCCAGCCCTTACTTTTTATAACCATGCTGGTATAATCGGCGGTCAAATCAGTAACAACCCGGTGAAGTAGCCGAAGGTGATGAGAATGACAAACAGTTTAGCCTTAATAAACAATAGCTTACCAGTTGACAACTTAAGCGCCTACTTAATACGCATTAATGCTGTCCCTTTATTAACCGAACAAGAAGAACATGACCTTGCCGTACGCCACCGTGATCATGGTGACCTTGAGGCTGCTCGTCGCATGGTTATGTCTCATTTACGCTTTGTTGCTAAGATTGCTAGAAAATACAGCGGTTATGGGCTATCTCAATCAGACCTAATTCAAGAAGGCAACATTGGCCTAATGAAAGCAGTTAAACGCTTTGATCCTGACCATGGCGTACGCCTGGTTTCATTTGCCGTACACTGGATTAAAGCTGAAATTCATGAATTTATTCTGCGCAATTGGCGCATCGTTAAGGTTGCTACAACCAAAGCTCAACGCAAACTTTTCTTTAACCTGCGCAGCTTAAAAAAACAGCTTACTTGGCTTAAAAGCCAAGAAATCAAAGATATCGCAGATGAACTAAACGTTAAAGAAAAAACTGTCGCTGAAATGGAGTCACGACTCTATGGTCATGATGAATCGTTTGACTCTTACGGTTCTGATGATGACACACTGTCATTTAGCCCATCACAGTACCTCACTGATCCAACTAATAATCCAGAACTATTGTTAACTGCAAGCACTGTTGCTGCAGATAACCACCAACGTCTACAAAGTGCTTTCGCACAACTTGATGAACGCAGCCGTGATATTTTACAGCGTCGCTGGCTTAATGAAGAAAAAGCAACCCTTCAAGAATTAGCTGCTGAATACAATGTCTCTGCTGAGCGCATCCGTCAACTTGAACGTCAAGCAATGGACAAAATTAAAAACAATTTCAATAGCTAAAATCTTTGATAAAATTTGCTAAACTTTGCTCTTAGCATTGCTTGAAAGGACTCTTCATGAAGAAACTGTTTACTCTTTTTATTATCCTATGGCTCTCACTCTATACTTGCTCGGCCTTAGCCACACTAAACTTACGCTTGGTCTACGTTGCCAAGTCTGGTGAAAAAACACCAAATAATTCTGGCTTATTATTCTCAAGCTTTGGATTACCAGAACTTAATAAAGGCTACGTAAGCTTTATTGGTACGGATACCATAGGACAAGACGCTGTTTATACCAACCTTTATGGACACCTAGCAACGGTTGCTTCTACTACCACTCAAGTTCCAGGAGAGAACAACACCTTTAGTAGCTTTAATAATGCTAGCAGCCTATTCAACACACCAGACAGCAGCATTTCATCACTTGCTGCTAATGAAATTGTTTTTTTAGGCACTGACCATTTTTGGCAAACAGGCCTGTACTTTAAAACAGAAGACAATGGTATTCAGTTGCTCGCCAATCACACCACACCAACACCAGGCACAGCTAATAACTTCTTCACCGCCTTCGCTCATCCAACTGCACTCAGCAACGGCAGTGCGGCTTTTTGGGCTGCTAGCGGCAACAATACCCAAGGCATTTACTATGCCGCACCTAGCGGAGCACTTAGTAAATTAATTGATACCAATACCCCCATCCCCGATGGCACAGGAAATTTTACCGCCTTTGCCTATCCAAGCTTCTCTAATACGACAAAAACACCCAAGAGTTTTGCCTTCGTTGGCTATGGTAAAGATAAACAAGTAGGTGTTTACCTTATAGAAAGTGGCAAACTTAAAGTAATTGCCAACCAAAAAACCAAGCTACCCGGTGATAGCGTAGGCTACTTCACTGGCTTTAAGGACGTTAGCTATGATGCTGCCACCAATCAAATCGCCTTTATTGGTGATGGAATTTTAGGGCAGCATAGCTTGTACATTGAAAATAAAGACAAGCTCAGCATACTTGCATCACAGAACACAGAGATTCCCAACGGAATTGGTGCATTTAAGTATTTTACTTCTTTGAATATGGAAAATGGCTTTGTGCTATTTAAAGGGATTGGCAGCCGACACCAAAATGGTATCTACCTCTTTAACCTTCAGGGTGAAATGCTAAAAGTATTATCCAATACAGATAAAATCAACAAACAGCTCATCAAAAACGTTAATATCAGCAGCCACGCTCTTAGCAACAACCAATTTGCTGCTCGCATTACCTTTAAGGATGGGCAATCGGGCGTCTATCTAATCACCATGATCAATATGCAACAGAACTAAGCTAGTTCCCGCTGAAAGGCACGTTCTAAAATTGACAACGGCGCTAATGACGGATTAGTCATTACACTGACTGGCAAATGAAACGTCTGCTCCAAGCAAAACTGTCCTGATAAAACAGCATGAGGAACTTGATCAGTAAATACCATCCAGGTTGATTGTGCTGGCAAATTAACTGTCTCTACCCACTCACCTTGCTGGAAAGATTCATCGGTTTTCATCAAATCGTGCAACTGTAACATTAATTCATCGTAAGAAGTACGCAGACCCTTCGTCAACTTAGCCTTATGTAAAAAGTGCTTTTTCCACCAAGCTTTACTCTTAACCTGATCAACATAACGCTCAGCAACCCGCTCAAAACCATCCGCAATCCGCCAAACTCGTGGTTTATTAGCAGGATTTAAATTACTAAAAACTCGTAAAATTCGTTTACCTTGAGTAGGCGTTGTTGGAAAAGCATCAACATGTAAGCGACGATCATCTTTGCGATCCGAAAGCTCCTCACGATCAGCCGCCTCAACCACTCGATAACTTGTTCGTGCTTGTTGCAGCTGCTCCACATAACCAGGAAACAAACCCACAAGTAAAGCACGGGTATCAGCAGCAAAGCGGCGCAACATTGCCTGTAGCTGCTGATGCTTATACGCTTGATAAATATCGCCTTTTAATTGATCACTAGCACAGTCGTAGCTAATATTTTTACGTTTAGGCGCTAAGGCACTCGGCGTTAAAAACTGCAGCTCTTCTGTGTACACTTCAAAAGATAGCTTCGGAAAGAGTAAAACTTTACCAGACTCTAAAGCATTAACGGCTTGTTGTTGTTGCTGAGGCTCAATAGCCGCTTTGAAGCTATCAAGAGAGAGTGTTTCTATAAGGGACATACGTCAATCACCTTGTGCATTGGCAAGGAAAGGAGCATAACAAACTAACCCTCGCTACGCTATAGCAACAAGGCAAAACCATGATCCTGGTCGCTTTCTTTAAGAATCTCTTTCAGAATCTATGGGTAATTCAAGTTTCGAGTTTTCAAATTCTTTACGACTAACGGGTCCTATCACGAATCGTTTCCCAGCGCGTAGCCCGGGTTGACCCCACGACTTGTTGGCGGGGGAAAATCGGGGTTACAGCTCGATTCGCGCCACCCGTTCTGCAGCATTGGATAACAAAAACATGAAACCCAGTACTAAAGAGCTACAACTGAATATTCACTAATAACTTATTTACCCATAGATTCTAAAAGAGATCCTTCTTTAAAAAGACTCCAACTCCTCCCAACGATTATAGGCTGCCTCTAATTCCTGCTCAGTTTTGTGCAACTCTTTTGTTATCTCTTCGATTTTATCCTGCCCTTGTTTATAAAAATCAGGCTGAGTAATTTGTTCATGCAAAGCAATTTGCTTAGCCTCAAGCTTGGCAATCTTTTCAGGTAAAGCGGTTAGTTCACGCTGCTCGTTATAGCTTAGCTTTGTTTTAGCACGAGGCTTTTTTTCTTCAGGCTTTTTGGTAACAGCTTGCTGAACAGGCTTACTTTGCTTCACTACTTGTCTCTGCCAATCATCATAACCGCCGACAAACTCCTCTACCTTGCCACTACCATCAAAAACGTAAACACTCGTTACCACATTATTGATAAACTCTCGATCATGGCTAACTAATAATAGAGTTCCCTGATACTCAAGAAGCTTCTCCTCCAATAGAGCTAAAGTTTCGACATCAAGGTCATTAGTTGGCTCATCCATCACTAACACATTAAATGGCTTCGTAAAAAGCTTCGCCAACAACAGTCGATTACGCTCACCCCCAGATAAGGCCTTAATAGGTGAGCGAGCCCGTGCTGGCGTAAAAAGAAAATCCTGCAAATAACCAATAATATGTTTAGGCTTGCCATTTACCATCACAGTATCGCTGCCAAGGCCAACAGCCTCTTGCACCATTTGGTGTTCATCAAGCTGTTCACGATACTGATCAAAATAAGCAACCTTAAGGTTAGTCCCTACTTTTACTGTTCCTGAGTCAGGATCTAACTCACCCAAAATAACCTTTAATAAAGTAGTCTTGCCAGCACCATTTGCTCCAATCAATCCAATTCTATCACCACGCATAATCGTCGCTGAAAAATCCTTAATCAAGGGCTTGTCTTGATAAGCTACATTCACTCTATTAATCAGAAAAACTCGCTGACCAGACTCTTCGCCTTTTTGTACGGTTAGTTTTACTTTACCTTGCACGGTGCGACGTTGTTGGCGCTGTTCGCGTAGCTTCAACAAAGCACGCACCCGACCTTCATTACGAGTACGTCGCGCCTTTATACCTTGCCTAATCCAAGCTTCTTCTTGTGCCAGTTTTTTATCAAACTCAGCATATTGCTTCGCTTCTGCAATTAAAGCTGCATCTTTATTTTTTAAAAAGTCACGATAACTACCACTCCAGCTGGTTAACTGGCCACGATCAAGCTCTACAACCCAAGTTGCTACCGCTTGCATAAAAGCACGGTCATGGCTAATAAAAATGATTGTTTTCTTGTATTGTTTTAAAAATTTTTCTAACCATTGGATCGAAGCAATATCTAAGTGGTTAGTCGGTTCATCAAGCAATAAAACATCCGGGTCAACCACTAAGGCTTTAGCCAAAAGTGCACGACGACGCAAACCACCTGATAAACTTTGCGCCGGCACTTCAGCTGACACAGAAAGTTGCGAAATAACTTTTTCTACCTGCTGACATAGTGACCAGGCTTGTTTAATTTCTATTTGGTTTTGCAAACTAGCCTGCTGCCCTAGTAGTGCTGGCGTTACTTCCGCCTGCAATTGTAAGGTAACTTTCTCATAGTCAGCCAGCAACTTCCCTAAATCACCCAGGCCACTTGTTACCAATTCCAATACCGTACCGGAAAAATCTTGTGGGATTTCTTGCGGCAACATAGCAACAGTCAAACCTGGCGTGTGCTCAATTTCACCTTCATCCGCTTGTACAAGCCCGGCAATGACTTTTAATAAACTTGATTTACCTGCACCATTCCGACCAATTAAACACACGTGCTCTCCAGCATCGATTTGTAAATTAACTTGATCGAGCAATGTATCACTACCAAATGCAAGGGATAGGTTTCTTAGTTGAAGCAGTGGCATAGTGTTCTCAAGTTAGGCTATAGCGCCTGCATTCTATCACAAAAATAAAAAACCAGCCGAAGCTGGTTTTTGTAAATCCTGAAAAAATTGATTAGCGCCCCGGGGCTCTAGGTCTAGTAGACTCTGGGCTAACCTCAACACCTTGCTCATGCCCTTCGGCAGCCACTCGTCTGGCGGCAAATAGAGAGTTATGCCTTTGAGCCACAGCTAAGCGGCTAACACCTGAACGTAACTCAGGACTGTGCTCAGCAGAATCAAGATTTGTTAAGTGCGCTTTTCCTTCGTATTTATTCTTAAGTCGTTGAGTTATCCCACCAATAAACTTATACCCTTCATCAGAAGCTGACTTAACCTCCATGGTTTTACGGTCCTTACTAACAGCCAGCTCGTAACTCTGTCTAAACAGAGTAAACCTCCCATGAAGCTCCTGACCCCGATGCAGCCTTGATTGCTCTTCTAACACACTCTCTAACAAAGTAACCCCTTCATCCATTGGATTTTCTGAACCTTTCACCAAAGGGTCAAGATCTATATCAATAACAACGGGGTCAAGCCTCTCACCCCTGTTAGGGCGATTATTTCTATTAAAAAAGCTAAAATCAGCCATCTCTATTACCTTCTTTTTATCTATTGCTACTTTACAGTATACGGACCTAAGCTTAAGGAAAGCTTAATAGTCTGCAATTACCACCTAGATAATTTACTTAATTTTATTACCCGAAAAAAATATAACCAATTGATTTATAAGCAATAATCATAATCCATCAACAAAGGCGCATGATCAGAAAAGCGCTCTTCTTTATAAATAGAAGCCGATCTTACCTTATCAGCTAGGCTTTCGCTAACGACCTGATAATCAATGCGCCACCCAACATTTTTAGCCCAGGCCTGGCCACGATTTGACCACCAGGTGTACTGATGCGGCTCTTGATTCACCTCACGAAAAGCATCAACTAAACCAATTGGCCCAAAGACCTTATCCAACCAAGCCCTTTCTTCAGGCAAACAACCTGAGTTTTTCTGGTTACCTTTCCAGTTTTTAATATCGATCTCTTTATGAACAATATTCCAGTCACCACAAATAATGGTGTTACCCTTCGCTGCTGCGCGTAAGTGCTTCTCGTAATAATCCATAAAATCAAACTTCACCTGTTGGCGCACCTCACCGCTCGAACCAGAAGGTAGATACAAACTAACTATGCTCAGATTAGGAAAGTCCAACTGAAGGTAGCGCCCCTCATTATCAGCGTATTCCCAGCCAAGCTTATCAGTAACGCGCTTTGGCTTATGGCGCGAATAAATAGCCACACCACTGTAACCAGGTTTAAGCGCATCAGCATAATAAAAATGATACCCCTCTGGGTAGAAGATTGAATCGGTGAGCTTGCTCATCTGTGCTTTAGTTTCTTGGATACAAATAAAATCTGCTTGCTGAGCGAGCATCCAGTCGTAAAAACCTTTGCGCGCTGCCGCCCTAATGCCATTAGTATTAACTGATATTACTCGCACTTCGTTATCTCCTTCACATTCGGTGCAACACTGTAGCAAAACTTATACCCCATTATCAAAAGCTTTGCTGGGCAAATCACTTTTCACCCAACTTTCCACCTTACCTAAGGAGTTTCGCATTTTTCAAACTTTTTACGGCTAACGGGTCCTGTCACGAATCGTTTCCCAGCATGCTCGCAAGCTGTGCTGCTGGGAGCCCTCGATTCGCGCCACCCGTTCTGCAACATTGAACAACAAAAATGCGAAACCCACTACTGAAGAGATGCTATTAAGTATTTACTAACAACTTACCTATCCATAGATTCTGAATGAGGTCTAAATCTTTTTACCAATCCAATTGTTTGCCTCATCATTAGCCCCTACAATAGCGTATCACTGCATAAGGGCGAGGTGCTTATGAAAATCATTCTAAAAGTTTTAGCTGTTATTGTTTTCTTTATTATTGTCATTATCATAGCAGGCCTAATCGCTGCTCACTTTTTAATAAACTCCTCTAATATAAAGAAAATGCTTGTTAAGCAGTTTCATCAGCAAACCGGTAGAAGCTTACAAATTAAACAGCTCAGCTTTTCCTTCCTCCCAACAACACAAATAGAAATCCAAGGAGCGACTATTGATAATGCCAAGGGCTTTGGACAGACACCCTTCTTAACACTTAAAAAAGTTGCAGCAGGCGTTAAAATATTACCCTTATTTCACCATAAACTCGTCACTACTGGTGTAACGATTTCAGACCTACACCTTAACTTAGAGGTTAACAAAGCTGGAAAGAGTAACTGGGATGATTTTTTACACCTCACTCACTCAGCTAAACCAGCTACCCAAATAGCCAAACAACAAGCACCTATCGATAACCAGCGTCGTGAACAACAACAAACCAAGCACCAGACTTCTGATTCCACACAACCTTTTGTTTACCTAGCTATCCCACACGTTAACCTTAACGACCTCTCTGTCAATTATACAAACAAACAAAATGGCGAGAGCGTTTCACTACAAAACTTAAACCTACAAGCCAACAATATTCGCAATGATCAATTCTTTCCATTTTCTTTAAACGTTGATTACCAAAAATCAAATCCACAAACTCAAATAACACTCAAAGCAACAGGCCAAGCACTATTTGCACCTAACTACAGCCTGGCTAAGCTGAAAGGTGTCAACTTCAACAGCCAGATTACTAAAGAAGGTTCCTCACAACGCTTCCGCTTTAATAATTTAAACACCACCGTAAAATTTCCTAATAATAGCATTATCATTAACCCACTCACTGCCAAGCTTTATAGTGGTCAATTAAGCGCTCAAGCAAAAATCACCTCAACCAGCAAAAACACTCGCATTACTAGTACGGGTCAATTAACTGGAATTAACCTACAGCCTCTACTACAAGATCTAACGAACCAAGATAAATTTGCCGGCCATGGCAATTTAACCTACCAACTCTCCACTCAAGGATTAAAAGGCTCTGAGTTTATTCAACATCTTAATGGATCAGGCTCCATTAACCTTACCCAAGTTCAATTCAAGGGTTTTGACTTAGGTTATGAATATCAAAATGCTTTAAACTTTCTTCAGCATGGCAAACCATTAAACAAAGCACATGGCAACGTCACTAAGTTTGGACACCTAAACAGTCGCTACCAAATAGTTAGTGGTATTATCCACTTACAAAAACTCAAACTAACTTCACCAGTATTAACAATTGAAGCTAGTGGCAAAGCCAACCTAAACAATCAGAGGCTAAACCTACGCATACAAACAACAGGCATGCAAGGCAGCCTTAATAACTTGCGCCCCTACGGGCCAACCATTCCATTTAATGTTACCGGCTCATTTAGCCATCCAAAATTTGCACCAGATTTAAATGCGCTAGCAAAGAGTTACTTACAAGACCAAGCACAAAAAGCTTTGAGTAAGCTTGGCAAAGGGAAACTTAATCTAGATGGCTTAGGAAAACTCTTTGGCCATTGATAGAGAAGATCTTCAACAAGCTGTTATTCGATGGTATCAACGCCATGGTAGAAAAGATCTCCCGTGGCAACAAAGTGTAACGCCTTACCGGGTTTGGTTATCAGAAATTATGCTCCAACAAACCCAGGTAAAGACTGTTATCCCCTATTTTGATCGCTTTATTAAGCGCTTTCCAACAGTAAAAGAACTAGCCCTTGCTGACATTGATGAAGTCACCCACCTTTGGGCTGGGCTAGGCTATTACTCTCGCGCCCGCAACCTTCACAAAACAGCACAACTCGTTTACCAACAATATCAAGGCGAATTCCCTAGCTCCGTTGCTGAACTCGAAGCACTGCCTGGCATTGGTCGCTCAACGGCTGGAGCCATTCTCGCTCTTAGCCGCAATCAGTTTGCACCCATACTCGACGGTAACGTTAAACGCGTATTAACTCGTGCATTCTGTATTGCTGGCTGGCCTGAGAAAAGCGATACAAAAAAACAACTCTGGCAGCTTGCTACTGAGCTCACCCCTCTGCAACAGATTAACGCCTATACCCAAGCAATGATGGACATTGGCGCTTTGCTTTGTACCCGTAGCAAACCCAATTGCAGTGACTGTCCACTAACGCCTTTCTGCCAAGCCAGAAAGACCAACGCCCAACACCTTTACCCAGAAAAGAAACCCAAGCGAACGCTACCAAATAAACAAACTTTTATGTTGTTATTAGATAACGGTAGCGGTCAACTCTTAGTAGAAAAGCGTCCACCAACTGGCATTTGGGGTGGACTATGGAGCTTGCCTGAGGTTACTAATGAAAAAGCAGTGGAGAAATTTCTTGAGCAGCGTTACGGCTTAATCGCAAAACAGGTTATATCACTACCTGCTTTTAAGCACACCTTTAGCCACTTTCATCTCAATATTCAGCCCTTATTAATTCACTGCGAAGCAAGCCCCGCCCGCACGGTCATGGAAACTTCGCCTACCCTCTGGTATAACGACAATCAACATAAACTGGGGTTTCCCAAACCAGTACAACAATTAATTAACGATCATCTTCAAGGAGCACACGCATGTCACGAATAGTCTTTTGTCAAAAACTACAAAAAGAGGCGCAAGGTCTCGACTTTCAAACTTACCCAGGTGAGCTAGGTCAACGTATCTTTGACAATATTTCTCAAGAAGCCTGGCAACTATGGCTAGGCCACCAAACTATGCTAATCAATGAGTATCGGCTTAACATGCTTGAACCTGATGCCAGAAAATTCTTAGAAGAAGAAATGGAGAAATTCCTATTTGGTGAAGGCAGCCAAGCACCTGAAGGCTACACCCCTGAGTAGTTAATACTTCTATTTTTACAGCACAAAATCGACCGTAAAAATCCACACAAACATGTGCGTTAATTAACTTGCTTGCGGGGTAGATAAAACAAAACCCGGCGCTAAACTAAGCCTAGTTTTTTTGGATCTCTTTCAAGAGGTGTGGGTAACATGGGTTTTGTATTTTACAAACTGTTTGCGTCCAACGGGTCCTGACACGAATCGTTTCCCAGCATGCTCACAAGCTGCGCTGCTGGGGGTCCTCGATTCGTGCGACCCGTTCTGCAGCATTGAATAAAAAATGCAATCCCAGAAAAAAGTAAATATTAATCCATACCTTTCAAAAAGAGCCCCATTTTTTTAAATACAAAAGAGGTAAAACTTATGAAAAAATTACTATTAGGTTTAGTTACTACTGTACTCGTTACCGGTTTTAGTGCCCAAGCTTTTGCTAGCGACCCTATAACCTGGCACAGCCCTTCTCCGTTACCACACTTCGTTGTTAAGTTTAATGCGGGCAATGCAAATGACTACAAAGGTAACTTAAGCTATGAGCGCGGCAAAATGGTTGGTAGTCCAGCGCACTTTGAGGCCGGCGCCGAAAGCCACTCAATGGGTGGAATACAAGGAGATTATATTCAACTAGTTACCACCCAGTTCTTTACGCCCCCCCTTGCTCAAAGTGAAGTCTTTCAACTAAAAACCTTTAATATTCAAGGCAAAGGCTATACCTGTGACGTACTTGGCCAACTTAGTGGAACCGGTATCGACAAAGAAACAAGCTCAAAAACTGTTACAGTAAACTTAAATCAAAATAACTGTGCAGTAACGGTTTCTTAACTCACTGTTCTAACGATAAACGCTGTCATCTTATGATGATGGCGTTTTTTTCTTGTAAAAATCCCCTAGCTAACTCATTAAAACGCTCCGGATGCTCTAGCTGCGGAATATGCCGACATTGATCAAGCAACTCCACCCGCGCATGAGGCAGTAAAGCACTGATCGCTGGCACATGATGCTTGGTAGGAAGTAGCTTATCCTGCTTACCCCACACGACCAAAATAGGCAAATCATCCAACAGGTGGTATTGGCTCATTAAAGGATTAAGCACTGATTTTTTCATACCAAAGAAGCTGGTATTGTGCTTGGTGATATAACGCATTGCCCGACGAGAGCCCGGGTTATGAGTTAACGGGTAAAGCAAATCAACCAGCTCATCCGTAATCACTGCTTCATCGTAAACATTAGTTCTAAGTGCCTTTGCAAACATTGGCTTAGAGAGATTTGTTAGTAACTTTCTAAAAAAGGGCAGTCCCATCAAACGAAAGAAGATAATCACCTGCGTAGCAAAACCAACGTTATTTGCCAACATTAGTTTATTGACTGTTTGACGATGACGTACTGTATGCTGCAGTGCAACTGCCCCACCCAGCGAGTGCGCAAACAGATTAGTTTTTTCTAAACCCATTGCCTGTAAAAAATCAGCTAAAAAGCTAGCGAAATAATCGAGACTGTAATTAGCATCTGGTTTATCACTTTTACCAAAACCCGGAAAATCAACTGCAATTACTCGATATTGCTCTGATAGCGGCAAGATATTCTTACACCAATACTCTGCACTGGCACCAATACCATGCAGCATCACTACTGGTTCACCCGCTCCCTCATCCCAATAGCGAATGGTTAAGCCATTAACGGTAATTGTGTGATCTTGTGGTAGCAACATTACGGTTACTCCTTTAGAAGAGGTCGTTGCATAAACTGTTTTCTATCAAGTTAAATCTTTTACGACTAACGGGTCCTGTCACGAATCGTTTCCCAGCATGCTCGCAAGCTGCGCTGCTGGGAGCCCTCGATTCGCGCCACCCGTTCTGCAGCATTAAAGAATAAAAATACGAAACCCATTGTTAACTAAATATCCGTACTAATTATTTGTCTACCCAAACTTATCTATCTGCGCAACCACACCTCAAAAAAGCGCGCGACGCTCAACCAAGCGCATCCAGCCTTTTACAATTCGATAAATTGCCCACAACCAAGTAATAAATAGAACTAAGTAACCAACCAAAACTAATGTTAAGGCAATCCCAACCAAGCTAAACAATAATGTCACCCAGAAGGTTGTGATCTGCCAACGAAAGTGTGATTCTAACCAATGCCCGCGCACATCACCTACTTTTAGATAAGCGATAATCACTGCGATAAACGAAGTTACTCCAACTAATAAACCCAAAACCAATAGCAGATAGTTCACATGCGCAAAGGTAATACTTGAGCTCTCACCAGGGAAATGCTCCGGAGAGTGAGCCTGTGACATATTCAGTCCTCCAAATTAGCTAAATTTTCTAATAACTGCCGCATTGCACAAGCTGAAGCATAAAAATGCTCTGGACCTGCTAGCATTTGCTGCGCTGTTTGCACCCACTCACTTGGCACTAACTCATTTGCAAAACGGCTCACCAAGTTTGTGACAACCTGCTCAGTCATCTCTAAATCAAACTGTAAGGCTACCACGCGTTCTTGATAAATAAAAGCTTGGTTCACCGTTGCTGCACTCGAAGCAATTCGCTGTGCTTTTGCTGGTATTGAAAACGTGTCACCATGCCAATGAAAAGCAAGCTGCTTAGCAACAATCCCTGTTAATAACGGATGGGGGAGCAAATCAACTTGATGCCAGCCTATTTCTTTTTGAGCGGCTCTTGTCACTGCCTCACCTAAAGCATTAGCAATCAACTGCGCGCCTAAGCAAATTCCCAGTACCCGCTTGCCTGCTGCAATTGCACGATGGATAAATTGTTTTTCTTGTTCCAACCAAGGGTAGTGATTTTCTTCATAGGCGCCCATTGGACCACCCATAATAATTAGCCAGTCAATTTGATTAAGGTCTGGAAATTCTTCGTTATCAAAGAGTCGCGTTGAGGTTAAAGAAAAACCTTTCTCATGGACCCAGTCCTTAATCGTCCCAAGCCCTTCAAAAGGTACATGTTGAAAATAATGAATCCGCATTAGATTTGCACAGCCTAGCTAAAACGCGCCATTATGCTAAAAACCTCCAGGCTAGGCAACTTTTGGTTTTTTCACAGCCAAAGTTAAGTACAAGCTACCTGCTCGTATTACAGCTATTCTTCTCGTTGTCCAGCTTCACCTTCATTACCCGCATCTGCATTACCCGCATCTGCGGCACCAGCACCAGCACCACCAGCATCACCTCCACCAGCTTTGTTTTTATCTTTATCCATCATTTTTGCAAGGTTTTGGCCAACTCTAGACTTACTAAACCCTTGACCAAACCCTGTCATCTTGGATGCTCCACCCATGGCTTTGCTAGCACCCTCGCCAGGCAAACCACCTTCGGCTGTTTTACCCGCACCGGAAGCTGCTTGGCCAGCAACTTCGCGCTCACCCTGAGCATACTCACCAAATTGATGCTGATTACCAATCCAACGCAAGACACTATCAGGAATCACATGAATCAATGAAAAGCTTTTATTCACGATTTCAATCACTAATGCCAAGTAAATAATAATATAAAGAATTAACTGCAATGGCCCAATGCCGTACCCAGAGGTATGGCCGCTAGCACCAAAAGAACCATCTTTATTAGCCGTTAAATTAGTTCCTGCATCAGCTAATACAACGTAGCTAAAGGTATTATTCAATAAATCCAAACCAATCCGCGACAACAGCATTCCACCGATCAAACCAAAGATCATTAATGCCGGACGGGTAAAAACATTGAGCATTAACATCACTGCTGGCTCAGCTCGCCCATAAACCTCATGCCCCTCTGGGTGAGTCAGCCCCATTGCAACTAATGGTGCCGCAAGCATCGTTTCGATCACTGCGATAAACCAACCTATCACCGCAAACAAATAAACAATATAAGGAATCAACGGAACATAAACGGAATAAATTAGACCACTAACAAAGAGAATCCCTAGCACCCCCATAATGAAAGGGAAAATCTTCAAGAGTAAAAACATTACCCCCATCAAACCATCAACAGCTGCAGAAAGACCAGTTACAATAATTCCTACCAATAACAGTACAAAAATAATCGTCCAAATCATTTCTGTAGTATTAATAATATTCTCACCAAATTGCTGGATGCCAGCAATAGGATTTGTATTATCTGGAATCATTTTGCCATCGATTAAAATACCGTTGCCATGGGTTAGCATTTCAACAAATGCATACACCATCCAGTTCATCATGGCTTTTATTGGCAATGTACCCTCACTACCCGTATAGGAACCAAACTGCCAGGCTGCACTAACCTGAGTTAGGCTATTAAGTGTAGGAGAAACACCTGACCCTTGTGTTGTTAGTAACTGCCCAACTGCGCCTGACAATGTAGAAGTCCAATTAGAATTCTTCGCTGGATCATTTGTCGATAAGTTACTAAATAACTTTGAAGTAACCGTCGAAGCCTTGGCATACTGAGTGCTTAGCTGATGAAAGAAAACACCCGCATAAGCCCAGCCATCGTTCTCCGCTGTTTGCCACTGTTGATCTAACTGAGCATTACTGTTTAAAAAGTTCAGTAAGTTAGCCTGAGCATCACTCATCTGATCAGCTATGGTATTACCCGCAACAACAATAGGCTGCCCGGTAAGATAACCTGATGGATAGGTGTTAGGGTCTGTCGGGTCAGAAGCCATAGCCATACCCTGATAAACAAATTGCTTGGCAGCATTATTTAGTGCCACAAACACAGGTGTACTAACTTGCCCAGAAGCAGTGGTATTGCCATAAAATAAGGTATCAAAAGCTTGGGCCTGATAATAGTTTTCTGCGCTGGCAGTAGAAGTACCCTTTTCTGGCGGGCTATAAGCTGCGCCATTAGTAAATTTCACCGTACCACAGATAGAGTTTTCTGTTCCTCCTGTAAGAGGAGAGAAGTAGATCGTCGTTTGATTAGTCGTTGTATTGACAGAAGCATACGGCATTAGGCTATCTGATTTTTCAACGCTCTTCGGATCTGTCCCACCTTGCCCCATATAGTATTGATAATGCATACAAATCAAACTAGTCAAAATAGACTTAGCTTTTAATTGCGCCTGAAAAGCTAACTGACTTGTTGTGCTCTTGCCTGGGCCAGAGGATGCACCACCGGCATGATAATGCGGCGCATCCTTACCTATGGCAATATAGTTCACCACACTATTCCAGATATGATCGCCAGCCCCTATACCTTGCAGTACAATCCACATCATAATAATTTGCAACACGCAATAACCACTTGCGGTTGGAATCAATAGCGCAATACCCGCAGTCGCACGAACAGGTACCCAGATGGAATTGAACTTCTTACCTAAGAATTCCCCTTCATGCGCTGAGCTAATCATGCCAAAAATTGCTGCATAACCAACCACTATCGTATTAAGCACTAGCATCACGTTATTAAAACTATTAAACATGGTGCCCATTAAACCCATCTGCGTACCAGGCAGCACGTAATGCTCCGTACTAACACCCACCATACCAAAGATTTTTGACAGCAATGCGACTGACTGATCCCCAGGAGGAATGGTAAAGAAAGACTTCAACGTACCGCCACCTGTTGTGCTATCAGCATACGCCAAACTAGAAACCAACATTAATAGCAAAAATAACGGTAGTGATCTTTTCATTTTATTACTCCGATACGCGGCCAGCCAGCCATTCTCGCAAAGTGCAGTCCAACTTTCTCTGCTTAATTTGGAAGATCCAATAACGGCAAGTACAAAAGCGCAAGAAAAATAGCGCGCTAACTAACAAGCTTAACAACGCTGCTACCCAGGCTGTTGTTGCTAATAAATAGACACAATAAACTAAAGCTAAGAAAGTTAGTATTACAAAAAACAATCCCTGCTTTGCTAGATTACTCGCTCGAGCAACCAAGTCTGACTCAGAGACATTCATCTTAGCCATTGCTTCTTTAAAACGTATTGAACGATCATCTTTCATTTCACCCGGCAATGGTTTGACATAATTCTTATACGCAGGAGAGATAAAACCAATTAAGCCCACAGTCATTTCTTTCAAAAAATTCAAACTTAACCAACCAGGAAAATTGGCTACTGTTTTTGCCGCATGTTTCGCTACTCGCCTAGGTCGTAAAAAGCCGAAGTTCATGTAATATATATCCTACATATAAGGTGGTCAAAATATACCATATTGCTCTAAAAAACCAACTTTTTCCGACCCAGTCTAAACAGTCTGCGCAAAGAATGCTAGGGGTATGATTTATAAGCAGTTTTAAAACAGTAAGCTTGATTTATTTTTAAGACCATTCTAAATTGAGTACATAGTATTTTCAGGAAGAATGAGATAAATGCCAGACCTTAGCCAGAAAGCCAGCCTCGAATATTGGCAAAGTTATCCAGACCCGATGATCTTCCGTGTTATCGCCTTAATGGAAAGCATGGAAAACTGGACCTATGACGGCAATCCTGAGCTAGAAGCAGCCATGACCCGTTTAGGGGATAGCCTAGAGAACACCACCAAATTCGAGCTAAAACAACAAGAAGACTATCTCGATATCGGCAATCATATTTTTATAGGGCGGATTTTGCGCACTATGCAAGCTATCGACACCACCCACCCAGGCTCTGCTTCACGACTACTTATGTATGCTGAAGAGAATACCCGTAGTGATGAAGACCCTTCTGGCGTATTTTTGCGTCGCAATATTGTTTTTGAGCGTTTACGCTTATTAGCAAGGGTTTTTTCTGCAGAACGCTTAACTATTATTCAAAAGGCACTAGAAAAGGATGACGAAGATGAGTAAACGTTCACCTCTTATCATAATTGGCTCAGCCGTAACGGTTGGTTTTTTATTAACAAGCAGCTTAGCGCAAGCTTCTCTTTCAGAGTTGGAAAAGCAAAATATTGAGCTAAGGCTACAAGCCGAGCAGCACGCAAATCAAGTACGACATCAACAACTTCAGTCATCCAAATCAATTTACCTTAATAGTATTGCTAGAAACCACTCACTAGCCACACCAACCGCCGCACAAGTTCAATCAGCTACATCCATGTCAGAGCTATACAACCCTAAACCACAGCCTGGAGGCATCCAGACGTTCCCTCTTTGCCAAGGCGGCTGCACCAACCCTAATGATCGCTATATCTATGCAAACGGTAAACCTGCTTATCGTATTGGCCCTAATGGTGAAAGGTGCACTTGTCCAACAAATGGTACGCAACAAAACAATAAGAACAGCCATACAAAAACAAACACCGAACCAACCAACAATAACAATGGCCTTTTACCCATTAACTATATTAACTATCAATAGGAGCAGCGCATCATGAACCGATCTGTCAAAAAAACCGTTATAACTGCTCTTATCGCAGCCAGCATGTTAACGTTTAGCAGCCAAGCCCAAGCGGGGCTGTTCTCTTTTCTCGGTGATATCGTTAATGCAATCCTTAACGTACCTAAAATTGCTGTGAATGTTATCCAGGATTTCCCTAGCTTCCTTGATTCAGCTGTAAAAATGGTCGACTCCATGCTAACTGATATGTTTGGCCAAAGTGATAATGCAGCCAACCAGCAACAAGTCGGTAGCTATAAGCAGTTTCACCAAGATGCAACCACAACTAGCTCACAGAATGTAAACAAAACTTATGCTGGCACTAATAACCCTTATCAAACCAAGCTATCGATGTATAAGCAGGGAAACCAGGTTTGTAAAACGACTACAAATTCATCAGGCCAAAAAGTAACAACTTGTTTACCAACTAATTCAGCGACAACAGCTTATAACACCAAAGTGTACACCCCAGCTTCCCAGGCTGCTGCCGTACAATACAACACCAATGCAGCAGGGGCTGGACCAGCTAAACCAACCTTCCAAACAGCTGACCCTTCAGCGGTAAATTACACCGCCGCCTACCAACACCAAACAGCTAACCAATCTACCTCTACCCTAACTAATACGCACGGTACGGCTGGCCGCACTCCAACTGGGAAAAATGGCGAAGGAAAAAGCTCTTCTTCGTTTATTGAGGATGCCTTTGCCATGTTTATGACAAATCCTCTCTTTAACCAAGGCATTACCGGCTTCTTTGTTAAACCAATCCTTGGTGCAGGACGAATGGTGCTAGGCTTACCACATATGATAAGCCATGCTTCAGACACAATGGATAACCTCTCAACCACAACTTCAGGGCTTAATAACCAAGCAGCTAATGCTACTCAGCAAACTTCAACAAATCAGCTTCATGCTAGAGCTCAGGCAATACAAAGTGGTGGCCCTGTTGAAAAAAATCCGTATGAATAAAGCAATTTTTCTCTAACATAAAAAAACCCCGCTAGACGGGGTTTTTTATTGGGGCCTGTTTATACCATTTACACCCACCTTCCCAGCTACTAAAGGCGTTGTTGCATAATCCTTTTGGGGGTTCTTTTTTTACACCGTGTTTGCTGAGTTACGCCTTGCTTTTACTCCATGGCTCGCCACGCTGCGCTTTACTTACGCAAAAACAAAGCATAAACCAACTTAATCTAGCTCGTCTAACCCCAGTTCGGAGTTATGGCAGCCTTGGATTTAGTGAAAAACTTATATAGTGACTGACAGAAAACCCGCAAAGCCTTTTATTTTCAATGTTTCGGGGCGAACTGGTCACATGAAGATTTTCAAAAAACAGCACTAAATACTCGTTTTCCAGCTATTTACAGCTTATTTTCGATATAATGCCTTAATCTTCGATGATTTTTCGCCACAGCATGGTAACTCTTCACTGGAAAGCAAGAATGACAAGACTAGCCCAAAATCCACAAATGCAAATTGGCCAAGTAGATATTTCTAAAATTCAAATCAGCTCTAAATCACGGGATGACATTCCAAAATTATTAAAAGGGCTACAGTTTATTTATAGTACACCCTCTGTACGGAAGGAGATTTTCGAACTACTAGAGGCTCAGATTGCACCTGAGGTTGACAAGAATAATGGACGCCCTGGTATGGAATTATGGAAAATATTGGTCATGGGAGTACTCCGCCTGAGTCTAAATTGTGATTATGATCGACTGCATGAACTTGTGAATCAACATAAAACCATTCGTGAAATGCTAGGGCATGCTGATTTTTTCGATAAAATAGAGTATCAGCTGCAAACAATTAAAGACAATGTCTCGCTACTCACTCCCGAGTTGTTAGATGAGATTAATCAAGTTGTTGTGAAAGCTGGTCATTCATTGTTAAAAAAAAGTGAGCCTCTGCGAGGCCGTTGCGATTCCTTTGTGGTTGAAACAGACGTACATTTTCCAACAGACATAAGCTTACTGTTTGACGCAATGCGCAAAATAATTCAGCAGGTGGCCAAGCTGTGTGAACACAGCGGATTGAGTGACTGGCGTCAATATCGATATAACATCAAGCATCTGAAACGGCTCATGCGAATAGCTCAACTAAAAAAGCGCAGTAAGAGCAAGCAAGCAGATCAACAAAACAAAAAGGACAAGGCAATCAAGGATGCTCATCAGGAGTATCTCAATATTGCGCAAAAATATTTAGATAAAGCACATGCCTCAATAAACGCTATCCAGAAAGCCGATCTACTGAAGCCGCAAGATGCGCCACTGGTTGAAAGTATAGAAATGTTCACGGTTCATGCAGATCGCCAAGTTGATCAAATTAAACGCCGAATATTATTGGATGAAAAGATCCCGCATGAAGAAAAAGTCTTTTCTGTCTTTCAGCCACATACTGAATGGATTGTAAAAGGAAAGGCTGGTGTACCAGTCGAATTAGGAATGAAAGTCTGTGTCTTGGAGGATCAACACCAATTTATATTGCATCATCGTGTGATGGAGAATGAGACTGATGACAAGGTCGCCGTATCTATGGTTCAAGAGACCCAACAAAAGTTCCCAGAGTTAAACACATGTAGTTTTGATAAGGGCTTTCATTCAAAAGAAAATCAATCTGCGTTAGCAGATATTTTGGAAGTTGTTGCATTGCCGAGAAAAGGTCGACTCTCAAAGGAAGCACAGGAAATTGAAAAGTCAGACTCGTTTGTGAAAGCGAAACAAAAGCATTCTGCGGTAGAATCCAGTATTAATGCTCTTGAAGTTCATGGGTTGGATCAATGCCTAGATCACGGCATTGATGGCTTTAAGAGTTATGTTGGCTTAGCGATTGTTGGAAAAAACATAGATCGTATCGGAAGTCTTATACAAAGAGCTGAGCAAAGGAAAGCAGCGCGACTAAAAAAACGCATTCGAGGTCGCAGCCCACCGTTAGCTGCCTAGTCAGCCTCAGAATATCCCATTGTATTCCAGAAAGCAGGATGCTTTTTTTCGTATCAAAACAGCGAGATTTCATTTTTTTGTACGCGGCCAGGGCTTAACATGCTATTTTTATTATGATCTCGCGCGGATATAAAAAAATGAAAGTGTAATAAAACAACAAAGACTAAGAATTAGTAGGTTTTCTGTCAGTCACTATATAACCTTTTGAAATTATTACTAATAATGGATGTGGTTATGATACATGAGCGCGAGGTTATAGAGTTATTTTGTCGCATAGATGATTTTGCTGAGGAATTTGCAGCACTTGAGCGCAAAGATCTACTCCCTTCATCTGCAGAAAAAAAGTCAGGTCCACCTTGTTGTTTAGCTTATAGCGAGATTATGACAATCATGATTTTGTTCCAAATGATCGGCTATAGAAACTTTAAATATTTTTATACTGGCTTTCTAAAAACATACTGGCTTTCTAAAAACATACTGGGGACATTACTTCCCTAATTTACCCAGTTACTCACGTTTTATTGAATTGATGCCTAGAGCGCTAATGCCACTGACAATTTTTATTACTCTTAACGGTGGCAGGCGTAGTGGCATTTACTACATTGACTCAAGTTGCCTACCAAACTGTCACATTAAACGCACTAAACGCCACCGCACATTTAAAGCGGTTGCAAAACTTGGAAAAACATCTGTTGGTTGGTTTTTTGGTCTGAAACTTCATTTAGTAATCAATGACATAGGTGAGTTAATCGCCTTTAAAGTCACGCCCGGCAATCATCATGATTTAGCTGCAGGTGTCTCATTGTTTGAAGGGCTGGAGGGTTTGGCCTTCGGAGATAAAGGCTATATTGGGAAGGCTGTTTTTGAAAAACTACTTGATAGCGGTTTGAAGTTAATTACACGCAAAAGAAAAAATATGAAAAATGCGCAGCCACTTAGCGATCACGAGCAACAGTTATTAAATCAGCGAGGGATCATTGAGACTGTTTTTGGTTGCTTGAAACATAAGTTTCATATTTGGCACACCAGACATCGCTCGGTTGCAAATGCTATTACACATCTTGTTGCTGGGTTGGCTGCTTATATTATTGAGCCATTAACAATTACTGCAGTGAAAAGGTTGCCAAGCAATTAGAATTTAATTACTTGATCACTATTAACTCCGAACTGGGGTTCGTCTATTGAGCTCTTCCTGTTACACCCACCTTCCCAGCTACTAAAGGCGTTGTTGCATAATCCTTTTGGGGGTTCTTTTTTTACACCGTGTTTGCTGAGTTACGCCTTGCTTTTACTCCATGGCTCGCCACGCTGCGCTTTACTTACGCAAAAACAAAGCATAAACCAACTTAATCTAGCTCGTCTATTGAGCTCTTCCTGTTCATGCAACAACCTCCGTCGCAAGGCAGCGCTCTACTCGATATTTTGCACCTGCTCTCTAATTTGCTCGATTAATAACTTTAATTCAAAAGCAGTTTTACTTGTTTGTTGATGTGCTGATTTAGAACCTAAGGTATTTGCCTCACGATGCATTTCCTGTGCTAAAAAGTCTAAACGCCTACCCATTACTCCATCAGTCTGTAACAAACGACTCATCTCATCAATATGCACAGTCAAACGATCTAATTCTTCAATAACATCAACCTTCTGTGCAAATAACACAATTTCCTGCTCAATCCGCTCTGGGTCTAATTCAACTTTTAACTCTGCCAACTTATCACTTAAGCGTTGCCTTTGTAAGCTAACTAACTCAGGCATAAACTTTCGCACCTGTACAACATGCTCACTCATTGCTTCAAGCTTAGGCAACAGTGCAGTTACTAACGCACTACCTTCTCGAGACCTACTTGCTGCTAACTCATCCAATGCCGTAGTAAAGGTTGCCAGCAAGCGTTTTTTTACGTCATCAGAAATACTTTCATCAGCTAATAATAAACCTGGCCAACGCAATAGTTGCAAAGGCTCATAACTTGCCAAATTAAGTTCATTATCTAATTTAGCAGTCACCCGCTTAAGCTGCTTAACTACCGATTCATTCAACTGCCATTCACCAGCTGCCTTTTCACCAGCTTGGTACCTCAAGGTAATATCGACCTTACCCCGCGAAAAGCGCTGTTTAATTAGCTGACGAAACTCCAACTCCAATTCACGTAGAGCCTCAGGCAAGCGAAAATTTAAATCCAAAAAACGTCCATTAACCGAACGAATCTCCCAAGTAATAATACCCAGCTCGCTTTGCTCATTACATTTGGCAAACGCCGTCATGCTTTTTGTCATCTGCTATTACCTTGTTTAAATCTTAGTCCGTTGGTATAGTACCGACTTTTTCAGCTATGAGTAAGGTTACTTTATGCGCCCAAGCAACCGTAATAATAACGAACTTAGACAAGTTAAGTTAACTCGCTCTTACACTAAGTATGCGGAAGGCTCAGTACTTGTAGAGTTCGGTGACACCAAAGTCTTGTGTACAGCCAGCATTGACCAAGGTGTTCCTCGTTTTCTAAAAGACAAAAAGCAAGGCTGGCTCACGGCCGAATATAACATGCTACCACGTGCCACACACTCTCGTAGTCAACGTGAAGCAAGTCGAGGAAAACAGTCAGGCCGCACCCTAGAAATTCAACGCCTCATTGGTCGCTCACTACGCGCAGCCGTCGACTTAACTAAACTAGCCGATTACACAATCACTCTCGATTGTGATGTTATTCAAGCTGATGGAGGCACTCGAACTGCATCAATCACTGGGGCCTGTGTTGCACTTTATGATGCAGTAAAAGTTTTACTAACTGAGAAAAAAATTACTGACAACCCAATCAAACACTTTATCGCAGCAATTTCTGTTGGTATTTATAACGGTCAACCAATCTTAGATCTTGATTACGCCGAAGACTCCAGCGCGGAAACAGATATGAATGTAGTTATGAATGATGATAATGGCTTTATAGAAGTGCAAGGCACTGCAGAAGGCCACCCCTTCAACCAAACTGAGTTTGATGCCATGCTAGCGTTAGCCCAGCAAGGAATTAGCCAACTTATCAACTTACAAAAACAAGCACTTGATATTGTACCAACGACAACTTGTGAAAGCTAACTATAGTCTCTTCCAATGCAAGATGAGCCTGAAATAGCCCCCACTTTCCAATGCAAAGTGGGCCTGAAGTTGTTGCGTGATCGTTCATCCTATATGGATGAATATCAATATGAACGACATAGAATTAAACACACTTGCCCAGATTGAGCAATTTCTATCCTCATCAACCCAGCTTACCTTTGAAGCTACATCACGAGCAGAATCTTACCTATGGGTTACGAACACATTAAAAAAATTTGCTTATTGCGGTATGTGCAAAAAGGACAAAGGATTGATTCGTGATTACCTGCAACGAATGACTGGTTACTCACGTTCACAAATTACTAGGCTAATTGCTCAGTATCAAAAGTCAGGAAAAGTTGTTGTTAAGCAACGATCACCTAGAAATAAGTTTAGCTTAATCTATACGCATGAGGATACTTGGTTGTTAGCTGAAACGGATCAGGTTCATCAAACGCTTAGCGGGCCTACCACAAAAAAACTTTGCGAGAGAGCCTTTCATTTGTTTGGAGATAAGCGTTATGCGCGTCTTGCTTTTATCTCAGTCTCTCATCTTTACAATCTTCGACAAACTGAAACCTACCAGCGCAAACGGCGACACTTTAATAAAACTAAAGCAACGCAGGTTTCTATTGGTGAAAGGCGAAAACCAACTCCAGAGGGTAGGCCTGGCTTTATACGTATTGATACAGTGCACCAAGGAGATATGGATAAAATCAAGGGTGTTTATCATATTAATGCTGTTGACGAGGTGACACAGATGGAAGTAGTCTGCGCTGTTGAAAAAATTAGTGAGGCTTACTTAATCCCTGTCTTAGAGCAAATAATCGATACCTTTCCATTTAAAGTGTTAGGCCTACATGCTGATAATGGCTCAGAGTACATTAATCAGCATGTAGCTAAACTATTGCAAAAGTTATTTATTGAACTCACTAAATCGAGGCCAAGGCATAGTAATGACAACGGTTTGGTGGAAAGTAAAAATGGCTCGGTTGTTAGAAAGCATTTTGGCTACATACATATTCAACAACGTTTTGCCCCGCAAATTAATGAATTCTATAACCAGCATTTTAACGACTATATTAATTTTCACAGACCTTGTTACTTCCCTGTAACCAGCATTAATAGCAAGGGTAAGCAAACTAAACTTTACCCTTACGAGGCCATTATGACTCCTTACGAAAAGTTCAAATCAATTGAAAATGCTGAGCAGTATTTAAAGGAAAATGAAACCTTTGAACGACTAGATAAATTAGCGTATTCTCTGACTGATCATGAATCTGCACAAAAGATGCAGGAAGCAAAGAAGACGTTATTTGAGAAAATAACAAAAGAGCAAATAGCTGATACTATCAGCACTGAAGACTAACCGATGGACCATCATGGTGACATCTGTTCAGATGCTGCTTCAGGCTCATCTTACGATTGGAATATACTACTATGTCACTTGCACTGCCGGAAGCTTTTATCCATCGATTACAACAAATCATTCCGGCAGAACAACTTACCAATTGCTTAGCCAGCTTCTCTCAACCCAAACAAACCTGTTTTCGCGTAAACACTTTACTCAGTGATATAAAAACAGCCTTAAACAGCTTAAACCAGCAAGGAATAAGCTACCAGCAACTAACCAAACAGATAAGTAATTGCTATTGGGTAGCGCATACTCAGCACCGTGCACTTACTGAGTCAATTGCTTTTCGCAACCATTGGATCTACATTCAAAACCCCGCCAGCATGATGCCGCCTTTAGTACTTGCACCTCAACCAGGCGAAAAAATTTTAGACCTAACCGCAGCACCAGGCAGTAAAACTTTACAACTTGCAGCACTCATGAATAATCAAGGCCATATTGCCGCTGTCGAAAAAGTCAAAAACCGCTTCTTCCATTTACAAAAGAATCTAACAGAGAACGGTGCGCAAATTGTTAAAACATTCCTAAAAGACGGCACTACCGTCTGGAAACATTGTACCAATCAATTTGACCGAGTATTACTTGATGCCCCTTGCTCTTCAGAATCTCGCTTTTCTTTGTTAATACCAGACAGCTTTTCCTACTGGAGCGAACGTAAGGTCAAAGAAATGCAGCGCAAACAAAAACAGTTATTATTCTCTGCTATCCAGTGCGTAAAACCTGGTGGCACACTTGTTTATTCAACCTGCTCATTTGCTCCCGAGGAAAATGAAGCCGTTGTTAACCGTTTACTAAAAAAATTCCCCGCTCTACAAATTGAGCCTATTACTCTTAGCTTCACCAACCAACAGCCAGGCTTAACTCATTGGCAAAAGCAAAGCTTCAACCCAACCATAAGACAAACGCTACGTTTATTACCTGATGAATTTTTTGATGGCTTTTACTTAGCAAAACTCCGCAAACTACCTGATTGACTCTATAACCCCATTGATATATGATTTGCTATTCATATAAATATAAAAGCAAGTTATGAATAGTCGCCTACAATTCCGAATTGATGGCATGGACTGCGCTGAAGAAGTTGCCATGCTAAAAAAAGCCCTGAAAAACCTTGTGCAATCTGAACAAGACCTACAGTTTGATTTACTCAATGCAAAATTAACAATTACTCCTTTAAATACTGCTATTACTGAACAACAACTCTTAAGTGCTATTGCCACTTCTGGGTTAAAAGCCACCCCCTGGCAACAACACTTAAAAAGACTTACCGAATCATCATCTCCTTGGCAACGCTTTGGCAGAGGCTTACTTGTTTTGCTTAGCCTACTACTGCTTATTGCTGGCGTA
The DNA here is from genome assembly GCA_965196985.1 of Gammaproteobacteria bacterium. GTDB lineage: Bacteria > Pseudomonadota > Gammaproteobacteria > UBA12402 > UBA12402 > 2-12-FULL-35-23. The sequence goes on along the minus strand of CBDALO010000131.1, from coordinate 164,309 downwards.
GTTCTTCATGCTTTGCGCCACAATGTTGCTGACGCCCTGATGGGTGACTATAGTTCCCAACACCACATCCCCTTGGTAGCAGCTATCTTTTATCTACTTAGTATTGTCTGCTCAGCCTGGTTTGTTGCGCCTAAAGCTTGGCTTGCTCTACGTCGTCTGCGACCTGATATTAATTTACTCATGATAATTGCCGTTATCGGTGCTTTATTGATTCAGCAGTGGCTAGAAGCCGCTATGGTTACTTTATTATTTGCTATTGCACAGCTACTCGAAGCCTGGAGTGTTGGCAAAGCACGGCAAGCTGTCAAAGCGCTACTCACCATCACTCCTGAGACTGCACATGTTAAAACCTGCTGCGGAAATATCAAAGAAGCACTTGCTGGTGATATTAAAGTGGGCACCGAAATCATTATTCGCCCTGGTGAAAAAATCCCACTTGATGCAAAAATAGTTGCCGGCGAAACACACGTTGATCAAGCACCCATTACTGGCGAGTCACGCCTTGTTAGCAAACAGGTTGGCAGCTTAGTTTATGCCGGTACGATTAATAGCGAAGGCGTAATTACAGCCAAAGTAACTCAACCTTCTGATAACACCTTGTTTGCCCAAACCATCCGCCAAGTCGAACAAGCACAAGCTAACAAAGCACGCAGTGAACTCTGGGTCGAGAAATTTGCTAAATACTATACCCCTCTAATGATGCTACTTGCTGCTTTAGTCATGGTTGTCCCACCTCTATTTACCTCTGCTGTCTGGTTACCATGGATTTACGAAGGCCTGGTTGTATTAGTTATTGCTTGCCCTTGCGCATTGGTAATTTCAACACCGGTTAGTATCATAGCAGGCTTAAGTGCTGCAGCACGTGTAGGTGTTTTGATTAAAGGTGGCAGTTATCTAGAAACGCTTGCTCAGCTCAAAGTAGTTGCTTTTGACAAAACAGGCACCATAACCCAGGGACGCCCTAAAGTAGAACGAGTTATCACATTTGAAAGTTTTTCTGAAACAGATATTTTACAGCTTGCAGCTAGCCTAGAAAGCCATAGCAATCACCCCTTAGCTCACGCTATTCTCCAACAAGCAAAAGCACAAAATATTCCATTGCTAACAGCAACCGAGCTTAAAACTGCTAAGGGAAAAGGCATCAAGGGTGTAATTGATGAAAAACCTTATTGGATAGGTAGCCACCGCTTCCTACATGAAAAGCTAAACGCCAATGAAGAGCCTGAAGGCCTACACCAATTACTAGCAAAGCTAGAAGATGAAGGTCACTCACTAGTAGTTCTTGGCCAAGGAGAAAGCATATGCGGTTTAATCAGCATTGCCGACCAGCTTCGTCCAGAAAGTGAAAATGTTGTTAGCAACCTAAAACAATTAGACTTACAAACTGCTTTGTTAACAGGTGACAATAAAGGCACAACTAATGCTATTGCAACAGGCTGCGCTTTCGATCAAGTCCATGCGGAACTTCTACCCACAGATAAAATGCAGCAAATCCATAAATTACGTCAGCAATTTGGTCCTGTTGCTATGGTGGGCGATGGCATCAATGACGCGCCTGCATTAGCAAGTGCAGATATTGGTATTGCTATGGGAGCACTCGGCTCAGACGACGCAATCGAAACCGCTGACGTTGCTTTAATGACTGACAGCATCACCAAGGTTCCTTGGTTAATACATCATTCCAAGCGAGTACTCCGTACAATTAAAACTAACATTACCTTTGCTTTAGGCTTAAAGCTTATTTTCATTCTATTAGCCTTCGCAAAACTTGCCACCCTATGGATGGCTATTGCGGCTGATACTGGCGCGTCACTATTAGTGATTTTTTATAGCTTGAGATTATTATCAGTCAAACAAGGACTTCAAACTCCGCCCAAAACGCAATAGTCTTTTTAAGGGCTTTTATTCAACATTCTGCTTATTTCCTGGTAACCTTCTCCTCTCTTAACTATGAATAAGAAGATAAGGAAATGAAACTTACACTACCATCGACTTTCACCCCAAGCGCCACAGCAATTCACGCTAGTGCGCCATCCTTTCTGTAAATTCCATTGACTTGCTGAAAATAAGCAGGCGACTCAGTCAGATTAGAAATTCCTTTTAAGGTAAACTTAACCAAAAAAGAGGAATGACAATGAGCTGCTATAAAAATGAGAACTTAATCGAAGAAGCCATACATGTTTTAGCGATGGAGGGGTTTGAAGCTTTACCTAAGCTTGTCTCCAGGTTGATGAATGAGGCTATGTTAATAGAAAGGGAGCGCCATTTAAATGCCAGTCCTTATGAGCGAACTGGCGATAGAAACGGATATGCGAACGGCTTTAAACCAAGGTTAATTAACACAGGTCAAGGTCAGCTTGAGCTACAGATACCGCAGGTTAGAGACTCCAATGAAGCCTTCTATCCATCAGTCTTAGAGCGAGGTGTACGCTCTGATAGAGCACTTAAGCTGGCTGTCGCTGAAATGTATGTGCATGGGGTTTCCACGCGCAAAGTTGAAAAGGTGCTAAAGCAACTCTGTGGAACAGATATTTCAAGCACAGAGGTAAGCCGTTGCGCTAAATTGTTGGATGAAGATTTAAAGAAATGGCGAAATAAGCCGTTAGGAAAGATAAAATATCTTTGGCTAGATGCACGTTATGAGAAGGTGCGCACTAGCGGCACAGTACAAGACTGTGCGGTATTGATAGCCTATGGCTTTGATGAATCAACCGGCAAGAGAACAGTGCTAGGTGTTTCTGTTGCGTTATCAGAGGCTGAGGTACATTGGCGTGATTTTCTTCAGCAGTTGGTTGAGCGAGGTATACATGGTATTGAGTTGATTACTAGCGACGCTCATACTGGCCTAAAAGCCGCTAGAAGAGCTGTGTTCCCCAGTGTTCCTTGGCAACGCTGCCAATTTCATTTGCAGCAAAATGCTCAGGCTCACATACCAAAGCGCTCAATGAAGGAACCAGTAGCTGAGGAGATTACAGCTATATTTAATGCCTCAAACATTCATGAGTCGGAAAGACTATTGGCTATGGCGGTAGATAAATATCAGCAAACAGCACCAGAGCTTTCTTCTTGGTTGGAAGTGAATATACCGGAGGGCTTAGTAGTGATGAACTTTGACAGGCCGCATCAAAAAAGATTAAGAACCAGTAACATAGCTGAGCGCGTAAACAGAGAGGTAAAAAGAAGGACGCATACAGTTGGAATTTTCCCTAATACTGAATCGTGCCTAAGGCTCGTATCAGCTGTTTTAGTGGAAATTGATGACCAGTGGAGCGGATCACCTAGATACTTAAGTTGAAGTGAATAATAAGGCTTCATAGGGTTTTAGGATAGATCATTCTTGTTCTTATTAACGAGATATAATTGCTATTACCTAAAAGTTAATAATTTATTTTGAGAGGAGAAAAATTTGAGGTATAAATAATTTTTTAGATTGATTAGCATAATTAATTTAAGATATTATGCGATGAGTCAGGTACAATAGAGCGCCATTTAGAATTTTAAAGGTTTTTCTAAGTACTGAAGTTGGTTTTTACAGACAAAATAACGCTCTATCCAATTCACTCAAAGCAGTACAAATTCCTTTAGCACAGAGCTATATGCGAGAAATGTATTACTTAACTAACAGAGTGAATAGCTCAAATGCTGAAGAAAAAGACAAACGTATAGACCTTCTGCGAAACTAAATACTGGGCGAGCTTATGCTCGTTTGTAGTTTTAGAATCCGGCTTGAAGATTGAGAATCCCAGCAATAATATTAAATCTCATATTGTGTTTTCTGCGAAAATTCCTATACACCTCCCCAAGAATGCGGAATTTTTTAAATTTTGAGAATTGATGTTCAACCCTAATACGGATCTTGCTGTGATTACGGTTATCCTCTTTTTGTTGAGTAGTTAATTTGCCGCCTTTGGGCTTTTTATGAGGTAAGTTAACCAAGGGGTCAGTATGTTGAATTCCTTGGTATCCTAGATTGTAACGTCCCACAATAATTTAGAGAAACCATCTCAACCTATTTTGCGTGAGATGGTGTCAAATAGTTAACCTTTTAGCTCATGAATTGCCTGATTAATGACATCATCCGGTATATGGTTTAAATTCATATTAGCGGCGATTAGCAACGCATGTCGCATGAGCCTATCAACATAACGAAGCCTACCTTTTGTGGCCATGTGTACTGCACGAATACCTGTTTCAGTGAATAAGCTGCTGCTCATTCCTGCCTTCTCAAAAGCAGCGTGAATAATGCTCTCAAAATCCCTGCTATCTTCAATTGCATGCCACCTAATAAAGCACTGAATTCTAGAGTTGATAGGTTCATAGGCTGGTCTCTGCAATGTTGCTAGAAGTGATGGGAGTCCACATAAGATAATCGTCATGACGTCTTTGCTGTCAAAACTGAAATTAAGGAAGTCAGGTAATCGTAGAATGAAATCATTACTAAGCTGATGCGCCTCGTCTAGGATCCAAATAGGCTGAACGTTTTTATCATGGTAGAGCGCGATCAAGCTCTGCTTCAAGTCTCTCCAAAGTTTAGAGAATCGGTAATAGTTTTCTAAACCTAGATTTTCGGCAAGCTGAGAGTACACATCAAATGACCGAAAGTGAGTGTCTGATTGATAAATGACTTGATGGGTCAGCGGGTTGAGTTTATTGCTCCAGTATCTTAGCGCCGTGGTCTTTCCTGTCCCTGAGTCGCCAGTAATCACTGCTAAGCCGCGTGTTTCTAGCAAACCATTAAGTTGCTGTTCTAGTCGCTTTGACTGCGCCAATTCAATAATGTTTGATTTACCCAATGGATCAAATTTCAAGCCAAAATGTTGAAGATACATCTTACTCATCCTTGTATCTTAAATAACTGTAGAGATATGACAATATTGCTACAATCCCAAGGATGCTTGGGTAGGCGGAAGGTGAAGCCGTGTTCGTCCTTAGGATTTAATCCTGTTGAGGAGATTTAGCTCCCTTCCACCCTCATAAGTTCATGAGATCGAACGGTATCTTAGGCCATTGTGAGCCTGTATTTGCAAGGTTGATCCGAACTATGATTTCCCAAGTTTGTTAGTGTAATAAAATTTAAGAGGCTCTAGCAAATGAAAAAAAATTGCGTTGGTATTGATATTGCAAAATCTGATTTTGTTGCTGCTATCACCACTAGCGGAAAAGATCACGTTAAACATTTTAATAATAATCCTGAGGGCTTTTCTGAGTTATTAGAATGGACGCAATCTTTATCTGATCAGTCACTTCATTTTTGCATGGAATCAACAGGTAAATACGGTAATGCATTGGCTCTTTATTTACATAGTGAGAAGTGTGATGTCAGTATAATTAATCCTGCACGAATAAAGTTTTTTATGAAAGGACAGCTAATACGAAACAAGACCGACAAGGCCGATGCGGTCAGTATTAAGGACTATTCAAATCATTTTACTCCAACGCTATGGCAGCCTTTGCCAGCTAATATAGAGGCTCTAAGAGCTTTGATACAGAGATCTGAAGTATTAACCTCCCAAGTCAGCAATGAACAAAACAGGCTGGAGCTAGCGGAAGAAACAATTATTAGCTCTATACAAAATCATATCGATTATATGGAAAAAGAAATTTTACGACTGCAGGAAGAAATTAGTAAGCTGATCGCGAGTGATGATGATCTGAAGAATAACACAGAGCTGCTTAAAAGCATCCCAGGCATTGGTGATAAAACCGCTCAAACACTAACTGCTTTTTTTAATAATATTGAAAGATTTTCTGGCGCAAAACAATTGGCTGCTCATATTGGTTTAAATCCCAGCCAGTCACAATCAGGCACTTCATTGAATTCATCACGGCTCTCAAAGGTTGGTAGTGCTTGGTTGCGAAAGGCGCTTTACATGCCGGCATTAGTGGCTATAAGGCATAATCCTATTTTGAAGAAATTTTATGAAAAGCTGCTCAAAAAAGGCAAGCCAAAGAAGCTAGCCATTTGTGCTGTTATGAGAAAAATGGTGCATATGATTTATGGCATCCTAAAAACACAGCAGCCATTTTCAGCGGATGCCTAGTAAAAATTTTACAATTTATTGTTGACGTTTAAGACGGTATCTCCTCAGTGATATCCAAATCCTCTTTAACTTGGTTATAAACAATCTCAACTAGCGAGGTTTTTCTTGCTGGTTGTTCCGGCATCTGAGGTCTAGCTCGGGTTCTAGAAAGGTTGTTATGTTTGTCCAGCTCTCCCACTGCACCAAGGTATTGATATTCCAATGATTCGACGTGACGGGCGGAGTCACTATGCGGATCAACCACTAAATAAACCTCTTGTTGAGCCAGTTCAAATGGAACTTCAAAGAGTCGATTATTCCAGCTTACCGTGCCATCCTTCCTGACTCGGCGCTTAATGCGATGCAGGAAGTAATCATCTAGCTTATCGGCCAAACAACCTAACGGCTGAATTTTAGTGAGGTCTTGCTGATAGCGTTGTAACGGGGTCATCTTGTCAGGCAGGGCGCTTTGCGAGGCTTGATGATAAACACGCTCAACCCAAGCCCAAAATCGATCATTCAGCGCATTGAAACTATGAATGGAATCCAGGTTGCATTCAGCTAGGAATTGCTCGCGTACTGTTCTATGCCAACGCTCTAGTTTGCCTTTGCTTTGCGGTTCATAGGGCCTGCCGTAAATCAATTGAATTTTCAAACGAGCACAAATGGTTTGCAACGTTTTAGCACGGTAGGCAGGGCCGTTGTCAATGATGAGCTTAACAGGAAGCCCACGTTTGAGTAATGCCTCTTTCAACACATGCTCAATAGTAATGGCGCTCTCATCAGTACAAAATTTACTGTGACAGACCAACCTTGAGGCATCATCAAAAATACTCACCAAATAGCTTTTAACTCTTCTTTGGCCATCGTAAATCGTTGGACCATGCATGACATCGCCATACCAAATATCACAAGCTGTGAGCGCCTCAAATGAGCGGCGCTCAATTTGGTTAGAAGGTGTGACTGTTCTTTTAGACAGGCCGTGTTTTACTAATAAGCGGTGAACTGTTGCGTGAGATAATTCACCTCGTGCTACCTTCCCTTGAGTTTCTAAGAGTTTAATCACGGTCGGAATTGATCTTGAAGGGCTTTCCTGTTTAGTGGAAATAATTAACTCTTGTAGCTCTGGATTGATGTGACACTGGCCTTTGTCTCGTCGAGTTTTAGGAACTAATCCATCAATACCCTGCTTTAACCAGGCGTAATACCAATTCTCAATTGTTTTAGCACTGAGGTGAACACGCTTACTACCTGGAATGTTGTAGGTTTGCTGGGACAACCTTTTAATAATGCTCTTGAGCTCACCATGCTCAAAACTATTTCGGCTACATAGCTCACCTAAAACACTTAGGCGAAACAGTGCTGTTGGGTGAATGGGCTTGGTCATTTTGCAATTCCTGTGTGATTTAACTACTTGCAATGAGTTAATCACAACTTGAGTTGAGAATGCTACGCTCAAACTGTGTGGGGTCGTGAGGTTTACAGAAAATATCCATCTCAACTTTTTTTCACGTTAATTAATTATGGGATGCTCACTCCTGTGTTGTTAAGAAAAAGCATGATGCTCGATAAATCATGCTCACCAAGGCAGGCCAACCAAAACGCTTGTGGATCACTATGTCGCCCAAGCTGTAACCACAACGGATGTGCTTTGATATGGAAGGAGTAATCAACGAAGTGGTCAACCAACCAGTGAAACCACCTAGCAACGGTGTGTCGACTAACACCTTGCTCCTGACCTGATGAGCTAATACTTTTCCCAGGAGCACGCTCATTAACACTGCCTGCTGAACTGACCAGCAATACCAACGCTTTGGAGAAAGTATCTCAGGTAGGGTTGAACAAGTACGTTTACATTGATGACAATAAAATCTCAAAACAGGGGTGGGATTTAAAGAGCGTCCTTTACCTGGGTTCCTATCTGGTTTTCGATCATATGATCCATGTGACCATAGTCCACCTGCACCGCAATGGCTGCACTGCTCTGGCCTTAGTAGCTCTGGATTTTTTTTCAGCAGGATCAGGTAATCACTCAGGCTTTTAATCGCTTTTATGATTCTGCGCATGACTAATTTCACTATAGTTTTTATATCAAGTTATTTTACCTTGATAGGTTACTAAAAACCTTGTTTATTATGAGATAAAACTAGCTCAATTCCCCTAAATAAAGATAGACGTAACACTAGATCAGCATATTTTTCTGCTGGTGGCAGTGGGCTGCCACGTTGTCGGATCTTAATATCATGAACCCTCCCAGGCATTGTTTGAGAGACGTTGATTATTTTTCCGGATGTACTCATTGCTATCTCCACCTTTTGAGTATGTCTTTTCTTTTTACCAGAATAATAATCTTTACGTGGCTTCTTCTTTTTGGGGCGCTGAATAGGCTGCTCCGTTACATCCATTAATATAGCGCAAACCGCATCTTCTGTTAGGGTTCTGTCTTTTTTAATATGAATATGCTTGGCCACTAAGGGTTCTAAGCGTTTAAATAAGCGGCAGACATTACTGTCATCCAAACCAACAAAGTAACCTAAGAATTCATGTGTTACATAAGTGCGATAGTACATCATGAGAAGCAAAAGGCGATCATGGTGCGTGGTGAGTTTCGGGCGCCTTCCCAGCTTACTAAACTCATCATCAAGTGATGACTTCACTTGTTGGTGTATCGTTTCAAAATCATCAAGGGTCAAACCAGTTAACTTTTTAAAAATACGCGGGCGGTTACTGAGTTGCTGATAGCTTAATAGCATATGCCTTTCCATGAATGATTATTAATCAGGCAATTATAAGCAAATTTTAGCTAGTTTCTAGAACTGCCCTTAGTTACGCAGAAGGTCTTATATTTCAGCCTTTGCTTCTCACGCAACCGTATAATATGAAACCCCAGTTCGGAGTTAATAGTGATCAAGTAATTAAATTCTAATTGCTTGGCAACCTTTTCACTGCAGTAATTGTTAATGGCTCAATAATATAAGCAGCCAACCCAGCAACAAGATGTGTAATAGCATTTGCAACCGAGCGATGTCTGGTGTGCCAAATATGAAACTTATGTTTCAAGCAGCCAAAAACAGTCTCAATGATCCCTCGCTGATTTAATAACTGTTGCTCGTGATCGCTAAGTGGCTGCGCATTTTTCATATTTTTTCTTTTGCGTGTAATTAACTTCAAACCGCTATCAAGTAGTTTTTCAAAAACAGCCTTCCCAATATAGCCTTTATCTCCGAAGGCCAAAGCCTCCAGCCCTTCAAACAATGAGACACCTGCAGCTAAATCATGATGATTGCCGGGCGTGACTTTAAAGGCGATTAACTCACCTATGTCATTGATTACTAAATGAAGTTTCAGACCAAAAAACCAACCAACAGATGTTTTTCCAAGTTTTGCAACCGCTTTAAATGTGCGGTGGCGTTTAGTGCGTTTAATGTGACAGTTTGGTAGGCAACTTGAGTCAATGTAGTAAATGCCACTACGCCTGCCACCGTTAAGAGTAATAAAAATTGTCAGTGGCATTAGCGCTCTAGGCATCAATTCAATAAAACGTGAGTAACTGGGTAAATTAGGGAAGTAATGTCCCCAGTATGTTCTTAGAAAGCCAGTATAAAAATATTTAAAGTTTCTATAGCCGATCATTTGGAACAAAATCATGATTGTCATAATCTCGCTATAAGCTAAACAACAAGGTGGACCTGACTTTTTTTCTGCAGATGAAGGGAGTAGATCTTTGCGCTCAAGTGCTGCAAATTCCTCAGCAAAATCATCTATGCGACAAAATAACTCTATAACCTCGCGCTCATGTATCATAACCACATCCATTATTAGTAATAATTTCAAAAGGTTATATAAGTTTTTCACTAAATCCAAGGCTGCCATAACTCCGAACTGGGGTTATGAAAAGTTTCTACGGAGAAGCCATATGCCAACAACTAAAAAATCACCAACACCAGAAAAATCCCAATGCAGAAGAACGCTACGTACTCATAGCGATTGGGTGCGGTCATTAGCTACCTTACAAGACGGCTTATTAGCAAGTGGAACTGAAAGCGGAGCTATCGAGCTATGGGAAACCGAACGCTATTCGTGTCACAGTACGCTGCGCGGCCACGAGAGCGGCGAAGACAAAGCTATAACTTCACTTATTGTATTACCAAATGGCTTGTTAGCAAGTGGTTCTGAAGGTCAGACGATAAAGCTGTGGGATATAGAGAGTTTATCCTGTTGTGAAACGTTGCGAGGCCATAAGGAAAGTATAACTTCATTAGCCGTTCTACCAAATGGGCAGCTGGTGAGCGGGTCTGCTGATAGTACAATCAAGGTGTGGGACACAGAAAGAGGAGAGTGTTTAGAGACACTGCGCGGTCATGCAGATGTTGTAAGCTCACTAGCCACCTTACCAAATGGCTTACTAGCAAGTGGATCTAGTGATAGTACAATAAAGCTGTGGGATACCAAGCTCTTAGCCTGTCGGCAAACACTCCGTGGACATAGTAAGCGGATATGTTCATTAGCTGTCTTACCGAATGGCTTACTGGCAAGTGGCTCTTTGGATAAAACGATAAGGCTATGGGACATTAAAAGACCTTCTGCGAAACTAAATACTGGGCGAGCTTATGCTCGTTTGTAGTTTTAGAATCCGGCTTGAAGATTGAGAATCCCAGCAATAATATTAAATCTCATATTGTGTTTTCTGCGAAAATTCCTATACACCTCCCCAAGAATGCGGAATTTTTTAAATTTTGAGAATTGATGTTCAACCCTAATACGGATCTTGCTGTGATTACGGTTATCCTCTTTTTGTTGAGTAGTTAATTTGCCGCCTTTGGGCTTTTTATGAGGTAAGTTAACCAAGGGGTCAGTATGTTGAATTCCTTGGTATCCTAGATCAGCATATTTTTCTGCTGGTGGCAGTGGGCTGCCACGTTGTCGGATCTTAATATCATGAACCCTCCCAGGCATTGTTTGAGAGACGTTGATTATTTTTCCGGATGTACTCATTGCTATCTCCACCTTTTGAGTATGTCTTTTCTTTTTACCAGAATAATAATCTTTACGTGGCTTCTTCTTTTTGGGGCGCTGAATAGGCTGCTCCGTTACATCCATTAATATAGCGCAAACCGCATCTTCTGTTAGGGTTCTGTCTTTTTTAATATGAATATGCTTGGCCACTAAGGGTTCTAAGCGTTTAAATAAGCGGCAGACATTACTGTCATCCAAACCAACAAAGTAACCTAAGAATTCATGTGTTACATAAGTGCGATAGTACATCATGAGAAGCAAAAGGCGATCATGGTGCGTGGTGAGTTTCGGGCGCCTTCCCAGCTTACTAAACTCATCATCAAGTGATGACTTCACTTGTTGGTGTATCGTTTCAAAATCATCAAGGGTCAAACCAGTTAACTTTTTAAAAATACGCGGGCGGTTACTGAGTTGCTGATAGCTTAATAGCATATGCCTTTCCATGAATGATTATTAATCAGGCAATTATAAGCAAATTTTAGCTAGTTTCTAGAACTGCCCTTAGTTACGCAGAAGGTCTAAAGATTTGATGTGTCTAGGAACATTAAGTGGCCATGAAGACTGGGTATATTCATTAGCTGCGCTACCGAACGGCCTCCTAGCAAGCGGCTCTTTGGATAGCACAATAAGGCTATGGGATACCAAACACTTAACTTGCCTCACAACGCTACGTGGTCATGAATGCTGGGTAAGCGCCTTAGTTACATTACAAAATGGCTTGCTAGCAAGTGGTTCTCTGGATAAAACGATAAAATTGTGGGATGCAAGCTACGCACTTATTGCAAGTGCTAGTCCCTCAGCTGCCTCGAGAAGAACTCCAATAGTCAAACCGACTCCAACAGATAGGCTAGCTCTGGCAGCCTCCTCAGCAACGCCAGCAACTTTTTTCAGCCTCACCACCCCAGATCCAGGTCCTGTAGCTGCCTCTTCAACCTCAACTAAAAAGGAACGTATGGCTTAGAACGCCCTCTTACATAGTTGAATCTGAAAAAGGTCAGATTCAACTATGTAACCAAGGTATCCGTCTTATTTCAGCATGATGCTCATGCTGCGCTCTCTTTAGTTTACTGCGCCTGTGATGAGCGGATGGTAATTAATTCCGCTAGCGAAGGCATAGAATAGTTTTTTGTAATTCTGTCATATATATAATCGAAGACATTAACTGCTAGCTTTTTACATGTCTCAGTAATTGTAACCATTGTATCCTTAGCTTTCGTTCCTTCTTCACTCATAGTATGAAGGTGTACATCGCGCATTCTAGCCTGCTTCCGAGCCATCAACTCTGCTGGATTGTTATGTAGAGGAAGCTCTGGCTTTTCCAGCACTAACAATAGCTGCCTTTTCTTTTTTAAGGTGAGCTCAATTTGTTTATCTAGTTTCTCGTAGCCAGTGATTGTTGAGAATAACTCAGTAAACTCATTGGATAGCTTATCTATCTCATCTTGCCCTGGGTTCTTTTTATATTCAATGAGCTTATGATAATAATCCCAAAACCTATCCAAGAAGCTGTCAACAGAGTCTTGGTGCTTCTTAAAAATTGGCGTCAGCTTTTTATAATGCCTACCCTCATGAACCCAGCACAAGGCGAGTGATTCAGTAATGAGCTTAAACTGTGGCGCATCATCGGTAATGAGTGTTTCTATCGCATAAGGACTCTTTCTATATGTTGAGATAGCTGCCGCATCAGTAATCAGCTTTCTATATTTTGGAAATTTTTTATCACCTAATACCTTATCAAGAATAACTTCCAGCTCCTTACTGTTTAAGATAGTCGATGAGTGAAATACCTTTAAGCTTTCGATTACCTTGTGGGGTAAGTTCATAGTAGCCAGTAAATTAAAAGCGGCCTCATTTAATGTGAACCCAAAGTGGTCTTTGCTTAACATTTCAATGACGCTTAATCGACTTTTACTGGTCAGCGTAAAGTAAGCTGAATAATACTCATTACCCAATACATTAACATAACGGTTTTTCCCATCCTCTCTAGCGTTGGTGTCATCTAGGTGCTGGTAGTTCGTGGATTGTAAACCTGCCTTCACAACTTCTACCTTCTCGGGCTCAAGTATCGTAGGTGTTTTAATTGTGAAGCTATGGATGGTTGATTTACTAATATCTATGTTGGCGGTTTTATAAAATGTCTCAAGGCTTTCTAGCGTCATACCACCTTGAGTATTTAGGAAGCTTGTCCAGCTTTTAATAGTAGGGCCGAACTGGCCCTCATAACCAGTTGGCAGAGGTGCTGTATAGTGTTTGTTTTCAGAAGGGGAGTAATATTGTTGGCGCAAAAAAAGAGTGTTATTAGCAGCAATTTTTATATCCTGGATAAGTGTTTTCTTAGAGCCATTTGGCACAGCATCGCTGGGCAACGAATCTGGATTAATTGTTAGTGTCACTGTATTAGAGACTTCGAGATTTTTTTTACTAGATTTTGGCTTTCTAGTTTTATTGGTTTTATTTCCTTTTCTATCCTTCTCGGAGGAATGATCCTTGTCCTTGTTAGCGCGCGTTTGCTTTCTAACATTAGGCTTTCCTTGCTCACCTTTATATTTATTTAATGCGTTATTTAACGATTGCACCTTGTCTTCTAGCTTTATGATTTTCTCAGCCTGACTTTCACATACATTGCTAAAATCTGTTTCTAGTGCTGTTGGTGTAACAGTATTATTAAATCTCTCAATGAGATCGGCTAAAACTGATTTGTCAGGTTGTTTTTTCATAGGAAGAGTATACCACGGGTTTGAAAAGGTAAATTTTCCCCACACAGATGGCCGTACTGCTGAAATTATTTTTAAGCCATGAACCTGATCGATGAAAAAATAATCCGAGCATACAGCGTTGTTATAGAGCGCACATCATGCTTTTATGACACACGATGATTCCAATATAAAATTTCCAAATTTGCACGAAAAAGCTGTCAAGAACTTTTTGAATTATTTTCAAATCATGCTGATATTGAACGGATACTAACCAAGGATATCAAGCTTAAAAATAAAGGCTAGTGCGCCATCCTTTCTGTAAATTCCATTGACTTGCTGAAAATAAGCAGGCGACTCAGTCAGATTAGAAATTCCTTTTAAGGTAAACTTAACCAAAAAAGAGGAATGACAATGAGCTGCTATAAAAATGAGAACTTAATCGAAGAAGCCATACATGTTTTAGCGATGGAGGGGTTTGAAGCTTTACCTAAGCTTGTCTCCAGGTTGATGAATGAGGCTATGTTAATAGAAAGGGAGCGCCATTTAAATGCCAGTCCTTATGAGCGAACTGGCGATAGAAACGGATATGCGAACGGCTTTAAACCAAGGTTAATTAACACAGGTCAAGGTCAGCTTGAGCTACAGATACCGCAGGTTAGAGACTCCAATGAAGCCTTCTATCCATCAGTCTTAGAGCGAGGTGTACGCTCTGATAGAGCACTTAAGCTGGCTGTCGCTGAAATGTATGTGCATGGGGTTTCCACGCGCAAAGTTGAAAAGGTGCTAAAGCAACTCTGTGGAACAGATATTTCAAGCACAGAAGTAAGCCGTTGCGCTAAATTGTTGGATGAAGATTTAAAGAAATGGCGAAATAAGCCGTTAGGAAAGATAAAATATCTTTGGCTAGATGCACGTTATGAGAAGGTGCGCACTAGCGGCACAGTACAAGACTGTGCGGTATTGATAGCCTATGGCTTTGATGAATCAACCGGCAAGAGAACAGTGCTAGGTGTTTCTGTTGCGTTATCAGAGGCTGAGGTACATTGGCGTGATTTTCTTCAGCAGTTGGTTGAGCGAGGTATACATGGTATTGAGTTGATTACTAGCGACGCTCATACTGGCCTAAAAGCCGCTAGAAGAGCTGTGTTCCCCAGTGTTCCTTGGCAACGCTGCCAATTTCATTTGCAGCAAAATGCTCAGGCTCACATACCAAAGCGCTCAATGAAGGAACCAGTAGCTGAGGAGATTACAGCTATATTTAATGCCTCAAACATTCATGAGTCGGAAAGACTATTGGCTATGGCGGTAGATAAATATCAGCAAACAGCACCAGAGCTTTCTTCTTGGTTGGAAGTGAATATACCGGAGGGCTTAGTAGTGATGAACTTTGACAGGCCGCATCAAAAAAGATTAAGAACCAGTAACATAGCTGAGCGCGTAAACAGAGAGGTAAAAAGAAGGACGCATACAGTTGGAATTTTCCCTAATACTGAATCGTGCCTAAGGCTCGTATCAGCTGTTTTAGTGGAAATTGATGACCAGTGGAGCGGATCACCTAGATACTTAAGTTGAAGTGAATAATAAGGCTTCATAGGGTTTTAGGATAGATCATTCTTGTTCTTATTAACGAGATATAATTGCTATTACCTAAAAGTTAATAATTTATTTTGAGAGGAGAAAAATTTGAGGTATAAATAATTTTTTAGATTGATTAGCATAATTAATTTAAGATATTATGCGATGAGACAGGTACAATAGAGTGCCATTTAGAATTTTAAAGGTTTTTCTAAGTACTGAAGTTGGTTTTTACAGACAAAATAACGCTCTATCAAATAAAGCTTAGACCTGGCAGCTAGCTTGCTCTAAAAAACCACACTTTACAATATGGATTTAAGATAAGGTTTAACCCGAGGCTTCTTGCCATACCCTCACCATTCTAGCAACCTACTGTACTGGTAACATAATACACTAGGGAGATATTTTATGGGCAATTTATCAAAACGGCTTTATCGCTCTACTCAAGACCGTATTTTAGGTGGCGTCTGCGCAGATTTAGCAGAATATTTTAATGTTGACCCCACTATCATGAGATTACTTTATATTGCTATCACACTAATCACAGGTGGAATTTGTATCATTCTCTACCTTATTTTGTGGGTAATTACACCAGAAAAACCTCAGCAACCCATAGAGCATGAACAAAAATTTGATGACTGACTAAGAGGTCTAAGTAATGAAGTGGAACGATAAACAACCCATTTACCAGCAATTACGCGACAAAATTGCCGCCGCTATTCTCGATGGTAGCCTTGCTGAAAATGAAGCGATACCTTCCATACGCCAACTCAGCAGCGATTATCAAATCAACCCACTGTCGGTTTCCAAAGCTTATCAAGCGCTAACTGACAGCAAGATTATTAGTAAACGTCGCGGCATGGGCATGTTTGTTAACTCCGGAGCAAAACAACTACTTCTTCAACAAGAACGACAATATTTTTTAGAAGAAGAACTTCCCTTGCTAAAGCAAAAAATAAAGCAACTCGGCTTTACCCTAGAGGAGCTCTTAAAATGAACCCAATTATCACTACAAACAATCTCAATAAGCACTATGGCAGCTTTCAAGCGCTAAAAGATATTAATCTAAAGATTCAACCAGGCACCATCGTTGGTTTAATTGGCCCCAATGGTGCTGGCAAAACCACCCTACTAAAAACTTTGTTTGGCTTAACTTCTTTCTCCGGTGAAGTAAATGTCGCTGGCTTTAATCCTCGCACCCATCGAGTTTCCCTACTAGAACGCATGTGCTTTATTGCTGACGTTGCCACTCTCCCTCGTTGGCTTAAAGTTCAAAATGCAATTAATTTTCTCGAAGGAGTGCACCCACGTTTTGATAGCCAAAAAGCATTAGAATTACTAAGTAAAACCAGTATCCCTTTAGAAAAGAAAGTAAAGCAACTCTCAAAAGGAATGATTGTTCAACTCCATCTTGCCTTAGTAATGGCAATTGATGCAGAAATATTAATACTTGATGAACCAACATTAGGGCTTGATATCCTTTATCGAAAAAGATTTTATCAGCAACTACTTAACAACTATTTCAATGAAAATCGCACCATCGTGATTACAACTCACCAAGTTGAAGAAGTTGAAAGCCTGCTAACTGATTTACTGATCATCAATGAAGGACAAATCAGTCTAGATTGTGGCATGGAAAAAATAACCAAAGAGTTTATCCAAGTCACCACTCATGGCGAAAACCTTCAGCAAGCACTAGCATTAAACCCTCTATATCAGGTGAAGGAGCTAGGTAAAACACGGCTTATTTTTCGCAACCAAGACCGCGCAACACTTGCTGAGCTCGGCGAGCTATCAACACCAAGCGTTAGTGATATTTTTGTTGCTGAAATTACTGGAGAAAACTCATTATGAAAAAGCTTATCACCTTAGTAAACAGAGAGTTTTGGGAACAACGCAATGTATTCTTTACCCTTCCTGTTGTACTTGGCGGCTTAGTAATCTTAGCTGCCTTTTTCACTCTAATTCTTTCTCTCTCTAACTTAACTTTCAACGGCATCCCTATCCAAGATACCGTTGATGAATTTTCCAAAATCTTACCTGCGATATTATTTGGCATCGGTACGCCTTTTAGCATCGTTCTTTGGCTCACAGTTTTCTATTACTTTTCTGGTACGTTATATGATGATCGACGTGATCGGAGTATCTTATTTTGGCAATCATTGCCAATTAGCCAAACCAGTACGCTACTATCAAAGCTTATCGCTGGATTAATACTTGCACCCTTTTGTGCTTGGGTCAGCATGATGGCTACTGAAATTATTATCTTTGTATTAGGCAGCTTATTCTTTATGGCTCACCCAATTATTCCATGGGCTAGCCTTTGGCATCCGCTTGTTA
Organism: Gammaproteobacteria bacterium; assembly: GCA_965196985.1. Taxonomy (GTDB): domain Bacteria; phylum Pseudomonadota; class Gammaproteobacteria; order UBA12402; family UBA12402; genus 2-12-FULL-35-23. Next base: position 146,662 of record CBDALO010000131.1, on the reverse strand, counting down.
TGATTCATACTTGGGTACAAATTTTCCTAGTTATGCTACTCCAAGGCCTATGGCTTCTACCTTTACTTACTTGGTTTATGCTTTGCTCAGCCTTTGCCAAGCGTGCTCCAGCACTTATTGCCACTGTCAGCATCTTAATTGTGTTATTGTTTGAATCCTTTTTCCTTAGTAATCATTATTTTGCTGAATTCATCTTTTCGCGCTTTAGCTACGCCACACAAACTTGGCATAGTTTGCTCGACCAACTAAGCCTTAACTATACTGGCAGTCATAGCAGCTTCTTTTCCATAAGCTATCAAAGCAACCCCATACTCATCAGCTCTACAACAGCAAATATGCTAATAGGCCTAGGTGTTTCAATAATCTTTATTGTCTTAGCAGGGCTACTACGCAGTCGTTGTTATGGCTTTGAGAAGTAGCATAATAAAGCTTTATCCACTTCGCCCCAAACAAAAAAAGCCCCATAGATTACTATGAGGCTTTTTGTTTTATTTAAAAGTCTGGCAATGACCTACTCTCACATGGCCAAAGACCATACTACCATCGGCGCTAAGCGGTTTCACTACTGAGTTCGGTATGGGATCAGGTGGGACACGCTCGCTATTGTCACCAGACAAACCGGTTGTTGGGGCTCACTGTTCGTTGTGAAGTCCCCAACTGGAAGAGTCTTGTTTTAAATCCACCCTATCCCTCCTTATTCTAAGGAGGGAACCTGCTAAGCAGCTTGCGTAGCAAGCGGGGGATTCTTTTGATTTTAGACGCCTTAGCCAAATCACTTGTTTATATGGCCAAGCCAATCGATCAATTAGTACGGGTTAGCTCCATGCATTACTGCACTTCCACATCCCGCCTATCAACGTCGTAGTCTTCAACGTATCTCATGGAATAGCTCATCTCAGAGCAGGCTTCCCGCTTAGATGCTTTCAGCGGTTATCCCTTCCGACCTTAGCTACCCGGCAATGCCACTGGCGTGACAACCGGAACACCAGAGGGTCGTCCACTCCGGTCCTCTCGTACTAGGAGCAGCCCTCTTCAACTATTCTACGTCCACGGCAGATAGGGACCGAACTGTCTCACGACGTTCTAAACCCAGCTCGCGTACCACTTTAAATGGCGAACAGCCATACCCTTGGGACCTGCTTCAGCCCCAGGATGTGATGAGCCGACATCGAGGTGCCAAACACTACCGTCGATTTGAACTCTTGGGTAGTATCAGCCTGTTATCCCCGGAGTACCTTTTATCCGTTGAGCGATGGCCCTTCCATTCAGAACCACCGGATCACTAAAGCCTGCTTTCGCACCTGCTCGACTTGTCCGTCTCGCAGTCAAGCACCCTTATGCTTTTGCACTCATAGCGCGATTTCCGACCGCGCCGAGGGTACCTTCGCGCTCCTCCGTTACTCTTTGGGAGGAGACCGCCCCAGTCAAACTACCCACCATACACTGTCCTCAACCAGGATTAACTGGCCTAAGTTAGAATTCCAATCATATCAGGGTGGTATTTCAAGGTCGGCTCCAGCACAACTAGCGTCACGCCTTCAACGCCTCCCACCTATCCTACACAAATATCATCAAAATCCAGTGCAAAGCTGTAGTAAAGGTTCACGGGGTCTTTCCGTCTAGCCGCGGATACACTGCATCTTCACAGCAATTTCAATTTCACTGAGCCTTGGGTGGAGACAGTGTGGCCATCGTTACGCCATTCGTGCAGGTCGGAACTTACCCGACAAGGAATTTCGCTACCTTAGGACCGTTATAGTTACGGCCGCCGTTTACCGGGGCTTCGATCAAGAGCTTCTCCGAAGATAACTCCCTCAATTAACCTTCCGGCACCGGGCAGGCGTCACACCCTATACTTCATCTTTCGATTTCGCAGAGTGCTGTGTTTTTAATAAACAGTCGCAGCCACCTGGTCTCTTCAACCCCCTTCAGCTCCAGCCGCAACGGCCTTCACCTACAAAGGGCACACCTTCTCCCGAAGTTACGGTGTCATTTTGCCTAGTTCCTTCACCCAAGTTCGCTCAAACGCCTTAGTATTCTCTACCTGTCCACCTGTGTCGGTTTACAGTACGGTTAACTAGTAACTTACCTTAGAGGCTTTTCCTGGAAGCAGGGCATCAATCACTTCCCCCGCTACTCAATCACTCTAGCTCTTCTGTCACTCGAGATTTCAGTAACTGCCATGACCTACCATGGGCTTTTAACTTCCTCTCGCGTTTCCTAGCCTGCTTTTCTAATACATATGCTTCATAATAAAGTAACTCCCACTCACCTAAACGGCCAGTATAAGCACTTCTTTTCTCTTCATGCTCTCGCATACGTCTTTTTAAGTTCTCTGTATACCCAAGATAGTAGCGACTTGTATTCAACCTATCTCTTAAAATGTATACATACCACATAGCAAACTCCTAGAACAATTGAGTAGCGGGGTCGTCATCGCGTCTCAGTAATAGTCGACCGGATTTGCCTAATCAACCTACCTACTCGCTTAAACCGGGATAACCAATCACCCGGATGACCTAGCCTTCTCCGTCCCCCCTTCGAATTACTCGTCAGTACAGGAATCTTAACCTGTTTCCCATCGGCTACGCGTCTCCGCCTCACCTTAGGGGCCGACTCACCCTGCGCCGATGTGCGTTGCGCAGGAATCCTTAGACTTTCGGCGTGCGGGGCTCTCACCCGCATTATCGTTACTCATGTCAGCATTCGCACTTCTGATACCTCCAGTGAACCTCTCAGTTCACCTTCTTCAGCCTACAGAACGCTCCTCTACCGCTTGGTATCTAAAATACCAAACCCGTAGCTTCGGTGGATAGTTTTAGCCCCGGTACATCTTCCGCGCAAGACGACTCGACCAGTGAGCTATTACGCTTTCTTTAAAAGGTGGCTGCTTCTAAGCCAACCTCCTGGCTGTCTCGGCCTTCTCACAACGTTTTCCACTTAACTATCACTTCGGGACCTTAGCTGACGGTCTGGGCTCTTTCCCTTTCCACGACGGACCTTATCACCCGCCGTGTGTCTCCTGTGATAAACTTGACTGGTATTCGGAGTTTGCTTCGGCTTGGTAAGCCTTGACGGCCCCCAAAACCGAGACAGTGCTCTACCCCCAGTCAGTAATTCACAAGGCGCTACCTCAATAGCTTTCGAGGAGAACCAGCTATCACCCGGCTTGTTTAGCCTTTCACTCCTAGACACACCTCATCCCCTCATTTTTCAACATAAGTGGGTTCGGGCCTCCAATTCGTGTTACCGAATCTTCACCCTGGACATGTCTAGATCGCCGGGTTTCGGGTCTATTACTAGCAACTTAACGCTCTATTAAAACTCGGTTTCCCTTCGGCTTCCCTAATCAGTTAACCTCGCTACTAACAATAACTCGCTGACCCATTATACAAAAGGTACGCAGTCACCAAGGACTAGTCCTCAGCTCCCACTGCTTGTATGCATGCGGTTTCAGGTTCTATTTCACTCCCCTCTCCGGGGTTCTTTTCGCCTTTCCCTCACGGTACTGGTTCACTATCGGTCAGTAAGGAGTATTTAGCCTTGGAGGATGGTCCCCCCATCTTCAGTCAAGATAACACGTGTCCCGACCTACTCGTTGAACACCAATCAGATAATGCTTTCGAATACGAGGCTTTCACTCTCTTCGGCCAGCCTTCCCAGACTGTTCTTCTAACAATATCTAACATTATGTGTTCGGGCTCTTCCAATTTCGCTCGCCGCTACTTTCGGAATCTCGGTTGATTTCTTTTCCTCCGGGTACTGAGATGTTTCACTTCCCCGGGTTCGCTCTACATACCTATGTATTCAGTATGCAGTGACCCAGCTACTCAATTAAAAATTTCCTAACAAAACCGCTTATCTCCTTACCTTCGTAATTCAACAAAACGTCTCATCTCATTCTAAACTGAGTAGCTGGGCCGGGTTCCCCCATTCGGACATCAGCGGATCAATGCTCGTTTGCCAACTCCCCGCCGCTTTTCGCAGGCTCATACGTCCTTCTTCGCCTCTTACTGCCTAGGCATCCACCACATGCACTTCTCTACTTGACCATATAAATCAAGTAATCTGGTAACTATTAATCTAATCGCTTAAATTAATAACCTACTAAAGCGCCTAAAATCGTTTGAACTTCTAGACTTATTCGTAGCTCTCGCTACCAATAGTTGTTTTTAAGACTCTTCCTAATTGTTAATGAACTCTTCTACATGTTGTAGAAAACAACACTCTAAACTTTAGAACGTTGGTTTCTACATTCTTATAGAAAACCAAATTGACCTAAGGAGTAATAATGCCTCAGCTTGAATTGACTATTTATATTTATCGCCTTTCGGCAGATAAGGAGGTGATCCAACCGCAGGTTCCCCTACGGTTACCTTGTTACGACTTCACCCCAGTCATGACTCATACCGTGGTAAGTGCCCTCCGAAGTTAGGCTACCTACTTCTGGTATCAACCACTCCCATGGTGTGACGGGCGGTGTGTACAAGGCCCGGGAACGTATTCACCGCAACATGCTGATTTGCGATTACTAGCGATTCCAACTTCATGCAGTCGAGTTGCAGACTGCAATCCGGACTACGACTGGCTTTCTAGGTTTCGCTCCAGGTCGCCCCTTCGCTGCCCTTTGTACCAGCCATTGTAGCACGTGTGTAGCCCTACCCATAAGGGCCATGATGACTTGACGTCGTCCCCACCTTCCTCCGGTTTATCACCGGCAGTCTCCTTAGAGTCCTCGACTTAACTCGTTAGTAACTAAGGACAAGGGTTGCGCTCGTTACGGGACTTAACCCAACATCTCACAACACGAGCTGACGACAGCCATGCAGCACCTGTCTCTTCATTCCCGAAGGCACTCTCTCCATTACGAGAGATTCGAAGGATGTCAAGGGTAGGTAAGGTTCTTCGCGTTGCATCGAATTAAACCACATGCTCCACCGCTTGTGCGGGCCCCCGTCAATTCCTTTGAGTTTTAATCTTGCGACCGTACTCCCCAGGCGGAGAACTTCTCGCGTTAGCTTCGCTACTAAAATGTCTTCCCATCCCAACAGCTAGTTCTCATCGTTTACCGCGTGGACTACCAGGGTCTCTAATCCTGTTCGCTACCCACGCCTTCGCACCTCAGCGTCAATGTCAGTCCAGTAAGCCGCCTTCGCCACTGATGTTCCTTCCAATCTCTACGCATTTCACCGCTACACTGGAAATTCCACTTACCTCTACTGCATTCTAGTCAGCCAGTTTCGAATGGCCTACCCAGGTTGAGCCCGGGCCTTTCACATCCAACTTAACTGTCCGCCTACGCGCGCTTTACGCCCAGTAATTCCGATTAACGCTTGCACCCTCCGTATTACCGCGGCTGCTGGCACGGAGTTAGCCGGTGCTTATTCTTTGGGTAACGTCACAGTAGCTATCTCTTAAACAACTACCTTTCCTCCCCAACTAAAGTGCTTTACAACCCTCAGGCCTTCTTCACACACGCGGCATCGCTGGATCAGGGTTTCCCCCATTGTCCAATATTCCCCACTGCTGCCTCCCGTAGGAGTCTGGGCCGTGTCTCAGTCCCAGTGTGGCTGATCTTCCTCTCAGAACAGCTATGGATCGTCGCCTTGGTAGGCCTTTACCCCACCAACTAGCTAATCCAACGTAGGCTCATCTCTTGGTGCCAGGCCCAAAGATCCCCAGCTTTCATCCGTGGATAATATGCGGTATTAGCTCGAGTTTCCCCGAGTTGTCCCCCGCCAAAAGGTAGATTCCTACGCGTTACTCACCCGTCCGCCGCTCGACGCCCATTTCTTCCACCGAAGCTTCTAAAATGTCGTTTCCGCTCGACTTGCATGTGTTAAGCGTGCCGCCAGCGTTCAATCTGAGCCAGGATCAAACTCTTTCATTTTAAAAATGAGGTCAGAAGCCGAAACTTCCAACTAGTTCAATCTAGCATCACTTTCGCAAGCAATGCCATTGTCGCCTCAAGCGTCAACAGCATTATTACTCTTTAGGTCAATCTTGTTTTTAAAGAACATCTGGCCGACAAGGCCAGTCCGCTACCCGCGGAAAGGAGTGCCATTATATCTCCATACTCTCACCTGTCAACGACTTTTTATTGTGTTTTACGCTTATTTTTCAGACAGGTAACAAGCCTCCTGATACATAAGGAAACCTTTGACGCTGCCACACTTCTCCGTTAACTTTGTACGAATCATATGACAAAGGTAATTTTAATGGCTGAACGCAAAATTAATGACTTTGAAAAGAACTTACAACAACTTGAAACGCTAGTTGAAAAGCTAGAGGATGGTAACCTTAGCTTGGATAAATCACTACAGCTTTTTGAGCAAGGAACCAAGCTAATTAAACAATGCCAAAAAACACTTACCCAAGCTGAACAAAAAATACAAAAACTTACTGAGAGTGATAACGGGCCATTATTAGCTGATTTTGAAGAGGATGAATAAATTTGGACATACAACATTACATTACAAAGCAACAAAAACGCACTGAAGGCTTTCTTGACGAAGTTCTACCAAAACAAAAAAATGAACTGCATATGGCCATGCGTTATGCGAGCTTAAATGGCGGCAAACGCTTTCGCCCCTTACTCGTTTACACCGCCGGTGAAGCTTTTAATGCTGATCCAGCTACTCTGGACCACGTTGCTGCTGCTGTTGAGCTTGTACACTGTTATGCCTTAATTCATGATGACTTACCCTGCATGGATGATGATGACTTTCGCCGTGGCCAACCTAGCTGCCACAAAGCCTTTAATGAAGCCGTTGCAATTTTAGCAGGTGATGCTCTACAAACTTTTGCTTTTGAATTACTTACTAGAAAGCTCCCTAAAGTAACGCCCGAAATACAAGTCCATCTTATAAAGCACCTAGCAAAAGCTAGCGGCGCTAACGGTATGGTGCTCGGACAAAGCTTAGACATTAATCCAGACGAAATAACCAACCTTGAATCTATTACTAGCATCCATCTCCACAAAACCGGCGCACTCATACAAGCCAGTGTTTTGATGGGTGCGCATGCTGGTTGCTGCGAAGATCCAAATAAACTCAAAGCCCTAACAGGCTTCGGCCATGAGCTGGGACTTGCCTATCAAATCCAAGATGATATCTTAGACCTTGTTGTCAGTGCAGAACGCATTGCCGAAGCAGAAGGAGCAGCTACCGAAGACAATTGCAATTTCTCACAACTTCTTGGCACTGACGCTGCTCAAGAGGAAGTAACCCGGTGTTACGAGCGCGCACTAGATAAACTAAAATCTATCGGACTTGGCAACTCATCCTTAGCTCAACTTAGTCTCAATATGATGAATCGTGACAGTTAAATATGGATCTCTTTCAGAATGTGTGGATAAGGTAAGTTTCGACTTTTTCAAACTTTTTACGACTAACGGGTCCTGTCACGAATCGTTTCCCAGCGTGCTCGCAAGCAGCATTGCTGGAAGCCCTCGATTCGCGCCACCCGTTCTGCAGCATTGAACAGTAAAAAATCGAAACTTACTGCTAAACATCTACCCCCATTGCTTACTTACCCACACACTCTGAAATTGATCCTCAAACGTTAACAGATAGAACACCACCAACAAAAAAGCCGCGTTAAGCGGCTTTTTTAATACACTCAAAAAACTAATCTGGTCTAACTCTTGGTTGTCCTGCAAATAGTTATCCATTGCACAACCAGCCCAAATACCAGCGACCAATGCAACAACTAACACTCCACAAATAACGATATACCACATAGCTGCTGCCTCCTAATAAAATGAATGCTCGTTAGCTTTAATATCTTGCTCGTTAAGCGTGCCTTTGCCACGCCAAACAGCCCAATAAGAAAAGATTTTATAAACCAAGATAATCGCTAACAAAACAACTGATACGTAAAGCATAATGTTTAATGTGTAATGTGCCGAAGTCCCATTCCAAACCGTAATACTTTCGCTAGGTTTATAGCTTGACGGTACGATGAAAGGAAGCAACGCTGTACCAGCAGTAGCTATCGTGCCAGCTATCGATAAGGCACTAAACCAAAAAGCTAAGCCCCCTTTACCTACACGCAAAGTCACCATCGCCAAGAAAGTTGCAAGGTAAGCAACTATAGGCGCTATCATCTTCCACGGATATTGCCCATAACTTAAAACCCAAGCACCTCTGCTGTGTCACTACGTTAGCTAGTGGGTGAGCCGTTGCATTAACCGGTGAACTTACCAAGGTATAACCTTTCACTGCAAAAGCCACCATAAAGCCTGAGCCTGTAAACAAAACTAAAAACAACAAAGCAAAAATTAAAAATAACCGCCCCATACGCCGCTTTAAATCACCTTCTGTACGACGATGCAGCATTGCCGCACCATGCATTAACAACATAACAACAGAGACAAGACCGGCAAGTATACCCATCCAGTTAATTAATCCCCAAAAGTTACCATTGTAATAAGTACGTAAAGAAAAAGGGTCAAAGTAAATTGGCAAGCCTTGTAATAAATTACCAAACGCAACACCAAAAATAAGCACAGGTAAAAACGCACTAACGAACAGACCAATATCCCAAAAGCGCCGCCACACCGGATTATCAATCTTATGACGATAATCAAACCCAGGTGGCCGCATAAAGAACGCCCATAAAATACAAAGCATAGCGGCATAAAGGCCTGAAAACATTGATGCATAAACTACTGGCCAAATCACAAAAATTGCACCACCAGCAAACACCAACCAAGTTTGGTTACCATCCCATACCCGACCTGAAGCATTAAGAATAATTCGTTTTTCCTCTTCTTTGCGCATAAAAGGGAGAATCATCGTTGCGCCAAAATCAAATCCAGCCGTTGTTGCATAGACAATTAATACCGCACCAATAATTGCCCACCAAATAACTTGTAATAACGAAAACTCTATCATCCCCACCTCCCCTAAGCATTTTCTTGCGGATAGTTACCGCCTGATTTCTCAAAATGATAACGACCCTCACCTAAAGAGCTAGGCCCAAGCCTCGCAAACTTCACCATTAAATAAAGTTCAACGACCAACAACAAACCATAAAATAAGGCAAAGCCCCCCAAGCTAAAGGCGACCGAAGCAACGTCTAAAGAAGAGGTACTAAAATAAGTCGGCAAAAAGCCATGCACAGTCCAGGGTTGACGCCCCACCTCTGCAGTAATCCAGCCAAACTCAGAAGCAATATAAGGTAGTGGAATTCCTAACAATGCACACCACAACCACCAGCGATACTTATGGAAAGTTTTGCGATAAGCAAAAATAACACCGAAAAATAATATTGCCAGCATCAACGACCAAGCTCCCACCATAAATCGGAAAGAGTAAAAAGTCGTAAATACATTAGGGATAGTGCCTTTAGCTGCTTGGTCAATTTGGGCTGGAGTTGCGTTAATAATACTAGGCGCATAGCGCAATAAAATTAAGGCATAACCGATATCTTTACTATATTTTTTATAAACCGCCATATCAGCAGCGCTAGCCTTACCTGCACGCATTTTCTTTAACGCTGCATACGCTTTAATACCTTTCTCAACTTTAGTTTTATTTTTAGCAATAATTTCACGCTCACCCTCGACAGTCCCGGTTAGTGAGTGCGTTGCGATCAGACTCAATCCATAGGGTACCGTAATTGCAAATAGATTTTTTTCCTGACTTTGGCTAGGCCAAGCAATAATAGACCAAGCCGCGGGAGGCTTAGGAGTAGTCCAAACTGCCTCAATTGCCGCCATTTTTTCAGGTTCATATTTCTTTACCACTAAACCATTTTGATCTCCAAAGAATGCGACCGTCAATAATGAAATAAACCCAAATGCCACCACGATCGCCATTGAACGTAAAGCAAAACCACGGTCACGTTTAACCAACAAATAAAAAGCACTAATACCTAAAACAAACATCGATCCCGTCATAGCACCCGCAAACAATACATGGCCTACACGAATTTGTGACACAATGTCCATGTACCTGAGAACTACCCAAAATTGTTATCTCCCTACCTGAACTGAATTCGATAATTCTTTTTGTTCTTCTTGAGAAACACTATTTTCTTTAAAAAATTGCTCTACTAAGTGATACGTTAGAAGTTTTCTAATACCTTTCGCAATAAAGTGTCGTGTCACCTTGCCCTTACCATCTCCTAATTTAGCTAGCATAATTGCGTAATCGTCATAAGCTTTTTCCTTACCTATCTCATACAAATATGAGGCCACATAAAAACATACAGCCAGTAGATTTTGTATCCCTTTAAAATTTTTTATCTGCATATTTTCCCAGCCTAGTCCTTCCTTGAGAAATTTAAAAACATATTCAATTTTCGCACGAGATAGATAGGCTATGTATACCTCATACGCCTCATCAAAAGTCGTTACTTTTTTATTAGTTAATAGCAGCATGTCATTCTTAAAAATTCTCCTACCATCTCTGCCTGTAATTTGGATTTTAATTGCATTGAAGTTCTCAAACTCTCCAAAATAAATAGTTATTTTTCCGTCTTGTACGCAATTCTTTCCAACTGTTAACTTTTGGAATTGCTTTTCGCCTTGAGCATCAAAATCAGCGTTAATCAGCTTAAGCTTTTTACCATCATCACCTCTACCTTCTATTGTTCTTGTTATTTTTGAGCGAATAATAAAGTCTTGATCTAGGTTTGTATCAATTAGTGAGAGATAGTCATTATCATCAAACTCTCTATCTAGAATATGGGTAATGGTTGCATCTTCATTCTTTGATTTTAGGCAGATTCCTATTTTTTCTATTTCACGAATAGACAGCAGCTTTTTATTAAAGTAATCACCAGATTCATAAAGACTCTTGGCCTCTTTATCTCCCTCAAATGGCTTTCCAGCCTCTATTTTCTTAATATGCTCAGCTTTTAAAAACTTAGGGTCTTTATTGCTGTAGCTTACATGCGATAGTAGATGCACAGCCTTATCACCAGGTACTAATGCAACTGCGTTATGCGTGCTGTAACCATTGATAATATCCCCGTCCAGACTCCTTACTTTACCTAGATTTTCAGTTTGCTTGCTATGTGGCTTTCTAATATCAGAAGGATCATGAAGAACATCAATTTTACTGGCGTGTGAAAGTTTTTCACAGCTCTGTTCTAGCAATACATCATTTGTTTTTATTGGATCTAAATCGGTGCTTTTATTTTCACCGGTAAGTGTACGAATCATCTTTTTATACTCATTGTTATCTTTTGATGAACTGAACAACTTACAACTACCTTCAGTTAATAGCTTTCCTACAATCGTCGATAGATTTTTTTAAAACAACTTTCCCAGTTAATTTTGAAAAAAGAGGGGCAGCGTAATCGGCGAAGTTTAACATTTATACTCATCTCGTTAGTCTTGTTAAAAAGACAAAGCATAGTCATTTTTACACAATATTTCAGCATTATTTTGCTGATTTAAATTTTGGGTAGTTTTCAGCATGTACATGCCCCACAAGCTTGTTAAATGCATGTGCATAGTTTGCCAATTAAAGAAAGTATGAGCTGGATGCTGCATCCAACTGTTGGCAACTAAAATATTAAGGATCGATAAGTTACTGCCAACTGCCAATAATAAAGTAGCAAACCAATGCGTCTTCTTGCCGATTTTATCCCAGGCAAAGAAAAAGACCCCTATCATGGTTGCTTCTAACATAAAAGCCGTAATACCCTCGATCGCTAATGCCGTTCCAAACGCATCACCAATGTAACGAGAAAAGTATGCCCAGTTCAGACCGAACTCGAACTCCATAGTAATTCCTGTGACCACACCCATAGCAAAGTTAATCGCAAATAGTTTTCCCCAGAACTTTGTCATATCACGAAAAATAACTTTGCCTGTTTTTAAGTAGCAGGCCTCCATCATCACTAAGATCCAAGATAAACCTAATGTTAGCGGCGCAAATAAAAAGTGATAAATTGCTGTAAGAGCAAACTGAATCCGAGACAAGTCAACAACAGCATTAGAAGGTATGACCACACACTCTCTCCTTAGAAGACCCAAGCCAGGCCAAGAATAGCCCTCATCCTTGACGCTAAAAACCCATATATGGACTCGCCCCGTATTGTAAAGATTATTTTCTGACGACAATGGTAGAAGAGATGCGCTCATATATCCGACATCTGAAGCAGATGACTGATTGATGCATCACCTCTTCGTGCCCTGATGGAACTACGCATGTTTGTGCCTCATCACTGTTTAGACTCAACTACCTATTACAGGCTGGTTAGCCTTGGGTTTTTCAGGCTCTCAAACATTGGTCTTACCCACTTGTCATCATTCAATACTCTTTGCAATTCTCCTGACTGTTAAACTCAACTAACTACTAAGCAGCACGTCGATACTCTTCGCCACTTTTTAACATAGCTAGAATTATCCGAGCATTTTTATTGGCGACAGCAACACTAGCCTTATTGCTTCCACGCTCCATTTTAATACGCTTAACCCATACACTTCTTGGATCATCCTTTTTTCCGCACCTGGTAACTACAGACCTACCGCCATGGATAAGCAGGGTTCGTAGGTATTTATCTCCTCGCTTACTTATTCCTCCCAAATACTCCCTATTACCACTTGAGTGTTGCCTAGGCACTAGGCCTAGGTAAGCGGAAAGATGTCTGCCATTTTTAAATTCACTCCCATTACCCACCTGAGCAACCACTGCCACCGCTGTTATTGGTCCCACACCCTCTATCGCCTGAATACGCTGGCAACTTTCATTGTTCTTGGAAATGCTATTAATTTCAAGTTCGTAAACATCGATGTTCTCATCCAGAACTAACAAGGTTTCATATTGCCTCTGAATGTAGGCTTTCATGCGATCTGTCAAACCATTGTCATTTGTACGATCGAAAATTGAAGGCAACTCGGCCCTTAATTTATAAATACTTTTTGCAATGACAATACCGTTCTCTGCTAGAAGACCTCTCAACTGATTACATAGCTTAGTTCGAGCTTCTACTTGACCTTCACGTATACGTAACAAGCTTTGCATGTCTTGCTGCTCAACTGTTTTCGGGGTGACAAAATTCATGGTTGGCCGTTGAGCTGCTTCAGCTATTGCGCGAGCATCTTGTTGATCATTCTTATTCCCTTTTAGATAAGGTTTCACGTATTGGGGTGAAATGAGTTTAACCTCATAGTTTCGTTTAATTAATTCACGCGCCCAATAATTTGCACTTCCACAAGCTTCCATTGCTATCACTTTGGGAGCAAGCTGATTAATCACTTCTAATAATTTTGCACGCGTTACTTTTTTCTCAGTTAAAATTGCCCCCTGCTGATTAACGCCACAGAGCTGGAAAACATTTTTTGCAATATCAATGGCTAACACGTTAATATCCATAGTGGACTCCTTCGCTTTCGTTAAATTTAATAGCTTAGCTATTTAGCACTTAGATGCCGAGAACCATTTTTTTAGAATGGTTCAAAGTGGAGCGAGTCCATTCCATTACTCATTATGCAAAGTTTTTGGCAAGGTGACAACTGGACCCATAAAACCACCCAGAATCACCTCATTAAAACAATGTTGTTGCATAATTATTTTTTTTAACCCAAGCTCACTCTTTGCCTGTACAAATATTTCTCGCTTGATTATTAATAAACGAATGTTTAGTATCTTGAGAATTATAATCCCAAGGAAGACAGGAGCTCAGGATGAACGATACCATCAAAAAACATGGCAGCCCCAACGCTGCAGCTTGGTTACTTTACGCAGCCAGCATTATTGGTTTACTTACACTCTTTACAGCTAAAACCACTGCTGGCGCCTATACCCCTTTAATATGGACAGATATCCTAGCTTATACCATACTCCTTGTCGTTGCAGTCTGTATTCATGCCAAAGTAGCTGGAGCAAAAATTATCTATGCCATTCTAGCCATTATCTGGTACGTTTTGCTCTGCTTTGTGCTAGCGCCAGACTATGGGCATACCCTAGATTGGTACTCAGTTTTTATGCAGCTTATTATTACTTTGCTGGCATACTTTGTGTTGTATTTTGCATAAGATATAACGGCCTCACCTGGTAAAAAGAACTAAATCGACATAGCTCTTGGTCTTTTTATTACTTGCTCTTCATACGGCCGGGCAGCATCAGATGCTTGGTCATGCGCACCAGGGAAAAAACTTGCCTCGACTTGCGTAGCTTTTGTGGCTTGGTTGGTCTTGGGCTTATCAAGGCTTTTTATAGTAGATGATATACTGCTATCTATTAACGTTTGCTCCATAAAGGTCCGGCGATCTTCAGCACTTTCAAATAAACGCATATTAACATCAAGGCTTTTACTTTCTATATCAAGGGCAAATAGCTTACTGATCACTTGATCAAACTCTCCTATAAAACCTTGCCAGGCTATTGGCGCTAAACTATTTAGCAACTTTAACGTGCTACTTATTAGCGTAACAAGAGCTTTAAGTGAAGCCGCACTATAACTGTATAAATCAAACAACATCAAGGTCGGCTGCTGGTTAGTTAACTTGAGATAATCCTCAATAAAGTGATCCAAATAAAAGAAAACCAACTGCGGGCTATTGGTTAAGGCGCTATTAAGCGTGCTTATCAATCCAGCAGAGCTTTGAGCGGTATGTGGACTTATTTTCACAGCCTCCAATACGCTATTTAAAGCTTGCCTCGCTTGAAGTATTGGGTTGGAACAAAGCCCCTTAAAAAGTGCCCCAAGCACCGAAGTTGTCTCTAAAGCACTTAATAAGCCTTGAGACATTGGAGCCACCAAAGCTTTATTAATGCTAGCGCCAAGTAATAATGCAAGCATTAAATTATCCTCTTGATACTCCTTCCGAAAGTCAACGTCCTCATAAGCTGGAGAATGAGTGTCATAAAGCATTAAAAATTGAGCTGCATTACAGCTCACCTCTACTCGCTTCCAATGAGAAAAACTCTCCTGAAAAAGTATTGGAAGCACAAAAGCCTCATTAATAAATCGCTCTCTATCGAAATGTTCTATCTCATTATTAATAAAATAACTATAAACTCTCTTTAAAACCTCCGAACGTGTCTGAA
Organism: Gammaproteobacteria bacterium; assembly: GCA_965196985.1. Classification (GTDB taxonomy): domain Bacteria; phylum Pseudomonadota; class Gammaproteobacteria; order UBA12402; family UBA12402; genus 2-12-FULL-35-23. Next base: position 131,651 of record CBDALO010000131.1, on the reverse strand, counting down.
TTGAAAGAATATAAAAAAGAGGGGGAGAATAACAAAAGCCAACCGTACTACTAGGTATGTATTCATAACTTGGGTTTAAAAAAACACCTTCTTGAGTCTCGAGCCGGTCTAGTATGGTGTCAATTTCTTTTTTATCATTTGCACGAATTCCCTTTACAAATCTTTTGTTAAATCATTACTGTCCTCCAAATCACCATCTGAGTCACCCCACTCATTAAGATTAATATCTATATACTGGCTTCCAGTTTCACTATCGCTATCTGAGCTAATATCACTATTTTGCATGTTTATACGCTAGTGCGCCATCCTTTCTGTAAATTCCATTGACTTGCTGAAAATAAGCAGGCGACTCAGTCAGATTAGAAATTCCTTTTAAGGTAAACTTAACCAAAAAAGAGGAATGACAATGAGCTGCTATAAAAATGAGAACTTAATCGAAGAAGCCATACATGTTTTAGCGATGGAGGGGTTTGAAGCTTTACCTAAGCTTGTCTCCAGGTTGATGAATGAGGCTATGTTAATAGAAAGGGAGCGCCATTTAAATGCCAGTCCTTATGAGCGAACTGGCGATAGAAACGGATATGCGAACGGCTTTAAACCAAGGTTAATTAACACAGGTCAAGGTCAGCTTGAGCTACAGATACCGCAGGTTAGAGACTCCAATGAAGCCTTCTATCCATCAGTCTTAGAGCGAGGTGTACGCTCTGATAGAGCACTTAAGCTGGCTGTCGCTGAAATGTATGTGCATGGGGTTTCCACGCGCAAAGTTGAAAAGGTGCTAAAGCAACTCTGTGGAACAGATATTTCAAGCGCAGAGGTAAGCCGTTGCGCTAAATTGTTGGATGAAGATTTAAAGAAATGGCGAAATAAGCCGTTAGGAAAGATAAAATATCTTTGGCTAGATGCACGTTATGAGAAGGTGCGCACTAGCGGCACAGTACAAGACTGTGCGGTATTGATAGCCTATGGCTTTGATGAATCAACCGGCAAGAGAACAGTGCTAGGTGTTTCTGTTGCGTTATCAGAGGCTGAGGTACATTGGCGTGATTTTCTTCAGCAGTTGGTTGAGCGAGGTATACATGGTATTGAGTTGATTACTAGCGACGCTCATACTGGCCTAAAAGCCGCTAGAAGAGCTGTGTTCCCCAGTGTTCCTTGGCAACGCTGCCAATTTCATTTGCAGCAAAATGCTCAGGCTCACATACCAAAGCGCTCAATGAAGGAACCAGTAGCTGAGGAGATTACAGCTATATTTAATGCCTCAAACATTCATGAGTCGGAAAGACTATTGGCTATGGCGGTAGATAAATATCAGCAAACAGCACCAGAGCTTTCTTCTTGGTTGGAAGTGAATATACCGGAGGGCTTAGTAGTGATGAACTTTGACAGGCCGCATCAAAAAAGATTAAGAACCAGTAACATAGCTGAGCGCGTAAACAGAGAGGTAAAAAGAAGGACGCATACAGTTGGAATTTTCCCTAATACTGAATCGTGCCTAAGGCTCGTATCAGCTGTTTTAGTGGAAATTGATGACCAGTGGAGCGGATCACCTAGATACTTAAGTTGAAGTGAATAATAAGGCTTCATAGGGTTTTAGGATAGATCATTCTTGTTCTTATTAACGAGATATAATTGCTATTACCTAAAAGTTAATAATTTATTTTGAGAGGAGAAAAATTTGAGGTATAAATAATTTTTTAGATTGATTAGCATAATTAATTTAAGATATTATGCGATGAGACAGGTACAATAGAGTGCCATTTAGAATTTTAAAGGTTTTTCTAAGTACTGAAGTTGGTTTTTACAGACAAAATAACGCTCTATCGTTTATACCTTTCTTATATAACTAAACACAATAAAAAGGTATAATAAACTTATTATCAATAGATCACCTACTTAAAGATCTTGGTGTGGCTTTACTAGCTTACCATTTCACCACCATTGCAAATAACAGCAAAGTAATCACTAGAATGGAAAAGAAAAACAGCTTGCGAGCCCAGGCAGTACTACCTGACTCATTAAGATCACGCAGCCCCATAACAAACCAAATCACTCCAAGAGCTGCGCAACGACAAAAGTGACAATTAAAAAAACTTTACTCTAACGTGTTGTTAACAAAGTATATTCCAATCGTAAGATGAGCCTGAAGCAGCATCTGAACAGATGTCACCATGATGGTCCATCGGTTAGTCTTCAGTGCTGATAGTATCAGCTATTTGCTCTTTTGTTATTTTCTCAAATAACGTCTTCTTTGCTTCCTGCATCTTTTGTGCAGATTCATGATCAGTCAGAGAATACGCTAATTTATCTAGTCGTTCAAAGGTTTCATTTTCCTTTAAATACTGCTCAGCATTTTCAATTGATTTGAACTTTTCGTAAGGAGTCATAATGGCCTCGTAAGGGTAAAGTTTAGTTTGCTTACCCTTGCTATTAATGCTGGTTACAGGGAAGTAACAAGGTCTGTGAAAATTAATATAGTCGTTAAAATGCTGGTTATAGAATTCATTAATTTGCGGGGCAAAACGTTGTTGAATATGTATGTAGCCAAAATGCTTTCTAACAACCGAGCCATTTTTACTTTCCACCAAACCGTTGTCATTACTATGCCTTGGCCTCGATTTAGTGAGTTCAATAAATAACTTTTGCAATAGTTTAGCTACATGCTGATTAATGTACTCTGAGCCATTATCAGCATGTAGGCCTAACACTTTAAATGGAAAGGTATCGATTATTTGCTCTAAGACAGGGATTAAGTAAGCCTCACTAATTTTTTCAACAGCGCAGACTACTTCCATCTGTGTCACCTCGTCAACAGCATTAATATGATAAACACCCTTGATTTTATCCATATCTCCTTGGTGCACTGTATCAATACGTATAAAGCCAGGCCTACCCTCTGGAGTTGGTTTTCGCCTTTCACCAATAGAAACCTGCGTTGCTTTAGTTTTATTAAAGTGTCGCCGTTTGCGCTGGTAGGTTTCAGTTTGTCGAAGATTGTAAAGATGAGAGACTGAGATAAAAGCAAGACGCGCATAACGCTTATCTCCAAACAAATGAAAGGCTCTCTCGCAAAGTTTTTTTGTGGTAGGCCCGCTAAGCGTTTGATGAACCTGATCCGTTTCAGCTAACAACCAAGTATCCTCATGCGTATAGATTAAGCTAAACTTATTTCTAGGTGATCGTTGCTTAACAACAACTTTTCCTGACTTTTGATACTGAGCAATTAGCCTAGTAATTTGTGAACGTGAGTAACCAGTCATTCGTTGCAGGTAATCACGAATCAATCCTTTGTCCTTTTTGCACATACCGCAATAAGCAAATTTTTTTAATGTGTTCGTAACCCATAGGTAAGATTCTGCTCGTGATGTAGCTTCAAAGGTAAGCTGGGTTCATGAGGATAGAAATTGCTCAATCTGGGCAAGTGTGTTTAATTCTATGTCGTTCATATTGATATTCATCCATATAGGATGAACGATCACGCAACAACTTCAGGCCCACTTTGCATTGGAAAGTGGGGGCTATTTCAGGCTCATCTTGCATTGGAAGAGACTAACAATGGATAAAAAATCGCAAGTTTCTTATACTGCCATCCCGTAACAAACGAAAATCAGGGCCTCTTTTAAAGTCGATAATTAAGCATGACTAAAAGTGCAGCTTTAACGGAGCCAAAGGCGCAGTCAAGGGCTAAGCACACTTGGAAAGCCTTGCCCTTGGCTACATTCGACTTTGCCTTCACTAAGGCTACTGTGTTGCTGATTATCTACCCACACACTTTAAGAGAGAGCTAAAAGTTAAAAGAACAGGGGACCTTAATGAGAAACGTTGCTCCAACGAACCTTGAAAGCTCTATTTTTAGAGCTTACGATATCCGCGGTATTTTCGGAAAAGACTTAAATGAAAATGCAGTTGAATTAATTGGCCGAGCTATAGCTAGCTTTTTACATCAACAAAACCAACAGCAAGTCATCATTGCTCAAGACTGCCGTCTATCGTCTCCTCGCATCTATACAATACTCAAGCAAGTTTTATTAGAAAGTGGTTGTGATGTTATCAATATTGGCTTGGTTCCAACGCCACTATTGTATTTTGCAACCCACACCTTAGATTGCAATAACGGCATTATCATTACAGCCAGCCACAACCCCGAAGAATATAATGGCTTCAAAATCGTTATTGACAAAAAGCCCCTTTCTCCCCAAGCCATTCAATCCTTATATTACCTAGCAGCCAAACCAACCGATACCACCAACCAAGGCAAATTCTCAACCGTGAATATCACACCAATGTATCTACAGAGCGTCCTCAAAGATTTTCCTCATATATCAAAACTTAAAGTGGTTATCGACTGTGGTAATGCAGTAGCAAGTAGTATTGCACCTATTTTATTAAAACAGCTAGGCTGCACAGTAGAAGGCTTACACTGTGAACCAAATAGCCAACACTGCAATTACCACCCCAACCCCAACAGCCTTAACCTCTTAGCAAAGGAAGTCAAAAACTGTCAGGCAGACCTAGGCATAACTTATGACGGTGATGCTGATCGCTTATTTGTTGTTGATGAGCACGGCCAAACTGTTTCTGCTGACCAGCTAATTATACTTTTTTCCGAACACATTCTTACCAAGAAAGCAGGGAGAATTATCTATGATATTAAGTGCTCACATCACATTGCTAGAAGAATTAAAACTGCAGGCGGCACGCCAATTGTTAGTCGCACTGGACACACTTTTATAAAAGCACGCATACGTGAAACGCAAGCACTATTTGCAGGAGAAGCTAGTGGACACTTCTTCTTTAATGATAGGTGGTTCGGGTTTGATGATGCTTTATATGCTACTGTACGTTTATTAGAAATCCTAAATCAAGCAAAGCTGTCACTTTCAGACTTACTAAGCCAATACCCGTCGAGCTACATTACACCAGAAATCAATATTGACATAGATGAAACTGACAAAGTCAGCTTCATCCAAGAGTTTAAAGAAAAATTAAACTGTCCTGATGCACATATTATTAATATTGATGGCATACGAGTAGAGTTTTCTGATGGATGGGGCTTAGTTCGATCATCCAATACTTCCCCCTGCTTGGCACTTCGCTTTGAGGCAGACTCTCAAGCAGCTTTAGCTAGAATTAAAAATTACTTTAAACAGAAAATAAAACAACTTAGACCTTCACTAAACTGCAACTTTTAAGCAATAAGATGGGTATAACTCACGATGAGTGATCCACTAAAAAGTGCAAAGCTGTATCAATGACTCTATCAACCTCTTCGCTTTTTAAATCAGCATACAAAGGAAGCCTAACAAGCCGCTTAGATAATGAAACTGTTTGCGTTAAATCATTAGCATTAAATTTTGCAAAACGCTTACCTGCTGATGAGGTATGCAAAGGAACATAATGGAAACTGGTCTCAACGCCGTTATTTGCCATGTACTTGATAAACTCCCGGCGCACCTCTTCAGACTCAAGAAGCAAGTAAAACAAATGAGCATTATGATGACAAAAGCTAGTGATCACTGGCAACTTATAGTTAGCATTATGCTTTTTAAACCTTTCAAGGTATTGATGCCAAATAGCCAAACGTTGCTTAGTAATAAAATCAACTTGCTCGAGCTGAGCCCATAACATAGCAGCTGTTAATTCACTTGGCATAAACGAAGAACCGATGTCTACCCAAGAATATTTATCAACTTTACCCTCTAAGAAGGCCTCTCGGTTTGTACCTTTTTGCCAAACAATTTTAGCCCGATCAACAAAATGCTCATCATTGATCAATAGTGCACCGCCAAGACCTGACGTAATGTTTTTTGTTTGATGAAAGCTAAATGCGCCAAAGTGTCCAATTGCCCCTAAAGCCAAACCTTTGTAGCTTGCATTTATAGCTTGGGCAGCATCTTCTATAACGAATAAGTTATGCTTATCAGCAATTGTCATAATGGCGTCCATATCGCAGGCGACACCGGCATAATGCACGGGGATAATAGCCTTAGTTCGTGGAGTAATGGCCTGCTCAATTAATTTTTCATCAATATTTAAAGTATCAGAACGGATATCAACGAAAACAGGGGTGGCACCACGCATAACAATAGCTGTCGCTGTTGAAACAAAAGTAAAAGATGGCATGATCACTTCATCACCCGGGCCTAAGTCAATCAAGGTTGCTGCCAGCTCAAGTGCAGTTGTACACGAGTTTGTTAATAATACTTTTCTAGCCCCTGTTAATTCCACCAAACAATCACTTGCTTTCTGGGTATACTTACCCGCCTCAAACCGCTTACTCTTAATAACATCATCTAAGTAGCGTTGTGAATTTTCGGCAGCAAAAGGAATATTAAAAGGAATTTGCATCATGTTGAAATAGCTCCATTAGAAGACAAACCGATAAAACAAACACCCAAAACGATAAGCGCCAAACCAATAACCTGCATATATGAAATGGATTCGCGAAATATTACCGTCGAGGCAAGGAAGACGATAACAAACGATAAACTCATAAAAGGATAAGCAATGTTAAGATTCAGTTTCTTGATAGCCGTCATCCAACACAGTCCAGCCAAATAAGCAGCTACAAAACCAGATAAAACATAAACATTTGTTAGAATGATTTTAGTTAAAACAAAAGAACGATAAATAAAGCTATGAGGCAATGCTGGTAATTTGTTTAGCTGCCACTTTATAACAAGCTGCCCATAAGAAGTTAGCAAAATACAAAGGAAAACATAAAAGTATCTAGACATACAACTCCTCACAACTTAACGCTCAAAAATGCTGCCATTTTAGACAAAAACATGAAGACTTTCTAGCTGTTTTAGCAAATGCTTGATAAAATCCCTCACACAAACTAAGAGCCCAAACTTATGTCAGCGAGCAACTTTAAAAACATATTAGTTACTGGAGGGGCTGGATTTATTGGTGCAAATTTTATCCTCCATTTACTCAAAAAATATCAGACTATTAAGGTTGTTAATCTAGACAAACTTACCTACGCAGCAAATCTAAGCAATCTAGACCCTGTTAAAAATGACTCGCGTTATTGTTTCGTGCAAGGTGATATTTGTGACACAAAGCTGGTTTTAGCTCTTCTAACAAAACACCGCATTGATACGCTTATTCACTTTGCTGCAGAAAGTCATGTAGACCGCTCTATAGCTGACGCCAGTCAATTCATTCAAACGAATATTAATGGCACACATTCTTTGCTTGAAGCTTGCAAAGCATATACTAAAACTTCACCTTTTTATCGCTTTCACCATATTTCGACAGATGAAGTTTACGGCTCGCTAAGTGCAGACGACCCAGCTTTTACAGAAAACTCACCCTACCAGCCCAACTCACCTTACGCAGCCTCTAAAGCAAGCAGCGACCACTTAGTTAGAGCCTACTTTAAAACCCATGGACTACCCACCACTATTTCTAACTGCTCAAATAACTACGGCCGCTTTCAACACAAAGAAAAACTTATTCCTAAAGTGATCAATGCTTGCATTCATCAGCTTGAAATCCCCATTTATGGCAATGGAAAAAACATTAGAGACTGGCTACATGTGGATGATCACTGCCATGCAATTGACCTTATCTTACAACAACCTCAAACTGGCGAAACGTTTAATATTGGCGGCGACAATGAAATGCAGAATATTGACTTAGTTACTATGATTTGTGAATTGTGTGATAAACAACTGTCTCACGATAAATCATGCAAAGAATTAATTACTTTTGTAAAAGACAGAGCAGGACATGATTGGCGTTACTCAGTTGATGCTTCAAAAGTCAAACAACACCTACACTGGACAGCTACAGCTACCAACACTATATCAGCGCATCTAAGCCAATTAATTAAGGAGCATACCCTACAAATGGAAAAAGAACATGAGCAGCGAAATTCTTAAACAAGTTTCAAACTATTACACACAAAAGTTAAAACAACATGGAACGACCCATAATGGAGTTGACTGGAGTTCGCAAGAATCTCAAAAACAACGTTTTGCAGTGCTATGCCAGATAATAACCTCATCAGACCACTTCACCCTAACAGACTGGGGTTGTGGATATGGTGCCATGTATGAGTTCTTACTTAGCAAATATAAATCATTTTCCTACACTGGCATTGATATCTCAGAAAAAATGGTTCAAGCAGCAAAAAAAACTTATAAAGAAACAAAACACCGTCACTTTCTAACAACAAGCGACTTAAAGTCAAAAACTGACTATGTCATTGCCAGCGGCATTTTCAACACAAAGAAAAAAGTTGACGAGCAAACCTGGCTTAACTACATCTTAAGCACTCTAGACAAAATAAATAAAGCTGCCACAAAGGGCTTTGCTTTTAACTGTCTAACAAAATACTCTGACCATGACAAAATGCGAGACGATTTGTATTATGCAGATCCAACCTTTTTATTTGATCACTGTAAACAACACTACGCTAAAAATATAGCACTATTACATGACTATGACTTATATGAATTTACTATCCTTGTTAGGAAAACAACATGAAACCACTCATTATTTTTGGTGCTGGGCAGATTGCAGAGTTAGCACACTTCTATTTTACTCAATGCGCCAATCGAAAGGTAGTAGCTTTCACAGTCAATCAAAAATTCATTAATGAGAATCTTTTTCATAACTTACCAGTAGTTGCATTTGAAGATATCTTTGCCAAGTATTCTCCAGAAAACTATGACATGTTCATTGCTGTTAGCTACAAGAAGATGAACAAACCTAGAGAAAAGATTTATACGCAAGCAAAAGAGAAAGGCTATCGATTGGCAAGTTATATCAGCCCTGATGCAACCGTTTTATGTAAGAGGGAGAACATTGGCGATAACTGTTTTATTCTAGAAGATAATACTATTCAACCCTTCGTTACTATAGGCAATAATGTTACTCTTTGGAGCGGCAATCATATTGGACACCACTCTCTAATTAAAGACCATAACTTTATTAGCTCTCACGTTGTTATATCTGGCAATGTAACAGTAGGTGAGCATTGTTTTATAGGTGTCAACGCCTGTATCAACAACGAAATTACCATTGCAGATGAAAGTTTTATTGGACCAGGTGCCTGGATCAGCAAAAACACAAATGAAAAAGAAGTTATTCTCGCTCCAAAGAGCCGCGTGGCAAGTATAACTAGTGATAAGTTAGCAGCTATGGTAAGCGATCCACGGGCGTCCTTGCTTCCGTAGCTAACACGTGCTAGGTGCTATCCGGCGGCACATTCCATGGCAGCAGTGCCTCAATATCTTCTAATGTTTTGCAATGTGGTAGGCGCTCATAAAGATAGGTGAAGTATCGACAGACATTGTGATGATGCAGTTCAGCAGTTAGAGCTAGACTTGCATGCATTGCTAGTGCGTTAGCGCCTGGCATTGTGTCGCAAAATAGAAAGTTCTTCCTTGCAAGCACTAAGAGCTTAATGTCTCTCTCTGTGTGATTGTTATCAATCTCACATCTACCATCATCAAGAAACCGAGTCATGTTTTCCCAATGCTTGATGACATATTCCATTGCCCTGCCAAGATGAGATTGTGGTAGAACCTTTGGATAATACTCCTCTAGCCACTCCTTGTACTCATCCATAATCGGTTTTGATTCTTTCTGCCGAAGCGCAAGGCGTTGCTCAGGCGACATCTCTTCTTCTTTCGCCTTTCTTTCAATCCGGTAGAGTTTTTTATAGACCCGCATAGCATGAGCGGCTAACCCATTCTTTTTGGTCGCCTTGGTGATCTCTTCAAATTTCCTGCGGGCATGAAGGTTGCACGCAATGATCGTAACGCCGGTATTTTCTAATTGGTCGAATATAGGGCTTGCATCAGTATGAAGCTTGCCAGTCCACCCTTGAAACCATTCTACTAGAAACTCACTGTGGTCACTTGGCGTATAGGCAAACAGGATAACCTCACGACCAGGAGCACCACCTCGCATGCAATGAATCAGTGACTTAGTTTGTGGCCGTTGACCAGGCTCTTTTAAGACTTGTAATTTAGTCGCGTCACAACTTGCTATTTCATAATCCAGCAGCTCATCCTTCAATAGATTATAAATCGGCTGTAAAGGTTTAGTCAGCTCAATAAACCAACGTGACATAGTTTGCCTGGATAGATTGACGCCGTATTGTGAGCGTAGTTGTTTTTCTAAATGATAAAAGGGTTGTCTATCCCTGATTTTACTAGACACTAAATGCGCTAGTAATGATTCAGACGCCTCGGCCTTAGGTAGGATATGTAAAGGCTTAGGTGCAACCGTAACACCACCTTGCTCGCAATCACAGCCTAGTTTTTCACGGCGCTCTTCAATCATTTCAAAGACAGCTGGTTTGTAGTTCAGTATTTTTTTAGTCTCAAAACGCATTGGGCATTTTTCTTTACCGCAAGGACAAATACGCTGGTCATCAGGTACTGGAATGATTCTCACCGTCACAGGTAATTCATTCTTGACCTTCTTCTTACGTTTGTGAGAAGAGACAACAACTGCTTCATCATCTTCTTGATCCTCCGGTGTTGAGAGATCACCGAAGAGTGGCAACTGATCTTCTATGTAGCGCTCAGATTTACTACCAAAATGCTGTCGTTGGAGCTTAGCAAATTGTATCTTCAAATGATCATAAGCCTCGGCATACTGTTCAACACGAGCATGTTCTATTTCAAGCTTATGACAAAGCTTTTCATTTATTCCGACTTGTTGATAGAAAAGCTCACTAGGGACTGTTTGCATTGCGTTTCTCATTCAAGTAACTTCTGCAAAGTGTACCATGACATTTTAAGTGCAATATTTTCTTCCTCAGGCGCTTGGTTAGCGCATATTACTTTTTTGGGGTAGCTGGTCATTGTGATGTTTTCTTTTCAACTCCTAGCGGATCTCACAAAGCCTGGGCTAAGGATATAAAACAAGCATTAAAATCACGTGTAAAATCAAAAAACACAGAAAAAACCTGTCAAGACTTTTTTTGCCATTTTAGTAAAAAAACTCGGGAGAGACTTTGGGTAATGACTTTTGCTTCATCCAGTTTAAACCTGACAATAACCAGCTTAACTGATCTTGGGTCAACTCGATAGTCTCATCTGCTTCGCTAGGGAACTTCAGCTTACCTTTTTCTAATCGTTTGTAGCAAAGCCAAAAACCATTTTGGTCGTACCAAAGTAATTTTATTTTATCGCGCTGCCTGTTACGAAAAAGAAATAGCTGGCCTGAGCTTGGGGTCATTGAGAGATGATCGGCAATCAGCATTACTAGGCCATCAATCTGTTTTCTAAAGTCCACAGGGGTACGATAAAACCAGATCGGTGTTTTCCAGTTCTGAAACATTAGCAAAGCCTCTGAATCAAAGACGCTAAGCTATCCTGGTCATAAAAGCTAATCTGTATGTGTGAGTTGACCTGCATGACAGCCACTGGTTGTGCTGGCTGCTCAGACACGCAAACAACCTTTGCTAGCGTTTTTTGCTGTTCTCTTCTCAAACGATAGAGAAACTGCGTGTAAGGTACGTTATTCTCTCGGCAGTATTTCGCTTTGGTTAACTTGCTTTGCTTAAAGTCGGAAAGGTGTTTTTCCCAATAAGCATCTGTGTAAGTAGCATTTTCATTTTCAGGATTTGTTGCTGACATACCGTAAGCTCCTTGTTACTATTTGCGGGAGCATACAGTCACATGAATTTAACTAGTTGACTAGGGTGTACTTGCTGGATCGCTTACTTATATCTGGCAATGTAACAGTAGGTGAGCATTGTTTTATAGGTGTCAACGCCTGTATCAACAACGAAATTACCATTGCAGATGAAAGTTTTATTGGACCAGGTGCCTGGATCAGCAAAAACACAAATGAAAAAGAAGTTATTCTCGCTCCAAAGAGCCGCGTGGCAAGTATAACTAGTGATAAGTTAGCAGCTATGCAATAATAATTTAATCTTTTTCTAAAACAGCTATGCCAAACCCCGTTTTTCCATAGCCATTTCCATTGTAAAGCATATAGCGATCACCCTCATAGTCAAAAACACAAGGATACTCTATCATCTCTGAGTCCCAACCCGACGGTGAAACGTCAATACCAACAAGGTGATCCATGCGCTCCCAGTGGATACCATCTTGCGATTCCGCATAGCCAATGCGGTACTTATCCCCCCGGTAGGAATACCACATTTTATAAATATCACCTTCAAGTAATACAAATGGTTTAGAAAAAGCGTAATGCTGGTTATTGGTATCTAGGCAAATCTCACCAGACCTACTCCAATTTATAAGATCATTAGATTCCGCATATTTTATGCAATGAATCATATCATCAGTTGTACTGCCCCACTGCTTATGAGACCCATACCACATTTTATATTTATCACCAACCCTTATAACAAAAGGATAGGAGATAGAAAAAGGGTCGACTATATTTCTATCGAGAAGAGGTCCAATAGAAATCTTCTTAAAAGCTTCTTGATTACGCTTGCTGACAGCCAGCCCTATAGCATTTCGAAAAGGCACGCCCTTCCCAAGGTTCCAACCAAGGTAATATAGATAGTCATATTCCTTGTAAGTATAAATTGATCCCATTGAAATCCCGGCATCATCAAAAGCACCAAGCAACCCCAATGAAAGAAGCGGAGTATCAGAGCTACCGACAACGTTAAAGCCATTGTTAGGGTCCAGGTCAATATAAATAAGATAAGCTCTATTTCTCTTATCCCTTGTATTACAGTATATCCGCCAAATCTTACCACCAACTATTTTAATAACCGGATTTGCAAGGTGGGAGCATTCCCAAAACCTATTTAGACCTAGCGGCTCTATGTTAGCTATTTTTTTCCACTTCATAATAAACTACAAAAACATTTTACATTTAAAAAACCTATGAATAATAACAGCGCCTACCACGAAACCTTGGCCAAGGAGTTCAAACCCCCTCTACTATTCATCTCCCTGACAACTTTTCAGCTTACGCTCTCTTAATACTCTCCACTCCATGTCATCTTTTGCTGTAACCGATTCATACCCAAAAAACCTTCTCAAGCCAGGCTCTTGCAACTCTTCGCCGATTATTTGTTTAAAATCATATTGCTGTTTAATAAAAGGAAGCGACAGCATATGATTTAAAGAACACCTTACTTCATTTGAGTTATTTTCTCCCGCACGATGCATTAACATTGAATTAAAGAAAATAATACTGCCAGCTTCAGCACAAACTGTCTTTTCATGTTTTAAAACAAACTGCTCGCTTGGCATACCAACATAATTATGGCTAAAAGGCAGGACGACAACGCCGCCATTTTCATGTGTAAAATTATCAATAGCAACTAGTGCATTTAGAGCAAGAGGGCTCGAAGAGGTGAAATTTTGATAAGGTATGTCCCGATGCCATGCAAATTGTGCATGAAGCGATGCAGGCTGACTTAAATTTGCATTTTGCAAACTTAAAATAAAATACTCTCCTAAAAACTCCTTTGCTATTTCTTGAATAACTAAATTACTGGCTAAGCTGATAAAGCTTTTATCGTATGCAATCGGACACCTACAAATATTCTCATCACCTATGCAAGCAAGCTGCTTAGAACCAAAATTATCCCTCTGCTGCTTATAAATAGAAACTATTCTACTACGAACCTCCTTTAGCTGCTCCTTTGAAAAAGCAGAAGGGATTACCGTATAACCCAATAAAGCAAGTTCTTTAAGGTAATTACCATACTCATGGTGAAACATACAATCAGGGCTTAGCCCATAAGCTTTAATGCTCATTATTTTTCACCATGCTATTGTCCGGAGATAAGTACTGTCGCACTATAGATACCGGTTTAGTTTGCACCTCAAAAAGTACTTTCGATATATAAATTCCCAATACACCCAACAGCATTACTAAAGTTCCACCAAAAAACCAAATGGAAGCCATAATTGATGTCCAGCCCTCGAGAACCCCTCCCAAAAAAACTTTATCAACTACAAGTTTTCCAATCAAACCTAAAGAAAATATTGCACAAATTAAGCCAAAGTAAAAAACAACCCATAAAGGCCTTTCTGTCGAGGATACTAATGTATTAATTAGCAAGTGTAATTTCTTTAGAAAAGTATAATTTGTTGATTTACGAAAGCCCTTTTCAACTAATAAAGCTCGCTTTTTAAAGCCCGTTTGCTCAACAGCAATTGAAAAAACCATATTCTGATAACCAAACTGGGTTAATGCTTCAACAAAACACTGTTTCATTAAGCGAATGGTTAAAAAGTTTCTAGGAATCTTTACATCACTAAATAAATTAAATAACGTATAAAAAAGTCCTCCAGAAAAACGCTCAAAAAGACCTCCTTTCCTAGATTTTTGCACTCCATAAATCATATCAATATCAGGTGTACTAGACATTTGAGACCAAAACTCTAACAGAAGCTCTGGTTGCTCCTCCAAATCACAATCAATTAAAAACACAAAATCACCCTTTGTGTATTTCAACCCAGTTAAGATAGCCTTGTGATGCCCAAAGTTGCGAGAAAGCTCAATTATTGAAACTCTCTTATTTTCTTCTAAAAAAGATTGTGCAACCTTTAGAGAATCATCAGGTGAGCCATCATCCACAAAAATCATTTCATAATCTTGCGTAATTGCTTCAACTGTTTTTTTCATGCGCTCGTAAAACTCATGTAAATATGGTGACGAACAATACATAGTTGTTACGATAGATATTTTCATTCACTAGAACTCTTTAAATATTGAACAGCACTATCGCCTATATTAAAAATTAAATCAAGGACACTTACCTCATGTTGAAATTCACCAAATAATTGTGGGTAGGCCGAATACTTGTCATAACTCATGTATTCCAAGGCAACTCCAACTTGAGAGAATTGCTCAGCCTTGATATAAGCCTTGGCTGAAGGACCAGATAGGTAGTGTGTAGCCTTTGCTGCTTGGCATAATGCAACTAAGCGTGCTGTTTTTGATAAATCTGTCTTGCCATAATCTTGAGAAAACGTAATTTTTGTTTTAATTTGCAAAACATCACAAATAGCGCTAATAAACAAAAAGTTAACTTCGGTTAGCTTTTCAATTTCACCACACTGCTTATAAAAACCCTCAAAGAGAGTCGAGTACTTTTTAAAGTAAGGCGCTTTGCTATAAGCATGCCGGATGGTTTGCCAATGTTTTTCTGACCAGTTATGATCGGCGACTTCGACATCACTAATAAGCTGAGAATATTTTCCTTTTATTTTTACCGGAACAGTTAGCCACGCTAGTCCATTAGCTGTTTTAATTTTATTCCGAGAACGCCAATCTCGCTTAGTAAATTGCACATCATCGTAAATAATGAATTCATCAACCTGATCAATAATATCAAAGTAGCCTTTCCACGGAATATAAGAAGACTGTAAAATAGCGACCAGCTTAGGACTTTTATCAAGCATCAACCAGAACCTCTTTTAAATAGGTGTTGTATTCACTATCAAAATTTTGTTTGATAAGCTTATTCATATCTTCATCTGTAATGTATCCCATCCGCAAAGCAAGCTCTTCAGGCACACCAATCTTTAAACCTTGCCTAGTTTCTAGCACCTCAATATAGTTCGCCGCAGCCAATAAATCTTTATGAGTACCCATATCCAACCAAGTAAAACCACGACCAAGTGGCTCAGCATGAACTGCTGATTGCTTCAGGTATAATGCATTCAAATCACTAATTTCAAGCTCTCCTCTTTCAGAAGGCTTAATTTGTTTTGCAAACTCAACAACCTGATTATCATAAAAATATAAACCGGTTACCGCATGGTTTGACTTAGCTCGTGCGGGTTTTTCTTCAATCGAAAGTACCCGCACCTCATTATCTAGCTCTACAACACCATAGGAAGAAGGGTTTTTAACCACGTAAGTAAAAATCGTACAAGCACGTTCTCGTTGAGTTGCCGCCTGCAATTTTGGCAAAAGGTCAGAACCGAAAAATAAATTGTCCCCCAGGATCAAACAAACTTTGTCACAACCAATAAATGATTCGGCCAAAATAAAAGCTTGAGCCAACCCTTCTGGCTTAGCTTGCTCACAGTATGAAAAAGTCACACCCCACTGACTACCATCCCCTAAAAGCTCCTGAAAAAGATGCAAGTGTTCAGGGGTAGAAATAATTAAAATGTCACGTATACCAGCTAACATCAATGTTGAAATAGGATAATAAATCATTGGCTTATCATAAACTGGCAAAAGGTGCTTATTGTTTGTTTTTGTTAATGGGTAAAGCCTCGTACCTAACCCCCCAGCTAAAATAATCCCTTTCATTAATACCTGCCTCTTTCTAGTAATAAACGCTTCTCGCTTGTTAGCAAATCGAGGTTAGCATGGTAGTTTAACTGATATAAAAAGTAAATTGCCAAGGGTAGCTGCTGACATCTGACGGTTTGATAAAGCTTTTCTTTATGACTTTATCACTATGACTTTTAAGATAGTTAGTAGTAGAAGAAACAAAGGAAGGTTTTACGCCATTAAACCCTGGCGCAACAATAGCACACCAGTGCCTTTGACGTCCAAACCAATTAATAAGCTGCAATGTAGACAAACTACCCACTGTTGGAGAAATCCAACTTTGATCATATGGTGCTCTACGTTGAAAAACATAATATAAAAGCGGCAAAGCTGGATAAGCAAAAAACGCTTTATCCTGGCAATGATTTTGTCTATACAAACGCTGTATTTCACTTAGCACAATAAGCTTATTTTGATTTGTATACACTCCTTTAAATAAACCTTTTTCAACTCCAACCTTTGCTGAAAATACTGGGGAAGCCCTATAAACATACCCAGTAAAAAAATAAGTGCTAATAACGGATAACAACAAAAGGAAGAAAAAGAACAATACCCTCAGTAAAAATGCTGGCCTTTGATTAACAACTTGAACAGAATCCTCAAAAAACAGTGTGCTTATAAGTATTGAGCTAGCAGCAAACAAAGCAAAGTGCGTAAAAAAGGCCGACTCTGTGGTTAAAGCTAAAGCACAGGCGTAACTAATCACTATTAAAGCTGATACTGTTAACTGCAGACGGTGTTTATCGAAAGAGGCAAAGCAAACCAACGAAATGAATAAACTGTTAACAAGGAAGGCTTCTAAGTAAACAAGGTGGAGCTCAGGGCTAGTACTAGGCAAAATAGAAATATACTTCCAAAAATACACAGCTAGCGCCACAACGAAAAAAGCTGGAATACACCAAGACCGTTGAAGCTTAAACAAAAAGCTAATTAAGACTCTCAGCACAACAGCAGCTAACAGCAAACATCCTAGTAGAGGTGTAAAGATGTACAGCAATAAAGCCGGGATTTTTTCAGCTGGAGCCATTAAAGAATGCGGGTGAGCAGGCACATGTAAACTAATTGGATTAAAGATGGATAAAGGGCTTTTCATATAAATAATAACTAACAAAATTGATACTACCAAGTAAGTTATGTAGAAAACCAACTTCCTTACTCGCCCTTTCAAAATAGGAAAAAGTAATATTGGTGTGATTAACAGCGTCGGCAATAAAGAGATATTCGACATTCCCGCTAAAGAAAAACAAACGGCAGCAAGAATGCTAAAAGCGTAAGAAAAAAACCGTTCTTTGCTGTTTAATGAAAAGAAAAGCAATCCAAGTGCTAGCAATAAGAAAATTTGTGGCGATCGTTGATATGATAAAATCGTCGTTATACTTGTTGAAACCCCAATAACAAGCAGTAAGGGTAACGTAAAGCTGCTTTTTAAGGCTTTACAACCAAACCAAAATAAAACAACAGAAAAACCAATAAGGAGAAAGTAAAAAATCTCATAAAACAGGTACGAATGTATGCCTAGTCGCATAAAGAGCACATTTGGAAGCGCCGAAAAACCAACGGTTGGCACCGTCTTATGAGCTAAAATAAAAGCATTATAAAGGTAATATCCATGGTCAGTGAAATCAAAGCCTTTTCTAAGAACTAGAAAGAAAATAATAAAAATAAGTGCGGCTACTGCCAAAAACCAAACGAACAGACAAATAAACTGCTTAAATTTTTTGTGAACCTTGCAAACCTGACTTTGCATAACATGTCTACCCTTAATAGACTAACAAATATCAATATAAAAGTTATTATAATTTAACCATCATCGTCAATGACAACAAAGTAATCACTAGAATGGAAAAGAGAAATAACTTGCGAGCCCAGGCAGTACTATCTGACTCATTAAGATTACGCAGCCCCATAACAAACCAAATCACTCCAAGAGCTAGCGCAACGACAAAATAAATAATACCCAGATAACCAAACAACGCTGGCAAAATGGCAGCTACGGTAAACAAACCAATATAAACCAACATGCTCACCTGGGTATAACGCATGGACTTCTTAAGCGGTAACACAGGGATATCAGCGTTTTTAAAATCCTTTAAACGGTAAATAGCAATGGCATAAAAATGCGGCATCTGCCAGAAAAATAAAATTAAAAAGACTAACAACGCGCCCAAATCAAGTCGATTAGTCGCCGCACAATAGCCAACCACTGGTGGCATTGCCCCTGAAATACCACCAATCAAGGTACCATAAACTGAACGACGTTTTAGACATAAGGTATAAACACCCACGTAGAAAACCAAACCCACCAAGGCCATCAATAAAGCTAGCGTGTTAACAAAGAAATAAAGGATAAGACAACCAATCACCCCTGCAAACAACGCATAAACCACAGCAACTTTTAGTGACAACAAACCCTTAACCATGACACGGTCGCAAGTTCGTTCCATTAACTGGTCAATATCACGATCAATACAATTATTTAATACACAACCAGAAGCCACGATTAATGACAAACCAATCAAGGTGAAGAGTAAAGTCCAACCAGCTAAATGGTCAGGTGAGCCCAAAAAGAACCCACCACAAACCGTTACACAGTTGCCAAAGATAATCCCTGGCTTAGTAATAGAAAGGAGCCGCACTGTTAGTGAGGCATCATATTGTAGTTAAGGTTATACATGATCCATAGTGAGCCAGTTACAACGACCAACACCACAAAAATCGTAAAAAGTAATGAAATCAAATTCCAAGGATCTTTATAACCTGTACTTAATCGCATAAAACAAAACACCACTTGGACTAACAAGATTAATAACCCTAACACAACTACTGTCACATAAAGCCCAGCCACACTAAACACATGGTAGTGTACTGCACAAAAAGCCGCTGCAAATAAAATTAAAGATAAGATATAGCCAACCCAATAAGAAGCTAGCGTCTTACCACCGTGGTTGCATGATTCTGCGTGAGGATGATTAGACATATTAAATAGCCCCCATTAAGTAGACGATAACGAAGATAAACAACCAAACCAGGTTAAGAAAGTTCCAAAAAATCCCAAGACATCTCACCCGTGTTTGCATAGTAAACGAAGCACCCTTCATCCCAAATTGAATGAGTAAAATAACAATCCAAAGCATCCCAACAATAACGTGCAACCAGTGAATACCTACTAAGCCAAAAAAGGAAGAAAGGAAAGCGCTACGCTGCCAGCTATTGCCCGAAGCAATCAAATTATGGAACTGATTAAAGCCCATCAAGACAAATAATAATGCCAACCCAAATGTCACTATCAACCAAAATACCGTCTGGCCACTAGCCTTCTTATTAACTGCCCAATAAGCAAAACCAGCCGCTAGATTACTTGTTAGTAATAAAAAGGTCTCAAGCAACACATAAGGTAAAGTAGCTACTTGGTGTATTCCAGCACCACCATAAGTGTTCTTATGTAGAACCACATAAGAAACAAACAGTACTGAAAATAAAACGAAATCACTCAGCACAAAAATCCAGAAACCAAAAACAACCTTGTCTCTTGCTTCAAGCTGATGATGGTGATGCTCATCGTGATGAGCTTGTGTGTCTATTGATGTTGTCATGATACCGCCCTAGTTGAAATTTCTGCTTCAATTTTTTCGACTTCCGATGCCTTCACGTAGTAGTCCGTATTAAAGTCAAAGGTACGTACAATAACCAACACTACAGCTGCTACACCAGAAACCACTGCTAACAATGGCATATCCCAGATCATTGCAAAACCGAATACACCTGCAATCATTGCCGTGATAAAGCCCATTGCTGTATTACGCGGCATATGAATATCACGGAATGATCTGTTCGGTTTAGCTTGACCAGATTGTTTCGCTTTCCAGAATGGATCGCGACTATCCACCTCTGGCGTAAAAGCAAAGTTATAAAAAGGGGGTGGTGATGCGGTTTCCCATTCAACCGTTCTAGCATCCCAAGGGTCAGCACCAACCCGTAATTTCTCACGATTCTTAATACTATAAACAAGCTGGATAATTTGGAAAACAATCCCAATAAAGATAAGCCCTGCACCAACAGCTGCAACAACTAAGTAAGGATGCCAACCAGTCCAGGCGGGATAATGATCAAGGCGACGTGTCATACCCATAAAGCCCAGTATATAAAGAGGCATAAAGGCAACGTAAAAACCAATCACCCAGAACCAAAGTGCGGCTTTACCTAGCCCCTCATGCAGCTTAAAGCCAAATGCTTTCGGGAACCAATAGGCATAACCGGCAAAGAAACCAAATACTACTCCACCAATAATGGTATTATGGAAGTGAGCAATTAAGAACACGCTATTATGCATCTGGAAGTCAACACCAGGCACAGCCATCATCACACCACTCATACCACCAATAGAGAAAGTGATTAAAAAAGCAATCGTCCACATCATTGGCGTAGTAAAACGAATACGACCACGATACATAGTTGCTAACCAGTTAAACATCTTCACACCTGTCGGCACGGAGATAATCATGGTGGTAATACCAAAGAAGGAGTTAACGTCAGCTCCCGCCCCCATTGTAAAGAAGTGGTGCAACCAAACAACGAAAGACAAGAAAGCAATGGCGACTGTTGCATACACCATCATCGCGTAACCAAATAATGTCTTACGAGAGAAGGTCGATATCACCTCTGAATAAATACCAAACGCAGGCAATATCAAGATATAAACTTCCGGATGTCCCCAAGTCCAAATCAAGTTGACATACAACATTGGGTTACCACCCAACGCCGAGGTAAAGAAGTGAGTACCAATAAAGCGATCAAGAAATAATAACGATAAAGTCATATTCAAAATCGGGAATGAAATAACAACTAACACCATGGCACAAAAGACAGACCAGGTGAAAAGTGGCAACTTCATCCACGTCATGCCAGGGCAACGCATTTTAACAATGGTGACAAAGATATTAATCCCCGCCAACAGAGTACCAATCCCCGACAGTTGTAACGCCCACAGGTAATAATCGACACCAACACCTGGACTGTAAGCAAGCTCAGATAAAGGCGGATAAGCCAACCAACCTGTTGCTGCAAATTTACCAATAACGAGTGAAATGTTAACTAAAGCCGCGCCAACAACCGATAACCAAAAGCTAATTGAGTTTAAATAAGGATAAGCAACATCACGTGCACCAATTTGTAACGGCACAATCAAGTTCACCAATCCAAACATAAACGACATGGCCATAAAGAAAATCATGATAACGCCATGCGCAGTAAAAACCTGGTTAAAGTGTTCCGGAGGCAAATAGCCCAGATGATGCCCATAAGCTAATGCCTGCTGAGTACGCATCATAATGGCATCAGAGAAACCTCGTAAAAACATCACACCTGCTAGGATTAGGTACATAATCCCAATTTTCTTATTGTCAACTGAAGTTAACCATTCAGTCCACAACCATTTCCATTTTTTAAAGTAAAAAATAGAACCAATGACCACCACAACACACAATCCCATAAAGCCACCAGCACCCATAATAATGGGGTTGTGCCAAGGGACAGCATCAAAAGTCAATTTACCAAATAATAGTTTTTCAAGTGTCATGTTACTTTCCTATTACACACGATTAGAGGCTAACAGCATCTACATTGCTATCAATGTTATGTCGGTCAGGAGAATCAAATTTCTGCACAATATCCTTGTACAGGTCAGGAGCAACCGGAGCAAAATATTGAACCGGATTGAACTCACTAGGCAACGCAAGCTGGTTAAACGCTGTTTTAGTCAACGGTGAAGCAGTACGCTTAATTTTTTGCACCCATTTACTAAAGGTAGCTTGATCCGTTACACGTGCAGTAAATAACATTCCTGCAAAGCCTGTGCCACTAAAGCTAACCGAGCGACCACTGTAGTCACCTTGTTTCGTAGCTAACAAGTGTAACTTCGTCACCATGCCGTTCATTGAATAAATCTGACCACCAAGCTGTACAATTTGAATTGCGTTCATTGGCGCATCGGAAGTAATTGAAAAGCTCACCTGAGTATTAACAGGAAATTCAATAAAGTTCACCGTGGCAATGTTGTATTGAGGATAAATAAATAACCACTTCCAACGCAGTGCCACTACATCAATTTTAACTGCTTTGGTCTTATAGCCCATGGCTTTGGTATTGATTGGCTTGTAGGGGTCTAGCCAATGCGTTGAGACCCAAGTCACAATGGCAAGGATGACAATAATCACACGAGGAATAAACCACCAGATTGCTTCAAGCAAATTGCTATGCGACCAGTCAGGCGAGTACTTTGCCTTTTTATTCGACTCACGATAACGATAAGCAATCAAACAGTCAACACAATCACTGGTATCACAACAATTAAAATCAAAATCGCTGCAGTAATAAGGACGTGCTTCTCATATAAAGCGATAACTCCTTGCGGATTCCAAACAATGGCTTTACAGCCACTAAGGAAAAGGAACGAAGTCATCGACACAACAAGTAACAAAATAGATTTGAGTTTCACAGTATTAACATCTCTTTAGATAATCAATGCGAATGAGCAACGGATGAACAGCATTCCATTGTGCCCAAGCCTAAGGCAGTATACCCACAGCCCGGTGGAATATTAACATTAATCCTCACGAGCGCAATGGATTTAATTGGTGAGCACGCTTGCGCTTGGCGAACATGCCACAATCCGTTACACTGCGCACACTTTTTTAGATCATGATGGAAACTGTGGGTAACAGGCACTTTGTTTTTTGTAGACAGCTTGCTGCCAACGGGTCCTGTCACGAATCGCTTCCCAGCATGCTCGCAGGCTGCGCTGCTGGGAGCCCTCGATTCGCGCCACCCGTTCTGCAGCACTGAACAACAAAGACTCAAGGCCGTAGCTGGATTTTCAAACGCTTTGCGTCCCAATCCGACTACCCATCTTATCAAAACCACCCATAGACCCTGAGAAAATTTTCTACAACGACAAGAATGAGACACTATGGAACCTAAAGAACGACGCACCACACTTTGTTTAGCCAGTATTTATGCCTTCCGAATGCTGGGCTTGTTTATGATCCTGCCAATTTTTAGCCTCTACATTCATGAGATTCGCTATGCAACACCGTTTTTAATTGGTTTTGCTTTAGGTATTTACGGTTTAACGCAGGCTATTTTACAAATTCCCTTTGGCATGTGCTCAGACCGAATTGGTCGTAAACCCGTTATCCTAGCCGGTCTAATCCTATTTATCATTGGTAGTATTGTTGCTGCTCTATCGCACAGTATTTACGGCATCATTCTGGGCCGAGCCTTGCAAGGTGCTGGCGCTATCGGTAGTACACTAACTGCCTTCGTTGCCGACACCACCCAAGAACAAAATCGCCTTAAAGCAATGGCAATGATTGGCATGACGATTGGCTTATCCTTTATCATTGCCATGATTCTAGGCCCTGCACTTAATAACTGGGTTGGCTTATCTGGTATTTTTTGGTTAACCGCAGTACTTGCATTATTGGGCATCGTTATTATTTTATTTGTAGTACCAACACCAAAAGCTCACCTACACCATAGCGACAGCGAACCTGTTTTAAGCTTATTTAGTAAAATCCTCACTAACAAAGAATTACTGCGCCTAGACTTTGGTATCTTTGCCTTACATGCTATGTTAACTGCTGTCTTTTTAGCGATCCCGCTCACATTAACTCACGAAGCAGGGCTAGCACCTGACCACCAATGGTTTATCTATTTACCAGTATTACTACTCGCCTTTGTTGCAATGGTGCCTTTTATTATCATTGCTGAAGCTAAGCGAAAAATGAAAACTGTTTTCACTGGTGCAATAGCGGTACTTGCTTTGGTTTCATTATTACTATGGTTGTTCAGCAGCCATGTTGTTGCACTAGCCGTATTATTATTTTTCTTCTTTACCGCTTTTACCTTGCTTGAAGCAAGCCTACCTTCCTTAATAGCTAAAATTGCGCCAGCAGGCAGCAAAGGTACAGCGATGGGAGTTTATTCAAGCTCACAGTTTCTCGGTATTTTTGTTGGCGGTACTTTAGGTGGCTACCTATTTCACCACTTCGGTTTAACTAGCGCTTATCCATTCTGCCTAATACTGGGTGCATTATGGTTTGTTATTGCAATTACCATGAAAAAACCTAAACACCTAAGCTCACAAATTCTTGCTGTTGGTAAAATTGATGAAACTACCGTCAATGCATTGCGCGACAAACTTCTTGCCACAACTGGAGTCTATGACGTAATGATCGCGATTGATGAGCAGGTTGCTTATTTAAAAGTGGATAAAAAAGAACTCCCCGAACGGGTGCTGCCTTTATATAATGTAGAAAATATAGCATAATATACACTTTAACTTGATTACGGATGGTGTTTGGATGTTAGCTAGAATTCTCTCTGATGAAAATAATGAATTAACTATTGAGCTCAAGCTTCCACTAAAAGGATCCATGCTTGAATGTGAGGATGCAATTCTTGACGGCCTTAATGAGGTTGGAACATTAGCCACTGAAAAAGCTTTAAGTAAGTTTGATGCAGATGGCTCTCCTATCCATGTTGGAAAAATAAAGCTAACAGCACGAAGTAGAGATGAAGCAAATTACCAAACGCCTTATGGAGTTGCTCGAGTTAAGCGTTATGTTTATCAAACCTCTAAAGGCGGGAAGATCTTTTGTCCTTTAGAAGATAAGGCTAGAATTATCCAAGGATCAACACCGCGATTTGCAAAAATAATCTCACATAAATACTCAAACTTACCTGCTCCTAGTGTTATTGATGATCTCAAGGTCAATCATAACCGTAAAATCTCACATTCATACTTGCAACGGGCAACTGATTTTGTTGGCGGTATTGCACAAGCCAAAGAGGCTGAGTGGGAATATGAAGAGCCAAAGCTTGATGCAGGCATTGAGATGCTAAGTATTAGCTTAGATGGTGCATATGTTCTCACCGTTGATGATGGTTATAGAGAGAGCATGGTTGGAACTATTTCCATGTATGATAAGCATGGTGCACGCCTGCACACAACCTACGTTGCAGCATCACCAGAATATGGAAAAGATGAATTCTTTAATAGGCTTGAAAAGGAAATAAAGCTGAAAAAGAAATATTACCCTGATGCTAAAACAATTGGCGTTGCTGATGGAGCAAAAAATAATTGGCCATTTCTAAAAAAACATACTGATACGCAAATTTTAGATTTTTGGCATGCAACTGAATATCTCGGTGAAGCATCAAAGGCAATATTTACCAAAAAATCTGAAAGAGATGAGCGTGATGTTTGGCTCGAAGAGAGATGTCATGACTTAAAGCACAAGAAAGGTGCGGCAGGTAGAATACTTGCTGAGCTTAAAGAGCATCTAAATAAAAAACTGAATAAATCGCTTAGAGAAAAGCTAGAAGGAACAATTACGTATTTTGAAAATAATATTAAAGAAAAGCGAATGTCGTATCATAATTTGATTAAGCAGAATGCACCAATTGGCTCTGGCGTCACTGAAGCAGCATGTAAAACAATTGTTAAACAAAGATTAGGCGGATCAGGAATGCGCTGGAAAGACAAGGGAATGAAAATCGTTTTATGCTTGAGAACACTAGTAAAGACTAAAGGCAGATGGGATCAGTTTTGGGAGAAGGTCAATGATTTTGGCGTGCCAGCAGCAATATAGCCTACATTATATAGAGGCAGCACCCCCCCCCCGAACAAGCGCTTGAAAATGTATTAGCTGAGCAGGGGTTGGCGGGTTAACCTTCAATCAAGAAGCTAACGCCCTTGTCTTGCAAGGTATCGATCTAAAGCATTAGCAAATTGTTGTAAATCTCGCGCATGTAACTCTTTGGGTCCACCCACCTTGGCACCAGAAGAACGCAAAGATTCCATAAAATTTCTTGTAGCGAGTCGCTGCTTAATGTTTTCTTTTGTATACAACTGCCCACGCGGATTCAGTGCGACAGCATAGCTATTAATCACTTGATCAGCCAAGACAATATCTGCCGTAACAACAAGATCACCTTCTTTTAACGTTTGCACGATGTAGCTATCTGCAACGTCAAAGCCTTGTGCAACCTTTACCGACCGGATAGCTTTGTGTTTAGGTATGTTAAGCAACTGATTTGCCACTAAGATTAGCTCGACCCCCGTTCGCATTGCTGCTTTATAGGCAATCGCCTTAATTGCCTTTGGACAAGAATCCGCATCGATAAAAACACTCATTTCATTATTAACCAATCGTTATAGCTACACATTAAATCTGCCAATTAGAAATCACCAATTTCACAGACACACCTTGATGACGCATAACCATTTTGCTCGGCAAGTCATAACGCCCCACCCCCGTGTAACGCAAATACTGAATCGACCAACCTTGTTGGCTTAAACTTTGCAAATGACCATAACGATCAAATCGCCTCATTTGCACATATCCTGGTGCCGGCAACCCTCTCACCCAATAATACAGATTAGACACCGGCAAACTCCAACCAAGCTCACGCTTTAATAACTGCTCTGGTGAGCTCGCTTGCACTGGCTTGCTGTTTGCTTGCTGTAAAATGACCCGACCAGGCTGTCCAGTCAACCGAGTTGCGCCAACAGACAATGGCCCCATAATATTAATTCGATAACACTTACCTAATAATTGCTGCCAACTTAAGCTAGCAGTAAAAGCTTTTTGTGAAGTTTTAATTGCCACCGCACCACGCAACTGCCAATGGTTAATTTTAGCTAGCTGCCTTTCCCTCTGCTGCGCTGTTTGCTTGGTGTTGTTGGGCACTCTAGATGCAAGGCTTAGAGAAACACAAGCAGTTAATAACAGTGAACTCAGAACAACTAAAACAAACTTCAGGCGCATAGCCTCTCCTACTTTGGTTCAAAAGCGGCTTCATTTAAACAGGAATTTTCTAATCATTGAAGCGCTTATTTGTAAAGTAGAAAAACCAAGGGTAATTAGAGTCTGCTTCAAAATGTGTGGGTAAGCGAGCAGTCAATGAGTTTTGTATTTTTGTTATTCAGAGCTGCAGAACGGGTGGCACGAATCGAGGGCTCCCAGCAGCGCAGCTTGCGAGCATGCTGGGAAACGGTTCGTGACAGGACCCGTTAGTCGTAAAAGCATCATATTGCGTCACAAGGCAGAGCGTTGCGACGAGCCCCACCAAACTCGCTTTAACGCTCTGCATTAGGGCGCAGGAGGGTTTCAGTGCCTTGCCTATCCTAGCTCTGGCCCTGGATGGCTAGCATAATTTTTTATCGTGTGCAGAGAACTCACCCAAGCAACTCGCTTAAACGTTGTACAACCACAGCTTGGCTGTGGTAGAATTTGCGCCCTCAGACTCATAGGGCTTATCAAACGACAATGACGCTATTAGTAGTAGGGATTAATCACAAAACCGCCCCTATCGCCATCCGTGAAAAGGTTTCCTTTAGTCACGAACATTTGCGTACTTTGCTCAGTGAACTCAATGCCCAAACCGACATCAGTGAAGCAGTGGTACTATCAACCTGCAACCGCACCGAGATTTACACAGATAGCACCAATATCGACGCAGTTACTGACGTTTTGCTGCAAAACTCGACTATTACACTTGATGAACTGCAAGACAGCCTCTATGCACATAAAGACTTTGCTGCCGTGGAGCACATCATGAGAGTTGCCTGCGGGTTAGACTCGATGGTAATTGGCGAACAGCAAATCCTAGGGCAGATGAAAGCAGCTATCAATGAGGCTGCGCAAATAGGCAGCATTCAGCGCAACTTTCATGCCTTATTCAAACGCGTCTTTAATTTAGCCAAACACGTTCGCACCACCACTCAAATTGGTGCTTGCCCCGTTTCTGTCGCCTCCATCGCTGTAAAGCTAGCTCAACAATACTTTGGCTCACTTGATGGCTTGCGAGTTTTACTGCTAGGCTCTGGTGATACCATCCGCTTAGTTGCCAATCACCTACAAAATAGAGGTCTCACTAACCTCACCATTGCCAGTCGACATATTGATAACGCTAAAAAATTAGCTCATAGCCTAGACGGCCATGGCGTTGCTTTAACTGACCTTGCGCACCATTTACCACAGGCTGATATTATTATGAGCGCTACTGCAAGCAGCCTGCCTATTGTCGGCAAGGGCTGCATCGAAAGCGCACTCAAATCTCGCCCCACACAACCTTATTTACTTGTTGATATGGCCGTGCCACGCGACATTGAGCCCGAAGTCAAAACACTTGATAACGTTTTCCTTTATACCATTGACGACTTACGCTCAACCGCTCAAGAAAACATGCAGTTCCGTGAACACGCTGCCAAGCAAGCTTTAAATAGCATCAAAGAACATGCCGCCGATTACATGCAATGGTTAAATAGCACTGAATCTGTCGATATGATTCGGGCTTTTCGCCAACATGTTGATGCTATCCGCCAAACTGAACAAGCCAAAGCTTACAAATTACTTGAGCAAGGCACTGACCCACATGCTGTTATTGAGCTCTTTGCCAACAACTTCAGTAAAAAACTAATGCACAACCCCAGCCAGCACCTTCGTGAAGCCAGCGAATATGGCCGCACCGACGTTTTACACCTTGTTCAAGAACTCTTTGCTATCAAACACAACCAACAACCTGAGGAATAACAGTGAAAGCCTCTCTAAGAACTAAGCTGCAGTCTTTAGTAGACCGCTATGAGGAACTGAGCGCCCTGCTTGGTGACGCTGAAACCATTAACGATCAAAAACGTTTTCGTGAATGCTCAAAAGAATTTGCGCAACTCGAACCCATCGTACAATGTTTTCAACAATTCGAAACAGCTCAACAGGCCGAGCAACATTCTCACGAGCTTCTCAATGAAAACGATGAAGAACTACGTGAACTCGCTAAAGAAGAATTAAAAGAAGCAAAAGAGTCTCAAGAGAAGTTAACCCAAGAACTACAAATTTTAATGCTACCAAAAGACCCTAACGACGATAAAAACGTTTATCTAGAAATTCGTGCTGGGACAGGTGGTGATGAGGCTGCTATTTTTGTCGGCGACCTTTATCGCATGTATGTGCGTTATGCAGAAGAACAAAAGTGGCGCTGCGAAATAGTCAGCGAAAGTGAAGGAGAGCACGGCGGCTATAAAGAAATCGTCGTACGTATTATCGGCCAAGGCGTTTATTCACAATTAAAATTTGAGTCTGGTGCACATCGCGTACAGCGCGTCCCCGTTACCGAATCACAAGGGCGCATCCACACCTCCGCTTGCACCGTCGCCATCCTGCCAGAAGTTGATGCTGTCGAAGAAATTAACATTAATCCTGCCGACTTACGCATCGATACCTTTCGAGCTTCAGGCGCTGGCGGACAACACGTCAATAAAACTGATTCAGCAATTCGCATCACGCATATCCCAACAGGCGTTGTCGTTGAATGCCAAGATGAACGCTCACAACATAAAAACAAAGCCAAAGCCATGGGGTTATTACAAGCACGCTTACTTGCTAGCGAACAAGAAAAACAACAGCGCGAAGAGGCTAGTGCTCGTAAAAGCCTAGTGGGTAGTGGTGACCGCTCAGAACGCATCAGAACTTACAACTACCCACAAGGACGAGTTACCGACCATCGCATTAATCTGACACTTTATAAACTAGGTGAAGTAATGGAAGGCGACTTGGGGCAGGTCATCAACCCCTTACTTCAAGAGCACCAGGCAGAACAACTTGCTGCAATTGGTGCACAATGATTGATTGCTCGATTAAACAGCTACTTAGTGTCGCAAAGCAGCGCCTACAAAGTAACGACTCTGCGCTAATTGACGCGCAACTATTAATGCAGCACGCTTTACAAACCTCGAGAGAAGTTTTACTTGCCTGGCCGGAACGCCAACTCAACTATGAGCAACTCGAATTGTTTGAAGCATTAGTTTGTCGCCGTGAACGCGGTGAACCTATTGCCTACATTACCGGCCACAAAGCCTTTTGGACTTTAGAACTGAGGGTTTCACCGGCGGTTTTAATTCCACGCCCAGAGACTGAGCTATTAATTGAATGGGTACTTGAAAATTACCCTCGCAATGAAACTATTCACCTTGCCGATCTCGGCACTGGTAGTGGTGCTATTGCTCTAGCCATTGCTTCAGAACGCCCACACTGGCAAATTACTGCGACTGATATTTCAACTGAAGCGCTAAGCTTAGCAATTGAAAATGCCGAACTGCATCAAATTAAAAACGTCAGCTTCTGTCAAGGTAGCTGGTGTAAAGCTCTGCCTGAAAAGCACTACGATCTCATCATTAGCAACCCGCCTTATATTGCCCCTACCGATCCACATTTATTAACAAATGATTTACAATTCGAACCTCAACAAGCACTAGTCGCCAATCAGCATGGCCTAGCTGATTTACAGATTATTGCTGAGCAATCTCTTAATTATTTAAAGCCTAAAGGGGCACTGTTATTAGAACACGGCTTTGAACAAGGTAGCGCGGTCAGGCAACAATTAGCAACCCTCGGCTATCAGCAGGTCGAAACACTATTAGATCTAGCAGGCTTAGAGCGCGCAACGTTTGGCTCAGTAAGTATGCAAGAAACTAGGTAATACTACCCTACCCCTCCCAAATTACTTACGTTAAATTAGCCAAACGCCATTAGTCATAACTAAGGAATATTAATCATGAAAAAAACCATCTTATTTGCTGGCTTATTATCCATTTGTTCAACCTGTTTAGCCTATACCCCCGGCCAACCGATCAATCCCGTCACCTGCCCTATATCCAATGAGTCTCAAGTAATTAACACCGCCGCTATAGTCATCCCACCAAATGGCATGTAAACTATTCTGCAACACTCAACACTAGCTGGCGGCATAGTTTTACAAAAAAATGTTATATCAGGTTACATACCTCAAAGTACACCAATTGGCTATTACTTCGTGCAAGTATACTTTGAAACTTCACAAGGTTGGACAACTAACCCGTGCAATGCTTTTCTGCCAGTAACACTTCCTTAAAACTTCTATCTATCAACCTCTATCAATCAAGCAGCGCTTCATAAAGGTGCTGCTTGTGATTTAAACCAAGATAAAAACGGACCTCTTTTAGAGTCTATGGGTAATGTAAGTTTCGACTTTTTCAAGACTTTTGCGACCAACAGATCCTGTCACGAATCGTTTCCCAGCGTGCTCGCAGGCAGCATTGCTGGGAGCCCTCGATTCGCGCCACCCGTTCTTCGACACTAAACAATAAAAAGTCGAAACTTACTACTAAAAAGCTACCACTAAACTTCTACACCAACTGCTTACCTACGCACATATTCTGAAAGAGCCCCATAAAAACGATTAAAGCTTGAGAAAAATCCCCAAAAAATGGCATGGTAATAGTAGCCCTCAATAGCCACCTACCACCAAGCTATGCTCATCACACCACTTATGCTAGCGTCAAAGAACTAAACTATAGGGAGCTAGCAAAATCATGAATAAACCCTTAGCTGCATTAATAGCTATTACCTCACTAGCAATAAGTGGGAGCTTAGTCGCTCAACCAATAACTTCAAAAAGCTTTGTTTACAAATCGGCTGACGGAGTTGCTACCGTTTATCTTGCACAGAATATACTAGGCAAAGCCTACGTCAAAGACGTTGTACTCAAGAATATTAAAGATAACTGTCAAGTTTCTTTAAAAGGTGGTCCACTGCGTGGCAAGCTGGATACAAAAATCAGTTATAACTTTGCCGTTTTTGGCTGGCAAGCCAAGGCTGATAAAATTAACGGCGTGATTGCGAATGCGGCTGTAACAACTTATATGCCTTCTAGCATTGAGTGGAACGATATTAACTCTCAAAGCTGCCATATTAAAGCCGGCAATAAAAAAATTAAGCCCAGTTAGGAGTAGGCTTCTATAAAAGTTAACAAACCAATTATAGATATTGCTTAACTCGCTTCGCATAATCAGGGTCTGCTGCTGCAAACTGTTCTAACATTCGCGCCTGGATACTGTCACTTGCTTGGCAAAGTCCACCAGCAATGTTTTGTGCAAGCTGATCCTTTTGGCTATCCGACATTAAGCGAAACAAGTCGCCCGCCTGTGTAAAATTATCTTCAGCCTGTGTGTCATAAGCTTTCACCCATACCTCTTCCAAAGGTAATGGTGGCTCTTGGAAATTGCTATCAGGTACAGGAGCTCCCAACTCTCTTTGATCATTCGGATAGAAATTAACTTGATCGTGTTGATTATTATTTCTTTCTTCAAGCAGTGTACCAGCCATTTTCCCATCACGTTGATAGTGCTGCACTGGGCAACGAGGTAAATTGACAGGAAGGTGATTGTAATTAGCTGACAAACGATAACGCTGTGCATCAGGGTAGGCTAATAAGCGCGCTTGCAACATTTTATCTGGAGAAGCGCCAATACCTGGAACAAAGTTAGAAGGACTTAATGCAACTTGCTCAACTTCCGCAAAATAGTTCTCCACATTACGATTAAGCTCAAGCTCACCCACTTCAATTAACGGAAAATCTTTATGAGACCAAACCTTAGTAAGATCAAAGGGATTAACTCGATAGGCTTTTGCTTGTGCTTCTGTCATTACCTGAATACACACTCGCCAAGTCGGATAGTCTTGGCTCTTTATACTGAGAACTACCCAAAATTGTTATCTCCCTACCTGAACTGAATTCGATAATTCTTTTTGTTCTTCTTGAGAAACACTATTTTCTTTAAAAAATTGCTCTACTAAGTGATACGTTAGAAGTTTTCTAATACCCTTCGCAATAAAGTGTCGTGTCACCTTGCCCTTACCATCTCCTAATTTAGCTAGCATAATTGCGTAATCGTCATAAGCTTTTTCCTTACCTATCTCATACAAATATGAGGCCACATAAAAACATACAGCCAGTAGATTTTGTATCCCTTTAAAATTTTTTATCTGCATATTTTCCCAGCCTAGTCCTTCCTTGAGAAATTTAAAAACATATTCAATTTTCGCACGAGATAGATGGGTGCTGCCTCTATATAATGTAGGCTATATTGCTGCTGGCACGCCAAAATCATTGACCTTCTCCCAAAACTGATCCCATCTGCCTTTAGTCTTTACTAGTGTTCTCAAGCATAAAACGATTTTCATTCCCTTGTCTTTCCAGCGCATTCCTGATCCGCCTAATCTTTGTTTAACAATTGTTTTACATGCTGCTTCAGTGACGCCAGAGCCAATTGGTGCATTCTGCTTAATCAAATTATGATACGACATTCGCTTTTCTTTAATATTATTTTCAAAATACGTAATTGTTCCTTCTAGCTTTTCTCTAAGCGATTTATTCAGTTTTTTATTTAGATGCTCTTTAAGCTCAGCAAGTATTCTACCTGCCGCACCTTTCTTGTGCTTTAAGTCATGACATCTCTCTTCGAGCCAAACATCACGCTCATCTCTTTCAGATTTTTTGGTAAATACTGCCTTTGATGCTTCGCCGAGATATTCAGTTGCATGCCAAAAATCTAAAATTTGCGTATCAGTATGTTTTTTTAGAAATGGCCAATTATTTTTTGCTCCATCAGCAACGCCAATTGTTTTAGCATCAGGGTAATATTTCTTTTTCAGCTTTATTTCCTTTTCAAGCCTATTAAAGAATTCATCTTTTCCATATTCTGGTGATGCTGCAACGTAGGTTGTGTGCAGGCGTGCACCATGCTTATCATACATGGAAATAGTTCCAACCATGCTCTCTCTATAACCATCATCAACGGTGAGAACATATGCACCATCTAAGCTAATACTTAGCATCTCAATGTCTGCATCAAGCTTTGGCTCTTCATATTCCCACTCAGCCTCTTTGGCTTGTGCAATACCGCCAACAAAATCAGTTGCCCGTTGCAAGTATGAATGTGAGATTTTACGGTTATGATTGACCTTGAGATCATCAATAACACTAGGAGCAGGTAAGTTTGAGTATTTATGTGAGATTATTTTTGCAAATCGCGGTGTTGATCCTTGGATAATTCTAGCCTTATCTTCTAAAGGACAAAAGATCTTCCCGCCTTTAGAGGTTTGATAAACATAACGCTTAACTCGAGCAACTCCATAAGGCGTTTGGTAATTTGCTTCATCTCTACTTCGTGCTGTTAGCTTTATTTTTCCAACATGGATAGGAGAGCCATCTGCATCAAACTTACTTAAAGCTTTTTCAGTGGCTAATGTTCCAACCTCATTAAGGCCGTCAAGAATTGCATCCTCACATTCAAGCATGGATCCTTTTAGTGGAAGCTTGAGCTCAATAGTTAATTCATTATTTTCATCAGAGAGAATTCTAGCTAACATCCAAACACCATCCGTAATCAAGTTAAAGTGTATATTATGCTATATTTTCTACATTATATAAAGGCAGCACCCAGATAGATAGGCTATGTATACCTCATACGCCTCATCAAAAGTCGTTACTTTTTTATTAGTTAATAGCAGCATGTCATTCTTAAAAATTCTCCTACCATCTCTGCCTGTAATTTGGATTTTAATTGCATTGATGTTCTCAAACTCTCCAAAATAAATAGTTATTTTTCCGTCTTGTACGCAATTCTTTCCAACTGTTAACTTTTGGAATTGCTTTTCGCCTTGAGCATCAAAATCAGCGTTAATCAGCTTAAGCTTTTTACCATCATCACCTCTACCTTCTATTGTTCTTGTTATTTTTGAGCGAATAATAAAGTCTTGATCTAGGTTTGTATCAATTAGTGAGAGATAGTCATTATCATCAAACTCTCTATCTAGAATATGGGTAATGGTTGCATCTTCATTCTTTGATTTTAGGCAGATTCCTATTTTTTCTATTTCACGAATAGACAGCAGCTTTTTATTAAAGTAATCACCAGATTCATAAAGACTCTTGGCCTCTTTATCTCCCTCAAATGGCTTTCCAGCCTCTATTTTCTTAATATGCTCAGCTTTTAAAAACTTAGGGTCTTTATTGCTGTAGCTTACATGCGATAGTAGATGCACAGCCTTATCACCAGGTACTAATGCAACTGCGTTATGCGTGCTGTAACCATTGATAATATCCCCGTCCAGACTCCTTACTTTACCTAGATTTTCAGTTTGCTTGCTATGTGGCTTTCTAATATCAGAAGGATCATGAAGAACATCAATTTTACTGGCGTGTGAAAGTTTTTCACAGCTCTGTTCTAGCAATACATCATTTGTTTTTATTGGATCTAAATCGGTGCTTTTATTTTCACCGGTAAGTGTACGAATCATCTTTTTATACTCATTGTTATCTTTTGATGAACTGAACAACTTACAACTACCTTCAGTTAATAGCTTTCCTACAATCGTCGATAGATTTTTTTAAAACAACTTTCCCAGTTAATTTTGAAAAAAGAGGGGCAGCGTAATCGGCGAAGTTTAACATTTATACTCATCTCGTTAGTCTTGTTAAAAAGACAAAGCATAGTCATTTTTACACAATATTTCAGCATTATTTTGTTGATTTAAATTTTGGGTAGTTTTCAGCTTTATAGCTTCAACTAAATCAAGCTGCGCACCAAAAGGCTCCTTGGTTGCAGCTTCTTCATTAGTAAGTGTTTTGATTCCTTGGCTTGTTTTAAAATGCCATTTCACCCATACACGCTCGCCCTCTTTATTCCAGAAACTCAACGTATGCGAACTAAAGCCATCCATATGCCTATAAGAAAAAGGAATCCCCCTATCAGACATTAAAATAGTCACCTGATGCAGCGACTGTGGTGAATTTGCCCAAAACTCAAACATAGCTGCAGCATCTGGCAAATTAGTTTGTGGGTTTTTCTTTTGCGAATGGATGAAATCAGGGAATTTAATCGGGTCACGTAAAAAGAATACCGGCGTATTATTACCAACCATATCCCAGTTACCTTGGCTAGTATAAAACCGCACCGCAAAACCACGAGGATCACGTGCGTAGTCACTTGAATCCTGCCCACCGCCTACTGTAGAAAAGCGCACAAAAACCTCTGTCTGCCCCCCCCCCTCTTGCTGCAAAAAGTCAGCACAGGTCCAATGAGAAAGAGATTTTTTTAAAGTAAATACCCCATAGGCCCCCGTCCCTCGTGCATGAACTACACGCTCAGGAATACGCTCTCTATTAAAGTGAGCTAGTTTTTCAAACAACTGATAATTGTCAAAAGTTAATGGCCCTCTCTCACCAGCACTAATGCTATTTTGATCTTCAGCAACAGGCGCACCATTTTCACGAGTTAATATCTGCTTTGTCATGATATCTCCTTCCATTCGCAATTGGCTAAGTAGCCACTATAACAAAGGGCCACATAGCCAGCGACCCTTATCGCTTTGACATGGGTAATATAAGTTTCGACTTTTTCAAACGCTTTACGACTAACGGGTTCTGTCACGAATCGTTTCCCAGCATGCTCGCAAGCTGTGCTGCTGGGAGCCCTCGATTCGTGCCACCCGTTCTGCAGCATTGAATAACAGAAACACAAAGCCTACCTCTAAAGAGCTACTACTGAATATGTACTAACAACCTACTTAGTTAGCCTTTCCCTAGGAAATTTCCTTCTGGATAATCTCCCAACTTATTTTATCTATCAACTACTTGGGTAGTTTTCACCAGGCTAACTACTTACCCATAGAGCCTGAAAGAGACCTGCTTAAACTGATTTGTGTGTTGCTTCATGGTTCGCTACGCTGCGCTTTACTTACGCAAAAGCAACACACAAATCAGCAAAACAACGTGTGAAAAATAATTTATGCAACAACGCTATCGCTTTACCGTAGTATTTCTCCTTGCTGGCCATAACTTCTTCATCTACCATGCTGCCCCGTAGACTGGACATCCTCCGTTTTAAACAACCAAAGGCTCCGATAAAGATGCAACGACATATCCACTACTTTATGAAGTCACTGATTTTACTTAATGTTATTATTATTGTTGCCGGTAACTTTATCACCCCACTTTGGGCTGAATTCGTCCATCAAATTCATGGTGACATCACCACTGCAGGTAATGCCATTGCATTATTTTCTATTGTCATCGGTGTTTTTACCTGCATCATGGGTAAAGTTGAAAACCAACTCAAACAAAATGAGCTCTTTCTAGTACTCTCACAACTTATGTTTGTAGTAGGCTATGCCTGCTTTTTCTTTATCCAATCGCCTTGGCAGCTTTACCTAGCCCAAATTTGGCTTGGTTTAGCTGGTGCCATCCAATCTCCTGCTCTCTACAGCCTTTATCAACGCCACATGCCAGCAGGACAAAGTACTACCGCCTGGGGAATTTGGAATGGCTTCTTTAATATCGCTCTAGGACTTGGCGCTTTAGTTAGCGCCTACATTGCTAAACTATCTGGCTGCTCTGGAGTTTTTACTGGCTTAACAATTATTGCCCTTATTGGCCTAGCCCTCTCTATTGGAATTGCCATCCCAATGTACCGCCGAGCAAAAGGTGTTTCTTAAAAAGTCTTGCCTTTTTGGCCCCTTACTATAATATCTGCTATCTTTTCAATCTTTGATACGTTATAAAAGCAAACTTGCAGTTTAAAGGAGTTTTCAATATGGCTACTAATGTCTCAGCAGACCTTAATATAATGGGCATTAAACCTTACAAAGCCAAAAAAGGCGAAGAATACATGTGCGAAAAGCAGAAAGAGCACTTTCGCAACATCCTTAACACCTGGAAAACTTCATTAATGGAAGAAGTGGACCGCACTGTTCATCACATGCAAGATGAAGCTGCCAACTTTCCAGATCCTAGTGACCGCGCTACCCAGGAAGAAGAGTTTAGCTTAGAGCTACGCACTCGCGACCGCGAACGTAAATTGATCAAAAAAATTGAGAGCACGATCGAAAGCATTGGTGAAGACACCTATGGCTACTGTAAAGCTTGTGGTGTTGAAATTGGCATTCGTCGCCTAGAAGCGCGTCCTACCGCAGAACTTTGCATTGATTGCAAAACACTTGAAGAAATTCGCGAAAAACAAGGTAACGCTTAAATCTACCATAGCCTGGATTGAAAACGCGAAGCGTTTGATAATCCGGAGTTAAGCCATTCCAGCCCCGGATTTTCCCCCGCCAACAAGTCGCGGGGTCAATCCGGGCTACGCGCTGGGAAACGATTCGTGACAGGAGTCATTAGTCGTAAAGGACTTGAAAATGCGAAACTTATTTACTTATAGATTTTAAAAGAAATCCCAAAAAATCAATTAATCACCAACATTAACTCTCTGTAGTTATAGCTTTTTAATAAAAAGTTCTGCCCACTAACTGGTGTGACAGTATACTCAAGTTCATTTTTCTTTTGATCGTAAATTGGATGGCTTAATGTCACCACTTGAAACGTGTCAGCTGAATTGGCTCGATCGTTAATAGCACCTGCAAATAAAGTCGCATTAGGCGGTATCTTAGCAAAACTACTTTCCCCCACCCTCCACGCTTTTAAGAAATTAGCTAGCTGAGCTAAGCCACTACTTCGATTAGGCCGCTGCGCATAATAAGTAACATAAGGTGAGACCTGACCCAAAATTAAACGGTATTGGTTAGATCCACTGATCGCAGTTAATCGAGCTATCGGTGCGGTTTGTACAAATCGCAAATTAATCGGCTGCTCTGGCTTAGCCGCCCAAACAGATGTAGATAAACACAATAAAATTAAAGCTACTAGCAAATTACGCATTAAGTATTCCTCAATTTAAATTACAAACCCTCTTGACCCTAATCAAAAAAGTAAAGCTTACTTCGAACCACTATCCTAGCCCATTCTACACAGAAAAACCCCCACATGTTCATTTAATCGTTGACACCAGCCCCTCCGATAAGGAAAATACCGCTTCCCTGCTGGGATGTCGCCAAGTTGGTAAGGCACGGGGTTTTGATCTCCGCATGCGCAGGTTCGAGTCCTGCCATCCCAGCCATAATCCTAAAATTGACAGCCGCACATAACAACCTGTAGATTCTAGGATTCTGGTCACCAACAACAGGGATAAAGCGTGTCAAAACTCATTCTTTTTAGCGGCAACTCTAACCGCACTCTTGCTGAACAAGTTACTGAGCATTTAGATATCCCATTAGGCAAAGCTAAAGTTAGCACCTTTAGTGATGGTGAACCAACTGTTGAAATTTTAGAAAACGTTCGCGGCCACCATACTTTAATTTTTCAATCAACCTGTCGTCCTGCCTCTGATAATTTAATGGAACTTCTGCTATTAGCTGATGCACTACGCCGTGCTTCAGCTGCGCGTATTACTGCTGTAATTCCCTATTTTGGCTTTGCTCGCCAAGATCGACGGGTTCGCTCAGCTCGAGTTGCCATTACTGCAAAAGTCGTTGCTGACATGATTTCCAAAGTTGGTATTGAACGAGTGATTACTGTCGACCTACACGCTGATCAAATCCAAGGCTTTTTCTATATGCCAGTTGATAACATCTACAGCACGCCCATTATTCTCAAAGATATCAAGTCAACCTTTGATAGCGACTACTCTAACGTTATGGTGGTTTCACCTGATGTTGGCGGAGTTGTCCGCGCTCGAGCACTTTCCAAACACCTGCCTGGTTCAGATTTATCAATCATTGATAAACGTCGTCCACATGCCAATGAAAGCCAAGTCATGCATATTATTGGTGATGTAGATGGCAAAGACTGTATTATTGTCGATGATATTATTGACACTGCTGGCACCATGACTAAAGCTGTTGCAGCACTAAAAGAAGCTGGCGCAGCCACCGTCCGCCCTTACGCGACCCACGCCGTCTTATCTGGCAATGCACTAACCAATATCTCTAATAGCCTTATGGATGAGCTTGTCGTTGCTGATACCATTCCCCTTACCACTGAAGCAGAGAAGTGTCCAAAAATCAGGCAAATAAGCATGGCAACCGTTATGGCTGAATCGATTAAACGCGCCTGCGGTACCGGCTCATTAAGCTCGCTGTTTGAGTAGAGCCTATTTACTCTTTCAGAATGTGTGGACAAGTAAACAGTTAATGAGCTTTGTATTTCTCAAAGCTTTTACGACCAACGGGTCCTGTCACGAATCGTTTCCCAGCATGCTCGCAAGCTGCGCTGCTGGGAGCCCTCGATTCGCGCCTCCCGTTCTGCAACTCTGAACAACAAAAATGCAAAGCTCATTTTACCCATAGATTCTGCTGTGAATCACATTTGCTTGCGTAAACGGATTCTAAACAGCCCTAATTTTTTGCATAATACCCCTACACTCTTCTCGCCAACCAATGTATAATGCACGACCTTTGCGGTCCGCCTACCCAATTTAGGCCGACTTAAACTAGCGCTCGGAGAGAGAACAATGAACGAATTATTCGAATTAGAAGCACAGCCACGCGAGGCGCATGGCACCTCGGCTAATCGCCGCCTACGTTGCGAAGAAGGCCTAGTGCCTGCTGTTATTTATGGCGCAAAAAAAGACCCGGTTTCAATCACCCTAAGCCATAACTTCTTAAAGCGCGCTTTAGAGAACGAAGCTTTCTTTTCTCACATCTTAACGATTGATATTGCTGGCAAAAAAGAAAAAGTCGTTGTTAAAGCAATCCAACGTCATCCTTACAAGCCTAATATCTTACACATGGACTTTCTACGCATTAAAGCTGACGAAAAACTACAAATGAATGTGCCTTTGCACTTTATCAATGAAGACCAGGCTCCTGGCATCAAAGAAGGTGGTGTTGCAACTCACCATTTAACTGAAGTTGAGATTTCATGCTTGCCAGCTAACCTACCTGAGTTCATCGAAGTTGATTTGGCCAAGCTAGGTATGGGTGAAGCAATTCACTTGTCTGAGCTAACGCTACCTAAAGGAGTTGAACTTGTCGCTATGCAGGCTGATGAAGCCCAAGATCACTCAGTAGCCAGCATTCACCAACCAAAAGCTGAAGAAGAACCTGCAGAAGAAGAGCAAGCAGCAGATGAAACTGCTAGCGAAGCAAGCAGTGAAGAGGAAAATAAAGACGAAGGCTAAACCCTTCTCGCACTCATTATGGAACAGCGAATCAAACTCATTGTTGGCCTGGGCAATCCAGGCCAACAATACCAAGATACTCGTCATAATACTGGTGCCTGGTTCGTTGAACAGCTCCTCCAAGATAACAACCTTTCATTACGCGTAGAAAAAAAATTCAAAGGTGAAATAGCAAAAGCAAGCATTGCTGGCCATGAGGTCTTACTACTGCTACCAACTACCTTTATGAATCTAAGTGGTGAATCAGTCCTTGCCGTAGCTAATTTCTACAAGATTCCACCACAAGCTATTTTAATTGCCCATGATGAGCTTGACCTTCCTGTTGGGGACATTCGCCTCAAGGCAGATGGCGGCGGCCACGGTGGTCATAACGGCCTACGCAGCACTGTAGCTTGCCTGCACAGTAAAGATTTTTTACGGCTTAGAATAGGCATTGGCCACCCAGGTGATAGTCGACGGGTGACAGATTATGTATTACATCGCGCTAGCAAAGCTGAACAACAACAGATTGAAGAAGCCATTTGGCAGGCTGAACGTTTATTGCCAGACATTTTAGTCGGCGATTATCAGAAAGTAATGACAGCGCTTCACACTAAAGAGAGTTAACTTATGGGATTTAAATGTGGTATCGTCGGCCTACCCAATGTCGGCAAATCAACTTTATTTAATGCTTTAACTAAAGCCAACATCGAACGCGCAAACTACCCGTTCTGCACTATTGAACCCAATGTCGGTGTAGTTCCTATGCCAGACCCACGTTTAGACAAACTCGCTGAAATCGTCAAGCCACAAAAGGTTATTCCAACCATTATGGAGTTCGTTGATATTGCAGGTTTAGTTGCCGGTGCCTCTAAAGGTGAAGGCTTAGGCAATCAGTTCCTAGCCAATATCCGTGAAACCGATGCCATTGCTCATGTGGTGCGCTGCTTTGAAGACGATGACATCACTCATGTTGCCGGAAAAATCTCCCCCCTCGACGATATTGAAATTATTAATACAGAATTGCTGCTTGCAGACATGGACACCATCGAAAAAGCCATTAAACGTGTCGAGAAAAAGTCACAAACAGGTGACAAGCAAGCCAAAGCTGAATTCAGTGTTTACAAAAAAGCAGAAGCTCAACTTGAGGCAGGGCAACCGGCCCGTACCCTAGAGCTTAGTGAAGAAGAAAAACGTTTACTTAAAACCTTGCATTTACTTACTGCTAAACAAGTTCTCTATATTGCTAATGTGGATGAATCTGGTTTTACAGACAACCCCTTGCTCGATGCAGTTAAAGACCATGCTCAAACTGACGGCGCCTCAGTCGTTGCTGTTTGTGCAAAAATCGAAAGTGAAATTGCAGAGCTTGATGAAAACGATAAAAAAGAGTTCTTACAAGACATTGGCTTGGATGAACCTGGACTTAACCGTGTTATTCGGGCTGGTTATGATTTACTAGGATTACAAACTTACTTTACCGCAGGTGAGAAAGAGGTCCGCGCCTGGACCACCCGTAAAAACGCCACTGCTCCACAAGCAGCCGGTGTTATTCATACTGACTTTGAAAAAGGATTTATCCGTGCTGAAGTGATTAGCTATGTTGATTACATTGAATACCAAGGTGAAGCAGGCGCTAAAGCTGCTGGGCGCTGGAGGCTAGAAGGTAAAGACTATATTGTCCAAGACGGTGATGTGATTCACTTCCGGTTTAATACTTAGCATAAGAGGGTTTTCATCTAAGCTCACACCTTGCCTACTGCTTTTGTGTAAACGAAGCGTAGTGGGCCATGGAGCAAAAGCCGTACACAAACCAGTTTAGATCAACTCACTTACCCGACTCTTTCTCCTGTAACAATGGCCACTTTATTCTGTAATTTTTTCATATCACTAACCTTCAAAAATTTCACGAACTTTATTAGTAATAGCCTTTGCTAAAACTTTATTTGCCTCTTTATCAAGATGAATACCATCGACCTCACTAGTTTCAACATGCTGCGCTGTATCCAAAAACTCAGTCCCAAAAGTATTAGCGGTTAACTCATAGTAATAGGCTAGCTGTTTGCTTTCACTAATATCGTCACTAAAAGACACTTGCATATACCCTTTGGGTTGCTTAAAAATAGGTGGCGACATAAGCAAAACCTTTGGTATGGTTAACTGCGGTCCAGCAGCGCTTTTTAAAATTTGCATTATACAATCACCACAACCACGTGCTGCCAACTTTGCATTTATTTGACGATGCGGTTGCAAATCATTTGTACCAAGCATTAGTATCACTAGATCCAATGGCGCATGAGAGTCTAATAACATTGGTAAGATTTTGAGTCCAACGCCAAACTCTTGGTAAGGTGTAAAACCATCCTCAGAAATAATTGTTCGACTATTCAAGCCCTCTTCAATAACTCGATAATCTCTGCCAAGGTGCTCCTGCAAAATACCCGTCCAACGATCACCATACTCAAAACGAGAAAAAGTAATTGGATTAAAACCCCACGTTAATGAATCGCCAAAACACAAAATATTTTTCATTGACAAGCCCTTATTGCTAACCCTAATCACACAGCACACCAGAACGGTATAGACATACCTAAATATTCATGACTATAAAACCCCACTGAGAAGCTGCATTGATGATACGCTCAAGTTCTTATTAAAGCCAACTTCACATAGCCAGCCCCTACTAGATCCAAAAGAACCTGCCCAAACCCTAAACTTATCTGAGGAAAATCTCCAACTGCCTGGCTGATTCTGGATAAGCTGCCAACCAACTAATTGGCGTAAAGTAATGCCGATTTAATTGCTGAACTATTGCCTCATAAGGTTAGTCTATCATTATTAGCTACCTAAAGGATTGTACAAAATTGAAAAAAACATATGCCATCAAGTTCATCCTCTACTGGCAACTGGTCTGCTCCAGGGAAGAAAGTCGATTGACTTCGTGTCAAACGGTTAACAGACCTAGAACTTTCTTGCTGCAAACGTTCTTCATGGTTTATTTCACTT
The DNA here is from genome assembly GCA_965196985.1 of Gammaproteobacteria bacterium. Taxonomy (GTDB): domain Bacteria; phylum Pseudomonadota; class Gammaproteobacteria; order UBA12402; family UBA12402; genus 2-12-FULL-35-23. The sequence goes on along the minus strand of CBDALO010000131.1, from coordinate 87,517 downwards.
TGCAAAGCACGCTGAACCTGATCAGCCACTAACTCAGGCTGAAGCTGATCATAAATCGCCACTAAAAATTTACTATCAAAACCAAAAGAGCATAATTTAAGACACTTAATAAAAGAGCAAAAATCATAGAATGGCATAGCTACTGCTGCTTGGCCACATAGCAAATCATTATGAAAATAAATTTCCTCTGGATTATCAACTGACCAAGTGAGAGCTTTCTCACCAAGCAAACGACTATAACTAAAATCAACAAAATAAATGTCACTATTCTCTTTATCTTTTCTATCTACTAAAACATTACCCGCTTTAAAATCACCATGGAAGAAGCCTTTCTTATGAAAATCTTGCAACTTTGCGAATGTTTGTTGCAACACCTTTAACTTAGCTAACCGGGGAATATCTACATCTGCAAACAAACGATGCAAACTAACTCCAGGTAAACGTTTTAGCACTTGAATATATTCATTTTCTTCTTTAATAAATTTAAAAAAAACTGGGCCACCATGAATCCGAGCAAAGAATTCTCCACTTTTCTTAAGCATTTTCGCATACGCATCATCGTCACAGCTGCCACGCTTAATAACAAAACTAGGAAAGTTAATGCTTATTTTTGATGGATTGTGCATAACAGCAGCAAAAACACTGCCTTCAGCGCCTTTACCTAACACCTCTTCCTGGTAAAAATACACAGACAACTTGCCCATAACAGGCTGCCCTGTAGGCAAATGGCCACGCCTCGCTAAAATAATTATTTGCTTTGAACTTGAATTTTTAGAGACTAGACGATAAGTGATAGGCATTACTTTGAACCTTGTTATTATCTTTAAAAACCGGAGCTCTTTCAGAACCTATAGACTAAACAAAATGAGAGCTGTAGCCTTGACAAAGCGCAAGTGTAGTCAAGGCTACAACACCCTTGGCTACTTACCCACGCATTCTGAATGAGAACAAAAAAACAAAAGCAGCTTAGTAAAAAAAGATTAACAACAGCTTAAGAAAATTAACAAATCGGATTATCTAGCTAAGAAAGAGTAAATGTTACTAGCTCAATAAGTAATATTTAATAAAATCAAATCGTGCGTCTAACAACAGGGGGGACTGGACTAATAACAGTTGCCCTCGAAGCAGCAGCCCAAAAAAAAGTAGAAGAACGAGATGAGCCCACTGAACTATCTGATGAGTCTAGCGAATAGTCGCTTTCTGACTCCTCTTCATCAGCTAACTCAATACGCTTGTCAACCTCAAAAATATTATCAAGCTGTTGCAAACAGCCCTCCATCCTAGCCCGAACTAAAGACTTACCTCCCAAGCTAAGGTCAGCCCTTACTGGAAAAAGTGGCACATCTCGTTTTTGTTGATACAAAGCAGCAACAAGCTCAAACTCTTTATCATCAAGCAGGGTAATTTTCTCTATCAGAATCCCTCGCCTTATTAACTGATCATAAACGTAAGCTATCGCATCTGCCTTGACAACACAGCTACCGGTAAATATATCAGCAAATAAAACCTTTTTTGCACCTGATGATGCAATCAAAGTATGCACATTATCTTGCTCGCTCACTATTCGCCCTCTCGAAGTTATCCGTATGGGCAATATGCGTATCCGTCTTATTTCAGCATGATGCTCATGCTGCGCTCTCTTTAGTTTACTGCGCCTGTGATGAGCGGATGGTAATTAATTCCGCTAGCGAAGGCATAGAATAGTTTTTTGTAATTCTGTCATATATATAATCGAAGACATTAACTGCTAGCTTTTTACATGTCTCAGTAATTGTAACCATTGTATCCTTAGCTTTCGTTCCTTCTTCACTCATAGTATGAAGGTGTACATCGCGCATTCTAGCCTGCTTCCGAGCCATCAACTCTGCTGGATTGTTATGTAGAGGAAGCTCTGGCTTTTCCAGCACTAACAATAGCTGCCTTTTCTTTTTTAAGGTGAGCTCAATTTGTTTATCTAGTTTCTCGTAGCCAGTGATTGTTGAGAATAACTCAGTAAACTCATTGGATAGCTTATCTATCTCATCTTGCCCTGGGTTCTTTTTATATTCAATGAGCTTATGATAATAATCCCAAAACCTATCCAAGAAGCTGTCAACAGAGTCTTGGTGCTTCTTAAAAATTGGCGTCAGCTTTTTATAATGCCTACCCTCATGAACCCAGCACAAGGCGAGTGATTCAGTAATGAGCTTAAACTGTGGCGCATCATCGGTAATGAGTGTTTCTATCGCATAAGGACTCTTTCTATATGTTGAGATAGCTGCCGCATCAGTAATCAGCTTTCTATATTTTGGAAATTTTTTATCACCTAATACCTTATCAAGAATAACTTCCAGCTCCTTACTGTTTAAGATAGTCGATGAGTGAAATACCTTTAAGCTTTCGATTACCTTGTGGGGTAAGTTCATAATAGCCAGTAAATTAAAAGCGGCCTCATTTAATGTGAACCCAAAGTGGTCTTGGCTTAACATTTCAATGACGCTTAATCGACTTTTACTGGTCAGCGTAAAGTAAGCTGAATAATACTCATTACCCAATACATTAACATAACGGTTTTTCCCATCCTCTCTAGCGTTGGTGTCATCTAGGTGCTGGTAGTTCGTGGATTGTAAACCTGCCTTCACAACTTCTACCTTCTCGGGCTCAAGTATCGTAGGTGTTTTAATTGTGAAGCTATGGATGGTTGATTTACTAATATCTATGTTGGCGGTTTTATAAAATGTCTCAAGGCTTTCTAGCGTCATACCACCTTGAGTATTTAGGAAGCTTGTCCAGCTTTTAATAGTAGGGCCGAACTGGCCCTCATAACCAGTTGGCAGAGGTGCTGTATAGTGTTTGTTTTCAGAAGGGGAGTAATATTGTTGGCGCAAAAAAAGAGTGTTATTAGCAGCAATTTTTATATCCTGGATAAGTGTTTTCTTAGAGCCATTTGGCACAGCATCGCTGGGCAACGAATCTGGATTAATTGTTAGTGTCACTGTATTAGAGACTTCGAGATTTTTTTTACTAGATTTTGGCTTTCTAGTTTTATTGGTTTTATTTCCTTTTCTATCCTTCTCGGAGGAATGATCCTTGTCCTTGTTAGCGCGCGTTTGCTTTCTAACATTAGGCTTTCCTTGCTCACCTTTATATTTATTTAATGCGTTATTTAACGATTGCACCTTGTCTTCTAGCTTTATGATTTTCTCAGCCTGACTTTCACATACATTGCTAAAATCTGTTTCTAGTGCTGTTGGTGTAACAGTATTATTAAATCTCTCAATGAGATCGGCTAAAACTGATTTGTCAGGTTGTTTTTTCATAGGAAGAGTATACCACGGGTTTGAAAAGGTAAATTTTCCCCACACAGATGGCCGTACTGCTGAAATTATTTTTAAGCCATGAACCTGATCGATGAAAAAATAATCCGAGCATACAGCGTTGTTATAGAGCGCACATCATGCTTTTATGACACACGATGATTCCAATATAAAATTTCCAAATTTGCACGAAAAAGCTGTCAAGAACTTTTTGAATTATTTTCAAATCATGCTGATATTGAACGGATACCAATATGCCTTGTTCACGAAGAACCTTAAAATAAATCGCCCAACCCCGAACCGTTAGGATATTACTTTGAGAAAACTTAACAAAATATTGAGTCTTATCCCAATCAAAAAAGGCCAAGCCCTTTATTCTATTCTCAACCTTGCTGGCCTTTCCAATTAAGTCCTCAACCAATCTATCAAGCTGTGATTTCAAAGAATACTCAGTAAGATCATGACCTTCGCTAGAAAGCTGTTCTAACAAAAGCCGCTGAAACTCTAAGGCTGACTCAATAGTCAACCCTCGAATCAATCGAAAACTCGCAATTTCACTACTCAACCAAGAATAAACTCGCTCAGGAACGCCAGAAAACAACGCCTCATCGGAAAACTCCTCGCACGGCACTTCAATAACCTGTTTTAGGGAGCCCATTAAAAAAAGCTTCTTCCTAAAAAGAGTAGTTATCAAAAACATTCTGAGGAGGCCTTGCTGGTAAGATAATAAATACGGGTGCTGCCTTTATATAATGTAGAAAATATAGCATAATATACACTTTAACTTGATTACGGATGGTGTTTGGATGTTAGCTAGAATTCTCTCTGATGAAAATAATGAATTAACTATTGAGCTCAAGCTTCCACTAAAAGGATCCATGCTTGAATGTGAGGATGCAATTCTTGACGGCCTTAATGAGGTTGGAACATTAGCCACTGAAAAAGCTTTAAGTAAGTTTGATGCAGATGGCTCTCCTATCCATGTTGGAAAAATAAAGCTAACAGCACGAAGTAGAGATGAAGCAAATTACCAAACGCCTTATGGAGTTGCTCGAGTTAAGCGTTATGTTTATCAAACCTCTAAAGGCGGGAAGATCTTTTGTCCTTTAGAAGATAAGGCTAGAATTATCCAAGGATCAACACCGCGATTTGCAAAAATAATCTCACATAAATACTCAAACTTACCTGCTCCTAGTGTTATTGATGATCTCAAGGTCAATCATAACCGTAAAATCTCACATTCATACTTGCAACGGGCAACTGATTTTGTTGGCGGTATTGCACAAGCCAAAGAGGCTGAGTGGGAATATGAAGAGCCAAAGCTTGATGCAGGCATTGAGATGCTAAGTATTAGCTTAGATGGTGCATATGTTCTCACCGTTGATGATGGTTATAGAGAGAGCATGGTTGGAACTATTTCCATGTATGATAAGCATGGTGCACGCCTGCACACAACCTACGTTGCAGCATCACCAGAATATGGAAAAGATGAATTCTTTAATAGGCTTGAAAAGGAAATAAAGCTGAAAAAGAAATATTACCCTGATGCTAAAACAATTGGCGTTGCTGATGGAGCAAAAAATAATTGGCCATTTCTAAAAAAACATACTGATACGCAAATTTTAGATTTTTGGCATGCAACTGAATATCTCGGCGAAGCATCAAGGGCAGTATTTACCAAAAAATCTGAAAGAGATGAGCGTGATGTTTGGCTCGAAGAGAGATGTCATGACGGGTGCTGCCTTTATATAATGTAGAAAATATAGCATAATATACACTTTAACTTGATTACGGATGGTGTTTGGATGTTAGCTAGAATTCTCTCTGATGAAAATAATGAATTAACTATTGAGCTCAAGCTTCCACTAAAAAGATCCATGCTTGAATGTGAGGATGCAATTCTTGACGGCCTTAATGAGGTTGGAACATTAGCCACTGAAAAAGCTTTAAGTAAGTTTGATGCAGATGGCTCTCCTATCCATGTTGGAAAAATAAAGCTAACAGCACGAAGTAGAGATGAAGCAAATTACCAAACGCCTTATGGAGTTGCTCGAGTTAAGCGTTATGTTTATCAAACCTCTAAAGGCGGGAAGATCTTTTGTCCTTTAGAAGATAAGGCTAGAATTATCCAAGGATCAACACCGCGATTTGCAAAAATAATCTCACATAAATACTCAAACTTACCTGCTCCTAGTGTTATTGATGATCTCAAGGTCAATCATAACCGTAAAATCTCACATTCATACTTGCAACGGGCAACTGATTTTGTTGGCGGTATTGCACAAGCCAAAGAGGCTGAGTGGGAATATGAAGAGCCAAAGCTTGATGCAGGCATTGAGATGCTAAGTATTAGCTTAGATGGTGCATATGTTCTCACCGTTGATGATGGTTATAGAGAGAGCATGGTTGGAACTATTTCCATGTATGATAAGCATGGTGCACGCCTGCACACAACCTACGTTGCAGCATCACCAGAATATGGAAAAGATGAATTCTTTAATAGGCTTGAAAAGGAAATAAAGCTGAAAAAGAAATATTACCCTGATGCTAAAACAATTGGCGTTGCTGATGGAGCAAAAAATAATTGGCCATTTCTAAAAAAACATACTGATACGCAAATTTTAGATTTTTGGCATGCAACTGAATATCTCGGCGAAGCATCAAAGGCAGTATTTACCAAAAAATCTGAAAGAGATGAGCGTGATGTTTGGCTCGAAGAGAGATGTCATGACTTAAAGCACAAGAAAGGTGCGGCAGGTAGAATACTTGCTGAGCTTAAAGAGCATCTAAATAAAAAACTGAATAAATCGCTTAGAGAAAAGCTAGAAGGAACAATTACGTATTTTGAAAATAATATTAAAGAAAAGCGAATGTCGTATCATAATTTGATTAAGCAGAATGCACCAATTGGCTCTGGCGTCACTGAAGCAGCATGTAAAACAATTGTTAAACAAAGATTAGGCGGATCAGGAATGCGCTGGAAAGACAAGGGAATGAAAATCGTTTTATGCTTGAGAACACTAGTAAAGACTAAAGGCAGATGGGATCAGTTTTGGGAGAAGGTCAATGATTTTGGCGTGCCAGCAGCAATATAGCCTACATTATATAGAGGCAGCACCCGTCATGACTTAAAGCACAAGAAAGGTGCGGCAGGTAGAATACTTGCTGAGCTTAAAGAGCATCTAAATAAAAAACTGAATAAATCGCTTAGAGAAAAGCTAGAAGGAACAATTACGTATTTTGAAAATAATATTAAAGAAAAGCGAATGTCGTATCATAATTTGATTAAGCAGAATGCACCAATTGGCTCTGGCGTCACTGAAGCAGCATGTAAAACAATTGTTAAACAAAGATTAGGCGGATCAGGAATGCGCTGGAAAGACAAGGGAATGAAAATCGTTTTATGCTTGAGAACACTAGTAAAGACTAAAGGCAGATGGGATCAGTTTTGGGAGAAGGTCAATGATTTTGGCGTGCCAGCAGCAATATAGCCTACATTATATAGAGGCAGCACCCATAAATACTTACCTTGCTTAGCCACAAAAGTAGACAAGCTAACTATCAGATTACTGCTTCTGCCAGGAAAATCAGCAAGCAAATCACCCATATCAATCCTGCCAACAATATCCTCTCCTTGCCCACAAAAAAGCTGGTAATTTCTATCCCACAAAGCTTGAATCAATTTAGAACCAACTACTTCGCCATCAACAATAAATAACTTAGCTATTTCAGTGCGCTGCTCTAGCTCCTGAAAAGTACCAGGTGAACCTAGCTGTAGGCCCTCGATTAAGCAATCTGCTATATTAGAAACCCAGGCTAATTCACAGTTATTTAGCAAACTTGCTACCACCCCGTAAAAACTTTTTAACAAATCTTTTTTAAAAACTCTATAACAAAGCCCCAGTTTTAAGGCCGTAACCAGACGTAAACCCTTTGAGCTATTAGAAAAATCTAAATAAGGCAGCCATCGTTTATAAGCATTCATCTGGAATTTTTTAATTATTCGGGTAGCACTTCGAGGATTAGTTTGCCATATAGTTTCAATACGCTCACCAACCAACTCAGTAAACAGCAAACGATAGAGCGTTATTTTGTCTGTAAAAACCAACTTCAGTACTTAGAAAAACCTTTAAAATTCTAAATGGCACTCTATTGTACCTGTCTCATCGCATAATATCTTAAATTAATTATGCTAATCAATCTAAAAAATTATTTATACCTCAAATTTTTCTCCTCTCAAAATAAATTATTAACTTTTAGGTAATAGCAATTATATCTCGTTAATAAGAACAAGAATGATCTATCCTAAAACCCTATGAAGCCTTATTATTCACTTCAACTTAAGTATCTAGGTGATCCGCTCCACTGGTCATCAATTTCCACTAAAACAGCTGATACGAGCCTTAGGCACGATTCAGTATTAGGGAAAATTCCAACTGTATGCGTCCTTCTTTTTACCTCTCTGTTTACGCGCTCAGCTATGTTACTGGTTCTTAATCTTTTTTGATGCGGCCTGTCAAAGTTCATCACTACTAAGCCCTCCGGTATATTCACTTCCAACCAAGAAGAAAGCTCTGGTGCTGTTTGCTGATATTTATCTACCGCCATAGCCAATAGTCTTTCCGACTCATGAATGTTTGAGGCATTAAATATAGCTGTAATCTCCTCAGCTACTGGTTCCTTCATTGAGCGCTTTGGTATGTGAGCCTGAGCATTTTGCTGCAAATGAAATTGGCAGCGTTGCCAAGGAACACTGGGGAACACAGCTCTTCTAGCGGCTTTTAGGCCAGTATGAGCGTCGCTAGTAATCAACTCAATACCATGTATACCTCGCTCAACCAACTGCTGAAGAAAATCACGCCAATGTACCTCAGCCTCTGATAACGCAACAGAAACACCTAGCACTGTTCTCTTGCCGGTTGATTCATCAAAGCCATAGGCTATCAATACCGCACAGTCTTGTACTGTGCCGCTAGTGCGCACCTTCTCATAACGTGCATCTAGCCAAAGATATTTTATCTTTCCTAACGGCTTATTTCGCCATTTCTTTAAATCTTCATCCAACAATTTAGCGCAACGGCTTACCTCTGTGCTTGAAATATCTGTTCCACAGAGTTGCTTTAGCACCTTTTCAACTTTGCGCGTGGAAACCCCATGCACATACATTTCAGCGACAGCCAGCTTAAGTGCTCTATCAGAGCGTACACCTCGCTCTAAGACTGATGGATAGAAGGCTTCATTGGAGTCTCTAACCTGCGGTATCTGTAGCTCAAGCTGACCTTGACCTGTGTTAATTAACCTTGGTTTAAAGCCGTTCGCATATCCGTTTCTATCGCCAGTTCGCTCATAAGGACTGGCATTTAAATGGCGCTCCCTTTCTATTAACATAGCCTCATTCATCAACCTGGAGACAAGCTTAGGTAAAGCTTCAAACCCCTCCATCGCTAAAACATGTATGGCTTCTTCGATTAAGTTCTCATTTTTATAGCAGCTCATTGTCATTCCTCTTTTTTGGTTAAGTTTACCTTAAAAGGAATTTCTAATCTGACTGAGTCGCCTGCTTATTTTCAGCAAGTCAATGGAATTTACAGAAAGGATGGCGCACTAGCCAGCAAACGTTTTTCAGCGTTAGGCAAGTAATTGGCTAATAGTTTAAGGTAACGAAATATTTCTCTTCTGGTTCTTGGCAAAGCAATAATTTCTTCACCCTTAGCCTCTCTATAACCCTCAAAAAGTAAACGTTGATCTGATATTTCCCAATCAGGAACCTCCTCTAATAAAGCAATCAAGCGGTTTTCAGCAGAATTTAATGCAAACGTACGAACCCAGCGATATAGATTTTTTTTGTAACAAAGGGCCTCGTTGATTAAGTAGCTTTATAAAAAATAGGTGTTCTTGCTTAGAAAGTTTATGGGACTGTTTATCAAAGTTTTGCTCTACCGTTGAAATACGATAAACCTCTCTAGCTAAGCTATTAGTAAAATTATCTGAGGTAATCAAAGTCACACTTGCGCATAGTTTTTCCCGCAAAACATCAGCAACATCAGAAAAACTCAATAACCCTCCTGTTGCAATAAAGTCAAATCAAGTCAGGCCGGCTTCGCCGGCAACTTTCTAAGCCTCTAAGAGTTTAGTCTTTACAAAGCCACGAGTATTATTAAGTCTCAAACTAGTCAAACCTGCCCATGGAATAATAACGAATAAAAATAACACACCTGCTATAGAAATTGCTTCAGGTAGCTGAGCAATAACTCACCTACTATACGCGCTTCTCATTTTACTCTAAGAATAATGAAACGCTTTAGTATCAAACAAATCTTGGTAACCAATCAGAACTGGTGGAACTTTCACACCAAGTACAAAGATAAAATCAGAGAAGCTATTGTCATTGGCATTGTTAAGCTGCTTAGCTACAAACATCCTATGCGTGGCCATAAAGAGTATCATTGCAGTAATCCAAACTGTTCACACGTCAAATACATCCGCCATACCTGCAAAGCTAAAAGCTGTTCATCGTGTGGTAAAAAAGCCACAGAAGTATGTATACAACAACAAATGGCAATCTTACCCAACACTGCATGGCAACACATCACATTCACCATGCCCTCTACTCTTTGGGACTGCTTTTGGACAAACAGAGAGCTTCTTAATGGGTGCTGCCTCTATATAATGTAGGCTATATTGCTGCTGGCACGCCAAAATCATTGACCTTCTCCCAAAACTGATCCCATCTGCCTTTAGTCTTTACTAGTGTTCTCAAGCATAAAACGATTTTCATTCCCTTGTCTTTCCAGCGCATTCCTGATCCGCCTAATCTTTGTTTAACAATTGTTTTACATGCTGCTTCAGTGACGCCAGAGCCAATTGGTGCATTCTGCTTAATCAAATTATGATACGACATTCGCTTTTCTTTAATATTATTTTCAAAATACGTAATTGTTCCTTCTAGCTTTTCTCTAAGCGATTTATTCAGTTTTTTATTTAGATGCTCTTTAAGCGATAGAGCGTTATTTTGTCTGTAAAAACCAACTTCAGTACTTAGAAAAACCTTTAAAATTCTAAATGGCACTCTATTGTACCTGTCTCATCGCATAATATCTTAAATTAATTATGCTAATCAATCTAAAAAATTATTTATACCTCAAATTTTTCTCCTCTCAAAATAAATTATTAACTTTTAGGTAATAGCAATTATATCTCGTTAATAAGAACAAGAATGATCTATCCTAAAACCCTATGAAGCCTTATTATTCACTTCAACTTAAGTATCTAGGTGATCCGCTCCACTGGTCATCAATTTCCACTAAAACAGCTGATACGAGCCTTAGGCACGATTCAGTATTAGGGAAAATTCCAACTGTATGCGTCCTTCTTTTTACCTCTCTGTTTACGCGCTCAGCTATGTTACTGGTTCTTAATCTTTTTTGATGCGGCCTGTCAAAGTTCATCACTACTAAGCCCTCCGGTATATTCACTTCCAACCAAGAAGAAAGCTCTGGTGCTGTTTGCTGATATTTATCTACCGCCATAGCCAATAGTCTTTCCGACTCATGAATGTTTGAGGTATTAAATATAGCTGTAATCTCCTCAGCTACTGGTTCCTTCATTGAGCGCTTTGGTATGTGAGCCTGAGCATTTTGCTGCAAATGAAATTGGCAGCGTTGCCAAGGAACACTGGGGAACACAGCTCTTCTAGCGGCTTTTAGGCCAGTATGAGCGTCGCTAGTAATCAACTCAATACCATGTATACCTCGCTCAACCAACTGCTGAAGAAAATCACGCCAATGTACCTCAGCCTCTGATAACGCAACAGAAACACCTAGCACTGTTCTCTTGCCGGTTGATTCATCAAAGCCATAGGCTATCAATACCGCACAGTCTTGTACTGTGCCGCTAGTGCGCACCTTCTCATAACGTGCATCTAGCCAAAGATATTTTATCTTTCCTAACGGCTTATTTCGCCATTTCTTTAAATCTTCATCCAACAATTTAGCGCAACGGCTTACCTCTGTGCTTGAAATATCTGTTCCACAGAGTTGCTTTAGCACCTTTTCAACTTTGCGCGTGGAAACCCCATGCACATACATTTCAGCGACAGCCAGCTTAAGTGCTCTATCAGAGCGTACACCTCGCTCTAAGACTGATGGATAGAAGGCTTCATTGGAGTCTCTAACCTGCGGTATCTGTAGCTCAAGCTGACCTTGACCTGTGTTAATTAACCTTGGTTTAAAGCCGTTCGCATATCCGTTTCTTTCGCCAGTTCGCTCATAAGGACTGGCATTTAAATGGCGCTCCCTTTCTATTAACATAGCCTCATTCATCAACCTGGAGACAAGCTTAGGTAAAGCTTCAAACCCCTCCATCGCTAAAACATGTATGGCTTCTTCGATTAAGTTCTCATTTTTATAGCAGCTCATTGTCATTCCTCTTTTTTGGTTAAGTTTACCTTAAAAGGAATTTCTAATCTGACTGAGTCGCCTGCTTATTTTCAGCAAGTCAATGGAATTTACAGAAAGGATGGCGCACTAGCCTTTAAGCTCAGCAAGTATTCTACCTGCCGCACCTTTCTTGTGCTTTAAGTCATGACATCTCTCTTCGAGCCAAACATCACGCTCATCTCTTTCAGATTTTTTGGTAAATACTGCCTTTGATGCTTCGCCGAGATATTCAGTTGCATGCCAAAAATCTAAAATTTGCGTATCAGTATGTTTTTTTAGAAATGGCCAATTATTTTTTGCTCCATCAGCAACGCCAATTGTTTTAGCATCAGGGTAATATTTCTTTTTCAGCTTTATTTCCTTTTCAAGCCTATTAAAGAATTCATCTTTTCCATATTCTGGTGATGCTGCAACGTAGGTTGTGTGCAGGCGTGCACCATGCTTATCATACATGGAAATAGTTCCAACCATGCTCTCTCTATAACCATCATCAACGGTGAGGACATATGCACCATCTAAGCTAATACTTAGCATCTCAATGCCTGCATCAAGCTTTGGCTCTTCATATTCCCACTCAGCCTCTTTGGCTTGTGCAATACCGCCAACAAAATCAGTTGCCCGTTGCAAGTATGAATGTGAGATTTTACGGTTATGATTGACCTTGAGATCATCAATAACACTAGGAGCAGGTAAGTTTGAGTATTTATGTGAGATTATTTTTGCAAATCGCGGTGTTGATCCTTGGATAATTCTAGCCTTATCTTCTAAAGGACAAAAGATCTTCCCGCCTTTAGAGGTTTGATAAACATAACGCTTAACTCGAGCAACTCCATAAGGCGTTTGGTAATTTGCTTCATCTCTACTTCGTGCTGTTAGCTTTATTTTTCCAACATGGATAGGAGAGCCATCTGCATCAAACTTACTTAAAGCTTTTTCAGTGGCTAATGTTCCAACCTCATTAAGGCCGTCAAGAATTGCATCCTCACATTCAAGCATGGATCCTTTTAGTGGAAGCTTGAGCTCAATAGTTAATTCATTATTTTCATCAGAGAGAATTCTAGCTAACATCCAAACACCATCCGTAATCAAGTTAAAGTGTATATTATGCTATATTTTCTACATTATATAAAGGCAGCACCCTCTCTATCTAGAATATGGGTAATGGTTGCATCTTCATTCTTTGATTTTAGGCAGATTCCTATTTTTTCTATTTCACGAATAGACAGCAGCTTTTTATTAAAGTAATCACCAGATTCATAAAGACTCTTGGCCTCTTTATCTCCCTCAAATGGCTTTCCAGCCTCTATTTTCTTAATATGCTCAGCTTTTAAAAACTTAGGGTCTTTATTGCTGTAGCTTACATGCGATAGTAGATGCACAGCCTTATCACCAGGTACTAATGCAACTGCGTTATGCGTGCTGTAACCATTGATAATATCCCCGTCCAGACTCCTTACTTTACCTAGATTTTCAGTTTGCTTGCTATGTGGCTTTCTAATATCAGAAGGATCATGAAGAACATCAATTTTACTGGCGTGTGAAAGTTTTTCACAGCTCTGTTCTAGCAATACATCATTTGTTTTTATTGGATCTAAATCGGTGCTTTTATTTTCACCGGTAAGTGTACGAATCATCTTTTTATACTCATTGTTATCTTTTGATGAACTGAACAACTTACAACTACCTTCAGTTAATAGCTTTCCTACAATCGTCGATAGATTTTTTTAAAACAACTTTCCCAGTTAATTTTGAAAAAAGAGGGGCAGCGTAATCGGCGAAGTTTAACATTTATACTCATCTCGTTAGTCTTGTTAAAAAGACAAAGCATAGTCATTTTTACACAATATTTCAGCATTATTTTGCTGATTTAAATTTTGGGTAGTTTTCAGTATAATTAGGCTCTTTTGAATTTACATGACCACCATCAACATTTAAAATTAATTCTTCTGCCTCATCTGCTTTTAACATGTTTTTTTCTTCTTTATCGACTAACTTTAATGAGCTGCCAACACGCTCTGTTGTTAATTTGATTCGATTATGATTGTTAACTTTGCGTTGTGCAGTTGAAAATTTATTAAAAATATCCTCGGCATCTCTAAAGGTCTGTTCGGCCCCTAATTCAGATTGAAGTTTTGCAAGGTCTCCTGATATCGTTGTGCCACCAAGAAAAGTCCTAACTGTTGAGGCCGGTTCAAAGCCACACTGATTACATTTTGCTCGTTACATTTTTACTTCATGGTCAGTAAATACGTCGTGAAATGTCGACTTACGCTTGCCTTGCTTAATTAATTCACCTGGACATTTTGGGCACAAATGTAAATCATTATTGATTAGTTCAGTTTTTTCTATCAGAATATTATCAAGCGCAGCCTGCAATAGTTTAATTTGTTTCTCATGCTCTAATGAGAAATCTAAACAGTTTGTTGCTACCTTGACCGACTCTTCTATTAACGTAGATTGGCGAACAACTGTGCTGGGATTATCGAGATCAATAGATTCGAAGATTATGCGGTATCCTTTGTTCATTTTGACGCTCCAGTAGTTTTCTCAATCGACTGCAGCACAATATCATAGATAGCTGTTAAAACCTACTACATTACACATCCTAAGTAAACAACTTTTTCCCCATATTTTCTTCTTCTCCATTCAGCAATTAACAAACCCACAAGAGTTTTGCCGCTACCTGTTGGAAGCCATATGGCAATATCTTTATGTTTTTGTTCATTATCAGCATATAGTAGTAAAGTTGTTTTTTGATGAGGCCAAACTTCAGGGATTTTTCTTTTATGCAGATCTCGTAACAGTAAATACGGGTTATCAGGTGATATGTCGGATTTTTTAGGAAACGTAAAAGCCATATTTCACTTATATTTAATTTTTAGGGAAAAGCATAAGATAGGAAGTTATCCGTTGAATATCTTATTTGCGGTTAATTTGTCTATTTATTTCATTTAAAAATTCATTAGATACACCGGTAGCTTCAGTAATTAGTTTATGGTCAAGTCCCTGTCGCAGTAAACTAGCTGCAATTTCCTTATTACGTTCTTCAATACCATGCTTCATCCCATCAAGCATTCCCTGCTTTAGGCCTTTGGCATGGCCTTCTTGTCGTAATTGATCTGCTGCGGACATGATGGTCTCCTTCATATCAGGTAGTGCTTCAGTTAATAAGGTAACGACTTCATCAGCATAGTCGTCCTTTTCATACTCTAAGGCATATTTTACCAATCTTGATAGATGTTGACCACTATCAAGTTGCTTAAGTAATTGGAGCAAATCATGCTTAATGAGTTGCTTAATGACTGGTACAAGGTCACGGTGGTAAGCATGTTTATGCAGTAATTCCATCGCAGCGACATAGCCATGAGTGAGTAATTCTTCATCAGGGATCACGCTGAGATCAACCAAAGGAAACGGTGCGGTGTAAAGCTCTTTGGCTAACGCTGAATCCTCGAATAACTCGAAAAAGTCCATGGTATACGGATAGGGTCTTTTTTTGCCATTATAAAAGGTGATGGTGAGTATTAAGGGGAGCTTAAGAGTTTCGTTTTGATCACGCTTCGGGGTTTGCTTTAAGAACCGATCCCAGATTTTACAGAGATAGTATTTTAATCGAAAAGCCATGAAGGCATCAGGTGTGGATTGCTGCTCTGACAAAACGTAGAGATAAACTTGCTCTTTGCCATACTGCTTTTTAAGCTTCACGCGATAGAGTACATCCGTAAAAGCGGTTTTAAAATCCTGATCGATGAAGCTTTCGCTTTCTAACTGCAACGTCTCCCAGTCAATCATCTTTTGGATCTTTTTCGGCAAGTGCACCTTAAAAAAATCCTTGGCAATCTCAATGTCCTGAAGCGAGCTTTTGAACAAGAGATCGTGATGCTTAATACCTTGCTTGTTACTCATGCCGACCCCCTACGTAACAATGCGACTAACTTGGGTTTCCAGGTAAAGTAACTGACAAAGACGAAATAACCGATGACGTAAACGTAACGTTGATTGCCATGTAAGGGCGTACCCATTACGTAGTTATTCAGTAAGACCCAAACTGTCACCGCCAGTAATCCACTGAGCGCAGCAACCGTACCGCGTTTTTTCAGCAAGTCTAGGTAGCCTAGTTGGGTTTCCTGATCAGTGATCATGGCCAAGTCTCTTATATTGCTCTCACTCATTGCATAAGGCAGTGTAAAAGGTTTTTCCTTGCAAGCCTAGCATTATTACTCGTTGGTCAATCTCACTTATCCGATGTACGTTGCTGTGATCGTTACACGATCATGGCCGAGCTCTCTGGAGATCAGTAGCCGCGCTCTTCGATCAATGAGTCGTTCTTCCTTAGTAAACGCTTTTCTGGGTTTGCCACCATTCAGTGGCGACTCCCAGCCAGTCAAGGTTTTATAGCGTTGCTGCGCATAAGCGTGACGCAAGCCATGCAGCTTGCGTAACCCGGCTTGGTTGGTGGTCTTGTCATAAAATTCTCGCTGGGCAATGTAGCTTTTTGAATTGGGAATCATTGAGTCCTTTTGACCAACAAGATGTTTCGCCGCTTCTAATGCTTGGCGTTGTGCCTCAGTGCGAATCGGGATGGAGCGGGGCACATTTCCTTTTGTCCAGCTTCCTTTGAGTGCTAAGCGATCACCGTGATCGGCTACGTGTGGCTGGATCTTTAAACACTCTTCACGCCGCAAGCCAAATGCTTGCTGCAAGGACAGTGAGACTTTTAATTGCTCGTTATGGATCGGATCAAAATTGACGTCATGAATTGCTTTATTGTGATTCGGAACCGTCACCCGTTTGGCAATGCCGTACTCTTGGTTGCTTTTCACCACGCTAGCCCGACCAAACTCACGACAGATAAAACGCAGATCGGCTAATCGATTTTTAATTGTGCCCGCTGACAAGCCTTTGGCCTGCCAATGATCGACTAAGGCTTGAATGTGCTTTTGCTTTAAACCTCGAATGTGTCGCACGATGTAACCCAGCTCGTGCAGATCACTGGCCGTGGTGACTAAACGTCGGGTCATGCTGTATCGGGTTTCATAAGAAAACCGCCTCTCATGGTATTTGATAAATTGAAAGATCGAGTGGTTAATGGATTTGGTGGCTGTCTTGCTAAACATAATAATCCCTTAGGTGATACAGTGAGGTAAGTCCTAGCTCAGTTTTGAGTCGTTCACGTGCTTGCGCTTCGGTTCCCTCAGCTAATAAATTGTAAAAACGCTGTTGCGCATAATAGCGCCGAAAGTTTTGCTTTGGATTGATATTGACACTGGCTAAATCAATGTCCATTAATTGCGACAAGGCAACCTCGGAATACCGATCCGCTAAAACCCCTTGCTGCTCGACTAAGTCACGGCGAGCTTTAATGGCTTGCAGCTGTTCTGGTGAGACAATTGGAATCAAGCGGTCGGTTTTGTTGTACGCCAAACTTCGATCGATCAGTAATGTCTGCGTTGTACCAGCTTCTTGATAGGCCATGCACAGATCTAACCGGATGGACTCGGTTTTCATTAAGCCAAAGTAATACTGAAATTCAAGCAGGGTGCGTGTGAAGGGATGATGCACCCGAGGGAGCACCTCGCCGGGTGGCGTGATGAGTTGATCAACACCAGTGGGCTTGAGCACAATCCCCAGCTCACGATTACTCGGAACCTGAACGCCCCAATCGGTTAAGCGATAAAAAAAGCGCAGCACCGAGATTTGCTTGGCACGACTTTCAGGGGTTAAGCCTTTTTTCTCCCACAACCAAACCAGCGCTTGAAAATGCTCCGATGTGACAGCGCGTAAAGTGGTCGGGGCCATTTTAAGCCGCACCCATTGATTAATCATTTTATGCAACGTTTTCTGGGCTAGTGCGCCATCCTTTCTGTAAATTCCATTGACTTGCTGAAAATAAGCAGGCGACTCAGTCAGATTAGAAATTCCTTTTAAGGTAAACTTAACCAAAAAAGAGGAATGACAATGAGCTGCTATAAAAATGAGAACTTAATCGAAGAAGCCATACATGTTTTAGCGATGGAGGGGTTTGAAGCTTTACCTAAGCTTGTCTCCAGGTTGATGAATGAGGCTATGTTAATAGAAAGGGAGCGCCATTTAAATGCCAGTCCTTATGAGCGAACTGGCGATAGAAACGGATATGCGAACGGCTTTAAACCAAGGTTAATTAACACAGGTCAAGGTCAGCTTGAGCTACAGATACCGCAGGTTAGAGACTCCAATGAAGCCTTCTATCCATCAGTCTTAGAGCGAGGTGTACGCTCTGATAGAGCACTTAAGCTGGCTGTCGCTGAAATGTATGTGCATGGGGTTTCCACGCGCAAAGTTGAAAAGGTGCTAAAGCAACTCTGTGGAACAGATATTTCAAGCACAGAGGCAAGCCGTTGCGCTAAATTGTTGGATGAAGATTTAAAGAAATGGCGAAATAAGCCGTTAGGAAAGATAAAATATCTTTGGCTAGATGCACGTTATGAGAAGGTGCGCACTAGCGGCACAGTACAAGACTGTGCGGTATTGATAGCCTATGGCTTTGATGAATCAACCGGCAAGAGAACAGTGCTAGGTGTTTCTGTTGCGTTATCAGAGGCTGAGGTACATTGGCGTGATTTTCTTCAGCAGTTGGTTGAGCGAGGTATACATGGTATTGAGTTGATTACTAGCGACGCTCATACTGGCCTAAAAGCCGCTAGAAGAGCTGTGTTCCCCAGTGTTCCTTGGCAACGCTGCCAATTTCATTTGCAGCAAAATGCTCAGGCTCACATACCAAAGCGCTCAATGAAGGAACCAGTAGCTGAGGAGATTACAGCTATATTTAATGCCTCAAACATTCATGAGTCGGAAAGACTATTGGCTATGGCGGTAGATAAATATCAGCAAACAGCACCAGAGCTTTCTTCTTGGTTGGAAGTGAATATACCGGAGGGCTTAGTAGTGATGAACTTTGACAGGCCGCATCAAAAAAGATTAAGAACCAGTAACATAGCTGAGCGCGTAAACAGAGAGGTAAAAAGAAGGACGCATACAGTTGGAATTTTCCCTAATACTGAATCGTGCCTAAGGCTCGTATCAGCTGTTTTAGTGGAAATTGATGACCAGTGGAGCGGATCACCTAGATACTTAAGTTGAAGTGAATAATAAGGCTTCATAGGGTTTTAGGATAGATCATTCTTGTTCTTATTAACGAGATATAATTGCTATTACCTAAAAGTTAATAATTTATTTTGAGAGGAGAAAAATTTGAGGTATAAATAATTTTTTAGATTGATTAGCATAATTAATTTAAGATATTATGCGATGAGACAGGTACAATAGAGTGCCATTTAGAATTTTAAAGGTTTTTCTAAGTACTGAAGTTGGTTTTTACAGACAAAATAACGCTCTATCTTTTCTGGCGCCAGTGTCGGGTGGTTGGACTGCCCCGATGACTGGTTGCTAGGACTCGATTGCACTCGTTAAGTAATTGCAGTTTTCTACCCATAATAACATTGAACAACGAAAAGGTGACGAGATGGCCTGAGTGTTGCTCCTGTCCTAAATCAGTTTAGTGTAATTGCGGCAAACTTCGGATTTATGGAAGGTCACGAAGCTATAGCGAACTATCAAAGACCGCATACAAATGGGGAGCAATCCCCCCAAGGTATTTTATCTCTATCCGCCTACGGCGAATTTGTCATCTTTTTCGTCTGTTTCTATCCTTTTTATCGATTGATGTTAAAACGCCCTTGGTACTTTGCCAAAAGCCCAAGGGAGCTAACTTGCCGGATCCCGTCAAGTAACGGCGATCAAGGGCAATAAAAAAATTGCTCATGCTGTACCAACCCCACTAAGCGATAGTTACAAGTGCTCTCTTAGGACTAAACCCTAAGTCTGCTCTTAGTGGCATTGTGACAATGCACAGCATTGCACGAGCAGTGCATCAAGGCACTGGGTGTAAAGGACATTGATCCAATCTCAATGTGTTGAGTTCACTCAACGGGCTCTGCGACAAAACCTGTCATAACGAACCAGTTCAGTGTAAAACGGTTAGCGAGTTCTCCAATGGCGGGCATAGCTGGCCTCGAGATCTTTTTTTCGGACGACACGATGCTAAGTCATCTCAGTCGACTATCCGTTTTAAAGGCCCATCTCACTAGCTAAAGTGAGGCTCACGACACAAATGGGCGGCCTGTGACCGAAGTAGTAGACACTGTTGTGTTTCACCGCCTTATCAGCAAGTTCATCAGTACTACCTTAGCGCAAGTGGCAAAACGACTGCCATTGTGTAACGTCCCACAATAATTTAGAGAAACCATCTCAACCTATTTTGCGTGAGATGGTGTCAAATAGTTGACCTTTTAGCTCATGAATTGCCTGATTAATGACATCATCCGGTATATGGTTTAAATTCATATTAGCGGCGATTAGCAACGCATGTCGCATGAGCCTATCAACATAACGAAGCCTACCTTTTGTGGCCATGTGTACTGCACGAATACCTGTTTCAGTGAATAAGCTGCTGCTCATTCCTGCCTTCTCAAAAGCAGCGTGAATAATGCTCTCAAAATCCCTGCTATCTTCAATTGCATGCCACCTAATAAAGCACTGAATTCTAGAGTTGATAGGTTTATAGGCTGGTCTCTGCAATGTTGCTAGAAGTGATGGGAGTCCACATAAGATAATCGTCATGACGTCTTTGCTGTCAAAACTGAAATTAAGGAAGTCAGGTAATCGTAGAATGAAATCATTACTAAGCTGATGCGCCTCGTCTAGGATCCAAATAGGCTGAACGTTTTTATCATGGTAGAGCGCGATCAAGCTCTGCTTCAAGTCTCTCCAAAGTTTAGAGAATCGGTAATAGTTTTCTAAACCTAGATTTTCGGCAAGCTGAGAGTACACATCAAATGACCGAAAGTGAGTGTCTGATTGATAAATGACTTGATGGGTCAGCGGGTTGAGTTTATTGCTCCAGTATCTTAGCGCCGTGGTCTTTCCTGTCCCTGAGTCGCCAGTAATCACTGCTAAGCCGCGTGTTTCTAGCAAACCATTAAGTTGCTGCTCTAGTCGCTTTGACTGCGCCAATTCAATAATGTTTGATTTACCCAATGGATCAAATTTCAAGCCAAAATGTTGAAGATACATCTTACTCATCCTTGTATCTTAAATAACTGTAGAGATATGACAATATTGCTACAATCCCAAGGATGCTTGGGTAGGCGGAAGGTGAAGCCGTGTTCGTCCTTAGGATTTAATCCTGTTGAGGAGATTTAGCTCCCTTCCACCCTCATAAGTTCATGAGATCGAACGGTATCTTAGGCCATTGTGAGCCTGTATTTGCAAGGTTGATCCGAACTATGATTTCCCAAGTTTGTTAGTGTAATAAAATTTAAGAGGCTCTAGCAAATGAAAAAAAATTGTGTTGGTATTGATATTGCAAAATCTGATTTTGTTGCTGCTATCACCACTAGCGGAAAAGATCACGTTAAACATTTTAATAATAATCCTGAGGGCTTTTCTGAGTTATTAGAATGGACGCAATCTTTATCTGATCAGTCACTTCATTTTTGCATGGAATCAACAGGTAAATACGGTAATGCATTGGCTCTTTATTTACATAGTGAGAAGTGTGATGTCAGTATAATTAATCCTGCACGAATAAAGTTTTTTATGAAAGGACAGCTAATACGAAACAAGACCGACAAGGCCGATGCGGTCAGTATTAAGGACTATTCAAATGGGTGCTGCCTCTATATAATGTAGGCTATATTACTGCTGGCACGCCAAAATCATTAACCTTCTCCCAAAACTGATCCCATCTTCCTTTAGTCTTTACTAGTGTTCTCAAGCATAAAACAATTTTCATTCCCTTGTCTTTCCAGCGCATTCCCGATCCGCCTAATCTTTGTTTAACAATTGTTTTACATGCTGCTTCAGTGACGCCAGAGCCAATTGGTGCATTCTGCTTAATCAAATTATGATACGACATTCGCTTTTCTTTAATATTATTTTCAAAATACGTAATTGTTCCTTCTAGCTTTTCTCTAAGCGATTTATTCAGTTTTTTATTTACATGCTCTTTAAGCTCAGCAAGTATTCTACCTGCCGCATCTTTCTTGTGCTTTAAGTCATGACATCGCTCTTGGAGCCAAACATCACGCTCATCTCTTTCAGATTTTTTGGTAAATATTGCCTTTGATGCTTCACCGAGATATTCAGTTGCATGCCAAAAATCTAAAATTTGCGTATCAGTATGTTTTTTTAGAAATGGCCAATTATTTTTTGCTCCATCAGCAACGCCAATTGTTTTAGCATCAGGGTAATATTTCTTTTTCAGCTTTATTTCCTTTTCAAGCCTATTAAAGAATTCATCTTTTCCATATTCTGGTGATGCTGCAACGTAGGTTGTGTGCAGGCGTGCACCATGCTTATCATACATGGAAATAGTTCCAACCATGCTCTCTCTATAACCATCATCAACGGTGAGGACATATGCACCATCTAAGCTAATGCTTAGCATCTCAACGCCTGCATCAAGCTTTGGCTCTTCATATTCCCACTCAGCCTCTTTGGCTTGTGCAATACCGCCAACAAAATCAGTTGCCCGTTGCAAGTATGAATGTGAGATTTTACGGTTATGATTGACCTTGAGATCATCAATAACACTAGGAGCAGGTAAGTTTGAGTATTTATGTGAGATTATTTTTGCAAATCGCGGTGTTGATCCTTGGATAATTCTAGCCTTATCTTCTAAAGGACAAAAGATCTTCCCGCCTTTAGAGGTTTGATAAACATAACGCTTAACTCGAGCAACTCCATAAGGCGTTTGGTAATTTGCTTCATCTCTACTTCGTGCTGTTAGCTTTATTTTTCCAACATGGATAGGAGAGCCATCTGCATCAAACTTACTTAATGCTTTTTCAGTGGCTAATGTTCCAACCTCATTAAGCCCATCAAGAATTGCGTCCTCACATTCAAGCATAGATCCTTTTAGTGGAAGCTTGAGTTCAATAGTTAATTCATTATTTTCATCAGAGATAATTCTAGCTGACATCCAAACACCATCCTTCATCATGTTAAAGTGTATATTATGCTATATATTCTACATTATATAAAGGCAGCACCCATTCAAATCATTTTACTCCAACGCTATGGCAGCCTTTGCCAGCTAATATAGAGGCTCTAAGAGCTTTGATACAGAGATCTGAAGTATTAACCTCCCAAGTCAGCAATGAACAAAACAGGCTGGAGCTAGCGGAAGAAACAATTATTAGCTCTATACAAAATCATATCGATTATATGGAAAAAGAAATTTTACGACTGCAGGAAGAAATTAGTAAGCTGATCGCGAGTGATGATGATCTGAAGAATAACACAGAGCTGCTTAAAAGCATCCCAGGCATTGGTGATAAAACCGCTCAAACACTAACTGCTTTTTTTAATAATATTGAAAGATTTTCTGGCGCAAAACAATTGGCTGCTCATATTGGTTTAAATCCCAGCCAGTCACAATCAGGCACTTTATTGAATTCATCACGGCTCTCAAAGGTTGGTAGTGCTTGGTTGCGAAAGGCGCTTTACATGCCGGCATTAGTGGCTATAAGGCATAATCCTATTTTGAAGAAATTTTATGAAAAGCTGCTCAAAAAAGGCAAGCCAAAGAAGCTAGCCATTTGTGCTGTTATGAGAAAAATGGTGCATATGATTTATGGCATCCTAAAAACACAGCAGCCATTTTCAGCGGATGCCTAGTAAAAATTTTACAATTTATTGTTGACGTTTAAGACGGTATCTCCTCAGTGATATCCAAATCCTCTTTAACTTGGTTATAAACAATCTCAACTAGCGAGGTTTTTCTTGCTGGTTGTTCCGGCATCTGAGGTCTAGCTCGGGTTCTAGAAAGGTTGTTATGTTTGTCCAGCTCTCCCACTGCACCAAGGTATTGATATTCCAATGATTCGACGTGACGGGCGGAGTCACTATGCGGATCAACCACTAAATAAACCTCTTGTTGAGCCAGTTCAAATGGAACTTCAAAGAGTCGATTATTCCAGCTTACCGTGCCATCCTTCCTGACTCGGCGCTTAATGCGATGCAGGAAGTAATCATCTAGCTTATCGGCCAAACAACCTAACGGCTGAATTTTAGTGAGGTCTTGCTGATAGCGTTGTAACGGGGTCATCTTGTCAGGCAGGGCGCTTTGCGAGGCTTGATGATAAACACGCTCAACCCAAGCCCAAAATCGATCATTCAGCGCATTGAAACTATGAATGGAATCCAGGTTGCATTCAGCTAGGAATTGCTCGCGTACTGTTCTATGCCAACGCTCTAGTTTGCCTTTGCTTTGCGGTTCATAGGGCCTGCCGTAAATCAATTGAATTTTCAAACGAGCACAAATGGTTTGCAACGTTTTAGCACGGTAGGCAGGGCCGTTGTCAATGATGAGCTTAACAGGAAGCCCACGTTTGAGTAATGCCTCTTTCAACACATGCTCAATAGTAATGGCACTCTCATCAGTACAAAATTTACTGTGACAGACCAACCTTGAGGCATCATCAAAAATACTCACCAAATAGCTTTTAACTCTTCTTTGGCCATCGTAAATCGTTGGACCATGCATGACATCGCCATACCAAATATCACAAGCTGTGAGCGCCTCAAATGAGCGGCGCTCAATTTGGTTAGAAGGTGTGACTGTTCTTTTAGACAGGCCGTGTTTTACTAATAAGCGGTGAACTGTTGCGTGAGATAATTCACCTCGTGCTACCTTCCCTTGAGTTTCTAAGAGTTTAATCACGGTCGGAATTGATCTTGAAGGGCTTTCCTGTTTAGTGGAAATAATTAACTCTTGTAGCTCTGGATTGATGTGACACTGGCCTTTGTCTCGTCGAGTTTTAGGAACTAATCCATCAATACCCTGCTTTAACCAGGCGTAATACCAATTCTCAATTGTTTTAGCACTGAGGTGAACACGCTTACTACCTGGAATGTTGTAGGTTTGCTGGGACAACCTTTTAATAATGCTCTTGAGCTCACCATGCTCAAAACTATTTCGGCTACATAGCTCACCTAAAACACTTAGGCGAAACAGTGCTGTTGGGTGAATGGGCTTGGTCATTTTGCAATTCCTGTGTGATTTAACTACTTGCAATGAGTTAATCACAACTTGAGTTGAGAATGCTACGCTCAAACTGTGTGGGGTCGTGAGGTTTACAGAAAATATCCATCTCAACTTTTTTTCACGTTAATTAATTATGGGATGCTCACTCCTGTGTTGTTAAGAAAAAGCATGATGCTCGATAAATCATGCTCACCAAGGCAGGCCAACCAAAACGCTTGTGGATCACTATGTCGCCCAAGCTGTAACCACAACGGATGTGCTTTGATATGGAAGGAGTAATCAACGAAGTGGTCAACCAACCAGTGAAACCACCTAGCAACGGTGTGTCGACTAACACCTTGCTCCTGACCTGATGAGCTAATACTTTTCCCAGGAGCACGCTCATTAACACTGCCTGCTGAACTGACCAGCAATACCAACGCTTTGGAGAAAGTATCTCAGGTAGGGTTGAACAAGTACGTTTACATTGATGACAATAAAATCTCAAAACAGGGGTGGGATTTAAAGAGCGTCCTTTACCTGGGTTCCTATCTGGTTTTCGATCATATGATCCATGTGACCATAGTCCACCTGCACCGCAATGGCTGCACTGCTCTGGCCTTAGTAGCTCTGGATTTTTTTTCAGCAGGATCAGGTAATCACTCAGGCTTTTAATCGCTTTTATGATTCTGCGCATGACTAATTTCACTATAGTTTTTATATCAAGTTATTTTACCTTGATAGGTTACTAAAAACCTTGTTTATTATGAGATAAAACTAGCTCAATTCCCCTAAATAAAGATAGACGTAACACCATTGCACAAGAGAAACTTTACCCTAAAAAAATAACAGCAGCAAGAGAACAAGCAGCACTATTTTCCCGCGCTAACCGGCGCGGGAAAACGCAGCAAGCAGACTCAAAGGACAACATTAACCACAATCACTGGGGCCTTTTTAGGCAATGGCATTCGGTTAAGCATATTTGGCAGATCCTCCACTAATATTTAACCATTTTGTAACCGGCTTTCTAGATTGCCGTGGTGAATGCCTACCCCTTCTTATTTTTTGACGTACGCGAGCAATGCTGCCAAGCATGAGCGGGATACAAAGAAAACCAGAATCATTTTCTGGCAACAATAATTTTTCTAAACTTCGACCGATAACCAGTAATGTGTTTTTGAAATTAGTTTTAATATTTTTTATTTCCCCAACAAAATCTTGCCAATAGCCATCTTGCTTTTCAGGTTTATTCTTTCCCTTCGGTGAGGGTGGTGGAAGCTGATTATTAGCCTCAGACTCAAAAATTCGTGCGAAGTTTATGATTAGCGCATGCGCATAGCATTCTTGCTTTACACCAAGCTCTGACTTACTGTGAAATTCTTCAATATCAATAAACACCTTGGATATTTTATAAAGCTCCTCAATTCCCCAGCGACCATGATATACACTAGGAAATTCATCCAGCGGGTATTTTTTTTGGTCCAACAACGTGGTGCTACAAACATAAGTTTCATCACCAATAGTATATTTAATTAATCGCAACCTCACCGGTTTTATATCGAGTTCATAACCCTGCTTTCGACTTTCGTACTTTACAGCTACTGACGGCTTATAAGTAATGATTTCATCTTGACTATCACTTTCCCAAAAACGTTTTACGGCTGTATTTACAGTGCCACTCTGCATTCTACAAATAAGGTGGATGCCTTTTTCCATCGCTTTTACTAAAATCAAATAGCTGAAATACCCTCGGTCAAGAACCAAGACATCACCAGGTTGCATCGTCTCCATGTGCGCCAATAAAATATGCCGTTCGCTTCGTTCTGCATTGAGAGTAATATCATAAATATAGCCACTACCTAAATGATATAATGCGCTCATAATTCCTTGTGGGTAGTATTGGCCTTTATTAGGTGCCATGTAACCAGCGGCGAGTAATTCATGAGGTAGATTTATTTTGGAGCCATCAACGCCAAAAACACGATGTCCTTGCCATAAAGGTAATGGCTCCTGCTTTTCTCGCGCCAATAAAACAGCACGATTGAGGTCGGTAAATATCACTTCCGGCATCTTTTGGCGAGCCTCACATATGGATGAAGCAGCGAACGGCTTTTCCTGAATACAGGCCAATTCTGATGACTCCCAAAGCTCGTTTAATAAAATTTGATAACCCTGATTATTTTTACTCAGTACTAGTTTTAAAATGAAAACAACTAGAATTTCAGTCGTTATTGCTCGTTTTCTTTGCTGCCAGGTTTCATCAAATTTTGCACAACAGTCTGCTAATATTGCGTGCAACTGGATCCAAAAGTCCTGCATACCTGCTCCGCTCCTTCGGTTAAATTCACCGCTAGTTATTCAAGGGAGCAAGAGAATAGCATAAAATCACGTTAACCGAATGCCATTGCCTTTTTAGGGCCCCGGTTTCATGTGGATAAGTTGACCAATTTTCCCCTAATAAATTAGTTTCCTTTAAAAAAGGAATTAAAACGAAATCAAAAGGAGAAATAATTTAACTAAAATGGCAACATTCTAACCAAGTGAGCAAAGCAAAAGAGCCTTATAATTCAAAAGGTTACGCCGGTTCCTTTGGACAAAAACGCTTATGGCGTTTTTGACGTGCGCATCCTTGATGCGCGGAAAACCCAGGCTTTGGGCCTGTGTCACTACGGAAACCGTAGTGACACAGGCCCAACAATTCACCCAATGGCAACACCAACCCAACCCCAAAACCCTGCATAATAATAACGCATTCGCTGGAAAACCCCTGTGAGCTTGCGGTAAGTATGTGTGAACCAATAAGTTGGATAAGGTAAACTTTCGTTGCCGAGTACTTTATTGGGCTTGATAATTATCCATTATCTTCATTAACCTATTGACTTAGAAAAGAAAATTATTTTATTGTGACGACAGTTTCTTACGCATCACGTGAAATAATTATGCCAACCGCAACTGAAATACCGGATATAGCGACTAAATCAGAGCATGAAATTGCAGAATTTCGTGCTCGCTTGAATCAGTCCAATCTTGGTGATGAGGATAAGGAGCTTGCAGGTGGTTGTTTGGACCTTGCTCTTTGGTTGCCCGAGGTGCTTCAACAGCAGAAAATTACAATTAAACAATTACGTGAACTTATTTTTGGAGCTGACAGTAATCAGTCACCCAAGAAGAATCAGGAGAATAAGGGCCAAGAATCTGAAAGTAATATTGAGGGTGTTGGCAATAACTCTGACGATAATACATCAGGCAATAAAAAAGGTGATAGTCAATCAGATAAGAAAGGGAAATCCGGTCATGGCAGGCGAGGTAATCAGGATTACCGGAATGCCACTGATGTTTATTGCCATGTTGCTGACCATGCATGTGGCGATGCCTGTCCTGGAGGATGTGGTGGGAAACTGTATAAGGTTAAAAAAGCCGGGATAGAGCGTTATTTTGTCTGTAAAAACCAACTTCAGTACTTAGAAAAACCTTTAAAATTCTAAATGGCACTCTATTGTACCTGTCTCATCGCATAATATCTTAAATTAATTATGCTAATCAATCTAAAAAATTATTTATACCTCAAATTTTTCTCCTCTCAAAATAAATTATTAACTTTTAGGTAATAGCAATTATATCTCGTTAATAAGAACAAGAATGATCTATCCTAAAACCCTATGAAGCCTTATTATTCACTTCAACTTAAGTATCTAGGTGATCCGCTCCACTGGTCATCAATTTCCACTAAAACAGCTGATACGAGCCTTAGGCACGATTCAGTATTAGGGAAAATTCCAACTGTATGCGTCCTTCTTTTTACCTCTCTGTTTACGCGCTCAGCTATGTTACTGGTTCTTAATCTTTTTTGATGCGGCCTGTCAAAGTTCATCACTACTAAGCCCTCCGGTATATTCACTTCCAACCAAGAAGAAAGCTCTGGTGCTGTTTGCTGATATTTATCTACCGCCATAGCCAATAGTCTTTCCGACTCATGAATGTTTGAGGCATTAAATATAGCTGTAATCTCCTCAGCTACTGGTTCCTTCATTGAGCGCTTTGGTATGTGAGCCTGAGCATTTTGCTGCAAATGAAATTGGCAGCGTTGCCAAGGAACACTGGGGAACACAGCTCTTCTAGCGGCTTTTAGGCCAGTATGAGCGTCGCTAGTAATCAACTCAATACCATGTATACCTCGCTCAACCAACTGCTGAAGAAAATCACGCCAATGTACCTCAGCCTCTGATAACGCAACAGAAACACCTAGCACTGTTCTCTTGCCGGTTGATTCATCAAAGCCATAGGCTATCAATACCGCACAGTCTTGTACTGTGCCGCTAGTGCGCACCTTCTCATAACGTGCATCTAGCCAAAGATATTTTATCTTTCCTAACGGCTTATTTCGCCATTTCTTTAAATCTTCATCCAACAATTTAGCGCAACGGCTTACCTCTGTGCTTGAAATATCTGTTCCACAGAGTTGCTTTAGCACCTTTTCAACTTTGCGCGTGGAAACCCCATGCACATACATTTCAGCGACAGCCAGCTTAAGTGCTCTATCAGAGCGTACACCTCGCTCTAAGACTGATGGATAGAAGGCTTCATTGGAGTCTCTAACCTGCGGTATCTGTAGCTCAAGCTGACCTTGACCTGTGTTAATTAACCTTGGTTTAAAGCCGTTCGCATATCCGTTTCTATCGCCAGTTCGCTCATAAGGACTGGCATTTAAATGGCGCTCCCTTTCTATTAACATAGCCTCATTCATCAACCTGGAGACAAGCTTAGGTAAAGCTTCAAACCCCTCCATCGCTAAAACATGTATGGCTTCTTCGATTAACCCAAGTTTGGCCATTTCACCCTGAAAATCAAAAATTTCATCACTATTTTTAACTCAACCCATTGATTTTACTTGCCTAGAAACGTGAATTCTCGAATGTAGTGACACATAATGGCAATAAGGGGTTGCATGGGCTGGTGAAGTGATGAGAGTATTGAGTTATGTATATTCGAACCTCTACACAAAAGAGTCCTCGGACAGGTAAGTCTTACGCAACCTACCGACTTGTTGATACTCATCGCACTGCTGACGGCAAAGTACGTCAAAGACTGATTTTAAATCTTGGTGCGAATTTTTCAGTAAAGAAGGACAGTTGGAAATTGCTTGCTGACCGTATTGAGGAAATTTTAACGGGTCAAGGCACGTTAATTTCAATACCAGCACATCTCGAAAAACAGGCGCAAATGTATGTAAAACGCATTCGCTCTAGGTTTGCTGATGACAATGAGACAAGTATCGCTGTTAATTCAGTAAGCGCGGTAGAACCTGACTTTAAAACAGTGGATGTTAACTCCATTGAGAGCGCGGACATACGACACGTTGGAGCTGAGGCGTTGGGCTTACATGCTGCCAGGCAATTACAACTTGAGGAATTGTTCAGGGCTTTGGGCTTTAATCAAAAACAATGTCACCTGATGCTTGCTACCATCATTGGGCGGCTAGTTGCCCCAGGAAGTGATTTAAGTACGCACTATTATTTAAGCAATCAAAGTGCGTTAGATGAATTACTGGGTACTGATTTCTCAGAACTATCACTCAAGAAATTCTATAAGACTGCTGATGAGTTACTCAAACATAAGCAAATGATTGAAGATCAATTATTCGAACGTGAGAAAAATCTCTTTAGTTTAAATCAGGTGATCACTCTCTACGATATAACCAATACCTACTTTGAGGGTAGAGCATTACAGAATGATCACGCACAGCATGGTCGATCAAAGGAGAAGCGGTCTGATTGTCCGCTTGTTTCTCTAGGACTCGTGCTGGATGGCTCAGGGTTCCCGCAACGCAGTGAATTTTTCAAAGGGAATGTTAGCGAGCCTAAAACATTATCCGAAATGCTAACTGAGCTTCATGCACAGCCAGAGGCAACAATTATCTTAGATGCTGGTTTTGCAACTGAAGAAAATATTTCATGGCTTACTGAAAAAGGTTTCCATTATATTGTAGTGAGCCGTAGAGCATTGCCTGTTGTCGATGAAAACATTGATAAAGTGCTAGTAAAAGAATCAGTAAATAATACGGTTACAGCGCAATTAATTAAAGATACTGAAGCAAATGAAGTCTTACTGTACTGCCATTCTCAGGCTAAGGAAGAAAAAAGCTTAAATATGATTAGTAAGGCTGAGACTCGTTTCGAAGAGGAATTAATTAAGTTAGCTAATGGACTCACTAAAAAAACTGGAATGAAAGCAATTGAGAAAGTAACCTTGCGTTTAGGTCGAATAAAGGAGCGCCATAAACGTGTTTCAGGTCGATACACTATCACGCTTGATTCAGAGGCTGATAAGGTTACGAAAATCAGTTGGAGTAAAGTTAACTCTGAGAATCTGGGCGCATATTGTTTGCGTAGTAACAGAATGGATTTAGATGAAAAAACAATTTGGAGAATCTATACAACTCTAACTGATGTTGAATCGGCATTCAGATCATTAAAATCAGAGTTAGGCCTGCGTCCTATCTACCATCAAAAGCAAGAGCGAGTTGATGCCCATCTGTTTATTAGTATTCTTGCTTATCACTTACTACACACTATTCGCCATCAACTTAAATTGCAGAGCATTGATAGTAGCTGGCAAACTATACGGCAGATTTTTAGCACTCAGGTTCGTATCACGACTACGATGCGGCTTGAAAATAATAAACTACTTTCTGTTAGAAGAACCTCAAAGGCAACTCCAGAGCAAGTTGTGATCTATAAATCGTTAGGCATGAATTCACAACCTGGGCACACTGAAAAAACAATTTGTTAAGTTGTAGTGACCCTAAACGTTTTTTTAAAATGTAAGTCATTGATTTGGATAGGTTTAATTTTAGAAAGGGCAAAGTTGGGTTAAGTTCTCATTTTTATAGCAGCTCATTGTCATTCCTCTTTTTTGGTTAAGTTTACCTTAAAAGGAATTTCTAATCTGACTGAGTCGCCTGCTTATTTTCAGCAAGTCAATGGAATTTACAGAAAGGATGGCGCACTAGCCAATAACCGGCTTAACACACTCATCTAAACTAAGTGACACTCATTTACACAACACCATTGTACAACCAAAACCAAGTAAAAGCGGCATGTTTAAGCCACAACCTGTTGACCAATCCATTACTAGGCAGCCTAACACACAACCAAAATTTAAATTGAGCTAAATCTGCTCACTGTTAGGAAAAATTGATCGAAAAGTGAAAGCCCCCATAAGGAACCTTATAGGGTCTTAACTATTTTTTGTGTATCGCACATAGTTTTGCCTACCTGTTGAGCATCTATTTCCATAGTTAGTGTTTGTATGACCACGCTTGAAAAAAGTTGAGCTGTTGTTTGATTGGTGGGCGCCACTATTTAATTTTAACACTCTGTTATTAGGATTGGTGTATTGATTGTTTATCAATGGTTGCCTAGATTGATCAGGCCATGAAAAGGCTCGCCAGTTTTGTCGTGCAGAAAAACCACGTTTATTTTTTTTATCTGGATCTGCGCCTTTCGATAAAAGAATGGTGCAAATACTAGAAAACAAAGTAGTAGTATTTCTTCTTTGCTTAGCTGAAGTTGCTGCAGCATTTAATGGAGTAAAGCCATGATTATTTATTTGTTCTAAAAAAGCATTAAATTGAGAGCTGTCCTTGCCGCCAAAGGCGGTGTCGGCCGCCGCGATTAAGTCTTTCACCACCTCGAGGTGACCTTCTTTCGAAGCAGTATTCAAGGGGGAGAACTGATCTTTATTCGGTTGAGTCAGAAACGCGCGAAAGCCGTCAGTGTTCTTGCCGCCAAAGGCGGTGTCGGCCGCCGCGATTAAGTCTTTCACCACCTCGAGGTGACCTTCTTTCGAAGCAGTATTCAAGGGGGAGAACTGATCTTTATCTTTATGAGTCAGAAACGCGCGAAAGCCGTCAGTGTTCTTGCCGCCAAAGGCGGTGTCGGCCGCCGCGATTAAGTCTTTCACCACCTCGAGGTGACCTTCTTTCGAAGCAGAATTCAAGGGGGAGAACTGATCTTTATCTTTATGAGTCAGAAACGCGCGAAAGCCGTCAGTGTTCTTGCCGCCAAAGGCGGTGTCGGCCGCCGCGATTAAGTCTTTCACCACCTTGAGGTGACCTTCTTTCGAAGCAGTATTCAAGGGGGAGAACTGATCTTTATTCGGTTGAGTCAGAAACGCGCGAAAGCCGTCAGTGTTCTTGCCGCCAAAGGCGGTGTCGGCCGCCGCGATTAAGTCTTTCACCACCTTGAGGTGACCTTCTTTCGAAGCAGTATTCAAGGGGGAGAACTGATCTTTATTCGGTTGAGTCAGAAACGCGCGAAAGCCGTCAGTGTTCTTGCCGCCAAAGGCGGTGTCGGCCGCCGCGATTAAGTCTTTCACCACCTCGAGGTGACCTTCTTTCGAAGCAGTATTCAAGGGGGAGAACTGATCTTTATTCGGTTGAGTCAGAAACGCGCGAAAGCCGTCAGTGTTCTTGCCGCCAAAGGCGGTGTCGGCCGCCGCGATTAAGTCTTTCACCACCTCGAGGTGACCCGCACAAGCAGCAGAATTCAAGGGGGAGAACTGATCTTTATTCGGTTGAGTCAGAAACGCGCGAAAGCCGTCAGTGTTCTTGCCGCCAAAGGCGGTGTCGGCCGCCGCGATTAAGTCTTTCACCACCTCGAGGTGACCTTCTTTCGAAGCAGTATTCAAGGGGGAGAACTGATCTTTATCTTTATGAGTCAGAAACGCGCGAAAGCCGTCAGTGTTCTTGACGCCAAAGGCGGTGTCGGCCGCCGCGATTAAGTCTTTCACCACCTTGAGGTGACCTTCTTTCGAAGCAGTATTCAAGGGGGAGAACTGATCTTTATTCGGTTGAGTCAGAAACGCGCGAAAGCCGTCAGTGTTCTTGCCGCCAAAGGCGGTGTCGGCCGCCGCGATTAAGTCTTTCACCACCTCGAGGTGACCTTCTTTCGAAGCAGTATTCAAGGGGGAGAACTGATCTTTATTCGGTTGAGTCAGAAACGCGCGAAAGCCGTCAGTGTTCTTGCCGCCAAAGGCGGTGTCGGCCGCCGCGATTAAGTCTTTCACCACCTCGAGGTGACCCGCACAAGCAGCAGAATTCAAGGGGGAGAACTGATCTTTATCTTTATGAGTCAGAAACGCGCGAAAGCCGTCAGTGTTCTTGCCGCCAAAGGCGGTGTCGGCCGCCGCGATTAAGTCTTTCACCACCTCGAGGTGACCCGCACAAGCAGCAGAATTCAAGGGGGAGAACTGATCTTTATCTTTATGAGTCAGAAACGCGCGAAAGCCGTCAGTGTTCTTGCCGCTAAAGGCGGTGTCGGCCGCCGCGATTAAGTCTTTCACCACCTCGAGGTGACCTTCTTTCGAAGCAGTATTCAAGGGGGAGAACTGATCTTTATTCGGTTGAGTCAGAAACGCGCGAAAGCCGTCAGTGTTCTTGCCGCCAAAGGCGGTGTCGGCCGCCGCGATTAAGTCTTTCACCACCTCGAGGTGACCCGCACAAGCAGCAGAATTCAAGGGGGAGAACTGATCTTTATCTTTATGAGTCAGAAACGCGCGAAAGCCGTCACTGTTCTTGCCGCCAAAGGCGGTGTCGGCCGCCGCGATTAAGTCTTTCACCACCTCGAGGTGACCTTCTTTCGAAGCAGTATTCAAGGGGGAGAACTGATCTTTATTCGGTTGAGTCAGAAACGCGCGAAAGCCGTCAGTGTTCTTGCCGCCAAAGGCGGTGTCGGCCGCCGTGATTAAGTCTTTCACCACCTTGAGGTGACCTTCTTTCGAAGCAGTATTCAAGGGGGAGAACTGATCTTTATCTTTATGAGTCAGAAACGCGCGAAAGCCGTCAGTGTTCTTGCCGCCAAAGGCGGTGTCGGCCGCCGCGATTAAGTCTTTCACCACCTTGAGGTGACCTTCTTTCGAAGCAGTATTCAAGGGGGAGAACTGATCTTTATCTTTATGAGTCAGAAACGCGCGAAAGCCGTCAGTGTTCTTGCCGCCAAAGGCGGTGTCTAATTTTTGCAATGCAATGTTAATGATTTGACCGTTACCATATTTTGCGAGAGAGGTTAAAAAAGTCCACCTTTCTTTTTCATCAAGCCATAAATGTGGTGTGTCCTTC
Organism: Gammaproteobacteria bacterium; assembly: GCA_965196985.1. Taxonomy (GTDB): domain Bacteria; phylum Pseudomonadota; class Gammaproteobacteria; order UBA12402; family UBA12402; genus 2-12-FULL-35-23. Next base: position 52,600 of record CBDALO010000131.1, on the reverse strand, counting down.
TCCTTCACTAGGAAATGTTTGTTATTTATTAGTATGATGAGGGTTTGATCAAGACTGGGAGTTTTTTTCATCCTGTGCACAAAAACATACACGCTTTCTTGTAAAAACAAACTTGCTTCAAGTGCATTATTTTGAAAGTGGCTAACTATCTGTTCATCAGTAATCTGTTGTAATAATATTTGCTTGCGTAATGTGCTTATTGCTTCATCGTTGCGCGAACTTCTTAAGTGATAACTAGGCATGTGGTTTAATATATAAAATTATTTTCTAAAGTAGATATTCGAATATAATAAAGGATAAAAATTAACAGATTATTTAGTTATTATTCAGGCTACTACAGAATATACCGATGGCATTGCCTTAAAGTAGCGGTAAATACCCGTGATAACCACAAATTATCACGGGTTTTGGGCGCAACTAGTCTGCGAGCGTGTAGAACTGCTGCCAGGCTGGCATCATGCTATTGCCTCGCATCTGCCCTTTTTTTAGCATATGGCATAACTCAATACCAGCTATTGTTGCCTTAGCTGAATTGAACTTTTTAAAACCCAGTGTATATTTCGTGATACGCTTTATCGATCGATGGTCTTGCTCGACCAAATTATTGAGGTATTTAATGCGCCTAACCTCGACCATCGCAAACCAGAATCCAGATAAAAATAATAAGGTATTGAGTCTTTCCAACGCTGCTGTATTTGCACCACTTTTATCAATGTTAACCTTTTTGGGTAACCCGCTTGATCCAATCGCTTTATTAAAAAAAGCTAGAACTGCCTTACGATCACGCTTCTCTGACAGCATAAAATCAACGGTGTTACCGTACTTATCAACTGCACGATAAAGATAAACTTGCTTGCCATTGACCTTAATATAAGTCTCATCCATCTTCCAACTATCAGCAAGTTTGCGCTTGCTTTTACGAAACTCTTGCTCAAGCTGGGGCGCATAGCGAACCACCCATTTTTGTACTGTAGAGTGATCAACGCTAACACCACGTTCTTCCATGAGCTCTTCAATATTTCGGTAACTTAATGGGTACGCAAGCTTCCAGCGTACTGCTGTTAAAATAATCTCTTTGGGGAAATGTCTTCCTTTAAAACTAATCGCCATAATAACTCCATTATTATTCAATGCTAAATTTGGTCGGTATTATATCAAATAACCATTAATTTGCGACAGAACCCTAACTTCTCTTTATTATTACGCCACTCAGTCATTTGGTTATAGACATCATCTAGAGTGAATGTGTTTGCTGCCTGTTCTTCAGTTGTCATACTTGGTTCTCCAGTTGCTTAGATTTTAGAAGCAACTAGAGTAGCTTTAAGTTAAAAGGCTGTCACACCAACCCACCGGAACTATACACCCGCTTGATTCAATCGCTTTATTAAAAAAAAGCTAGAACTGCCTTACGATCACGCTTCTCTGACAGCATAAAATCAACGGTGTTACCGTACTTATCAACTGCACGATAAAGATAAACTTGCTAGTGCGCCATCCTTTCTGTAAATTCCATTGACTTGCTGAAAATAAGCAGGCGACTCAGTCAGATTAGAAATTCCTTTTAAGGTAAACTTAACCAAAAAAGAGGAATGACAATGAGCTGCTATAAAAATGAGAACTTAATCGAAGAAGCCATACATGTTTTAGCGATGGAGGGGTTTAAAGCTTTACCTAAGCTTGTCTCCAGGTTGATGAATGAGGCTATGTTAATAGAAAGGGAGCGCCATTTAAATGCCAGTCCTTATGAGCGAACTGGCGATAGAAACGGATATGCGAACGGCTTTAAACCAAGGTTAATTAACACAGGTCAAGGTCAGCTTGAGCTACAGATACCGCAGGTTAGAGACTCCAATGAAGCCTTCTATCCATCAGTCTTAGAGCGAGGTGTACGCTCTGATAGAGCACTTAAGCTGGCTGTCGCTGAAATGTATGTGCATGGGGTTTCCACGCGCAAAGTTGAAAAGGTGCTAAAGCAACTCTGTGGAACAGATATTTCAAGCACAGAGGTAAGCCGTTGCGCTAAATTGTTGGATGAAGATTTAAAGAAATGGCGAAATAAGCCGTTCGGAAAGATAAAATATCTTTGGCTAGATGCACGTTATGAGAAGGTGCGCACTAGCGGCACAGTACAAGACTGTGCGGTATTGATAGCCTATGGCTTTGATGAATCAACCGGCAAGAGAACAGTGCTAGGTGTTTCTGTTGCGTTATCAGAGGCTGAGGTACATTGGCGTGATTTTCTTCAGCAGTTGGTTGAGCGAGGTATACATGGTATTGAGTTGATTACTAGCGACGCTCATACTGGCCTAAAAGCCGCTAGAAGAGCTGTGTTCCCCAGTGTTCCTTGGCAACGCTGCCAATTTCATTTGCAGCAAAATGCTCAGGCTCACATACCAAAGCGCTCAATGAAGGAACCAGTAGCTGAGGAGATTACAGCTATATTTAATGCCTCAAACATTCATGAGTCGGAAAGACTATTGGCTATGGCGGTAGATAAATATCAGCAAACAGCACCAGAGCTTTCTTCTTGGTTGGAAGTGAATATACCGGAGGGCTTAGTAGTGATGAACTTTGACAGGCCGCATCAAAAAAGATTAAGAACCAGTAACATAGCTGAGCGCGTAAACAGAGAGGTAAAAAGAAGGACGCATACAGTTGGAATGCTAGTGCGCCATCCTTTCTGTAAATTCCATTGACTTGCTGAAAATAAGCAGGCGACTCAGTCAGATTAGAAATTCCTTTTAAGGTAAACTTAACCAAAAAAGAGGAATGACAATGAGCTGCTATAAAAATGAGAACTTAATCGAAGAAGCCATACATGTTTTAGCGATGGAGGGGTTTGAAGCTTTACCTAAGCTTGTCTCCAGGTTGATGAATGAGGCTATGTTAATAGAAAGGGAGCGCCATTTAAATGCCAGTCCTTATGAGCGAACTGGCGATAGAAACGGATATGCGAACGGCTTTAAACCAAGGTTAATTAACACAGGTCAAGGTCAGCTTGAGCTACAGATACCGCAGGTTAGAGACTCCAATGAAGCCTTCTATCCATCAGTCTTAGAGCGAGGTGTACGCTCTGATAGAGCACTTAAGCTGGCTGTCGCTGAAATGTATGTGCATGGGGTTTCCACGCGCAAAGTTGAAAAGGTGCTAAAGCAACTCTGTGGAACAGATATTTCAAGCACAAAAGTAAGCCGTTGCGCTAAATTGTTGGATGAAGATTTAAAGAAATGGCGAAATAAGCCGTTAGGAAAGATAAAATATCTTTGGCTAGATGCACGTTATGAGAAGGTGCGCACTAGCGGCACAGTACAAGACTGTGCGGTATTGATAGCCTATGGCTTTGATGAATCAACCGGCAAGAGAACAGTGCTAGGTGTTTCTGTTGCGTTATCAGAGGCTGAGGTACATTGGCGTGATTTTCTTCAGCAGTTGGTTGAGCGAGGTATACATGGTATTGAGTTGATTACTAGCGACGCTCATACTGGCCTAAAAGCCGCTAGAAGAGCTGTGTTCCCCAGTGTTCCTTGGCAACGCTGCCAATTTCATTTGCAGCAAAATGCTCAGGCTCACATACCAAAGCGCTCAATGAAGGAACCAGTAGCTGAGGAGATTACAGCTATATTTAATGCCTCAAACATTCATGAGTCGGAAAGACTATTGGCTATGGCGGTAGATAAATATCAGCAAACAGCACCAGAGCTTTCTTCTTGGTTGGAAGTGAATATACCGGAGGGCTTAGTAGTGATGAACTTTGACAGGCCGCATCAAAAAAGATTAAGAACCAGTAACATAGCTGAGCGCGTAAACAGAGAGGTAAAAAGAAGGACGCATACAGTTGGAATTTTCCCTAATACTGAATCGTGCCTAAGGCTCGTATCAGCTGTTTTAGTGGAAATTGATGACCAGTGGAGCGGATCACCTAGATACTTAAGTTGAAGTGAATAATAAGGCTTCATAGGGTTTTAGGATAGATCATTCTTGTTCTTATTAACGAGATATAATTGCTATTACCTAAAAGTTAATAATTTATTTTGAGAGGAGAAAAATTTGAGGTATAAATAATTTTTTAGATTGATTAGCATAATTAATTTAAGATATTATGCGATGAGACAGGTACAATAGAGTGCCATTTAGAATTTTAAAGGTTTTTCTAAGTACTGAAGTTGGTTTTTACAGACAAAATAACGCTCTATCCCATCCTTCCTGACTCGGCGCTTAATGCGATGCAGGAAGTAATCATCTAGCTTATCGGCCAAACAACCTAACGGCTGAATTTTAGTGAGGTCTTGCTGATAGCGTTGTAACGGGGTCATCTTGTCAGGCAGGGCGCTTTGCGAGGCTTGATGATAAACACGCTCAACCCAAGCCCAAAATCGATCATTCAGCGCATTGAAACTATGAATGGAATCCAGGTTGCATTCAGCTAGGAATTGCTCGCGTACTGTTCTATGCCAACGCTCTAGTTTGCCTTTGCTTTGCGGTTCATAGGGCCTGCCGTAAATCAATTGAATTTTCAAACGAGCACAAATGGTTTGCAACGTTTTAGCACGGTAGGCAGGGCCGTTGTCAATGATGAGCTTAACAGGAAGCCCACGTTTGAGTAATGCCTCTTTCAACACATGCTCAATAGTAATGGCACTCTCATCAGTACAAAATTTACTGTGACAGACCAACCTTGAGGCATCATCAAAAATACTCACCAAATAGCTTTTAACTCTTCTTTGGCCATCGTAAATCGTTGGACCATGCATGACATCGCCATACCAAATATCACAAGCTGTGAGCGCCTCAAATGAGCGGCGCTCAATTTGGTTAGAAGGTGTGACTGTTCTTTTAGACAGGCCGTGTTTTACTAATAAGCGGTGAACTGTTGCGTGAGATAATTCACCTCGTGCTACCTTCCCTTGAGTTTCTAAGAGTTTAATCACGGTCGGAATTGATCTTGAAGGGCTTTCCTGTTTAGTGGAAATAATTAACTCTTGTAGCTCTGGATTGATGTGACACTGGCCTTTGTCTCGTCGAGTTTTAGGAACTAATCCATCAATACCCTGCTTTAACCAGGCGTAATACCAATTCTCAATTGTTTTAGCACTGAGGTGAACACGCTTACTACCTGGAATGTTGTAGGTTTGCTGGGACAACCTTTTAATAATGCTCTTGAGCTCACCATGCTCAAAACTATTTCGGCTACATAGCTCACCTAAAACACTTAGGCGAAACAGTGCTGTTGGGTGAATGGGCTTGGTCATTTTGCAATTCCTGTGTGATTTAACTACTTGCAATGAGTTAATCACAACTTGAGTTGAGAATGCTACGCTCAAACTGTGTGGGGTCGTGAGGTTTACAGAAAATATCCATCTCAACTTTTTTTCACGTTAATTAATTATGGGATGCTCACTCCTGTGTTGTTAAGAAAAAGCATGATGCTCGATAAATCATGCTCACCAAGGCAGGCCAACCAAAACGCTTGTGGATCACTATGTCGCCCAAGCTGTAACCACAACGGATGTGCTTTGATATGGAAGGAGTAATCAACGAAGTGGTCAACCAACCAGTGAAACCACCTAGCAACGGTGTGTCGACTAACACCTTGCTCCTGACCTGATGAGCTAATACTTTTCCCAGGAGCACGCTCATTAACACTGCCTGCTGAACTGACCAGCAATACCAACGCTTCGGAGAAAGTATCTCAGGTAGGGTTGAACAAGTACGTTTACATTGATGACAATAAAATCTCAAAACAGGGGTGGGATTTAAAGAGCGTCCTTTACCTGGGTTCCTATCTGGTTTTCGATCATATGATCCATGTGACCATAGTCCACCTGCACCGCAATGGCTGCACTGCTCTGGCCTTAGTAGCTCTGGATTTTTTTTCAGCAGGATCAGGTAATCACTCAGGCTTTTAATCGCTTTTATGATTCTGCGCATGACTAATTTCACTATAGTTTTTATATCAAGTTATTTTACCTTGATAGGTTACTAAAAACCTTGTTTATTATGAGATAAAACTAGCTCAATTCCCCTAAATAAAGATAGACGTAACAGCTATAAAGTGCGACACATTCAGTTTCTTAAACAAAAACATGTGGATGCGTTAGTGTCGCACTGGAAAACCAAGCAAGTCAGTGTTGGCAGCATGAAAAATCGTTTATCCGATCTACGCTTTGTTTGCAACGCATTACTTAAAAATCGTTTAGTACAACCAAACGAGCATTACCAAATCGGGCAGCGCAGTACAATACCTCGTGCCAATAAAGCCATTTATGATCCTGACTTAAGCGCGATTGAGGATGAGCGAGTGCGTTGCTCGTTGGAGCTGCAACGGCTGTTTGGGTTGCGAGCTGAGGAGTGCTTGAAAATCGTGCCGGTTATCGCAGACCAAGGCAATCAGCTTTTTTTAAAGCGAAGCTGGACAAAAGGTGGCGTTGAGCGATTCGTGCCTATTCGCACACAAGCGCAACGCGACTGGCTGGAGCGAGCGAAGCAGATTGCAGGACAGGGGTCGTTAATTCCAGCGGATAAAACCTATATTCAGCAACGGGGTCGCTACTACCGAGAAGCAAAAAAGATAGGGCTTAATCGACCCCACGGTTTGCGCCATGCTTATGCTCAGCAACGCTATAAAATGCTCACAGGTTGGGAATCGCCTGTCAATGGCGGGCCACTCACTAAAACACTGAGCAAAGAAGAGCGACAACTGGATCGCGCTGCAAGAAAGCTCATCTCGATTGAATTAGGTCATTCTCGAATTGGTGTGACCAGTACGTACTTAAACGTTCGCGCTTAAAGGGATTGAAGCAGGTTTTTCTAGTCAGGCAGTGTTGGATTGATTACACTACGAGACTGTATTAGCAATCACACACAAGTTAGCCGATTCATGGAACAACCCTTAAGTTATAAAGCCTTATTAAGAAAACGTGGCGTTGAAGCAGCACTACACTCCTTACTCATTATTGGCCTTTGGATGCTGGCCAATAATTACTTTTTCCGTACGCCGTTACAAGGCTATGCTCGCTACCTGTATGTGATTGGCTTCTTAGCGTTTACAGCGTATTTAACTTGGAAACCGCGTTGGCTAGCTAAATCGCGCAGGGAGTCTGAATGAAGAGTAAACACGCCATTAAGCATCACGACCTTTTCTTTAAAAGCTCCCTTCAGGACATCGAGATCGCCAAGGATTTTTTTAAGGCGTACTTGCCTAAAAAAATCCAAAAGATGATTGACTGGGAAACGCTGCATTTAGAAAACGATAGCTTCATCGAAGAAGATTTCCAAACTGCGTTTACGGATGTGCTCTACCAAGTGAAGCTCAAAGAACAGTACGGCAAAGAGCAGATTTTTTTATACATTTTGAGTGAGCACCAATCCAGCCCTGATCCCTTAATGGCATTTAGGCTATGGTATTATCGCTGTAAGATTTGGGATCGGTTTTTAAAACAAATCGCTAAAAAGGATCAGAATGATAAGCTTAAGCTGCCGTTAATTCTTAACCTTGTTTTCTATAATGGCAAACAAAAACCTTACCCCTACACACTGAATTTCTTTGATTTATTTGAGGATGCAGAGCTTGCCAAAGAGCTTTACAATACCCCTGCCCCGCTAATTGATTTGTCGGTCATACCGGATGATGAGCTATTAACGCATGGGCATGTGGCTGCGATGGAGTTATGCCATAAGCATGCGTATGGACGTGATCTTATACCAATTATCAAAGCGTTAATTCAGCATGATTTACTACAATTAATCAAGACACTTGATGGTGGAAAACACATTTCTAGGCTGGTAAAATATGCGCTAGAATATGAGAAAGATAACTATGGTAGTGAAATTGTCACGCTATTAACCGATGCACTACCTGATATGAAGGAGACGATTATGTCTGCAGCAGATCAATTACGGCAAGAAGGTGAATTTAAAAAACAACATGAAATTGCAGTTAATATGTTGCTGGAAGGTGCAGATGATCGCTTTGTCACCAAGACGACTGGATTATCCCCAGAGGTATTAACTCAACTTAAAAAAGATATTAACCAGCAACAACAACGCTAGACTAGTTTCTCATTTATCAGGCTATTGGCTGACCGCTGCTAGCCTTTTCATGATAAAGGTAATCGGCAACAATTGAGGTAATTAAGGCCATCTTCTCGTCGCTTTCTAATGCTTGTTTGCATAGATCAGGATGGATATCCAACATCTTAACCATCACATCCCTAACCGCCTTAGGTAACCTGCCCTCCATTGCGCGGTGTTTTTCATTGGCATGAATTTGTGACATTGTTTTTTCATCTTGCTTGACGACTTCTTTTACAGCCGCAACAAAATCAACAGCATCATTATCTGAAAAATCACCAGAAAATACACTGTTAAATTGGTCAATGATTTTTTTGAGCACTTCAGTTTTTTTCTCTCTAGGTTGCGCCTGACCTCTACTTACCGCCCCTATTCTTCCTTCTTTTAAATCAATAGCCTGACTACCCTGATGTATAAGTTTATAGTTAGTTAACACCACATCACCAATATCCACTGATGTGGGTTCCTCGGTAATATGAAGATTGGGAACCAGCCCTCTAGCAAAGCTAGAAAACTTTTCTAAACTCGCATCTTTATAATCATAAATTTGCGACAGAAAATCATACATCCTAATATAGCTGATAAGCTGTTTCTTAAAAAAAAGCAGGCTACTTTTTTCAGTGTTCACCTCTTTTAATAAAGACTTGTAATTTTTTATACTCACCTCATCATCACAAGATTCTGCAGCCTTAATGTTAGCTTGATACTGGTTGGTCAATTCAATAATTCGCCTGTATCTTTCCTTAAATCTGTCAGCAGCCGGCTTTATTGCTGCACTCATGAGTTTTTGTAGATTTTTCTTTTGGTAGTATGCCGCAGCATAATCATCAATTTCTTGTTCCGTGAAAATACTATAATTCACTGATGCTTCATAGATTTCATAGACTAAATTGGGATCAGTAACATCTGTTAATTCAGTGTTTTTATAATAAGGCGCAAATGCTTCTTGTATCTCTTCCGCTTTATTCACAAAATCCAAGATAAAAACATGATCTTTCCCTGGGTAGGTTCTATTTAATCGGGACAAGGTTTGGACAGCATCAATGCCCTGTAACTTCCTATCAATATACATTGCGCATAATTTTGGTTCATCAAAACCTGTCTGAAATTTATTAGCAACCAACATGACTTGATAATCATCAGTTTTAAAAGCATCCCTTATCTTTCTTCCGTAGAGTTTAGGGTTCATATTGCTTTCAGTATATTCTTTTTGGTCTCCTTCAACATCATCAATAACCTTACCTGAAAAGGCAACCATTGCATGTATTTTTGTAAACCTTGAGTCTGCTTTATGTTTCTCTAGAAAACGATCAAACTCAATTTTATATCTGACCGCCTCTTTCCTTGATGAAGTAACAACCATTGCTTTCGCTTGGTTATTCAATAAATGCTTAATACTGCTAGCAAAATGATTCAGAATAATATCGATTTTTTGTGCTATTGCATGTGGGTGAAGCCTTATATATTCCTTCAACTTTAAGGTTGCTTTTTTACAATCGACCTTCCTTTCACCATCATGTGATTGAATTTTTAAGGCGGTCTTATAGGTAGTATAGTCTTTCAATACATCTAAAATAAAACCCTCCTCAATTGCTTGCTGCATTGTATAAATATGAAACGGCTTTGGCAGGTTGGTTTCGCTAGTCGGTTCATTTGGATTGGGTGGTCGACCAAAGAGTTCCATGGTCTTTTGTTTTGGTGTTGCAGTAAACGCAAAGAAGCTTATATTGATTAGCGCATGTTTTTCTTCAACAGTGGCATTAATCACATCTTCTGATGTTATTTCCTCAGAGGTGAGATCGGTTTTTAAAAGCTTCTTCATTTTTATAGCTGTTTTGCCAGACTGCGAGGAGTGCGCCTCATCAGCAATAATCGCAAATTTTTTCTTTCTCAGATTTGCTTTTTTTTGAATTTCATCTAACACAAAAGGAAAGGTTTGTATTGTCACAGATATTATTCCAGTCTTATCTTGCAAGGCTTTAGAAAGTTTTTCTGATTTACTCTTATTATCTGAGTCGCGATCAATAGCAACAAACACGCCTTCTACTGTTTGAGACTGCTTAATTTTCTCTTTCAGCTGATCATCTAAAACAGTTCTATCCGTAATAACAATCACCATATCAAAATATGGCACATCATTATTTTTATTATGTAGTGAGGAAAGCTGGTCTGCTAGCCAAGCAATCGAATGAGACTTCCCGCTTCCTGCACTGTGTTGTATTAAATACTTCTGAGCTATCCCCTCTTTCTTTACTGCTTTAATCAGCTTTCTTACCACATCTAATTGATGGTATCTTGGAAAAATAATGTTTTTTTTTGCTGTCTTATTCCATCTGAGTTAGGTTTCTCATCCACTTCTAGGTAAATAAATTTATCCAAAACATTAAGAAAACTTTCCTTGGTTAACACCTTGTTCCACAGGTAGTCAGTGGCAAAGCCTTTTTTATTTATAGGGTTTCCGCTGCCACCATTCCTCCCTTTATTAAACGGCAAGAAAATACTTTCTTGGCCATTTAATTTTGTACACATGTAAACTTCTTCTGTACTAACAGCAAAGTGAACCAAGGCTCCTCGCTTAAGCTTTAAGAGAGGCTCGTCTTTTCGCGTTGCATTATCTTTTGGTAACCGGTGGTTTTTGTACTGTTGAATTGCATCTTCAATATTTTGTGTAAAATCAGTTTTAAGCTCCATTGTAACAACTGGAATACCATTGATAAAAAGAACAATATCAATACTTTTTTTTGGGTTATTCTCAGAATAATAAAGCTGACGGACAACACGACATATGTTTGCATGATAGTTATCTTGCGCCACCTTATTGTGTAACTGAGGTTTAAACTGACATAGTTTTAACTTTGCAGGATACCCTTGTATTCCCTTTTTAAGGGCGCGTAAGCCGCCGGTCTTTTTAATCTTTTCCAAAACTGCTGAAACTAGTTCATCATCAGCTTTATCATGATAGCGTTTTTGGTAGGCAGCATATGCTTCACTTTGAGTGCTTTTAATATAGTTTAATAAATCCTGTTCATAGAGTGCTGCTACTTTGTTATATTCGTCACTCGTTCCCTGAATCCACCCATTGGTGGTAGCACACATATCTAAGACTACCTGTTCTTCAAAATGGCATTCATGCTCTTTAGTCATTACTTTTTAGTCGATAGAGCGTTATTTTGTCTGTAAAAACCAACTTCAGTACTTAGAAAAACCTTTAAAATTCTAAATGGCACTCTATTGTACCTGTCTCATCGCATAATATCTTAAATTAATTATGCTAATCAATCTAAAAAATTATTTATACCTCAAATTTTTCTCCTCTCAAAATAAATTATTAACTTTTAGGTAATAGCAATTATATCTCGTTAATAAGAACAAGAATGATCTATCCTAAAACCCTATGAAGCCTTATTATTCACTTCAACTTAAGTATCTAGGTGATCCGCTCCACTGGTCATCAATTTCCACTAAAACAGCTGATACGAGCCTTAGGCACGATTCAGTATTAGGGAAAATTCCAACTGTATGCGTCCTTCTTTTTACCTCTCTGTTTACGCGCTCAGCTATGTTACTGGTTCTTAATCTTTTTTGATGCGGCCTGTCAAAGTTCATCACTACTAAGCCCTCCGGTATATTCACTTCCAACCAAGAAGAAAGCTCTGGTGCTGTTTGCTGATATTTATCTACCGCCATAGCCAATAGTCTTTCCGACTCATGAATGTTTGAGGCATTAAATATAGCTGTAATCTCCTCAGCTACTGGTTCCTTCATTGCTGAGAACTACCCAAAATTGTTATCTCCCTACCTGAACTGAATTCGATAATTCTTTTTGTTCTTCTTGAGAAACACTATTTTCTTTAAAAAATTGCTCTACTAAGTGATACGTTAGAAGTTTTCTAATACCCTTCGCAATAAAGTGTCGTGTCACCTTGCCCTTACCATCTCCTAATTTAGCTAGCATAATTGCGTAATCGTCATAAGCTTTTTCCTTACCTATCTCATACAAATATGAGGCCACATAAAAACATACAGCCAGTAGATTTTGTATCCCTTTAAAATTTTTTATCTGCATATTTTCCCAGCCTAGTCCTTCCTTGATATTAAGGAATTTCAATGTGTCAATTGGTAAAAATACCACCAATTAAAATGAGTAATTTTAGCACAGGTATTTTTTATAAAATCGATTTAGTGGTGGGGCAGGGTTAGTTATGACAAACAATAGCCAAAACTAGCTGTTATTTGTTGTTTTGGACGGACTACCCCCCTAGGAAGTTATTAGATTTTTTTCAGTAAGGCGAGTTCACGATGCTTTGATAGCAATTTGTAACGGTTAGGTTGTCTATACCAGCAGTTAGCTAAAAACATTTGGCTACCGCATAGAACACATTCATAGGGGTCAATGTTAAAATTATTTTGCATTAAGGTGCGGTAATTGACCTGGGGTGTGTTTGGATCAGTTTCACCTAATAGGAGTCTGACTTTGGGTAGCATCTCACCTCGCACCCGGTTAGCAAGAAACCCATAATAACGCACCATACGAAAGCCAACATCAGGAATGTGTTGAATAAATCGAGCAATAAACTCTTCCGCGGTTAATTTAAATTGCTTGTAGGTTTTAGAGACGTGATCAAGATAATTAAAACTGAGGCTGCTCCCATCAAAGTTTTTAATTTTTGACTCAGCAATAGGAGGACGTTTGGTGTATCGACCTAAGTATTTAACGTTTTGTTTGTGATTCTTTGAGGGCTTTGCGCAATGTACTACCCATCGTTTTTGGTAAAGCTGATCAAGCAGTTGATTAAAGTTGAAAGTGTGGTTCAGTGTAGAGGCTAACTGATTTGGCAGAATAAGCCCTTTGTCCTGGTGGTGGTTTCTAAAAAGGTTAATGACCTCATAACGCCACATGGACATTAGTGTAGGTTGATGGAAGTAGAGGCTTTTCCATTGTGTTAACTCTTTGTTGATACCACCCAGAGTGATTGACGCATGAAGATGCACATTGCGCTTTAGATCTCTGCCAAAGGTGTGAAGCGCGATAAATACACCGGGTTTAACCCTCTTGTTTTTAGCAAGCTTGAGTAACACCTTTGCTGCTAATGGTGGGAGTAAATTAAGAAGCTCTCTGTTTGTCCAAAAGCAGTCCCAAAGAGTAGAGGGCATGGTGAATGTGATGTGTTGCCATGTAGTGTTGGGTAAGATTGCCATCTGTTGTTGTATCCATACTTCTGTGGCTTTTTTACCACACGATGAACAGCTTTTAGCTTTGCAGGTATGGCGGATGTATTTGACGTGTGAACAGTTTGGATTACTGCAATGATACTCTTTATGGCCACGCATAGGATGTTTGCAGCTAAGCAGCTTAACAATGCCAATGACAATAGCTTCTCTGATTTTATCTTTGTACTTGGTGTGAAAGTTCCACCAGTTCTGATTGGTTACCAAGATTTGTTTGATACTAAAGCGTTTCATTATTCATAGAGTAAAATGAGAAGCGCGTATAGTAGGTGAGTTATTGCTCAGCTACCTGAAGCAATTTCTATAGCAGGTGTGTTATTTTTATTCGTTATTATTCCATGGGCAGGTTTGACTAGTTTGAGACTTAATAATACTCGTGGCTTTGTAAAGACTAAACTCTTAGAGGCTTAGAAAGTTGCCGGCGAAGCCGGCCTGACTTGTTGAGCCAGTTCAAATGGAACTTCAAAGAGTCGATTATTCCAGCTTACCGTGCCATCCTTCCTGACTCGGCGCTTAATGCGATGCAGGAAGTAATCATCTAGCTTATCGGCCAAACAACCTAACGGCTGAATTTTAGTGAGGTCTTGCTGATAGCGTTGTAACGGGGTCATCTTGTCAGGCAGGGCGCTTTGCGAGGCTTGATGATAAACACGCTCAACCCAAGCCCAAAATCGATCATTCAGCGCATTGAAACTATGAATGGAATCCAGGTTGCATTCAGCTAGGAATTGCTCGCGTACTGTTCTATGCCAACGCTCTAGTTTGCCTTTGCTTTGCGGTTCATAGGGCCTGCCGTAAATCAATTGAATTTTCAAACGAGCACAAATGGTTTGCAACGTTTTAGCACGGTAGGCAGGGCCGTTGTCAATGATGAGCTTAACAGGAAGCCCACGTTTGAGTAATGCCTCTTTCAACACATGCTCAATAGTAATGGCACTCTCATCAGTACAAAATTTACTGTGACAGACCAACCTTGAGGCATCATCAAAAATACTCACCAAATAGCTTTTAACTCTTCTTTGGCCATCGTAAATCGTTGGACCATGCATGACATCGCCATACCAAATATCACAAGCTGTGAGCGCCTCAAATGAGCGGCGCTCAATTTGGTTAGAAGGTGTGACTGTTCTTTTAGACAGGCCGTGTTTTACTAATAAGCGGTGAACTGTTGCGTGAGATAATTCACCTCGTGCTACCTTCCCTTGAGTTTCTAAGAGTTTAATCACGGTCGGAATTGATCTTGAAGGGCTTTCCTGTTTAGTGGAAATAATTAACTCTTGTAGCTCTGGATTGATGTGACACTGGCCTTTGTCTCGTCGAGTTTTAGGAACTAATCCATCAATACCCTGCTTTAACCAGGCGTAATACCAATTCTCAATTGTTTTAGCACTGAGGTGAACACGCTTACTACCTGGAATGTTGTAGGTTTGCTGGGACAACCTTTTAATAATGCTCTTGAGCTCACCATGCTCAAAACTATTTCGGCTACATAGCTCACCTAAAACACTTAGGCGAAACAGTGCTGTTGGGTGAATGGGCTTGGTCATTTTGCAATTCCTGTGTGATTTAACTACTTGCAATGAGTTAATCACAACTTGAGTTGAGAATGCTACGCTCAAACTGTGTGGGGTCGTGAGGTTTACAGAAAATATCCATCTCAACTTTTTTTCACGTTAATTAATTATGGGATGCTCACTCCTGTGTTGTTAAGAAAAAGCATGATGCTCGATAAATCATGCTCACCAAGGCAGGCCAACCAAAACGCTTGTGGATCACTATGTCGCCCAAGCTGTAACCACAACGGATGTGCTTTGATATGGAAGGAGTAATCAACGAAGTGGTCAACCAACCAGTGAAACCACCTAGCAACGGTGTGTCGACTAACACCTTGCTCCTGACCTGATGAGCTAATACTTTTCCCAGGAGCACGCTCATTAACACTGCCTGCTGAACTGACCAGCAATACCAACGCTTTGGAGAAAGTATCTCAGGTAGGGTTGAACAAGTACGTTTACATTGATGACAATAAAATCTCAAAACAGGGGTGGGATTTAAAGAGCGTCCTTTACCTGGGTTCCTATCTGGTTTTCGATCATATGATCCATGTGACCATAGTCCACCTGCACCGCAATGGCTGCACTGCTCTGGCCTTAGTAGCTCTGGATTTTTTTTCAGCAGGATCAGGTAATCACTCAGGCTTTTAATCGCTTTTATGATTCTGCGCATGACTAATTTCACTATAGTTTTTATATCAAGTTATTTTACCTTGATAGGTTACTAAAAACCTTGTTTATTATGAGATAAAACTAGCTCAATTCCCCTAAATAAAGATAGACGTAACACACCTAGCACTGTTCTCTTGCCGGTTGATTCATCAAAGCCATAGGCTATCAATACCGCACAGTCTTGTACTGTGCCGCTAGTGCGCACCTTCTCATAACGTGCATCTAGCCAAAGATATTTTATCTTTCCTAACGGCTTATTTCGCCATTTCTTTAAATCTTCATCCAACAATTTAGCGCAACGGCTTACCTCTGTGCTTGAAATATCTGTTCCACAGAGTTGCTTTAGCACCTTTTCAACTTTGCGCGTGGAAACCCCATGCACATACATTTCAGCGACAGCCAGCTTAAGTGCTCTATCAGAGCGTACACCTCGCTCTAAGACTGATGGATAGAAGGCTTCATTGGAGTCTCTAAGGGTGCTGCCTTTATATAATGTAGAAAATATAGCATAATATACACTTTAACTTGATTACGGATGGTGTTTGGATGTTAGCTAGAATTCTCTCTGATGAAAATAATGAATTAACTATTGAGCTCAAGCTTCCACTAAAAGGATCCATGCTTGAATGTGAGGATGCAATTCTTGACGGCCTTAATGAGGTTGGAACATTAGCCACTGAAAAAGCTTTAAGTAAGTTTGATGCAGATGGCTCTCCTATCCATGTTGGAAAAATAAAGCTAACAGCACGAAGTAGAGATGAAGCAAATTACCAAACGCCTTATGGAGTTGCTCGAGTTAAGCGTTATGTTTATCAAACCTCTAAAGGCGGGAAGGTCTTTTGTCCTTTAGAAGATAAGGCTAGAATTATCCAAGGATCAACACCGCGATTTGCAAAAATAATCTCACATAAATACTCAAACTTACCTGCTCCTAGTGTTATTGATGATCTCAAGGTCAATCATAACCGTAAAATCTCACATTCATACTTGCAACGGGCAACTGATTTTGTTGGCGGTATTGCACAAGCCAAAGAGGCTGAGTGGGAATATGAAGAGCCAAAGCTTGATGCAGGCATTGAGATGCTAAGTATTAGCTTAGATGGTGCATATGTTCTCACCGTTGATGATGGTTATAGAGAGAGCATGGTTGGAACTATTTCCATGTATGATAAGCATGGTGCACGCCTGCACACAACCTACGTTGCAGCATCACCAGAATATGGAAAAGATGAATTCTTTAATAGGCTTGAAAAGGAAATAAAGCTGAAAAAGAAATATTACCCTGATGCTAAAACAATTGGCGTTGCTGATGGAGCAAAAAATAATTGGCCATTTCTAAAAAAACATACTGATACGCAAATTTTAGATTTTTGGCATGCAACTGAATATCTCGGCGAAGCATCAAAGGCAGTATTTACCAAAAAATCTGAAAGAGATGAGCGTGATGTTTGGCTCGAAGAGAGATGTCATGACTTAAAGCACAAGAAAGGTGCGGCAGGTAGAATACTTGCTGAGCTTAAAGAGCATCTAAATAAAAAACTGAATAAATCGCTTAGAGAAAAGCTAGAAGGAACAATTACGTATTTTGAAAATAATATTAAAGAAAAGCGAATGTCGTATCATAATTTGATTAAGCAGAATGCACCAATTGGCTCTGGCGTCACTGAAGCAGCATGTAAAACAATTGTTAAACAAAGATTAGGCGGATCAGGAATGCGCTGTAAAGACAAGGGAATGAAAATCGTTTTATGCTTGAGAACACTAGTAAAGACTAAAGGCAGATGGGATCAGTTTTGGGAGAAGGTCAATGATTTTGGCGTGCCAGCAGCAATATAGCCTACATTATATAGAGGCAGCACCCGTCTCTAACCTGCGGTATCTGTAGCTCAAGCTGACCTTGACCTGTGTTAATTAACCTTGGTTTAAAGCCGTTCGCATATCCGTTTCTATCGCCAGTTCCCTCATAAGGACTGGCATTTAAATGGCGCTCCCTTTCTATTAACATAGCCTCATTCATCAACCTGGAGACAAGCTTAGGTAAAGCTTCAAACCCCTCCATCGCTAAAACATGTATGGCTTCTTCGATTAAGTTCTCATTTTTATAGCAGCTCATTGTCATTCCTCTTTTTTGGTTAAGTTTACCTTAAAAGGAATTTCTAATCTGACTGAGTCGCCTGCTTATTTTCAGCAAGTCAATGGAATTTACAGAAAGGATGGCGCACTAGCATAGGTTACTTGGCCTTTTACTAATTGGCAGCGACAGCTACCACATATACCTTGATATTAAGGAATTTCAATGTGTCAATTGGTAAAAATACCACCAATTAAAATGAGTAATTTTGGCACAGGTATTTTTTATAAAATCGATTTAGTGGTGGGGCAGGGTTAGTTATGACAAACAATAGCCAAAACTAGCTGTTATTTGTTGTTTTGGACGGACTACCCCCTAGGAAGTTATTAGATTTTTTTCAGTAAGGCGAGTTCACGATGCTTTGATAGCAATTTGTAACGGTTAGGTTGTCTATACCAGCAGTTAGCTAAAAACATTTGGCTACCGCATAGAACACATTCATAGGGGTCAATGTTAAAATTATTTTGCATTAAGGTGCGGTAATTGACCTGGGGTGTGTTTGGATCAGTTTCACCTAATAGGAGTCTGACTTTGGGTAGCATCTCACCTCGCACCCGGTTAGCAAGAAACCCATAATAACGCACCATACGAAAGCCAACATCAGGAATGTGTTGAATAAATCGAGCAATAAACTCTTCCGCGGTTAATTTAAATTGCTTGTAGGTTTTAGAGACGTGATCAAGATAATTAAAATTGAGGCTGCTCCCATCAAAGTTTTTAATTTTTGACTCAGCAATAGGAGGACGTTTGGTGTATCGACCTAAGTATTTAACGTTTTGTTTGTGATTCTTTGAGGGCTTTGCGCAATGTACTACCCATCGTTTTTGGTAAAGCTGATCAAGCAGTTGATTAAAGTTGAAAGTGTGGTTCAGTGTAGAGGCTAACTGATTTGGCAGAATAAGCCCTTTGTCCTGGTGGTGGTTTCTAAAAAGGTTAATGACCTCATAACGCCACATGGACATTAGTGTAGGTTGATGGAAGTAGAGGCTTTTCCATTGTGTTAACTCTTTGTTGATACCACCCAGAGTGATTGACGCATGAAGATGCACATTGCGCTTTAGATCTCTGCCAAAGGTGTGAAGCGCGATAAATACACCGGGTTTAACCCTCTTGTTTTTAGCAAGCTTGAGTAACACCTTTGCTGCTAATGGTGGGAGTAAATTAAGAAGCTCTCTGTTTGTCCAAAAGCAGTCCCAAAGAGTAGAGGGCATGGTGAATGTGATGTGTTGCCATGCAGTGTTGGGTAAGATTGCCATTTGTTGTTGTATCCATACTTCTGTGGCTTTTTTACCACACGATGAACAGCTTTTAGCTTTGCAGGTATGGCGGATGTATTTGACGTGTGAACAGTTTGGATTACTGCAATGATACTCTTTATGGCCACGCATAGGATGTTTGCAGCTAAGCAGCTTAACAATGCCAATGACAATAGCTTCTCTGATTTTATCTTTGTACTTGGTGTGAAAGTTCCACCAGTTCTGATTGGTTACCAAGATTTGTTTGATACTAAAGCGTTTCATTATTCTTAGAGTAAAATGAGAAGCGCGTATAGTAGGTGAGTTATTGCTCAGCTAACTGAAGCAATTTCTATAGCAGGTGTGTTATTTTTATTCGTTATTATTCCATGGGCAGGTTTGACTAGTTTGAGACTTAATAATACTCGTGGCTTTGTAAAGACTAAACTAGACCTTCTGCGAAACTAAATACTGGGCGAGCTTATGCTCGTTTGTAGTTTTAGAATCCGGCTTGAAGATTGAGAATCCCAGCAATAATATTAAATCTCATATTGTGTTTTCTGCGAAAATTCCTATACACCTCCCCAAGAATGCGGAATTTTTTAAATTTTGAGAATTGATGTTCAACCCTAATACGGATCTTGCTGTGATTACGGTTATCCTCTTTTTGTTGAGTAGTTAATTTGCCGCCTTTGGGCTTTTTATGAGGTAAGTTAACCAAGGGGTCAGTATGTTGAATTCCTTGGTATCCTAGATCAGCATATTTTTCTGCTGGTGGCAGTGGGCTGCCACGTTGTCGGATCTTAATATCATGAACCCTCCCAGGCATTGTTTGAGAGACGTTGATTATTTTTCCGGATGTACTCATTGCTATCTCCACCTTTTGAGTATGTCTTTTCTTTTTACCAGAATAATAATCTTTACGTGGCTTCTTCTTTTTGGGGCGCTGAATAGGCTGCTCCGTTACATCCATTAATATAGCGCAAACCGCATCTTCTGTTAGGGTTCTGTCTTTTTTAATATGAATATGCTTGGCCACTAAGGGTTCTAAGCGTTTAAATAAGCGGCAGACATTACTGTCATCCAAACCAACAAAGTAACCTAAGAATTCATGTGTTACATAAGTGCGATAGTACATCATGAGAAGCAAAAGGCGATCATGGTGCGTGGTGAGTTTCGGGCGCCTTCCCAGCTTACTAAACTCATCATCAAGTGATGACTTCACTTGTTGGTGTATCGTTTCAAAATCATCAAGGGTCAAACCAGTTAACTTTTTAAAAATACGCGGGCGGTTACTGAGTTGCTGATAGCTTAATAGCATATGCCTTTCCATGAATGATTATTAATCAGGCAATTATAAGCAAATTTTAGCTAGTTTCTAGAACTGCCCTTAGTTACGCAGAAGGTCTACTCTTAGAGGCTTAGAAAGTTGCCGGCGAAGCCGGCCTGACTTGTCGGCATTGCCATGGAATAATAATACCTAGCTTTTCTAAACCGTCCAGTATCGTTTCATTTTCCATTAGTTCAGTACTTTTATTTTGGTAGAACAAGCTAAATAGTTTCATAGAATAACGTCGCTAAAGGATTTTTCATCGAGATTACTGTCAATTTGACCAACTAAATATGAGCTGACTTCTACTTTTTGTGGTGCTACTTGTACATTGTCAGAGCGTAAGTAGTGATTGATCCAAGGAATAGGATTAGATGTGGGGTGGTGATTGTTATATTGTAATCCGACAGCTCGCATACGATCTTGGGCAAGGTAGTCAATATACTGGCATAAGATTTGCGTATTTAAACCCAACATCGAACCCTTAGAAAACAGATAGTCTGCCCAGGCTTTTTCTTGCTTAATTGCTTCCATAAAAATAGCAGCGGCTTCCGTTTGACTTTGATGTGCAATATTAGTCATTTCTTCATCACCGTCTTTTCCAGATAAGATAAGGTTTATCATGTGTTGGGTGCCTGTCATATGTAGAGCTTCATCTCGTGCAATTAAGGTCATGATTTTACCGCAGCCTTCAATTCGCTTTTGTTCTGAAAAAACGAAGGTACAGGCAAAACTCACATAAAAACGGATAGCCTCTAAAGCATTTACAGCATGTAAAGCTAAGTAAATAGCTTTTTTTAGGCTTTGTCGTGAAACGGTAATTAATTGCTCGCCTCGCTGGTATTGTCCTGTACCTAAGGCATGATAAATTTGGGTTTGCCAAATTAAATCATCATAATAACTAGTGATTTCTTTGGCACGATGTTGAATATGTTGGTTATTTACAATGCCGTCAAAAGTTTTTTTAGGGCATTCTAAAATAGAGCGCATGATGTGGGTGTAAGAACGACTATGAATGGTTTCATAAAAGCTCCATGTTTCTATCCAGGTTTCTAGTTCAGGTAGTGAAACTAGTGGTAGAAATGCAATGTTGGGACTACGCCCCTGGATAGAGTCTAGTAGCGTTTGATATTGTAAGTTTGCTAAAAAAATATGTTGTTCAGCGGGAGTAAATTTTTTAAAGTCTAAACGATCACGGCTTAGGTCGATTTCTTCTGGGCGCCAAAAAAATGATAGCTGTTTTTCTATAAGCTGCTCAAAGACAGAATGTTTTTGCTGGTCATACCTGGCAATATTGACATGTGTGCCAAGAAACATTGGCTCGACTAGAGCATTATTTTGATGTGTGTGAAAAGTAGTGTACGACATTTTTTTCTCCTATATGGCACATGCGCCTGATTCACAGCCTAAGTTAAGAGGGGCTTCTTGCGCATGGTCTCTGGTGTTATGGTAATACAAGGTCTTTATGCCGTATTGATAGGCTAATAATAAATCCTGCAGCAATTGTTTTATTGGTACTTTTTTGTTTGCAAAGCGATTAGGATCGTAGGTTGTATTGACAGAAATAGCTTGATCAATAAACTTTTGAATAATTCCGCATAGTTGTAAGTATCCAGTGTTGTTTTTCATTTGCCACAATAGTTGATAATGGGGTTTTAGTTGTTGCATATCAGGTACAACTTGCTTTAAAACACCGTCTTTGCTTTGCTTTATTGAAATTAACCCCCCTAGGTGGTTCTATGCCATTGGTTGCATTAGATATTTGTGAAGAGGTTTCAGAGGGCATGATGGCGCTTAGTGTTGAATGTCTAAGGCCGTAGGTTTTGATCTTTGTGCGCAACGCTTCCCAGTCATACTGCAAAGGTGTTTGGCAATAACTGTCTACAGTTTTTTTATAGTGGTCTATGGGTAATAGACCTTGTGCATACTTGGTTTGCTTGAACCACAGACAAGGTCCTTTTTCATTAGCAAGGTTAGTTGATGCTTGGAGCAAGTGATATTGGATAGCTTCAAAAGTTTGGTGGGTTAAGGTGCGTCCGTGTTCATCATCGTATTGAGCATGGTTTTTTGCAAGGTAGTAAGCAAAATTAATAACACCAATACCTAAACTGCGGCGACTTTTTGTTCCTGTTTCAGCACTCTTAATTGGGTAATCTTGATAGTCTAATAAAGCATCGAGGGCTCTTACGATTAAGTTTGCTAAGTGTGATAATTCGTCTAACGTTTCAAGCTTTCCTAAATTAAAAGCAGCCAATGTGCATAAAGCGATTTCTCCTGCTTCATCTTCTAGGTGCTCTAGTGGTTTTGTGGGTAGTGTAATTTCCATGCATAAGTTTGACTGCTTAATTGGTGCTTGTTTGGGGTCAAATGATGAATGGGTATTACAGTGATCTACGTTTTGAATATAAATGCGGCCTGTTTGTGCGC
Source organism: Gammaproteobacteria bacterium (assembly GCA_965196985.1). GTDB lineage: Bacteria > Pseudomonadota > Gammaproteobacteria > UBA12402 > UBA12402 > 2-12-FULL-35-23. Next base: position 29,953 of record CBDALO010000131.1, on the reverse strand, counting down.
GTTCACGCATCAAAAGTGAAAAAAGCTCCGTTGCTGGTAATTGTTTTTTTCGAATAGAGGTGTTTTTTTCAGCGGTTAAGTATATGCGTTCAAACTCATCTTGGTCGGCAAAGAAAGCATCGTATAAACCTGGGACAGCATCTGGTGAGAAAAGGGTAATATTGCCTTGTTCGATAAGCCTTTGGTACAAGAACTTATTAAGTTGTACACCATAATCCAAGTGTCGAATACGATTTTCATCAACGCCACGATTATTTTTTAAGACTAGCAGTGATTCAATTTCTAAATGCCACAAAGGGTAAAATAAGGTTGCTGAGCCTCCTCTTACACCGCCTTGTGAGCAAGATTTTACTGCTGATTGGAAGTACTTATAAAAAGGTATGCAGCCTGTGTGAACCGCTTCTCCTTGCCTAATTTCACTACCCATCGCACGGATTTTTCCGCCGTTAATACCTATCCCCGCACGTTGTGAAACGTATTTTACAATAGCTGATGCAGAGGTATTTATGGAGTCTAAGGTATCATCTGTATCAATAAGTACACAGGAGCTAAATTGTTTACTGGGAGTGCGGACACCCGCCATAATTGGAGTTGGTAAAGAGATTTTAAATTGACTAAGTGCCTGATAAAAATCGATAACATACTGCATGCGAGTTGCTTTTGAGTAGCTTGCAAACAAGCAAGCGCTGATTAGCATGTAGAGCATTTGTGGTGATTCATACACGGTGCCAGTTGCTCGGTTTTGTACGAGATACTTTCCCTGCATTTGGCCTATTGCAGCATAGGTAAACTGCAAGTCTCTTTCATGACAAATAACTTGTTCCATTTCGTTAAATTCAGCCTCGTCATAGTCTTGTAGTAAGTGTGCTGTATATTTTCCTTTTTCTACTAAGTTGTTGACGTGATCATAAAGGTGTGGTGGTTGGTACTGCCCATAGGCAAGTTTACGTAGGTGAAATATAGATAAACGAGCAGCCATATATTGGTAGTCAGGAGTTTCTTCACTGATTAAGTCCGCAGCAGTTTTGATTAAAACCGCATATATTTTTGATGTTGGCATACCTTGATAAAACTGTAGGCGAGAGTTTATTTCTACTTGAGAAATAGATGTGCTTTCTAAGTCCTGAGCAGCCCAGGTTAAGACTCGGTGAATTTTATCTAGGTTAAGGGGTTCTTTAGAGCCATTACGCTTGGTGACCTGTATTTCCACTGTTGCCTCCGATGCAGTTGTTAGTGTCGGTAATAAGCAATGTGGAAAAGAGGTAAAAAGGCAGCAAAAAAACACAATAACTAAATTGGCACCATAGATTGGTGCCAGAAATACCTTGCCTTGTTCCACGAAAGCTTGTTTTACATTCCACTACAGGCAGGTATTCGGACTTATGGGTATATAAGATGTAGGATCTGTTTACATTTACTTTTACTTTCCTAGGCAAATGTAAACAGACCCTAGTTTATTTCTACTAAGCATCGCTTCCCAGAACTTTCCAGTGCTTTATTTATTCAATAACCATTGAATAATGATGCTGTTCGTTCCCAGTTACCGCTGCGGGCCAGTTCTAGATTTTCACTAGATTCCCTCTTGCGTTATAACCAACGATTAAGTTGGCATAAACCAGTAGCTGCAATGATTCTAGCAGACAGAATGTATATATCTCAATGGTTCTTTCATGTTTGTTTTTCGTCTATTTTAAAATGTGCAGGTAATGAGAGTTTTGTGCAATAACTCGTGAAAAAAAGCCTTAAAAATGTTAGAATTTCGCTCTTTATGCGTTGATATAACGCTTTGATTTTTAAGGCCGCTTTGTTTATATGTGGCTAATAAACCTAGCTAGGTGGGGTGACTATGGCAGTAGAGTACGGTGCAGAAAATATTAAGGTCTTAAAAGGCCTTGATGCAGTAAGGAAACGCCCAGGCATGTACATCGGTGATACAGACGATGGTACTGGTTTGCACCATATGGTTTTTGAGGTGGTTGATAACTCTATCGATGAGGCGTTAGCAGGCCATTGTGACAATATTACCGTTACTATCCATAACGACGGCTCAGTAAGTGTGCAAGATAACGGGCGTGGTATCCCTGTTGGTATGCACCCTGAAGAAGGGCGTTCAGCTGCTGAAGTGATCATGACTGTACTACATGCTGGTGGTAAGTTTGACGATAACTCGTATAAGGTTTCTGGTGGCCTGCATGGTGTGGGTGTTTCAGTTGTTAATGCTTTGTCTGATCTCTTGCAGTTGACCATTCGCAAGGATGGTAAGGTTTATGAACAAACCTACCACTTAGGTGAACCTGAAGAGCCTCTTAAGGCTGTAGGAGAAACTGAGCGCACGGGTACAACTGTACGTTTTAAACCAAGTCCTGAGATTTTTTCTGATGTTTTGTTCCACTACGATATCCTTGCTAAGCGGTTACGAGAACTATCCTTTTTAAACCCAGGTGTGCACATTCACCTTATTGATGAGCGTGATGCTCGTGAAAGCGTTTTTGAATACGAGGGTGGCATTAAATCTTTCGTTGAACACCTTAATCAAACAAAAAACCCAGTACACAAAAACATTTTTTACGTTAATCTTGCACGGGAAGATATTAACGTTGAAGTAGCCATGCAGTGGAATGATGCTTTCCAAGAGAATGTTTATTGCTTCACTAATAATATTCCACAGCGTGATGGTGGGACACACCTTGCTGGATTTCGAGCAGCACTAACTCGTACCTTAAATAACTACCTTGAAAAGGAAGGTTTCCTTAAAAAAGTAAAAGTTAACTTAACAGGCGATGATTCGCGAGAAGGTTTGGTTGCTGTTTTGTCAGTTAAGGTACCTGACCCTAAGTTTTCTTCACAAACCAAAGATAAGCTGGTGTCCTCAGAGGTAAAGCCTATAGTTGAAAGCGTGGTTGCTGAAAAGCTTAAAGAATATTTGTTAGAAAACCCACAAGATGCAAAAGTCGTTGCTTCTAAAATTATTGATGCAGCAAGAGCCCGGGATGCTGCACGTAAAGCACGTGAAATGACTCGTCGAAAAGGTGTGCTTGATGTAGCTGGCTTGCCTGGTAAGTTGGCTGACTGCCAAGAAAAGGATCCAGTCCAATCTGAAATTTATATCGTTGAGGGTGATTCAGCGGGCGGCTCTGCCAAGCAAGGGCGTGATCGTCGTACACAAGCCATTTTGCCATTGAAGGGTAAAATCCTTAACGTTGAACGAGCTCGTTATGACAAGATGCTTTCTAGCGTTGAGGTCGGCACGTTAATCACTGCTCTTGGTTGTGGTATTGGGAAAGATGAATATGATCCTGATAAACTACGTTACCACCGTATTATTATTATGACGGATGCTGATGTTGATGGTTCACATATTCGTACACTGTTATTGACGTTCTTTTATCGACAAATGCCAGAGTTAATAGAACGCGGCCATATTTACATTGCTCAGCCGCCACTTTATAAAGTAAAAAAAGGCAAACAAGAACAGTATATTAAAGATGAACAAGATTTAGATAATCACTTGCTTCAGATAGCTCTTGACGGCGCAAGTATCGTACCTGCAGAAGGCGTTCCTGCAATTACAGGGGCTAATTTGGCTCGACTTATTAGTGACTTTCGTGCGGTAGAAGGTTTAATTAAACGACTGAGTCGTCGTTATCCATCAGCTTTATTGTCTAGCTTAATTTATTTGCCTGCAGTTTCTGAGCCCCTTTTGCAAGATGAAGTAGGCATGCAAGCGTGGGTTGAGCAACTGCAAGCAAGCTTGTTAGAAAAGCTCGATAGCTCTATACGAATGAGTACTATGCTAATAAAGGATGAAGAAAAGCAAGTGTTCTTCCCGCAGGTTTCACTGATTCAACATGGTGAGACAATGCATTATGACTTAAAACCAGAGTTATTTGCTTCGGTTGAGTATGGTCAGATTAATCGATTAGGTGAAGACTTAAGGGGCCTAATTGGTGAGGGTGGTTTTGTCGCTAAGGGTGAAAAGCAACAAGCATTGACTAGTTTTGAACAAGGGCTTGAGTGGCTTTATGAAGAAGCTAAACGAGGTCAGTCAATACAGCGCTATAAAGGTCTTGGTGAAATGAATCCTGAGCAACTATGGGAAACAACTATGGATCCTGATGTGCGTCGTATGTTGCAAGTAACAATCGAAGATGCCATTGCTGCTGATCAGTTATTTACAACTTTAATGGGTGACCAGGTTGAACCGCGCCGTGACTTTATTCAAGAGTTTGCGCTTGATGCTGAGAATACTGATATTTAGTTGTTATTAATACGAGTTGATGCTTGTTTGCGCTGTTGCCAGTTGGCTAAGTAAGCATTAGCTAGGGCTTTGCTTCTAATGATCAACATGTTTTCGGCATTATATTTTTCGGCTGAAATAGTAAAGTTAAATGAGCCTGTTTCCACAATAGACTGATCGATAATTATTACTTTATTATGAGCGATATTGAGTTGATCATCTTCCCATAATGGTGTGTGGTATTTTTTAAAGTAAGCGACTTTGGTTTTTTTATTAGTACTAAAGTTGGCTTTATCTAAAATAATAAAAACCTTTACTCCGCGTTTTTCTGCTTTAGCAAGTGCATGAGCTAAACGCCAAGAGGTAAATGTATAGGCTTGAACATAAATGCTTTTTTTTGCCTTATAAAGGTAGTTCGCTAGCAAATGAGCACACTGTGCTCCTGGGGTGAAACAAACTGTATACTGTGTGCCACTAGCAAACGTGTTTGCATGGGCCACAATAGCTGTAAAATGAAAAGTTAAGCTATAAGGCAACTTTTTCATTGTGCCCCCTCATTAAGCTAAAAAATATTAATAATTACTTAAGCTATTTACTTTGCCAAGAGGACAAAGCTTAAAGAGTTAGGAGGTCTTTTAAAGCAAGCAAACGCAATTCTTTAATTGCTGCTGCGATTTCTTTGCCTTGTAACTTTGAGGGAACACCTTTAATAGAAATTGCTTGGCAGCGTTCTAGACCATTAAGCCACAAAGTTTTATATCGAGCAGCGTTAGAACAGCAGGCTGTCAAGGTGTCAACGAGCAACCAAAAGCGTTCTTGTCGACGAAAGGCGTCTGCTTGTTCAAAGAAGTGTAAAAGTTCATTTGGTGTTAAGCAGGGAAGTAAAGGTAGGGTGCGCTGAGTTAGTTCAGCAAGCTCTAGAAAGTTTTTTGGGCAGCGAAGTGTAACGCATAATTTTTTAATATCTTGAGTTTGGGATAAAAGCGCTGCAAATCGTATGCTGGGTTCTAGGCTAATCTGCGTGGCTTTAGTGAGAGCTTGTTTTGCCGTGTCATTAAACTCTAATAAAGGAAAAATGATATTTAGCGCTCCGCAAGCCTTAAGAATTTCAAAAAAACGCCACGGAGACTTGGTGCGGAGTGCTTTGTGAACTTCTTGCCAAACACGCTCTGGAACAAGGGAGTTTACTTCGCCATTTGTTACCATATCCTCCATTAGTTTGAGTGTTTCTGGAGCAGCATTAAACTCTGTAAAGCGAGCTGCAAATCGTGCGATGCGCAATAGCCTTACGGGGTCTTCACTAAACGCAGGTGAGACGTGGCGCAAGAGTTTTTGTTTTAAGTCAGTTTGGCCATTGAATGGGTCAATCAAAGAGCCTGTGTTATCTTCTGCAATGGCATTGATCGTTAGATCTCGCCGTGACAGATCTTCTTCAAGAGTAACGCTCGATGAGGCGTTAAATCTAAACCCAGTATAACCTGGAGCAACTTTTTTTTCAGTGCGTGCTAGCGCATACTCTTCTTTTGTTACTGGATGTAGAAAAACAGGAAAGTCTTTACCGACAGGTTGATAGCCTTGTGCAAGCAGCTGTTTTGGCGTAGCACCAACGACAACCCAGTCTTTTTCTCTAACTGGTAAGTTAAGTAGTTTATCGCGAACCGCACCGCCAACGAGGTAAATTTTCATGAAAGAAAAGTAGCGTAAATCATCTAATTAAGCAAATTAGTTAACGCATCAAATGGCAAAAGTGTTACCATACGCCGTTATGACAAAACGAAAGCTTACCAAAAAGCAGCAATCACGTATTAGTGTTAATCAAACTAATCAGCTAATTAAGCCAGCACGTGGACAGCACCAGGGCTTATTGTTAGCAAGTTATGGTAAGTATGCGGATGTACTTACTGAAACAAAAGAAACGCTGCGTTGTAATGTGCGACAAAACTTGCCAGCTTTGGTTGTGGGTGATCAAGTTGTTTGGCAAGCTGAGGCTAACGATAGTGGTGTTATTTGTGCTGTACAACCACGTCGATCAGAACTGTACCGCCAAGGCTTTCGAGGGGTAAAGAAAGTTATTGCGGCAAACTTGCAAAAGTTGTTAATTGTTTTACCTACATTGCCAGGGTTTACTGAACGGTTGTTAGATAGCTATTTAGCAGCAGCAAGTGTTTCTGGGTTGGAGGCTGTCATCGTTGTTAATAAAATTGACTTACTTGATGAAGTTGAGCTTGCTGAGTTGAAGAATCGTTTGATGGTTTATACCCGGCTTGGCTATAAGCAATTATGGGTAAGTGGCACTAAAAAATTAGGCCTAGATGAACTTAGGCAGCAATTAATTAACCAGCAAAGTGCTTTTGTAGGGCCTTCTGGTGCAGGTAAGTCAACCTTGATAAAAGACTTTGTTGGTGATCAAGCGATTAAGATTGGTACAGTTTCTAGTGGTTCACATCAAGGTCGACATACAACAACCACTTCGCAGCTGTATTTTCTTTCTGAGGGTGGCGTATTAATTGATTCACCTGGTGTGCGAGGGTTTAGCCTGGGGCAGTTAAGCAAGCAGCAGGTTTATGACTGTTTCCCGGAAACAAAAGCTTATCTAGGTCAGTGCCAATTTAGAAATTGTTCACACCATAATGAGCCTGGTTGTGCACTGCTTGCTGCCGTTGATGAAGGAGCGGTTGCTGTAACACGACTAGAGAGCTTACAAAAACTAATGGAAGAAGCGAGTTAGAATATGACTAAATCTCCTTTTGTTTTATTACAATACTGTATTCCGCATCACTTATTGTCACGTTGTATAGGCAGGTTGATGTCTTGTCGTTGGCTTTGGTTGAAAAATCTCTTAATTAATTGGTTTATTAAACGTTATCAAGTTGATATGAGCGAGGCTGAAAAACCGAATAGTAGTGATTATGTTGACTTTAATGAGTTTTTTACCAGGGCCTTAAAATCTGGAGTCAGAGAACTGGTTCACGATGCTCAAAGGGTGGTGTCCCCTGTTGATGGTTGTATAAGTCAGCTCGGTAGTTTAACTGGCGATCAACTATTGCAAGCAAAAGGTAAAACTTATTCTTTAGATAAGTTGTTAGCGGGTAAGGTTGACAAAAACTACTTTGCCGGGGGAGCTTTTATAACTATTTATTTATCTCCAAGAGATTACCATCGTGTTCATATGCCTGTTACAGGCCGGTTGATAAAGACGGTTTATGTTCCAGGTCGAATTTTCTCTGTTAATCCACTTACGACACAACAGGTTCCCGATCTGTTTGCGCGTAATGAAAGAATGATTGCTTTATTTGAAACAGAGCTTGGGAGAGTTGCTGTTATTATGGTTGGTGCGATGATTGTTGCGGGTATTGAAACAGTTTGGGCGGGTCGAGTGACTCCGGTTGTAACAAGATCAGTTCAAAGCTTTAATTATGAAAATGATAATATTGTTTTGAAGCAAGGTGACGAATTGGGGCGGTTCTTTTTAGGCTCCACCGTTATTTTACTGTTCGAAAAAGACCAGATTAGCTGGGATGAACAGCTTATGGCAGATATGCCGGTAAGGTTTGCCCAACCGTTAGGTTCTCGTGAGAGTTAAGATCAAAAGTTTTTGTGTATAAGCTTATTATCTTAATATTTCGTTAAGTTTTATCAGCTATAGTCAGTGACATAAGAATGATAATACTGGACATGGATAATGCAGTTAGACAGTTACAACTCAAAGATGAGTGAAGCAAAGGGAGTGGGCGTTGCAGGTTGTATACTCGTGCTTGCCGGCATGTATTTTTTGCTTTTGGGGCCAGAGCAAACGATCTTTTCCGTTTATATTATTTGTGAGAGGACTCGAGAGTTTTGTGGGCAGTGGCAGTTTTTAGTGTATTGCTTATTACCTATATACTTTTCTCTAATGATTTTTGGTGGTGGTGCCGTTGGGTGGGTACTGGGCAGCCAGCTCTACAGGTGGTTTTTTACTGAAAGACGTTCGGTTGCACATTAAAAGGCGCTGGTTTCAACAAAAAACGTTTTTTTCTGAGCAGAAAAACCTTCTTTTTTTCCTAATATAGTAGTTTCTTTTCTCTTACAAATTAAGTAATTTTAATTTGATTTTACGTAGTTGATTGATTTTAAAGTAAAAATTAGTTTCCTAAGAAACTCTGCTATTTTTTCATTTAAAGTAACTATTCAGCTATAAAGAGAGCTCATTGAATTAATCAATTTTATAAAAGAGTTGAGCGTCAATTTTTTGCTGGTACACTTCTGGATGAAAATAATAGAGGTAGGGAAATCCATTGGCTAAACGAGACAAGAAAACTAATGTATCTCATCTAAGTTCAGAAGAAAAAACACTCTTAATCCACATGCTGCAAGAAAAGATTAGCTAGTGCGCCATCCTTTCTGTAAATTCCATTGACTTGCTGAAAATAAGCAGGCGACTCAGTCAGATTAGAAATTCCTTTTAAGGTAAACTTAACCAAAAAAGAGGAATGACAATGAGCTGCTATAAAAATGAGAACTTAATCGAAGAAGCCTTACATGTTTTAGCGATGGAGGGGTTTGAAGCTTTACCTAAGCTTGTCTCCAGGTTGATGAATGAGGCTATGTTAATAGAAAGGGAGCGCCATTTAAATGCCAGTCCTTATGAGCGAACTGGCGATAGAAACGGATATGCGAACGGCTTTAAACCAAGGTTAATTAACACAGGTCAAGGTCAGCTTGAGCTACAGATACCGCAGGTTAGAGACTCCAATGAAGCCTTCTATCCATCAGTCTTAGAGCGAGGTGTACGCTCTGATAGAGCACTTAAGCTGGCTGTCGCTGAAATGTATGTGCATGGGGTTTCCACGCGCAAAGTTGAAAAGGTGCTAAAGCAACTCTGTGGAACAGATATTTCAAGCACAGAGGTAAGCCGTTGCGCTAAATTGTTGGATGAAGATTTAAAGAAATGGCGAAATAAGCCGTTAGGAAAGATAAAATATCTTTGGCTAGATGCACGTTATGAGAAGGTGCGCACTAGCGGCACAGTACAAGACTGTGCGGTATTGATAGCCTATGGCTTTGATGAATCAACCGGCAAGAGAACAGTGCTAGGTGTTTCTGTTGCGTTATCAGAGGCTGAGGTACATTGGCGTGATTTTCTTCAGCAGTTGGTTGAGCGAGGTATACATGGTATTGAGTTGATTACTAGCGACGCTCATACTGGCCTAAAAGCCGCTAGAAGAGCTGTGTTCCCCAGTGTTCCTTGGCAACGCTGCCAATTTCATTTGCAGCAAAATGCTCAGGCTCACATACCAAAGCGCTCAATGAAGGAACCAGTAGCTGAGGAGATTACAGCTATATTTAATGCCTCAAACATTCATGAGTCGGAAAGACTATTGGCTATGGCGGTAGATAAATATCAGCAAACAGCACCAGAGCTTTCTTCTTGGTTGGAAGTGAATATACCGGAGGGCTTAGTAGTGATGAACTTTGACAGGCCGCATCAAAAAAGATTAAGAACCAGTAACATAGCTGAGCGCGTAAACAGAGAGGTAAAAAGAAGGACGCATACAGTTGGAATTTTCCCTAATACTGAATCGTGCCTAAGGCTCGTATCAGCTGTTTTAGTGGAAATTGATGACCAGTGGAGCGGATCACCTAGATACTTAAGTTGAAGTGAATAATAAGGCTTCATAGGGTTTTAGGATAGATCATTCTTGTTCTTATTAACGAGATATAATTGCTATTACCTAAAAGTTAATAATTTATTTTGAGAGGAGAAAAATTTGAGGTATAAATAATTTTTTAGATTGATTAGCATAATTAATTTAAGATATTATGCGATGAGACAGGTACAATAGAGTGCCATTTAGAATTTTAAAGGTTTTTCTAAGTACTGAAGTTGGTTTTTACAGACAAAATAACGCTCTATCAAAGATTAATTTACTAGAAGAGAAGTACACGCGTATATATAAGCGTCTAAGTGAGCTAGAAAGTCGTCAAAAGAAAAACAGCTCGAATAGTAGCAAGCCGCCTTCCAGTGATTTGGGAGGCAAAAAGAGCGGGAAGAAAACAAGCAGCTTAAGGAAGCAGTCAGGTAGAAAGCCAGGTGGCCAATTAGGCCACAAAGGTAATCACCTAGAAATGAGTAGTGAACCTGATGAGGTATTAAGGCTAGGTGTAGAGTGTTGTGGTCATTGCAATAAAAGTCTTTCTCGAGTTAAAGCATCGATTGAAATCCGGCAAGAATTTGAAATTCCAGAACCCAAGCTATGGATTAGGCAATATGAGTCAGAGAGCAAGTATTGCAAAGGTTGTGGCTATACAACGACAGGTTGTTTTCCCTCGCCTATCACGCATAAGACCCAATACGGTCCTAGAGCCAAAAGTTTGCTGGTTTATTTAAATCAATATCAACTGTTACCTTACAGTAGGAGTAGTGAGTTCTTTAAAGTGGTTTATGGTAGAAAGGTAAGTCAAGGCACCATAGCAAATGCGGTGAATACTTTATCGAATAAGTTCATAAAAGTAGAAGCTGACATTAAAGCCTTGCTTGCTAAGAAAGCGGTGATCCATTGTGATGAAACAAGTAGTAAGATTAATGGAGGCAAATACTGGCTTCATACGGTTGGCGATCAACAATTAACCCACTTTGGATTACACAAGAACAGGGGGAGTGAAGCGACTAGAGAAATTGGTATTTTACCTGAATTCCAAGGTACGATGGTACATGATCACTGGAAAAGCTATTTTTATTACGAAGTGATGCATGCGTTATGTAATGCTCATCATTTACGTGAATTAAAGTTTATTGATGAATGTCAGCATCTTAAATGGGGTAGGCAGATGGCTGATTTATTGATTGAGATTAATGAAAATAAGGTAAAACATCAGGCATTAAATAAAAACAGTTTTTCAGAATACTATTTCAAGAAATACAGCCTTACTTACGATAAGGTTCTCTCCAGAGCACAACGAGAGCAAGCTAAGCGCGGAACAAAGGATTCTCACAACTTGCTTAAACGTTTAAAGAATTATAAAGATTCTGCTTTATTGTTTATGACTGACTTTTCAGTTTCCTTTACTAATAATCTCAGTGAGAGAGATCTTAGAATGAATAAAGTGAAGCAAAAGATTTCTGGTTGTTTCCGTAGTCAGGAAGGGGCTAAAAACTTTTGTCGAATACGCAGTGTTTTATCTACAGCTAATAAAAACAGGAAAAACCTATTTCAGGTCTTAACGTAAGCGATCCACGGGCGTCCTTGCTTCCGTAGCTAACACGTGCTAGGTGCTATCCGGCGGCACATTCCATGGCAGCAGTGCCTCAATATCTTCTAATGTTTTGCAATGTGGTAGGCGCTCATAAAGATAGGTGAAGTATCGACAGACATTGTGATGATGCAGTTCAGCAGTTAGAGCTAGACTTGCATGCATTGCTAGTGCGTTAGCGCCTGGCATTGTGTCGCAAAATAGAAAGTTCTTCCTTGCAAGCACTAAGAGCTTAATGTCTCTCTCTGTGTGATTGTTATCAATCTCACATCTACCATCATCAAGAAACCGAGTCATGTTTTCCCAATGCTTGATGACATATTCCATTGCCCTGCCAAGATGAGATTGTGGTAGAACCTTTGGATAATACTCCTCTAGCCACTCCTTGTACGGGTGCTGCCTTTATATAATGTAGAATATATAGCATAATATACACTTTAACATGATGAAGGATGGTGTTTGGATGTCAGCTAGAATTATCTCTGATGAAAATAATGAATTAACTATTGAACTCAAGCTTCCACTAAAAGGATCCATGCTTGAATGTGAGGACGCAATTCTTGATGGGCTTAATGAGGTTGGAACATTAGCCACTGAAAAAGCTTTAAGTAAGTTTGATGCAGATGGCTCTCCTATCCATGTTGGAAAAATAAAGCTAACAGCACGAAGTAGAGATGAAGCAAATTACCAAACGCCTTATGGAGTTGCTCGAGTTAAGCGTTATGTTTATCAAACCTCTAAAGGCGGTAAGATCTTTTGTCCTTTAGAAGATAAGGCTAGAATTATCCAAGGATCAACACCGCGATTTGCAAAAATAATCTCACATAAATACTCAAACTTACCTGCTCCTAGTGTTATTGATGATCTCAAGGTCAATCATAACCGTAAAATCTCACATTCATACTTGCAACGGGCAACTGATTTTGTTGGCGGTATTGCACAAGCCAAAGAGGCTGAGTGGGAATATGAAGAGCCAAAGCTTGATGCAGGCATTGAGATGCTAAGTATTAGCTTAGATGGTGCATATGTTCTCACCGTTGATGATGGTTATAGAGAGAGCATGGTTGGAACTATTTCCATGTATGATAAGCATGGTGCACGCCTGCACACAACCTACGTTGCAGCATCACCAGAATATGGAAAAGATGAATTCTTTAATAGGCTTGAAAAGGAAATAAAGCTGAAAAAGAAATATTACCCTGATGCTAAAACAATTGGCGTTGCTGATGGAGCAAAAAATAATTGGCCATTTCTAAAAAAACATACTGATACGCAAATTTTAGATTTTTGGCATGCAACTGAATATCTCGGTGAAGCATCAAAGGCAATATTTACCAAAAAATCTGAAAGAGATGAGCGTGATGTTTGGCTCCAAGAGCGATGTCATGACTTAAAGCACAAGAAAGGTGCGGCAGGTAGAATACTTGCTGAGCTTAAAGAGCATGTAAATAAAAAACTGAATAAATCGCTTAGAGAAAAGCTAGAAGGAACAATTACGTATTTTGAAAATAATATTAAAGAAAAGCGAATGTCGTATCATAATTTGATTAAGCAGAATGCACCAATTGGCTCTGGCGTCACTGAAGCAGCATGTAAAACAATTGTTAAACAAAGATTAGGCGGATCAGGAATGCGCTGGAAAGACAAGGGAATGAAAATTGTTTTATGCTTGAGAACACTAGTAAAGACTAAAGGAAGATGGGATCAGTTTTGGGAGAAGGTTAATGATTTTGGCGTGCCAGCAGTAATATAGCCTACATTATATAGAGGCAGCACCCCCTTGTACTCATCCATAATCGGTTTTGATTCTTTCTGCCGAAGCGCAAGGCGTTGCTCAGGCGACATCTCTTCTTCTTTCGCCTTTCTTTCAATCCGGTAGAGTTTTTTATAGACCCGCATAGCATGAGCGGCTAACCCATTCTTTTTGGTCGCCTTGGTGATCTCTTCAAATTTCCTGCGGGCATGAAGGTTGCACGCAATGATCGTAACGCCGGTATTTTCTAATTGGTCGAATATAGGGCTTGCATCAGTATGAAGCTTGCCAGTCCACCCTTGAAACCATTCTACTAGAAACTCACTGTGGTCACTTGGCGTATAGGCAAACAGGATAACCTCACGACCAGGAGCACCACCTCGCATGCAATGAATCAGTGACTTAGTTTGTGGCCGTCGACCAGGCTCTTTTAAGACTTGTAATTTAGTCGCGTCACAACTTGCTATTTCATAATCCAGCAGCTCATCCTTCAATAGATTATAAATCGGCTGTAAAGGTTTAGTCAGCTCAATAAACCAACGTGACATAGTTTGCCTGGATAGATTGACGCCGTATTGTGAGCGTAGTTGTTTTTCTAAATGATAAAAGGGTTGTCTATCCCTGATTTTACTAGACACTAAATGCGCTAGTAATGATTCAGACGCCTCGGCCTTAGGTAGGATATGTAAAGGCTTAGGTGCAACCGTAACACCACCTTGCTCGCAATCACAGCCTAGTTTTTCACGGCGCTCTTCAATCATTTCAAAGACAGCTGGTTTGTAGTTCAGTATTTTTTTAGTCTCAAAACCCATTGGGCATTTTTCTTTACCGCAAGGACAAATACGCTGGTCATCAGTTACTGGAATGATTCTCACCGTCACAGGTAATTCATTCTTGACCTTCTTCTTACGTTTGTGAGAAGAGACAACAACTGCTTCATCATCTTCTTGATCCTCCGGTGTTGAGAGATCACCGAAGAGTGGCAACTGATCTTCTATGTAGCGCTCAGATTTACTGCCAAAATGCTGTCGTTGGAGCTTAGCAAATTGTATCTTCAAATGATCATAAGCCTCGGCATACTGTTCAACACGAGCATGTTCTATTTCAAGCTTATGACAAAGCTTTTCATTTATTCCGACTTGTTGATAGAAAAGCTCACTAGGGACTGTTTGCATTGCGTTTCTCATTCAAGTAACTACTGCAAAGTGTACCATGACATTTTAAGTGCAATATTTTCTTCCTCAGGCGCTTGGTTAGCGCATATTACTTTTTTGGGGTAGCTGGTCATTGTGATGTTTTCTTTTCAACTCCTAGCGGATCTCACAAAGCCTGGGCTAAGGATATAAAACAAGCATTAAAATCACGTGTAAAATCAAAAAACACAGAAAAAACCTGCCAAGACTTTTTTTGCCATTTTAGTAAAAAAACTCGGGAGAGACTTTGGGTAATGACTTTTGCTTCATCCAGTTTAAACCTGACAATAACCAGCTTAACTGATCTTGGGTCAACTCGATAGTCTCATCTGCTTCGCTAGGGAACTTCAGCTTACCTTTTTCTAATCGTTTGTAGCAAAGCCAAAAACCATTTTGGTCGTACCAAAGTAATTTTATTTTATCGCGCTGCCTGTTACGAAAAAGAAATAGCTGGCCTGAGCTTGGGGTCATTGAGAGATGATCGGCAATCAGCATTACTAGGCCATCAATCTGTTTTCTAAAGTCCGCAGGGGTACGATAAAACCAGATCGGTGTTTTCCAGTTCTGAAACATTAGCAAAGCCTCTGAATCAAAGACGCTAAGCTATCCTGGTCATAAAAGCTAATCTGTATGTGTGAGTTGACCTGCATGACAGCCACTGGTTGTGCTGGCTGCTCAGACACGCAAACAACCTTTGCTAGCGTTTTTTGCTGTTCTCTTCTCAAACGATAGAGAAACTGCGTGTAAGGTACGTTATTCTCTCGGCAGTATTTCGCTTTGGTTAACTTGCTTTGCTTAAAGTCGGAAAGGTGTTTTTCCCAATAAGCATCTGTGTAAGTAGCATTTTCATTTTCAGGATTTGTTGCTGACATACCGTAAGCTCCTTGTTACTATTTGCGGGAGCATACAGTCACATGAATTTAACTAGTTGACTAGGGTGTACTTGCTGGATCGCTTACGACTTCCAGTGCAAGATTTTTATGTTTCATTGACTTTACCTCTTGCAAAAACTCATCTGAAAGAATTGAAATATCAGGTTTTTTTATTCCAGCCGAATCAAAAATATCTATCACTGGTTCACTGACTAGTGCACTATCAACAACCTGCTTGATTGCACTCTCTATATCCTCATTTGTATTACCCGTATTAGCATAATCAAATTTAGTGAGCCTTGCTTTAACAGCTTGGTAAAATGCAACCTGTTCTTTCACTGTCATCGCTTTCTCATTAGGGATGGCAAGTGAAAATGCTTTTGATAATGAAGTTACCGCATCAAGAAAACGTTTTCTCCCTTCATCTATACTCAGGATGGGTGCTGCCTTTATATAATGTAGAAAATATAGCATAATATACACTTTAACTTGATTACGGATAGAGCGTTATTTTGTCTGTAAAAACCAACTTCAGTACTTAGAAAAACCTTTAAAATTCTAAATGGCACTCTATTGTACCTGTCTCATCGCATAATATCTTAAATTAATTATGCTAATCAATCTAAAAAATTATTTATACCTCAAATTTTTCTCCTCTCAAAATAAATTATTAACTTTTAGGTAATAGCAATTATATCTCGTTAATAAGAACAAGAATGATCTATCCTAAAACCCTATGAAGCCTTATTATTCACTTCAACTTAAGTATCTAGGTGATCCGCTCCACTGGTCATCAATTTCCACTAAAACAGCTGATACGAGCCTTAGGCACGATTCAGTATTAGGGAAAATTCCAACTGTATGCGTCCTTCTTTTTACCTCTCTGTTTACGCGCTCAGCTATGTTACTGGTTCTTAATCTTTTTTGATGCGGCCTGTCAAAGTTCATCACTACTAAGCCCTCCGGTATATTCACTTCCAACCAAGAAGAAAGCTCTGGTGCTGTTTGCTGATATTTATCTACCGCCATAGCCAATAGTCTTTCCGACTCATGAATGTTTGAGGCATTAAATATAGCTGTAATCTCCTCAGCTACTGGTTCCTTCATTGAGCGCTTTGGTATGTGAGCCTGAGCATTTTGCTGCAAATGAAATTGGCAGCGTTGCCAAGGAACACTGGGGAACATAGCTCTTCTAGCGGCTTTTAGGCCAGTATGAGCGTCGCTAGTAATCAACTCAATACCATGTATACCTCGCTCAACCAACTGCTGAAGAAAATCACGCCAATGTACCTCAGCCTCTGATAACGCAACAGAAACACCTAGCACTGTTCTCTTGCCGGTTGATTCATCAAAGCCATAGGCTATCAATACCGCACAGTCTTGTACTGTGCCGCTAGTGCGCACCTTCTCATAACGTGCATCTAGCCAAAGATATTTTATCTTTCCTAACGGCTTATTTCGCCATTTCTTTAAATCTTCATCCAACAATTTAGCGCAACGGCTTACCTCTGTGCTTGAAATATCTGTTCCACAGAGTTGCTTTAGCACCTTTTCAACTTTGCGCGTGGAAACCCCATGCACATACATTTCAGCGACAGCCAGCTTAAGTGCTCTATCAGAGCGTACACCTCGCTCTAAGACTGATGGATAGAAGGCTTCATTGGAGTCTCTAACCTGCGGTATCTGTAGCTCAAGCTGACCTTGACCTGTGTTAATTAACCTTGGTTTAAAGCCGTTCGCATATCCGTTTCTATCGCCAGTTCGCTCATAAGGACTGGCATTTAAATGGCGCTCCCTTTCTATTAACATAGCCTCATTCATCAACCTGGAGACAAGCTTAGGTAAAGCTTCAAACCCCTCCATCGCTAAAACATGTATGGCTTCTTCGATTAAGTTCTCATTTTTATAGCAGCTCATTGTCATTCCTCTTTTTTGGTTAAGTTTACCTTAAAAGGAATTTCTAATCTGACTGAGTCGCCTGCTTATTTTCAGCAAGTCAATGGAATTTACAGAAAGGATGGCGCACTAGCTGATTACGGATGGTGTTTGGATGTTAGCTAGAATTCTCTCTGATGAAAATAATGAATTAACTATTGAGCTCAAGCTTCCACTAAAAGGATCCATGCTTGAATGTGAGGATGCAATTCTTGACGGCCTTAATGAGGTTGGAACATTAGCCACTGAAAAAGCATTAAGTAAGTTTGATGCAGATGGCTCTCCTATCCATGTTGGAAAAATAAAGCTAACAGCACGAAGTAGAGATGAAGCAAATTACCAAACGCCTTATGGAGTTGCTCGAGTTAAGCGTTATGTTTATCAAACCTCTAAAGGCGGGAAGATCTTTTGTCCTTTAGAAGATAAGGCTAGAATTATCCAAGGATCAACACCGCGATTTGCAAAAATAATCTCACATAAATACTCAAACTTACCTGCTCCTAGTGTTATTGATGATCTCAAGGTCAATCATAACCGTAAAATCTCACATTCATACTTGCAACGGGCAACTGATTTTGTTGGCGGTATTGCACAAGCCAAAGAGGCTGAGTGGGAATATGAAGAGCCAAAGCTTGATGCAGGCATTGAGATGCTAAGTATTAGCTTAGATGGTGCATATGTCCTCACCGTTGATGATGGTTATAGAGAGAGCATGGTTGGAACTATTTCCATGTATGATAAGCATGGTGCACGCCTGCACACAACCTACGTTGCAGCATCACCAGAATATGGAAAAGATGAATTCTTTAATAGGCTTGAAAAGGAAATAAAGCTGAAAAAGAAATATTACCCTGATGCTAAAACAATTGGCGTTGCTGATGGAGCAAAAAATAATTGGCCATTTCTAAAAAAACATACTGATACGCAAATTTTAGATTTTTGGCATGCAACTGAATATCTCGGCGAAGCATCAAAGGCAGTATTTACCAAAAAATCTGAAAGAGATGAGCGTGATGTTTGGCTCGAAGAGAGATGTCATGACTTAAAGCACAAGAAAGGTGCGGCAGGTAGAATATTTGCTGAGCTTAAAGAGCATCTAAATAAAAACCTGAATAAATCGCTTAGAGAAAAGCTAGAAGGAACAATTACGTATTTTGAAAATAATATTAAAGAAAAGCGAATGTCGTATCATAATTTGATTAAGCAGAATGCACCAATTGGCTCTGGCGTCACTGAAGCAGCATGTAAAACAATTGTTAAACAAAGATTAGGCGGATCAGGAATGCGCTGGAAAGACAAGGGAATGAAAATCGTTTTATGCTTGAGAACACTAGTAAAGACTAAAGGCAGATGGGATCAGTTTTGGGAGAAGGTCAATGATTTTGGCGTGCCAGCAGCAATATAGCCTACATTATATAGAGGCAGCACCCCTCAGGATATAGTCTTCAGCAGCTAGGATAACTGAAAGTTTCTCACTGGTATTACCTACATAAAATAATCGATCATTAAAGCTATGCAACATTTGTGAAATAACTTCTAGCTTTTCTAGCATGACGTCTACTGCTTTTTCTTGATCAAGTGTCGGATCGCTCGTAGCAGTATTACCAGCATAAAATGACAAGGCATTCTTCAGGTCAGAGGTTATACCTAAATAATCAACAATTAAGCCACCCTGTTTATCTTTATAAACACGATTCACTCGCGCAATAGCCTGCATCAAATTATGACCACGCATGGGTTTGTCAATATAAAGCGTGTGTAAGCATGGGGCATTAAACCCTGTAAGCCACATGTTGCACACAATAACAAGCTTCAACGGATCACTGGGATCTCTTAACCTGCCAGCTAATTTTCTGCGTTGTTCTTTCGTGGTATGGTATTGAGTAATCCCTGGACCATCGCTTGATGAGCTTGTCATCATAATCTTAATAGTACCTTTATTTAAATCACTGTTATGCCACTCTGGCTTGAGAGTAATAATCTCTCGATAAAGGCTCACAGCAATTGCGCGTGACATCGCCACAATCATTCCTTTCCCCTCAACCACAGCCTCTCTTTCCTGAAAGTGAGCGACAATGTCAGTTGCAACTTGATATTAAGGAATTTCAATGTGTCAATTGGTAAAAATACCACCAATTAAAATGAGTAATTTTAGCACAGGTATTTTTTATAAAATCGATTTAGTGGTGGGGCAGGGTTAGTTATGACAAACAATAGCCAAAACTAGCTGTTATTTGTTGTTTTGGACGGACTACCCCCCTAGGAAGTTATTAGATTTTTTTCAGTAAGGCGAGTTCACGATGCTTTGATAGCAATTTGTAACGGTTAGGTTGTCTATACCAGCAGTTAGCTAAAAACATTTGGCTACCGCATAGAACACATTCATAGGGGTCAATGTTAAAATTATTTTGCATTAAGGTGCGGTAATTGACCTGGGGTGTGTTTGGATCAGTTTCACCTAATAGGAGTCTGACTTTGGGTAGCATCTCACCTCGCACCCGGTTAGCAAGAAACCCATAATAACGCACCATACGAAAGCCAACATCAGGAATGTGTTGAATAAATCGAGCAATAAACTCTTCCGCGGTTAATTTAAATTGCTTGTAGGTTTTAGAGACGTGATCAAGATAATTAAAACTGAGGCTGCTCCCATCAAAGTTTTTAATTTTTGACTCAGCAATAGGAGGACGTTTGGTGTATCGACCTAAGTATTTAACGTTTTGTTTGTGATTCTTTGAGGGCTTTGCGCAATGTACTACCCATCGTTTTTGGTAAAGCTGATCAAGCAGTTGATTAAAGTTGAAAGTGTGGTTCAGTGTAGAGGCTAACTGATTTGGCAGAATAAGCCCTTTGTCCTGGTGGTGGTTTCTAAAAAGGTTAATGACCTCATAACGCCACATGGACATTAGTGTAGGTTGATGGAAGTAGAGGCTTTTCCATTGTGTTAACTCTTTGTTGATACCACCCAGAGTGATTGACGCATGAAGATGCACATTGCGCTTTAGATCTCTGCCAAAGGTGTGAAGCGCGATAAATACACCGGGTTTAACCCTCTTGTTTTTAGCAAGCTTGAGTAACACCTTTGCTGCTAATGGTGGGAGTAAATTAAGAAGCTCTCTGTTTGTCCAAAAGCAGTCCCAAAGAGTAGAGGGCATGGTGAATGTGATGTGTTGCCATGTAGTGTTGGGTAAGATTGCCATCTGTTGTTGTATCCATACTTCTGTGGCTTTTTTACCACACGATGAACAGCTTTTAGCTTTGCAGGTATGGCGGATGTATTTGACGTGTGAACAGTTTGGATTACTGCAATGATACTCTTTATGGCCACGCATAGGATGTTTGCAGCTAAGCAGCTTAACAATGCCAATGACAATAGCTTCTCTGATTTTATCTTTGTACTTGGTGTGAAAGTTCCACCAGTTCTGATTGGTTACCAAGATTTGTTTGATACTAAAGCGTTTCATTATTCATAGAGTAAAATGAGAAGCGCGTATAGTAGGTGAGTTATTGCTCAGCTACCTGAAGCAATTTCTATAGCAGGTGTGTTATTTTTATTCGTTATTATTCCATGGGCAGGTTTGACTAGTTTGAGACTTAATAATACTCGTGGCTTTGTAAAGACTAAACTCTTAGAGGCTTAGAAAGTTGCCGGCGAAGCCGGCCTGACTTGACGATTAAGCTGATAAGACTGCATGAGGTCAGAAGGTAAACTAAGCTGATTACTTACGTAGTGGAGCAAGACGGTATCTAATTCTAAGGGAACTTGCTTAGGCAGGTAGTTACGGGTTCTAACAAAAGCAAGCTGGTAAGCAAAACCTAATTGGTTTTCGGGAGTTTTACATTGGCGAATAACTTGACTGTCCTGAAGAGTTAATTTTCCTAAAGTAATAATTTCCTTACGAACTAAAATTGGGTTCTGATCAAGTAGTTTCATTTTTAAGCATCCAAAAAACGTAGGTTTTCTTTACACGCGAGTCGATTGCCTTTTCCCGCCCAAACCCGTAAGATTCTTGCCTAAGAAAGGTGTCTAGTTTTCAATATTAATGAATTTAATAACACTATTGAGTTACCAGACAAAAATAGACCAACTGGAGCAACAGCCCACCCATGAAAGCAGGCTATGCGCGTATCTGAACCGCTGACCAAAACCTGAGCTTGCAAGAAGATGCCTTGATATTAAGGAATTTCAATGTGTCAATTGGTAAAAATACCACCAATTAAAATGAGTAATTTTAGCACAGGTATTTTTTATAAAATCGATTTAGTGGTGGGGCAGGGTTAGTTATGACAAACAATAGCCAAAACTAGCTGTTATTTGTTGTTTTGGACGGACTACCCCCCTAGGAAGTTATTAGATTTTTTTCAGTAAGGCGAGTTCACGATGCTTTGATAGCAATTTGTAACGGTTAGGTTGTCTATACCAGCAGTTAGCTAAAAACATTTGGCTACCGCATAGAACACATTCATAGGGGTCAATGTTAAAATTATTTTGCATTAAGGTGCGGTAATTGACCTGGGGTGTGTTTGGATCAGTTTCACCTAATAGGAGTCTGACTTTGGGTAGCATCTCACCTCGCACCCGGTTAGCAAGAAACCCATAATAACGCACCATACGAAAGCCAACATCAGGAATGTGTTGAATAAATCGAGCAATAAACTCTTCCGCGGTTAATTTAAATTGCTTGTAGGTTTTAGAGACGTGATCAAGATAATTAAAACTGAGGCTGCTCCCATCAAAGTTTTTAATTTTTGACTCAGCAATAGGAGGACGTTTGGTGTATCGACCTAAGTATTTAACGTTTTGTTTGTGATTCTTTGAGGGCTTTGCGCAATGTACTACCCATCGTTTTTGGTAAAGCTGATCAAGCAGTTGATTAAAGTTGAAAGTGTGGTTCAGTGTAGAGGCTAACTGATTTGGCAGAATAAGCCCTTTGTCCTGGTGGTGGTTTCTAAAAAGGTTAATGACCTCATAACGCCACATGGACATTAGTGTAGGTTGATGGAAGTAGAGGCTTTTCCATTGTGTTAACTCTTTGTTGATACCACCCAGAGTGATTGACGCATGAAGATGCACATTGCGCTTTAGATCTCTGCCAAAGGTGTGAAGCGCGATAAATACACCGGGTTTAACCCTCTTGTTTTTAGCAAGCTTGAGTAACACCTTTGCTGCTAATGGTGGGAGTAAATTAAGAAGCTCTCTGTTTGTCCAAAAGCAGTCCCAAAGAGTAGAGGGCATGGTGAATGTGATGTGTTGCCATGCAGTGTTGGGTAAGATTGCCATTTGTTGTTGTATCCATACTTCTGTGGCTTTTTTACCACACGATGAACAGCTTTTAGCTTTGCAGGTATGGCGGATGTATTTGACGTGTGAACAGTTTGGATTACTGCAATGATACTCTTTATGGCCACGCATAGGATGTTTGCAGCTAAGCAGCTTAACAATGCCAATGACAATAGCTTCTCTGATTTTATCTTTGTACTTGGTGTGAAAGTTCCACCAGTTCTGATTGGTTACCAAGATTTGTTTGATACTAAAGCGTTTCATTATTCTTAGAGTAAAATGAGAAGCGCGTATAGTAGGTGAGTTATTGCTCAGCTACCTGAAGCAATTTCTATAGCAGGTGTGTTATTTTTATTCGTTATTATTCCATGGGCAGGTTTGACTAGTTTGAGACTTAATAATACTCGTGGCTTTGTAAAGACTAAACTCTTAGAGGCTTAGAAAGTTGCCGGCGAAGCCGGCCCATAAGGCAGCGCATCTCGCATATATTTTGCAAAACCATAACGGGTTTCAACACCAATAATCTTACCTTCTTTATCTTTTTCGTATTTATTCTCAGGATTCAAACCATATTGTGTTCTATGAGCCTCATCCGCAATCACAATAATATTTTCTCGCGCTGATAAGGTTTCATGGATGTTACCATCGATAGGGTGAAATTTTTGAATAGTTGTAAAGACAACTCCGCCTGATGCAACGTCGAGATGCTCTTTTAACTCACCTCTACTATTGATCTGTTTCGGTTCTTGCCTTAACAACTGTCTAGAGGCTGCAAAAGTATCAAACAGTTGATCATCTAAATCATTACGGTCTGTAATGACAACAACAGTTGGATTATCCATTTCAGCTACAATCTTCCCTGTAAAAAATACCATTGACAGTGATTTACCGCTGCCTTGTGTATGCCAAACAACACCGCCTTTACGGTCGCCAGCCTGGGAAGAAGATGTTTCAACGGAGCTATTCTGGTTACTATAACCAGCAGCAAACAAGGTGGCAGCAATTGCTTTATTAACAGCATAATACTGATGATAGCTCGCTAGTTTTTTTTCTTTTTCAATGCTGATGGTGCCGGTTTTTCTATCTTCTTTTTTAGTTTTTTCAAAAAGTATGAAATTTTTAATCAGATCAAGCAGGGTCTTTTTGTTCAACATGCCTATAATCAGTATTTCAAGTTGACTAACGAGGTTCGAGGCTTCTTTTTCACCATCAGATGTTTTCCAAGCCATAAAACGTGTCATTTCAGAGGATAACGTGCCAGCTCTAGCCTCTAAGCCATCTGAAATAATCGAAAAGCAATTAGTGCGAAATAAGGCAGGAATAGTTGCTGATAAGTTTTTAATTGTCTAAATGCAGAATGAACGGTGGCTGATTCATCTGCTGGGTTTTTTAGCTCTATGATCACTAAAGGTAATCCATTAATAAAGAGCACGACATCAGGACGCTTATTGCGTTGATCATCTGTCACAGTAAATTGGTTTACAGCAAGAAAATCATTATTGTCAGGGTTATCAAAATCAATCAACCACAGGGTGCTGCCTCTATATAATGTAGGCTATATTGCTGCTGGCACGCCAAAATCATTGACCTTCTCCCAAAACTGATCCCATCTGCCTTTAGTCTTTACTAGCGTTCTCAAGCATAAAACGATTTTCATTCCCTTGTCTTTCCAGCGCATTCCTGATCCGCCTAATCTTTGTTTAACAATTGTTTTACATGCTGCTTCAGTGACGCCAGAGCCAATTGGTGCATTCTGCTTAATCAAATTATGATACGACATTCGCTTTTCTTTAATATTATTTTCAAAATACGTAATTGTTCCTTCTAGCTTTTCTCTAAGCGATTTATTCAGGTTTTTATTTAGATGCTCTTTAAGCTCAGCAAGTATTCTACCTGCCGCACCTTTCTTGTGCTTTAAGTCATGACATCTCTCTTCGAGCCAAACATCACGCTCATCTCTTTCAGATTTTTTGGTAAATACTGCCTTTGATGCTTCGCCGAGATATTCAGTTGCATGCCAAAAATCTAAAATTTGCGTATCAGTATGTTTTTTTAGAAATGGCCAATTATTTTTTGCTCCATCAGCAACGCCAATTGTTTTAGCATCAGGGTAATATTTCTTTTTCAGCTTTATTTCCTTTTCAAGCCTATTAAAGAATTCATCTTTTCCATATTCTGGTGATGCTGCAACGTAGGTTGTGTGCAGGCGTGCACCATGCTTATCATACATGGAAATAGTTCCAACCATGCTCTCTCTATAACCATCATCAACGGTGAGAACATATGCACCATCTAAGCTAATACTTAGCATCTCAATGCCTGCATCAAGCTTTGGCTCTTCATATTCCCACTCAGCCTCTTTGGCTTGTGCAATACCGCCAACAAAATCAGTTGCCCGTTGCAAGTATGAATGTGAGATTTTACGGTTATGATTGACCTTGAGATCATCAATAACACTAGGAGCAGGTAAGTTTGAGTATTTATGTGAGATTATTTTTGCAAATCGCGGTGTTGATCCTTGGATAATTCTAGCCTTATCTTCTAAAGGACAAAAGATCTTCCCGCCTTTAGAGGTTTGATAAACATAACGCTTAACTCGAGCAACTCCATAAGGCGTTTGGTAATTTGCTTCATCTCTACTTCGTGCTGTTAGCTTTATTTTTCCAACATGGATAGGAGAGCCATCTGCATCAAACTTACTTAAAGCTTTTTCAGTGGCTAATGTTCCAACCTCATTAAGGCCGTCAAGAATTGCATCCTCACATTCAAGCATGGATCCTTTTAGTGGAAGCTTGAGCTCAATAGTTAATTCATTATTTTCATCAGAGAGAATTCTAGCTAACATCCAAACACCATCCGTAATCAAGTTAAAGTGTATATTATGCTATATTTTCTACATTATATAAAGGCAGCACCCCAACCACACTAAGTCACCACGGGTTTCACTGTCTTTTTGATAGCTAACATTCACGCCCTCAGTTAACATTTGATGAAATGCCTCATTGTCATTAATGAGCTGCGTGGTGCTTATTCGTTCTATTTGCTTGATGGCATCTTCAATCATGCTGATTGATAGTGATGGATTAATCCTTATTAGCGCATTATAAAGCCTTTTTTCAAGTAGCGTTTCGCTTAAGTCAATTCTTTCTGGGGTGTCGCTATCAGGTGAAATTTGAGGCCCATAAATATACTCATAACCTTGATTCTTTAAAAGATCGATAGAAAATTGTTCTATCGATGATTCAGTCATCTTCACAGAGGTAATCTCCTTCATAATTCATTAGTTCTGTCGCATAGGCTGCTGGGTCAATGTTATAAAGAACCTCACTTGCGGTATAGGAGTACTCATCCATAGCAAACTCACCATGCCTATCATCCCGGTCATTATTAAAACTCATGTTGCTCTCATAATTCATATTAGAATAATCAGAATTTTTTTTCGCGTAGGGTTCTTCTGCCTCAATGCTTTTTATAAGAAAAGTAGAAATAATAGAAGTGGTCTCTATAAGAAAGTCTTTAGTTAGCTCATTAACCTTGCTGTTTCTCTCTTTTAATTGATTTAGTGTTTTCCCATGCGAGGTGACACCAACCTGATTTCGTAATTCAGCCATTTGCTGGCCAGCACTAAATAAGGACGTGGTAATAACAGCAATTGGTTGTTTTTTTTCATAACCAAGTGCTTCATAGGATTGCTTAATGAGCTTCGGTAGATTGATATTAGGCTGCAAATCAACCCCTTTGATTTTACACACTTCTTTCCCAATGGACTCTAGAAGCGCTTTTGAATTTTCGATTGCTAAGCTGAAATCTGACGATAGGTTTGCCTCAATACGTTCAATATAGATGTCTAAAGCTGACCATCTCCCGTATTGTTGAATAAGTTGCTTAAGACTCTCCATTGATCATTAAACGTCCTGTTTATATTGAAATTCTAACTTTACCACTCATAAGATTAGGAAGCAGTATGTCACGAAGATGTGTTAACTTATTTAATTTTAAATTATTATTGCTAATTTTAGCAAAAAAGCCGATAACCTTGTGTTCAAAACTATCAATTAATGTTTGGGGGTATTTGCGAATATCTAGATCCATAATCTGCTGTGGATATATGTGCGGTTGCGCACTACCTGTTTGTTTTTTAAAAAGAGCAATTTGGTTAACTTTTAGAAAATTATAAATAAAGTAAATATTTTTAGTCACAGAAGAATCTATGTATGATGAATCAGATGACCACACACTTTCATAGTATAGTTTAATAAATCCCGCATTAGCGCCAGATGCACTAATAGTAATTACCGGCTTATCAGTATTTGCTCTATTATGGAAGCATGAGGGTTTTAATCCACCTGCTACAACTGGTATATCACCGCCCATTGCTTGAGATTTTGTTAAGTTTTCCCCTTTTTTAGGAATAAGATAAAATCCAAGTTTAGTTTCCACCCACTCATCCTTAGCTTCCTCAATAAACCACTGACGAAAAAGTGTTTCTGCTAATGATTCCAATGTCTTATTTTGGCGGTGTAATAAATCAATCTTATCATCAAGGCTTGATAGCACTTCGGCAATGGCTTTTTGTTCTGGGAGAGGGGGTAAGTATAATGGGATATTATTTAAATCATTTTTATTTATATTTGCTTGGTTCGCGCTTCCTGATGACTGATTCGCGATGTACTCCTTCACGAACTGCTGTTTTAAATAATAATACATAAAATTAGAATCTAATGTTGCTTTACTAATTATTTTAGCAATCCTCTGGTTTAACAAAGCTGGCTGATTAATTTTATATTTTGAAATTGATCCGACAACTTGGCTTGCGGCTTGAGGGTGATTACCAGTAAGTGCAATTAAAACATCGCCACATCTCACAATATACTTTTCTAAATTACTATTTACTATATGGTAACTGACCGCATGCAGATTTACATCACCATTTGCTACATTCTTAATTTTTATTACTGGCAAAGAGCCCTTAATTTTTTTTTCTCTAAAATTAGATGATTTAAAAGCATAACCATGTAATATTTCCACATGATCTTTTAGTGTAGTTTTAGACCATTCATGCATCAAATGTTACCTTATTTAAACTTTCTAATATACGCTGGTTAAGTACACTTTCTTCGCTCATTTGTTGCTTCAGTTCAACTTGCAAGCTAGTAAAGCGTTCTTTAAAATCAAAGTCATCTTCCACTTCTGCTAGCCCAACATAACGACCAGGCGTTAAGACATAATCTAGCTTAGTCACTTCATCGATTGTTGCAGATTTACAAAATCCTTTTATATCTTCATACTGCCCGTCTTTTATTCGCCAAGCGTGGTAGGTGCTGCTAATTTTATTTATGTCATCAGACGAAAGCTCACGAGTACGCCTGTTAATAAGGTGTCCCATCTCTCTTGCATCAATAAAGAGGATCTCATTAGACCTGTCACGCAGTTTGGCATTTGCTTTGTTCCGCGTGAGAAACCAGAGGCTTGCTGGTATTTGAGTATTTAGAAAAAGCTTGGCTGGTAAATTAACGATACAATCAACAAGCTTTTTATCAACTAATGCTTTTCTAATTTCATCCTCTCCAGACATTTTTGAGGTTAGTGCACCCTTTGACAACACAAAGCCCGCTCGACCACTGGGTGATAAGTGATAAAGGAAGTGTTGTATCCATGCGTAGTTAGCATTGCCAGAAGGTGGGTTACCGTACTGCCATCTACCATCATCACGCAATAAGTCACCACTCCAATCGCTATCATTAAAAGGTGGATTAGCAATCACAAAATCTGCTTTTAGATCTTTGTGTGCATCATTTAAAAAAGACTCTTCATTATTCCATTTAACCTGTGAGCTATCGATACCCCGTATCGCAAGATTCATTTTTGCCAATCGCCAGGTCGTTTGATTACTCTCTTGCCCATAAATAGAAATATCATTTATTCTTCCTTGGTGATCAGCAACAAACTTTTCAGATTGTACAAACATACCACCTGAACCACAGCAAGGGTCAAAAACACGTCCATTGTATGGTTCTAACATTTCTACCAGAAGTTCCACAACACTTCTAGGGGTATAGAACTGGCCGCCTTTTTTCCCTCAGCAAGTGCAAACTCACCAAGAAAGTATTCAAAAACATGGCCCAACACATCGGCACTGCGACTTTTTGTTTCTTCCATTGCAACATTGCTTAATAGGTCAATGAGTGCGCCTAGATTGGTAGGATCTAAATTTCCTCGCGCATAAACTTTCGGTAAGACATTGCGTAGCGAATGGTTTTCTTTTTCAATTGAATCCATTGCCTCGTCAATTACTTTTCCTATAGTGGGTAGCTTTGCTTTTGCTTGTAGGTAAGACCAGCGTGCCTTTTCTGGAACAAAAAAAACATTTACAGCTCTGTATTCATCTCTATCTTCAGGATCTGCTCCCTCATATTCACCCGTGCCTTTTCTGAGTAATTGATAATGCTCATCAAATGAGTCTGAGATATATTTAATGAAAATCAGGCCTAGTACAACGTGCTTATATTCAGCTGCATCGATATTTTTCCTCAGTTTATCTGCGGCTCTCCAGAGTTTTTTTTCGATTGGTTCAGCCAACTTTTTTGATTGTTTCATGCGGTCTCTCATACTTAATAGTTAAAATAACTGATCCTTTTACCTTTCCTCCAAGTGATATCAAGTTAACTTAATAACACCACAGGCAATACGACCCCCACCGCCACCGAGTTTTTCTGGGTAATCTGAATAGTTATCTCCCATTGCGTGGATAACGAGACTGTGACCCTTGATTTCGCGCAATGTGACTCGTGGTGCTAAATTGGGTGTTATTGCCATACCTTGCTGATTAACAAACAAAACCGGAAGATCGCCTAAGTGTCCTTGTCGATAAGGCCCTGCGTGTTTACCTGTGTGGGTTGGATCAAAGTGACCACCTGCGTCAAACCCATTGTTTCCGCAATGTGGAAATTCATGGATATGAAAGCCATGAAGACCAGTAGTTAACCCATGTAGCTTGGGATAAATTAGTAAACCATAGGAAGAATCACGAAACTTCACTGTGCCTATTAATTTTCCTTCACCATGAGGTGCTACACGATAAACCGGCACAGTAATTTGGTGGACAGGATAATGGTGTTGGCGATAATAGAAGCTTGATCCGTAACTGGTTAAAATTGATAAGCAAGCTACGATTGTAATCACACGAATACTCAAAATCCCTTTTACATTCATTCGCCCTCACTCCTTTGTTAAGTCACGACTCATCATCTGTGGTGGCAGTTATTGTTTGCATTTGATCGGTAGAATCAGCCGAAGCATGAGGCGGTTCAACCTTACTAAAAAACATGATATGACTAAAAAGAAACCCGTACGTTTTACCGGTAGAATCTTCCGCATAATCCTCACACCACTGGCGTGTTCTCTCAGGAAAACGCTGCTGCGTCTCAGCATCCCACTCAACAGTAATACGGC
>CBDALO010000130.1:0-3600 GCA_965196985.1 Gammaproteobacteria bacterium | reverse complement strand
AAAACACTGAATTAAAATGAAACCACGCAATTTTTCCAAAGAATTACTGCTAGTTTTTCAGAAACACCATGTTATTTGCAATCACACTAACTGCGCCTAAAACAGTGTTTACTAAAAAAACATTGATTTTCTCAAAAACAGTCGATTAAACTCACATAAAAATGCTTTAAACCAATGTAAAACACTGAATTGCAATGAAACCAAGCAATTTTTCCAAAGAATTACTGCTAGTTTTTCAGAAAAACCATGTTATCTGCAATCACACTAACTGGGCCTGAAACAGTGTTTACTAAAAAAACATTGATTTTCTCAAAAACAGTCGATTAAACTCACATAAAAATGCTTTAAACCACTGTAAAACACTGAATTGCAATGAAACCAAGCAATTTTTCCAAAGAATTACTGCTAGTTTTTCAGAAAAAACATATTATTTGCAATCACACTAGCTTGGCCTAAAACAGTGTTTACTAAAAAAACATTGATTTTCTCAAAAACAGTCGATTAAACTCACATAAAAATGCTTTAAACCAATGTAAAACACTGAATTGCAATGAAACCAAGCAATTTTTCCAATGAATTACTGCTAGTTTTTCAGAAAAAACATATTATTTGCAATCACACTAGCTTGGCCTAAAACAGTGTTTACTAAAAAAACATTGATTTTCTCAAAAACAGTCGATTAAACTCACATAAAAATGTTTTAAACCAATGTAAAACACTGAATTGCAATGAAACAAAGCAATTTTTCCAAAGAATTACTGCTAGTTTTTCAGAAAAACCATGTTATTTGCAATCACACTAACTTGGCCTTAAACAGTGTTTACTAGAAAAACATTGAATTTCTCAAAAACAGTCGATTAAACTCACATAAAAATGCTTTAAGCCAATGTAAAACACTGAATTGCAATGAAACCAAGAAATTGGTCCAAAGAATTACTGCTATTTTCTCAGAAAAAACATGATATTTGCAATCACACTAACTTGGCCTAAAACAGTGTTTACTAAAAAAACATTGATTTTCTCAAAAACAGTCGATTAAACTCACATAAAAATGCTTTAAACCAATGTAAAACACTGAATTGCAATGAAACCAAGCAATTTTTCCAATGAATTACTGCTAGTTTTTCAGAAAAAACATATCATTTGCAATCACACTAGCTTGGCCTAAAACAGTGTTTACTAAAAAAACATTGATTTTCTCAAAAACAGTCGATTAAACTCACATAAAAATGCTTTAAACCAATGTAAAACACTGAATTGCAATGAAACCAAGCAATGTTTCCAAAGATTTACTGCCAGTTTTTCAGAAAAAACATGATTTATGCAATCACACTAACTGGGCCTAAAACAGTGTTTACTAAAAAAACAATGATTTTCTCAAAAACAGTCGATTAAACTCACATAAAAATGCTTTAAACCAATGTAAAACACTGAATTAAAATGTAACCACGCAATTTTTCCAAAGAATTACTGCTAGTTTTTCAGAAACACCATGTTATTTGCAATCACACTAACTGGGCCTAAAACAGTGTTTCCTAAAAAAACATTGATTTTCTCAAAAACAGTCGATTAAACTCTCATAAAAATGCTTGAAACCAATGTAAAACACTGAATTAAAATGAAACCACGCAGATTTTCCAAAGAATTACTGCTAGTTTTTCAGAAACACCATGTTATTTGCAATCACACTAACTGCGCCTAAAACAGTGTTTACTAAAAAAACATTGATTTTCTCAAAAACAGTCGATTAAACTCACATAAAAATGCTTTAAACCAATGTAAAACACTGAATTGCAATGAAACCAAGCAATTTTTCCAAACAATTACTGCTAGTTTTTCAGAAAAACCATGTTATCTGCAATCACACTAACTGGGCCTAAAACAGTGTTTACTAAAAAAACATTGATTTTCTCAAAAACAGTCGATTAAACTCACATAAAAATGCTTTAAACCAATGTAAAACACTGAATTGCAATGAAACCAAGCAATTTTTCCAATGAATTACTGCTAGTTTTTCAGAAAAAACATATTATTTGCAATCACACTAGCTTGGCCTAAAACAGTGTTTACTAAAAAAACATTGATTTTCTCAAAAACAGTCGATTAAACTCACATAAAAATGCTTTAAACCAATGTAAAACACTGAATTGCAATGAAACCAAGCAATTTTTCCAATGAATTACTGCTAGTTTTTCAGAAAAAACATATTATTTGCAATCACACTAGCTTGGCCTAAAACAGTGTTTACTAAAAAAACATTGATTTTCTCAAAAACAGTCGATTAAACTCACATAAAAATGCTTTAAACCAATGTAAAACACTGAATTGCAATGAAACCAAGCAATTTTTCCAAAGAATTACTGCTAGTTTTTCAGAAAAACCATGTTATTTGCAAACACACTAACTGGGCCTAAAACAGTGTTTACTAAAAAAACATTGATTTTCTCAAAAACAGTCGATTAAACTCACATAAAAATGCTTTAAACCAATGTAAAACACTGAATTGCAATGAAACCAAGCAATTTTTCCAATGAATTACTGCTAGTTTTTCAGGAAAAACATATCATTTGCAATCAAACTAGCTTGGCCTAAAACAGTGTTTACGAAAAAAACATTGATTTTCTCAAAAACAGTCGATTAAACTCACATAAAAATGCTTTAAACCAATGTAAAACACTGAATTAAAATGAAACCACGCAATTTTTCGAAAGAATTACTGCTAGTTTTTCAGAAACACCATGTTATTTGCAATCACACTAACTGGGCCTAAAACAGTGTTTACTAAAAAAACATTGATTTTCTCAAAAACAGTCGATTAAACTCACATAAAAATGCTTTAAACCAATGTAAAACACTGAATTGCAATGAAACCAAGCAATTTTTCCAAAGAATTACTGCTAGTTTTTCAGAAACACCATGTTATTTGCAATCACACTAACTGGGCCTAAAACAGTGTGTACTAAAAAAACATTGATTTTCTCAAAAACAGTCGATTGAACTCACATAAAAATGCTTTAAACCAATGTAAAACACTAAATTGCAATGAAACCAATACACTTTTCCAAAGAATTACTGCTAGTTTTTCAGAAACACCATGTTATTTGCAATCACACTAACTGGGCCTAAAACAGTGTTTACTAAAAAAACATTGATTTTCTCAAAAACAGTCGATTAAACTCACATAAAAATGCTTTAAACCAATGTAAAACACTGAATTGCAATGAAACCAAGCAATTTTTCCAAAGAATTACTGCTAGTTTTTCAGAAAAACCATGTTATTTGCAATCACACTAGCTTGGCCTAAAAAAGTGTTTACTAAAAAAACATTGATTTTCTCAAAAACAGTCGAAGAAACTCACATAAAAATGCTTTAAACCAATGTAAAACACTGAATTGCAATGAAACCAAGCAATTTTTCCAAAGAATTACTGCTAGTTTTTCAGAAAAAACATATCATATGCAATCACACTAACTTGGCCTAAAACAGTGTTTACTAAAAAAACATTGATTTTCTCAAAAACAGTCGATTAAACTCACATAAAAATGCTTTAAACCAATGTAAAACACTAAATTGCAATGAAACCAAGCAAATTTTCCAAA
>CBDALO010000129.1:0-10046 GCA_965196985.1 Gammaproteobacteria bacterium | reverse complement strand
AATTTTTAAAGAGCAGTAGTTATTATGCTTTAATTGGGTAGGTATTTCTATGCGCCCTGATACCTAAAATACACCGTAATTGAACCAAGCCGTATTTTCATCGCAATGGTCATTTATTATTTAAATCCTGTTGCTAGCGAGCCTCAAACCCGTGCTAATTTGTGGTTATCACGGGTATTTACCGCTACTTTAAGGCAATGCCATCGGTATATTCTGTAGTAGCCTGAATAATAACTAAATAATCTGTTAATTTTTATCCTTTATTATATTCGAATATCTACTTTAGAAAATAATTTTATATATTAAACCACATGCCTAGTTATCACTTAAGAAGTTCGCGCAACGATGAAGCAATAAGCACATTACGCAAGCAAATATTATTACAACAGATTACTGATGAACAGATAGTTAGCCACTTTCAAAATAATGCACTTGAAGCAAGTTTGTTTTTACAAGAAAGCGTGTATGTTTTTGTGCACAGGATGAAAAAAACTCCCAGTCTTGATCAAACCCTCATCATACTAATAAATAACAAACATTTCCTAGTGAAGGAGAAGGACACACCACATTTATGGCTTGATGAAAAAGAAAGGTGGACTTTTTTAACCTCTCTCGCAAAATATGGTAACGGTCAAATCATTAACATTGCATTGCAAAAATTAGACACCGCCTTTGGCGGCAACAACACTGACGGCTTTCGCGCGTTTCTGACTCAACCGAATAAAGATCAGTTCTCCCCCTTGAATACTGCTTCGAAAGAAGGTCACCTCAAGGTGGTGAAAGACTTAATCGCGGCGGCCGACACCGCCTTTGGCGGCAAGAACACTGACGGCTTTCGCGCGTTTCTGACTCAACCGAATAAAGATCAGTTCTCCCCCTTGAATTCTGCTGCTTGTGCGGGTCACCTCGAGGTGGTGAAAGACTTAATCGCGGCGGCCGACACCGCCTTTGGCGGCAAGAACACTGACGGCTTTCGCGCGTTTCTGACTCAACCGAATAAAGATCAGTTCTCCCCCTTGAATTCTGCTGCTTGTGCGGGTCACCTCGAGGTGGTGAAAGACTTAATCGCGGCGGCCGACACCGCCTTTGGCGGCAAGAACACTGACGGCTTTCGCGCGTTTCTGACTCATAAAGATAAAGATCAGTTCTCCCCCTTGAATTCTGCTGCTTGTGCGGGTCACCTCAAGGTGGTGAAAGACTTAATCGCGGCGGCCGACACCGCCTTTGGCGGCAAGAACACTGACGGCTTTCGCGCGTTTCTGACTCAACCGAATAAAGATCAGTTCTCCCCCTTGAATTCTGCTGCTTGTGCGGGTCACCTCGAGGTGGTGAAAGACTTAATCGCGGCGGCCGACACCGCCTTTGGCGGCAAGAACACTGACGGCTTTCGCGCGTTTCTGACTCATAAAGATAAAGATCAGTTCTCCCCCTTGAATACTGCTTCGAAAGAAGGTCACCTCGAGGTGGTGAAAGACTTAATCGCGGCGGCCGACACCGCCTTTGGCGGCAAGAACACTGACGGCTTTTGCGCGTTTCTGACTCAACCGAATAAAGATCAGTTCTCCCCCTTGAATACTGCTTCGAAAGAAGGTCACCTCAAGGTGGTGAAAGACTTAATCGCGGCGGCCGACACCGCCTTTGGCGGCAAGAACACTGACGGCTTTCGCGCGTTTCTGACTCATAAAGATAAAGATCAGTTCTCCCCCTTGAATACTGCTTCGAAAGAAGGTCACCTCGAGGTGGTGAAAGACTTAATCGCGGCGGCCGACACCGCCTTTGGCGGCAAGAACACTGACGGCTTTCGCGCGTTTCTGACTCATAAAGATAAAGATCAGTTCTCCCCCTTGAATACTGCTTCGAAAGAAGGTCACCTCGAGGTGGTGAAAGACTTAATCGCGGCGGCCGACACCGCCTTTGGCGGCAAGAACACTGACGGCTTTCGCGCGTTTCTGACTCAACCGAATAAAGATCAGTTCTCCCCCTTGAATACTGCTTCGAAAGAAGGTCACCTCGAGGTGGTGAAAGACTTAATCGCGGCGGCCGACACCGCCTTTGGCGGCAAGGACAGCTCTCAATTTAATGCTTTTTTAGAACAAATAAATAATCATGGCTTTACTCCATTAAATGCTGCAGCAACTTCAGCTAAGCAAAGAAGAAATACTACTACTTTGTTTTCTAGTATTTGCACCATTCTTTTATCGAAAGGCGCAGATCCAGATAAAAAAAATAAACGTGGTTTTTCTGCACGACAAAACTGGCGAGCCTTTTCATGGCCTGATCAATCTAGGCAACCATTGATAAACAATCAATACACCAATCCTAATAACAGAGTGTTAAAATTAAATAGTGGCGCCCACCAATCAAACAACAGCTCAACTTTTTTCAAGCGTGGTCATACAAACACTAACTATGGAAATAGATGCTCAACAGGTAGGCAAAACTATGTGCGATACACAAAAAATAGTTAAGACCCTATAAGGTTCCTTATGGGGGCTTTCACTTTTCGATCAATTTTTCCTAACAGTGAGCAGATTTAGCTCAATTTAAATTTTGGTTGTGTGTTAGGCTGCCTAGTAATGGATTGGTCAACAGGTTGTGGCTTAAACATGCCGCTTTTACTTGGTTTTGGGGCTTGGTTCAATTACGGTGTATTTTAGGTATCAGGGCGCATAGAAATACCTACCCAATTAAAGCATAATAACTACTGCTCTTTAAAAATTAGATTGCGTTATGCTGCTCGTTGAAAACGTTTGAAGCCCAGCATTTCTACCCAGTGTGGATGCTCCTGACCAGTTAAAATATGTGCTGGAGTTTTCTGATGACGAAAGCTTTTTTCGCTACGCTCGATTTTCTCATGATTTAAAAAGAAGCGTAGTAAATTAAGAAATCCATTCCCTACTTGCTTACGTACAAATAAGTAGGGAGATATACGACTATGCAGGTTTTCTGCCATAGAGCTTGTGCGTTCCGTGCCCTCTAGCACTCGAGTCACAAGTTCTTCTATGTCATAGAAATCATCACCCAATTCATCTTGTAAGGGTAACGCACGAACAGCATATTTCATTGACCCTTCCTTACACCTTTGTAATTCAGCTATTTTCCACAAAGTATTTACAGAGATATTATTAGATTCAGCAATTACCTGAAATTTATTATCAATTGTCATCATAAATGATAAAGCTAAGTGTTTGGCATTCTCCAACATAACTCGAATTGATTTAATACGATGAGGATGAATTAACTCAAGGGTTTTTAGTTCATTAACAATGAAGTCATATAACTCACTACGTTGCTCTGGTGCTGGGCCTGCTTTTACTAAAACATCATGACACAACCAGTCTACTAACGTGTCAATAGAGCTTGATAAGTGCCCAGCTTGTCCTGCCTCTTTTACCGCCATGAATAACTGCTCTTCATGTAGCGCTTCATTACCTTTAGTAATTGCCTTGTAATATTTATTCTCTCGTTGGTTTAGATATGTGATAGAACTTTTTTTCCTATTTCTAAAGTAACGACGAACCTCAAGTAACTCATGGATGATGTGAAAATGATCTCTGTGGTAAGGAACATCTGGCATTACAAGTTTATGTCCATCATACAAACCACTGCCATCGTCACCATAAACAGCCTCTGGTAAAAAATGTTTTTTCTTCAGCTCTAGTAAATTTCTTGCCCACGTATCTCCATCACGTGTGTCTTCTAGGCGAAGCAAATAACAATATAAAGAACGAATATCGGTTCCAGAAAGAATTGGTTTATTAAGGTGAAACTTTTCAACATTAGCTACTAGTTTGGCTTGGCTTAAGTCTTCCTGAGAATTAATCTTCTCCGCTCTTTGAATCGCAACAGCTGCAATGTTATGAATTCCACCTTGAGAGATCTCATAGTCTAAACAAACACTTAAAAATCTACGTATACCCCTAAATGAGCAGCGAGAAAAAAGCAGTAAGCAAACAACCATAAGAGAAATATACTGCTTGGTTACTGGTATATAGTACAAAACCTTATGTGCATCATTAGTCGCGTCTGTTTCTGAGAAAGCACTATCAATTGCATTCACCAATTTATTTTTTTGCTTATGCACAAACTTACGGCTAACATCATTTTGTTCTGCCAGCTTAGAAACTGACTTATCTTTTTTTAATGCTTTTAAAGCAAGTTCTTTTCTATCGTCTGCATTCATTAACTTAGCGGCACTGTTTGTTGTTGACATGATCAGCCTCACTCTTTTGCTTTCATTATTGACTTGGATGCGAGAGTATATGGCAAGATAAGCCATAATTACCAATCCGTGAAATACTATACTGTATGTATGCTCAATACCTGACCATCTAATCTGATACCCAGAAATGAACAAGGCCATAGTTTTACTATCGGTCCTTTAGGATAAAGTAACTAGCTGACCTAATGCACACATGCTTGCCGCAAGCTCACAGTATTATAGCTGCAGCAATTGGTGGATTTATTGGGGTGCTGCCTCTATATAATGTAGGCTATATTGCTGCTGGCACGCCAAAATCATTGACCTTCTCCCAAAACTGATCCCATCTGCCTTTAGTCTTTACTAGTGTTCTCAAGCATAAAACGATTTTCATTCCCTTGTCTTTCCAGCGCATTCCTGATCCGCCTAATCTTTGTTTAACAATTGTTTTACATGCTGCTTCAGTGACGCCAGAGCCAATTGGTGCATTCTGCTTAATCAAATTATGATACGACATTCGCTTTTCTTTAATATTATTTTCAAAATACGTAATTGTTCCTTCTAGCTTTTCTCTAAGCGATTTATTCAGGTTTTTATTTAGATGCTCTTTAAGCTCAGCAAGTATTCTACCTGCCGCACCTTTCTTGTGCTTTAAGTCATGACATCTCTCTTCGAGCCAAACATCACGCTCATCTCTTTCAGATTTTTTGGTAAATACTGCCCTTGATGCTTCGCCGAGATATTCAGTTGCATGCCAAAAATCTAAAATTTGCGTATCAGTATGTTTTTTTAGAAATGGCCAATTATTTTTTGCTCCATCAGCAACGCCAATTGTTTTAGCATCAGGGTAATATTTCTTTTTCAGCTTTATTTCCTTTTCAAGCCTATTAAAGAATTCATCTTTTCCATATTCTGGTGATGCTGCAACGTAGGTTGTGTGCAGGCGTGCACCATGCTTATCATACATGGAAATAGTTCCAACCATGCTCTCTCTATAACCATCATCAACGGTGAGAACATATGCACCATCTAAGCTAATACTTAGCATCTCAATGCCTGCATCAAGCTTTGGCTCTTCATATTCCCACTCAGCCTCTTTGGCTTGTGCAATACCGCCAACAAAATCAGTTGCCCGTTGCAAGTATGAATGTGAGATTTTACGGTTATGATTGACCTTGAGATCATCAATAACACTAGGAGCAGGTAAGTTTGAGTATTTATGTGAGATTATTTTTGCAAATCGCGGTGTTGATCCTTGGATAATTCTAGCCTTATCTTCTAAAGGACAAAAGATCTTCCCGCCTTTAGAGGTTTGATAAACATAACGCTTAACTCGAGCAACTCCATAAGGCGTTTGGTAATTTGCTTCATCTCTACTTCGTGCTGTTAGCTTTATTTTTCCAACATGGATAGGAGAGCCATCTGCATCAAACTTACTTAAAGCTTTTTCAGTGGCTAATGTTCCAACCTCATTAAGGCCGTCAAGAATTGCATCCTCACATTCAAGCATGGATCCTTTTAGTGGAAGCTTGAGCTCAATAGTTAATTCATTATTTTCATCAGAGAGAATTCTAGCTAACATCCAAACACCATCCGTAATCAAGTTAAAGTGTATATTATGCTATATTTTCTACATTATATAAAGGCAGCACCCATTTATTGGAACCTGGATCAGACTAAACTCCGAAAGAAGCAAGCATCTTTTTAATCACAAAATGACTATATATATTAAATTAATAGAAAGTTACCGAAACGTTATTATTAGTAAGAGTAATCAAGAATCTCGTCAAAAGTATGTATCATCACAAGAGCAAGTAAAGCTGATAGCCAATAGAGAAGTTATTATGATCAGTAAAAAGTTTTATAATGCTAGCCCGGAAGACCAACCTCAATTAATGGAGCAATTGATTGATGCAATGAGGAAGGATTTCCAGTCAATTCGTAAATTTTGATTAAAATAAGAGTTGAGCGGTAGATTTGGTCCCTTTTAACCAGGATTCCGGCCGGACCTCCTCCTCAGACCATTGCGCTCGACGAGCTCATCGCCAATTTTAAAGCCGCCTTAGCCAGCCATAATAAACAGGTCATTGACGCCATGTGGTCGGGCAATGAGAATTTGCGCAACTGCTTTAGTGGCAAACCCGTCTTGTTTCGACAGGCCGATAACACCACCGCTCCTCAGACCATTGCGCTCGACGAGCTCATCGCCAATTTTAAAGCCGCCTTAGCCAGCCAGAATAAACAGGTCATTGACGCCATGTGGTCGGGCAATGAGAATTTGCGCAACTGGTTTAGTGGCAAACCCGTCTTGTTTCGACAGGCCGATAACACCACCGCTCCTCAGACCATTGCGCTCGACGAGCTCATCGCCAATTTTAAAGCCGCCTTAGCCAGCCGTTCAATTAAAGTCATTGACGCCATGTGGTCGGGCAATGAGAATTTGGGTTCTGTCGAAAAATTTACACCTAGATGAGGTAGCCTATTTTTGGGCGCAACTAGTCTGCGAGCGTGTAGAACTGCTGCCAGGCTGGCATCATGCTATTGCCTCGCATCTGCCCTTTTTTTAGCATATGGCATAACTCAATACCAGCTATTGTTGCCTTAGCTGAATTGAACTTTTTAAAACCCAGTGTATATTTCGTGATACGCTTTATCGATCGATGGTCTTGCTCGACCAAATTATTGAGGTATTTAATGCGCCTAACCTCGACCATCGCAAACCAGAATCCAGATAAAAATAATAAGGTATTGAGTCTTTCCAACGCTGCTGTATTTGCACCACTTTTATCAATGTTAACCTTTTTGGGTAACCCGCTTGATCCAATCGCTTTATTAAAAAAAGCTAGCACTGCCTTACGATCACGCTTCTCTGACAGCATAAAATCAACGGTGTTACCGTACTTATCAACTGCACGATAAAGATAAACTTGCTTGCCATTGACCTTAATATAAGTCTCATCCATCTTCCAACTATCAGCAAGTTTGCGCTTGCTTTTACGAAACTCTTGCTCAAGCTGGGGCGCATAGCGAACCACCCATTTTTGTACTGTAGAGTGATCAACGCTAACACCACGTTCTTCCATGAGCTCTTCAATATTTCGGTAACTTAATGGGTACGCAAGCTTCCAGCGTACTGCTGTTAAAATAATCTCTTTGGGGAAATGTCTTCCTTTAAAACTAATCGCCATAATAACTCCATTATTATTCAATGCTAAATTTGGTCGGTATTATATCAAATAACCATTAATTTGCGACAGAACCCTCCTTGTACTCATCCATAATCGGTTTTGATTCTTTCTGCCGAAGCGCAAGGCGTTGCTCAGGCGACATCTCTACTTCTTTCGCCTTTCTTTCAATCCGGTAGAGTTTTTTATAGACCCGCATAGCATGAGCGGCTAACCCATTCTTTTTGGTCGCCTTGGTGATCTCTTCAAATTTCCTGCGGGCATGAAGGTTGCACGCAATGATCGTAACGCCGGTATTTTCTAATTGGTCGAATATAGGGCTTGCATCAGTATAAAGCTTGCCAGTCCACCCTTGAAACCATTCTACTAGAAACTCACTGTGGTCACTTGGCGTATAGGCAAACAGGATAACCTCACGACCAGGAGCACCACCTCGCATGCAATGAATCAGTGACTTAGTTTGTGGCCGTCGACCAGGCTCTTTTAAGACTTGTAATTTAGTCGCGTCACAACTTGCTATTTCATAATCCAGCAGCTCATCCTTCAATAGATTATAAATCGGCTGTAAAGGTTTAGTCAGCTCAATAAACCAACGTGACATAGTTTGCCTGGATAGATTGACGCCGTATTGTGAGCGTAGTTGTTTTTCTAAATGATAAAAGGGTTGTCTATCCCTGATTTTACTAGACACTAAATGCGCTAGTAATGATTCAGACGCCTCGGCCTTAGGTAGGATATGTAAAGGCTTAGATGCAACCGTAACACCACCTTGCTCGCAATCACAGCCTAGTTTTTCACGGCGCTCTTCAATCATTTCAAAGACAGCTGGTTTGTAGTTCAGTATTTTTTTAGTCTCAAAACCCATTGGGCATTTTTCTTTACCGCAAGGACAAATACGCTGGTCATCAGGTACTGGAATGATTCTCACCGTCACAGGTAATTCATTCTTGACCTTCTTCTTACGTTTGTGAGAAGAGACAACAACTGCTTCATCATCTTCTTGATCCTCCGGTGTTGAGAGATCACCGAAGAGTGGCAACTGATCTTCTATGTAGCGCTCAGATTTACTACCAAAATGCTGTCGTTGGAACTTAGCAAATTGTATCTTCAAATGATCATAAGCCTCGGCATACTGTTCAACACGAGCATGTTCTATTTCAAGCTTATGACAAAGCTTTTCATTTATTCCGACTTTTTGATAGAAAAGCTCACTAGGGACTGTTTGCATTGCGTTTCTCATTCAAGTAACTACTGCAAAGTGTACCATGACATTTTAAGTGCAATATTTTCTTCCTCAGGCGCTTGGTTAGCGCATATTACTTTTTTGGGGTAGCTGGTCATTGTGATGTTTTCTTTTCAACTCCTAGCGGATCTCACAAAGCCTGGGCTAAGGATATAAAACAAGCATTAAAATCACGTGTAAAATCAAAAAACACAGAAAAAACCTGTCAAGACTTTTTTTGCCATTTTAGTAAAAAAACTCGGGAGAGACTTTGGGTAATGACTTTTGCTTCATCCAGTTTAAACCTGACAATAACCAGCTTAACTGATCTTGGGTCAACTCGATAGTCTCATCTGCTTCGCTAGGGAACTTCAGCTTACCTTTTTCTAATCGTTTGTAGCAAAGCCAAAAACCATTTTGGTCGTACCAAAGTAATTTTATTTTATCGCGCTGCCTGTTACGAAAAAGAAATAGCTGGCCTGAGCTTGGGGTCATTGAGAGATGATCGGCAATCAGCATTACTAGGCCATCAATCTGTTTTCTAAAGTCCACAGGGGTACGATAAAACCAGATCGGTGTTTTCCAGTTCTGAAACATTAGCAAAGCCTCTGAATCAAAGACGCTAAGCTATCCTGGTCATAAAAGCTAATCTGTATGTGTGAGTTGACCTGCATGACAGCCACTGGTTGTGCTGGCTGCTCAGACACGCAAACAACCTTTGCTAGCGTTTTTTGCTGTTCTCTTCTCAAACGATAGAGAAACTGCGTGTAAGGTACGTTATTCTCTCGGCAGTATTTCGCTTTGGTTAACTTGCTTTGCTTAAAGTCGGAAAGGTGTTTTTCCCAATAAGCATCTGTG
The DNA here is from genome assembly GCA_965196985.1 of Gammaproteobacteria bacterium. Lineage (GTDB taxonomy): Bacteria > Pseudomonadota > Gammaproteobacteria > UBA12402 > UBA12402 > 2-12-FULL-35-23. Next base: position 580 of record CBDALO010000129.1, on the reverse strand, counting down.
TAAGTAGCATTTTCATTTTCAGGATTTGTTGCTGACATACCGTAAGCTCCTTGTTACTATTTGCGGGAGCATACAGTCACATGAATTTAACTAGTTGACTAGGGTGTACTTGCTGGATCGCTTACAAATTTATTATCAATTGTCATCATAAATGATAAAGCTAAGTGTTTGGCATTCTCCAACATAACTCGAATTGATTTAATACGATGAGGATGAATTAACTCAAGGGTTTTTAGTTCATTAACAATGAAGTCATATAACTCACTACGTTGCTCTGGTGCTGGGCCTGCTTTTACTAAAACATCATGACACAACCAGTCTACTAACGTGTCAATAGAGCTTGATAAGTGCCCAGCTTGTCCTGCCTCTTTTACCGCCATGAATAACTGCTCTTCATGTAGCGCTTCATTACCTTTAGTAATTGCCTTGTAATACTTATTCTCTCGTTGGTTTAGATATGTGATAGAACTTTTTTTCCTATTTCTAAAGTAACGACGAACCTCAAGTAACTCATGGATGATGTGAAAATGATCTCTGTGGTAAGGAACATCTGGCATTACAAGTTTATGTCCAGCATACA
>CBDALO010000128.1:0-6253 GCA_965196985.1 Gammaproteobacteria bacterium | reverse complement strand
TGTTTTTGAGAAAAATCAATGTTTTTTTAGTAACCACTGTTTTAGGCCAAATTAGTGTGATAGCATATAACATGTTTTTTTTGAAAAACTAGCAGTAATTCTTTGGAAAAATTAGTTGGTTTCATTGCAATTTAGTGTTTTACATTGGTTTAAAGCATTTTTATGTGAGTTTAATCGACTGTTTTTGAGAAAATCAATGTTTTTTTAGTAAACACTGATTGAGGCCAAGTTAGTGTGATTGCAAATAACATGTTTTTTCTGAAAAACTAGCAGTAATTCTTTGGAAAAATTGCTTGGTTTCATTGCATTTCAGTGTTTTACATTGGTTTATGTGAGTTTAATCGACGGTTTTTGAGAAAAATCAATGTTTTTTCAGTACACACTGTTTTAGGCCGAGTTAGTGTGATTGTCAATAACATGTTTTTCTGTAAAAACGAGCAGTAATTCTTTGGAAAAATTGCTTGGTTTCATTGCATTTCAGTGTTTTACATTGGTTTAAAGCATGTTTATGTGAGTTTAGTCGATTGTTTTTGAGAAAATCAATGTTTTTTTAGTTAACACTGTTTTAGGCCAAGTTAGTGTGATTGCAAATGATATGTTTTTTCTGAAAAACTAGCAGTAATTCTTTGGAAAAGTGTCTTGGTTTCATTGCAATTCAGTATTTTACATTGGTTTAAAGCATTTTTATGTGAGTTTAATCGACTGTTTTTGAGAAAATCAATGTTTTTTTAGTACACACTGTTTTAGGCCCAGTTAGTGTGATTGCAAATAACATGGTTTTTCTGAGAAACTAGCAGTAATTCTTTGGAAAAAGTGCTTGGTTTCATTGCAATTCAGTGTTTTACATTGGTTTAAAGCATTTTTATGTGAGTTTAATCGACTGTTTTTGAGAAAATCAATGTTTTTTTAGTACACACTGTTTTAGGCCCAGTTAGTGTGATTGCAAATAACATGGTTTTTCTGAGAAACTAGCAGTAATTCTTTGGAAAAAGTGCTTGGTTTCATTGCAATTTAGTGTTTTACATTGGTTTAAAGCATTTTTTTGTGAGTTTAATCGACTGTTTTTGAGAAAATCAATGTTTTTTTAGTAAACACTGTTTTAGGCCAAGTTAGTGTGATTGCAAATAACATGGTTTTTTCTGAAAAACTAGCAGTAATTCTTTGGATAAATTGCTTGGTTTCATTGCAATTCAGTGTTTTACATTGGTTTAAAGCATTTTTATGTGAGTTTAATCGACTGTTTTTGAGAAAATCAATGTTTTTTTAGTAAACACTGTTTTAGGCCTAGTTAGTGTGATTGCAAATAATATGGTTTTTCTTCATTGCAAGTCAGTGTTATACATTGGTTTAAAGCATTTTTATGTGAGTTTAGTCGATTGTTTTTGAGAAAATCAATGTTTTTTTAGTAAACACTGTTTTAGGCCAAGTTAGTGTGATTGCAAATGATATGTTTTTTCTGAAAAACTAGCAGTAATTCTTTGGAAAAGTGTCTTGGTTTCATTGCAATTCAGTATTTTACATTGGTTTAAAGCATTTTTATGTGAGTTTAATTGACTGTTTTTGAGAAAATCAATGTTTTTTTAGTACACACTGTTTTAGGCCAAGTTAGTGTGATTGCAAATAACATGTTTTTTCTGAAAAACTAGCAGTAATTCTTTGGAAAAATTGCTTGGTTTCATTGCAATTTCAGTGTTTTACATTGGTTTAAAGCATTTTTATGTGAGTTTAATCGACTGTTTTTGAGAAAATCAATGTTTTTTTAGTAAACACTGTTTTAGGCCAAGTTAGTGTGATTGCAAATAACATGTTTTTTCTGAAAAACTAGCAGTAATTCTTTGGAAAAATTGCTTGGTTTCATTGCAATTCAGTGTTTTACATTGGTTTAAAGCATTTTTATGTGAGTTTAATCGACTGTTTTTGAGAAAATCAATGTTTTTTTAGTAAACACTGTTTTAGGCCAAGTTAGTGTGATTGCAAATAACATGTTTTTTCTGAAAAACTAGCAGTAATTCTTTGGAAAAATTGCTTGGTTTCATTGCAATTCAGTGTTTTACATTGGTTTAAAGCATTTTTATGTGAGTTTAATCGACTGTTTTTGAGAAAATCAATGTTTTTTTAGTACACACTGTTTTAGGCCGAGTTAGTGTGATTGTCAATAACATGTTTTTCTGTAAAAACGAGCAGTAATTCTTTGGAAAAATTGCTTGGTTTCATTGCATTTCAGTGTTTTACATTTGTTTATGTGAGTTTAGTCAATTGTTTTTGAGAAAATCAATGTTTTTTTAGTTAACACTGTTTTAGGCCAAGTTAGTGTGATTGCAAATGATATGTTTTTTCTGAAAAACTAGCAGTAATTCTTTGGAAAAGTGTCTTGGTTTCATTGCAATTCAGTGTTTTACATTGGTTTAAAGCATTTTTATGTGAGTTTAATCGACTGTTTTTGAGAAAATCAATGTTTTTTTAGTACACACTGTTTTAGGCCCAGTTAGTGTGATTGCAAATAACATGGTTTTTCTGAGAAACTAGCAGTAATTCTTTGGAAAAAGTGCTTGGTTTCATTGCAATTCAGTGTTTTACATTGGTTTAAAGCATTTTTATGTGAGTTTAATCGACTGTTTTTGAGAAAATCAATGTTTTTTTAGTAAACACTGTTTTAGGCCAAGTTAGTGTGATTGCAAATAACATGGTTTTTCTGAAAAACTAGCAGTAATTCTTTGGAAAAATTGCTTGGTTTCATTGCAATTCAGTGTTTTACATTGGTTTAAAGCATTTTTATGTGAGTTTAATCGACTGTTTTTGAGAAAATCAATGTTTTTTTAGTAAACACTGTTTTAGGCCAAGTTAGTGTGATTGCAAATAACATGGTTTTTCTGAAAAACTAGCAGTAATTCTTTGGAAAAATTGCTTGGTTTCATTGCAATTCAGTGTTTTACATTGGTTTAAAGCATTTTTATGTGAGTTTAATCGACTGTTTTTGAGAAAATCAATGTTTTTTTAGTAAACACTGTTTTAGGCCTAGTTAGTGTGATTGCAAATAATATGGTTTTTCTGAAAAACAAGCAGTAATTCATTGGAAAAGTGCTTGGTTTCATTGCAAGTCAGTGTTATACATTGGTTTAAAGCATTTTTATGTGAGTTTAATCGACTGTTTTTGAGAAAATCAATGTTTTTTTAGTAAACACTGTTTTAGGCCAAGTTAGTGTGATTGCAAATAACATGTTTTTTCTGAAAAACTAGCAGTAATTCTTTGGAAAAGTGTCTTGGTTTCATTGCAATTCAGTGTTTTACATTGGTTTAAAGCATTTTTATGTGAGTTTAATCGACTGTTTTTGAGAAAATCAATGTTTTTTTAGTAACACTGTTTTAGGCCAAGTTAGTGTGATTGCAAATAACATGTTTTTTCTGAAAAACTAGCAGTAATTCTTTGGAAAAATTGCTTGGTTTCATTGCAATTCAGTGTTTTACATTGGTTTAAAGCATTTTTATGTGAGTTTAATCGACTGTTTTTGAGAAAAATTAATGTTTTTTCAGTAAACACTGTTTTAGGCCAAGTTAGTGTGATTGCAAATAACATGTTTTTTCTGAAAAACTAGCAGTAATTCTTTGGAAAAATTGCTTGGTTTCATTGCATTTCAGTGTTTTACATTGGTTTAAAGCATTTTTATGTGAGTTCAATCGACTGTTTTTGAGAAAAATCAATGTTTTTTTAGTAACCACTGTTTTAGGCCAAATTAGTGTGATTGCAAATAACATGTTTTTTCTGAAAAACTAGCAGTAATTCTTTGGAAAAATTGCTTGGTTTCATTGCAATTCAGTGTTTTACATTGGTTTAAAGCATTTTTATGCGAGTTTAATCGACTGTTTTTGAGAAAATCAATGTTTTTTTAGTAAACACTGTTTTAGGCCAAGTTAGTGTGATTGCAAATAACATGTTTTTTCTGAAAAACAAGCAGTAATTCATTGAAAAAAGTGCTTGGTTTCATTGCAATTCAGTGTTTTACATTGGTTTAAAGCATTTTTATGTGAGTTTAATCGACTGTTTTTGAGAAAATCAATGTTTTTTTAGTAAACACTGTTTTAGGCCAAGTTAGTGTGATTGCAAATAACATGTTTTTTCTGAAAAACTAGCAGTAATTCTTTGGAAAAATTGCTTGGTTTCATTGCAATTCAGTGTTTTACATTGGTTTAAAGCATTTTTATGTGAGTTTAATCGACTGTTTTTGAGAAAATCAATGTTTTTTTAGTAAACACTGTTTTAGGCCAAGTTAGTGTGATTGCAAATAACATGTTTTTTCTGAAAAACTAGCAGTAATTCTTTGGAAAAATTGCTTGGTTTCATTGCAATTCAGTGTTTTACATTGGTTTAAAGCATTTTTATGTGAGTTTAATCGACTGTTTTTGAGAAAATCAATGTTTTTTTAGTAAACACTGTTTTAGGCCAAGTTAGTGTGATTGCAAATAACATGTTTTTTCTGAAAAACTAGCAGTAATTCTTTGGAAAAACTGCTTGGTTTCATTGCAATTAGTGTTTTACATTGGTTTAAAGCATTTTTATGTGAGTTTAATCGACTGTTTTTGAGAAAATCAATGTTTTTTTAGTAAACACTGTTTTAGGCCAAGTTAGTGTGATTGCAAATAACATGTTTTTCTGAAAAACTAGCAGTAATTCTTTGGAAAAATGCTTGGTTTCATTGCAATTCAGTGTTATACATTGGTTTAAAGCATTTTTATGTGAGTTTAATCGACTGTTTTTGAGAAAATCAATGTTTTTTTAGTAAACACTGTTTTAGGCCTAGTTAGTGTGATTGCAAATAACATGGTTTTTCTGAAAAACAAGCAGTAATTCATTGGAAAAATTGCTTGGTTTCATTGCAAGTCAGTGTTATACATTGGTTTAAAGCATTTTTATGTGAGTTTAGTCGATTGTTTTTGAGAAAATCAATGTTTTTTTAGTAAACACTGTTTTAGGCCAAGTTAGTGTGATTGCAAATGATATGTTTTTTCTGAAAAACTAGCAGTAATTCTTTGGAAAAGTGTCTTGGTTTCATTGCAATTCAGTATTTTACATTGGTTTAAAGCATTTTTATGTGAGTTTAATCGACTGTTTTTGAGAAAATCAATGTTTTTTTAGTACACACTGTTTTAGGCCCAGTTAGTGTGATTGCAAATAACATGGTTTTTCTGAAAAACTAGCAGTAATTCATTGGAAAAAGTGCTTGGTTTCATTGCAATTCAGTGTTTTACATTGGTTTAAAGCATTTTATGTGAGTTTAATCGACTGTTTTTGAGAAAATCAATGTTTTTTCAGTACACACTGTTTTAGGCCGAGTTAGTGTGATTGTCAATAACATGTTTTTCTGTAAAAACGAGCAGTAATTCTTTGGAAAAATTGCTTGGTTTCATTGCATTTCAGTGTTTTACATTGGTTTAAAGCATGTTTATGTGAGTTCAATCGACTGTTTTTGAGAAAAATCAATGTTTTTTTAGTAACCACTGTTTTAGGCTAAATTAGTGTGATTGCATATAACATGTTTTTTTTGAAAAACTAGCAGTAATTCTTTGGAAAAATTAGTTGGTTTCATTGCAATTCAGTGTTTTACATTGGTTTAAAGCATTTTTATGTGAGTTTAATCGACTGTTTTTGAGAAAATCAATGTTTTTTTAGTAAACACTGATTGAGGCCAAGTTAGATTGATTGCAAATAACATGTTTTTTCTGAAAAACTAGCAGTAATTCTTTGGAAAAATTGCTTGGTTTCATTGCAATTCAGTGTTTTACATTGGTTTAAAGCATTTTTATGCGAGTTTAATCAACTGTTTTTGAGAAAATCAATGTTTTTTTAGTAAACACTGTTTTAGGCCAAGTTAGTGTGATTGCAAATAACATGTTTTTTCTGAAAAACTAGCAGTAATTCATTGAAAAAAATTGCTTGGTTTCATTGCAATTCAGTGTTTTACATTGGTTTAAAGCATTTTTATGTGAGTTTAATCGACTGTTTTTGAGAAAATCAATGTTTTTTTAGTACACACTGTTTTAGGCCAAGTTAGTGTGATTGCAAATAACATGTTTTTTCTGAAAAATTAGCAGCAATTCTTTGAAAAAAGTGCTTGGTTTCATTGAAATTCAGTGTTTTACATTGGTTTAAAACAATTTTATGTGAGTTTAATCGACTGTTTTGAGAAAATCAATGTTTTTTTAGTAAACACTGTTTTAGGCCCAGTTAGTGTGATTGCAAATAACAAGGTTTTTTTGA
>CBDALO010000127.1:0-31244 GCA_965196985.1 Gammaproteobacteria bacterium | reverse complement strand
TTTTGGTATGAAAAGTAAGGTTAACCCCTTGGGATTTTCATCAAAAATGGCTCATTTTTGCAGGGTCCAATTTTGGTATAAAAAGTAAGGTTAACCCCTTGGGATTTTCATCAAAAATGGCTCATTTTTGCCGGGTCCAATTTTGGAATAAAAAGTAAGGTTAACCCCTTGGGATTTTCATCAAAAATGGCTCATTTTTGCAGGGTCCAATTTTGGTATAAAAAGTAAGGTTAACCCCTTGGGATTTTCATCAAAAATGGCTCATTTTTCCAGGGTCCAATTTTGGTATAAAAAGTAAGGTTAACCCCTTGGGATTTTCATCAAAAATGGCTCATTTTTTCAGGGTTCAATTTTTTAGTATAAAAGGTAAGGTTAACCCTTACGATTTTTGCAGGGTCCAATTTTTAGTATAAAATGTAAGGTTAACCCCTTACGATATTCACTAAAAATTACTCAATTTTTCAGGGTTCAATTTTTAGTATAAAAAGTAAGGTTAACCCTATACGATTTTCATCAAAAACGGCTAAGTTTTTCAGGGTCCAATATTAGTATAAATTGTAAGGTTAGCCCCTTGCGATATTCACTAAAAATTACTCAATTTTTCAGGGTTCAATTTTAAGTATAAAAAGTAAGGTTAACCCCTTGGGATTTTCATCAAAATGGCTCATTTTTTCAGGTTAAATTTTGGTATAAAAAGTAAGGTTAACCCTATACGATTTTCATCAAAAACGGCTAAGTTTTTCAGGGTCCAATATTAGTATAAATTGTAAGGTTAGCCCCTTGCGATATTCACTAAAAATTACTCAATTTTTCAGGGTTCAATTTTAAGTATAAAAAGTAAGGTTAACCCCTTGGGATTTTCATCAAAATGGCTCATTTTTTCAGGTTAAATTTTGGTATAAAGAGTAAGGTTAACCCCTTGGGATTTTCATAGAAAATGGCTCATTTTCTCAGGTTAAATTTTGGTATAAAAAGTAAGGTTAACCCCTTGGGATTTTCATTAAAAATGGCTCATTTTCTCAGGTTTAATTTTGGTATAAAAAGTAAGGTTAACCCCTTGGGATTTTCATCAAAAATGGCTCATTTTTTCAGGTTAAATTTTGGTATAAAAAGTAAGGTTAACCCCTTGGGATTTTCATCAAAAATGGCTCATTTTTTCAGGTTAAATTTTGGTATAAAAAGTAAGGTTAACCCCTTGGGATTTTCATCAAAAATGGCTCATTTTCTCAGGTTAAATTTTGGTATAAAAAGTAAGGTTAACCCCTTGGGATTTTCATCAAAATGGCTCATTCTTGGAGGGTCTAATTTTGGTATAAAAAGTAAGGTTAATCCCTTGGGATTTTCATCAAAAATGACTAATTTTTTCAGCTTTAATTTTGGTATAAAAAGTAAGGTTAACCCCTTGGGATTTTCATCAAAAATGGCTAATTTTTTGAGGGGTTAATTTTGGTATAAAAAGTAAGGTTAAACCCTTGGGATTTTCATCAAAAATGGCATATTTTTGCAGGATCCAATTTTGGTATAAACAGTAAGGTTAACCCCTTGGGATTTTCATCAAAAATGACTAATTTTTTCAGGGTCCAAAATTGGTAAAAAAAGTAGGGTTAACCCCTTGGGATTTTCATCAAAAATGGCTCATTTTTTCAGGGTTTAATTTTGGTATTAAAAGTAAGGTGAACCCCTTGGGATTTTCAGCAAAAATGGCTCATTTTTTCAGGTTTAATTTTGGTATAAAAAGTAAGGTTAACCCCTTGGGATTTTCATCAAAAATGGCTCATTTTCTCAGGTTAAATTTTGGTATAAAAAGTAAGGTTAACCCCTTGGGATTTTCATCAAAAATGGTTCATTTTCTCAGGTTTAATTTTGGTATAAAAAGTAAGGTTAACCCCTTGGGATTTTCATCAAAAATGGCTCATTTTTTCAGGTTAAATTTTGGTATAAAAAGTAAGGTTAACCCCTTGGGATTTTCATCAAAAATGGCTCATTTTCTCAGGTTAAATTTTGGTATAAAAAGTAAGGTTAACCCCTTGGGATTTTCATCAAAATGGCTCATTCTTGGAGGGTCTAATTTTGGTATAAAAAGTAAGGTTAACCCCTTGGGATTTTCATAGAAAATGGCTCATTTTTTCAGGTTTAATTTTGGTATAAAAAGTAAGGTTAACCCCTTGGGATTTTCATCAAAATGGCTCATTCTTGGAGGGTCTAATTTTGGTATAAAAAGTAAGGTTAACCCCTTGGGATTTTCATCAAAAATGGCTCATTTTTGCAGGGTCCAATTTTGGTATAAAAAGTAAGGTTAATCCCTTGGGATTTTCATCAAAAATGACTCATTTTTTCAGCTTTAATTTTGGTATAAAAAGTAAGGTTAACCCCTTGGGATTTTCATCAAAAATGGCTCAATTTTTCAGGGGTTAATTTTGGTATAAAAAGTAAGGTTAACCCCTTGGGATTTTCATTAAAAATGGCTCATTTTCTCAGGTTTAATTTTGGTATAAAAAGTAAGGTTAACCCCTTGGGATTTTCATCAAAAATGGCTCATTTTTTCAGGTTAAATTTTGGTATAAAAAGTAAGGTTAACCCCTTGGGATTTTCATCAAAAATGGCTCATTTTTTCAGGTTAAATTTTGGTATAAAAAGTAAGGTTAACCCCTTGGGATTTTCATCAAAAATGGCTCATTTTCTCAGGTTAAATTTTGGTATAAAAAGTAAGGTTAACCCCTTGGGATTTTCATCAAAATGGCTCATTCTTGGAGGGTCTAATTTTGGTATAAAAAGTAAGGTTAATCCCTTGGGATTTTCATCAAAAATGACTAATTTTTTCAGCTTTAATTTTGGTATAAAAAGTAAGGTTAACCCCTTGGGATTTTCATCAAAAATGGCTAATTTTTTCAGGGGTTAATTTTGGTATAAAAAGTAAGGTTAAACCCTTGGGATTTTCATCAAAAATGGCATATTTTTGCAGGATCCAATTTTGGTATAAAAAGTAAGGTTAACCCCTTGGGATTTTCATCAAAAATGACTAATTTTTTCAGCTCCAAAATTGGTAAAAAAGTAGGGTTAACCCCTTGGGATTTTCATCAAAAATGGCTCATTTTTTCAGGGTTTAATTTTGGTATTAAAAGTAAGGTTAACCCCTTGGGATTTTCATCAAAAATGGCTCATTTTTTCAGGTTTAATTTTGGTATAAAAAGTAAGGTTAACCCCTTGGGATTTTCATCAAAAATGGCTCATTTTCTCAGGTTAAATTTTGGTATAAAAAGTAAGGTTAACCCCTTGGGATTTTCATCAAAAATGGTTCATTTTCTCAGGTTTAATTTTGGTATAAAAAGTAAGGTTAACCCCTTGGGATTTTCATCAAAAATGGCTCATTTTTTCAGGTTAAATTTTGGTATAAAAAGTAAGGTTAACCCCTTGGGATTTTCATCAAAAATGGCTCATTTTCTCAGGTTAAATTTTGGTATAAAAAGTAAGGTTAACCCCTTGGGATTTTCATCAAAATGGCTCATTTTTGGAGGTTTAATTTTGGTATAAAAAGTAAGGTTAACCATTTTTGCAGGGTCCAATTTTGGTATAAAAAGTAAGGTTAATCCCTTGGGATTTTCATCAAAAATGACTCATTTTTTCATTAACCCCTTGGGATTTTCATCTGGGGTTAATTTTGGTATTTTTTCAGGTTAAATTTTGGTATAAAAAGTAAGGTTAACCCCTTGGGATTTTCAAAGTAAGGTTAACCCCTTGGGATTTTCATCAAAAATGGCTCATTTTCTCAGGTTAAATTTTGGTATAAAAAGTAAATTTTCATCAAAAATGGTTCATTTTCTCAGGTTTAATTTTGGCTCATTAAAAAGTAAGGTTAACCCCTTGGGATTTTCATTTCTTGGAGGGTCTAATTTTGGTATAAAAAGTAAGGTTAACCCCTTGGGATTTTCATAGAAAATGGCTCATTTTTTCAGGTTTAATTTTGGTATAAAAAGTAAGGTTAACCCCTTGGGATTTTCATCAAAATGGCACATTCTTGGAGGGTCTAATTTTGGTATAAAAAGTAAGGTTAACCCCTTGGGATTTTCATCAAAAATGGCTCATTTTTGCAGGGTCCAATTTTGGTATAAAAAGTAAGGTTAATCCCTTGGGATTTTCATCAAAAATGACTCATTTTTTCAGCTTTAATTTTGGTATAAAAAGTAAGGTTAACCCCTTGGGATTTTCATCAAAAATGGCTCAATTTTTCAGGGGTTAATTTTGGTATAAAAAGTGAGGTTAACCCCTTGGGATTTTCATCAAAAATGGCTCATTTTTGCAGGGTCCAATTTTGGTATAAACAGTAAGGTTAACCCCTTGGGAGTTTCATCAAAAATGGCTCATTTTTGCAGGTTCCAATTTTGGTATAAAAAGTAAGGTTAACCCCTTGGGATTTACATCAAAAATGGCACATTCTTGGAGGGTCTAATTTTGGTATAAAAAGTAAGGTTAACCCCTTGGGATTTTCATCAAAAATGGCTCATTTTTTCACGTTTAATTTTGGTATAAAAAGTAAGGTTAACCCCTTGGGATTTTCATCAAAAATGGCTCATTTTTTCAGGTTAAATTTTGGTATAAAAAGTAAGGTTAACCCCTTGGGATTTTCATCAAAAATGGCTCATTTTTTCAGGTTAAATTTTGGTATAAAAAGTAAGGTTAACCCCTTGGGATTTTCATCAAAAATGGCTCATTTTTTCAGGGGTTAATTTTGGAATAAAAAGTAAGGTTAACACCTTGGGATTTTCATCAAAAATTGCTTATTTTTGCAGGGTCCAATTTTGGTATAAAATGTAAGGTTAACCCCTTGGGATTTTCATCAAAAATGGCTCCTTTTTGCAGGGTCCAATTTTGGTATAAAAAGTAAGGTTAACCCCTTGGGATTTTCATCAAAAATGGCTCATTTTTGCAAGGTCCAATTTTGGTATAAAAAGTAAGGTTAACCCCTTGGGATTTTCATCAAAAATGGCTCATTTTTGCAGGGTCCAATTTTGGAATAAAATAAAAGGTTAACCCCTTGGGATTTTCATCAAAAATGGATCATTTTTGCAGGGTCCAATTTTGGTATAAAAAGTAAGGTTAACCCCTTGGGATTTTCATCAAAACTGGCTCATTTTTGCAGGGTTTCATTTTGGAATAAAATGTAAGGTTAACCCCTTGGGATTTTCATCAAAAATGGCTCCTTTTTGCAGGGTCCAATTTTGGAATAAAATAAAAGGTTAACCCCTTGGGATTTTCATCAAAAATGGATCATTTTTGCAGGGTCCAATTTTGGTATAAAAAGTAAGGTTAACCCCTTGGGATTTTCATCAAAACTGGCTCATTTTTGCAGGGTTTCATTTTGGAATAAAATGTAAGGTTAACCCCTTGGGATTTTCATCAAAAATGGCTCCTTTTTGCAGGGTCCAATTTTGGTATAAAAAGTAAGGTTAACCCCTTGGGATTTTCATCAAAAATGGGTAATTTTTGCAGGGTCCAATTTTGGTATGAAAAGTAAGGTTAACCCCTTGGGATTTTCATCAAAAATGGCTCATTTTTGCAGGGTCCAATTTTGGTATAAAAAGTAAGGTTAACCCCTTGGGATTTTCATCAAAAATGGCTCATTTTTGCCGGGTCCAATTTTGGAATAAAAAGTAAGGTTAACCCCTTGGGATTTTCATCAAAAATGGCTCATTTTTGCAGGGTCCAATTTTGGTATAAAAAGTAAGGTTAACCCCTTGGGATTTTCATCAAAAATGGGTCATTTTTGCAGGGTCCAATTTTGGTATAAAAAGTAAGGTTAACCCCTTGGGATTTTCATCAAAAATGGCTCATTTTTGCAGGGTCCAATTTTGGTATAAAAAGTAAGGTTAGCCCCTTGGGATTTTCATCAAAAATGGCTCATTTTTGCAGGGTCCAATTTTGGTTTAAAAAGTAAGGTTAACCCCTTGGGATTTTCATCAAAAATGGCTCATTTTTGCAGGGTCCAATTTTGGTATAAAAAGTAAGGTTAGCCCCTTGGGATTTTCATCAAAAATGGCTCATTTTTGCAGGGTCCAATTTTGGTTTAAAAAGTAAGGTTAACCCCTTGGGATTTTCATCAAAAATGGCTCATTTTTCCAGGGTCCAATTTTGGTATAAAAAGTAAGGTTAACCCCTTGGGATTTTCATCAAAAATGGCTCATTTTTTCAGGGTTCAATTTTTTAGTATAAAAGGTAAGGTTAACCCTTACGATTTTTGCAGGGTCCAATTTTTAGTATAAAATGTAAGGTTAACCCCTTACGATATTCACTAAAAATTACTCAATTTTTCAGGGTTCAATTTTTAGTATAAAAAGTAAGGTTAACCCTATACGATTTTCATCAAAAACGGCTAAGTTTTTCAGGGTCCAATATTAGTATAAATTGTAAGGTTAGCCCCTTGCGATATTCACTAAAAATTACTCAATTTTTCAGGGTTCAATTTTAAGTATAAAAAGTAAGGTTAACCCCTTGGGATTTTCATCAAAATGGCTCATTTTTTCAGGTTAAATTTTGGTATAAAGAGTAAGGTTAACCCCTTGGGATTTTCATCAAAAATGGCTAATTTTTTCAGGGGATAATTTTGGTATAAAAAGTAAGGTTAACCCCTTGGGATTTTCAGCAAAAATGGCTCACATTTTCAGGGTTTCATTTTGGAATAAAAAGTAAGGTTAACCTCTTGGGATTTTCATCAAAAATGGCTCATTTTCTCAGGTTAAATTTTGGTATAAAAAGTAAGGTTAACCCCTTGGGATTTTCATAGAAAATGGCTCATTTTTTCAGCTTTAATTTTGGTATAAAAAGTAAGGTTAAGCCTTTGGGATTTTCATCAAAAATGGCTCATTTTTTTAGGGTTTAATTTTGGTATAAAAAGTAAGGTTAACCCCTTGGGATTTTCATAAAAAATGGCTCATTCTTTCAGGTTTAATTTTGGTATAAAAAGTAAGGTTAACCCCTTGGGATTTTCAGCAAAAATGGCTCATATTTTCAGGGTTTCATTTTGGAATAAAAAGTAAGGTTAACCCTTTGGGATTTTCATCAAAAATGGCTCAATTTTTCAGGGGTTAATTTTGGTATAAAAAGTAAGGTTAACCCCTTGGGATTTTCATCAAAAATGGCTCATTTTTGCAGGGTCCAATTTTGGTATAAACAGTAAGGTTAACCCCTTGGGATTTTCATCAAAAATGGCTCATTTTTGCAGGTTCCAATTTTGGTATAAAAAGTAAGGTTAACCCCTTGGGATTTTCATCAAAACTGGCTCATTTTTGCAGGGTTTCATTTTGGAATAAAATGTAAGGTTAACCCCTTGGGATTTTCATCAAAAATGGCTCCTTTTTGCAGGGTCCAATTTTGGTATAAAAAGTAAGGTTAACCCCTTGGGATTTTCATCAAAAATGGGTAATTTTTGCAGGGTCCAATTTTGGTATAAAAAGTAAGGTTAACCCCTTGGGATTTTCATCAAAAATGGGTAATTTTTGCAGGGTCCAATTTTGGTATAAAAAGTAAGGTTAACCCCTTGGGATTTTCATCAAAAATGGCTCATTTTTGCCGGGTCCAATTTTGGAATAAAAAGTAAGGTTAACCCCTTGGGATTTTCATCAAAAATGGCTCATTTTTGCAGGGTCCAATTTTGGTATAAAAAGTAAGGTTAACCCCTTGGGATTTTCATCAAAAATGGCTCATTTTTGCAGGGTCCAATTTTGGTATAAAAAGTAAGGTTAGCCCCTTGGGATTTTCATCAAAAATGGCTCATTTTTGCAGGTTCCAATTTTGGTATAAAAAGTAAGGTTAACCCCTTGGGATTTTCATCAAAACTGGCTCATTTTTGCAGGGTTTCATTTTGGAATAAAATGTAAGGTTAACCCCTTGGGATTTTCATCAAAAATGGCTCCTTTTTGCAGGGTCCAATTTTGGTATAAAAAGTAAGGTTAGCCCCTTGGGATTTTCATCAAAAATGGCTCATTTTTGCAGGTTCCAATTTTGGTATAAAAAGTAAGGTTAACCCCTTGGGATTTTCATCAAAAATGGCTCATTTTTGCAGGGTCCAATTTTGGTTTAAAAAGTAAGGTTAACCCCTTGGGATTTTCATCAAAAATGGCTCATTTTTCCAGGGTCCAATTTTGGTATAAAAAGTAAGGTTAACCCCTTGGGATTTTCATCAAAAATGGCTCATTTTTTCAGGGTTCAATTTTTTAGTATAAAAGGTAAGGTTAACCCTTACGATTTTTGCAGGGTCCAATTTTTAGTATAAAATGTAAGGTTAACCCCTTACGATATTCACTAAAAATTACTCAATTTTTCAGGGTTCAATTTTTAGTATAAAAAGTAAGGTTAACCCTATACGATTTTCATCAAAAACGGCTAAGTTTTTCAGGGTCCAATATTAGTATAAATTGTAAGGTTAGCCCCTTGCGATATTCACTAAAAATTACTCAATTTTTCAGGGTTCAATTTTAAGTATAAAAAGTAAGGTTAACCCCTTGGGATTTTCATCAAAATGGCTCATTTTTTCAGGTTAAATTTTGGTATAAAAAGTAAGGTTAACCCTATACGATTTTCATCAAAAACGGCTAAGTTTTTCAGGGTCCAATATTAGTATAAATTGTAAGGTTAGCCCCTTGCGATATTCACTAAAAATTACTCAATTTTTCAGGGTTCAATTTTAAGTATAAAAAGTAAGGTTAACCCCTTGGGATTTTCATCAAAATGGCTCATTTTTTCAGGTTAAATTTTGGTATAAAGAGTAAGGTTAACCCCTTGGGATTTTCATAGAAAATGGCTCATTTTCTCAGGTTAAATTTTGGTATAAAAAGTAAGGTTAACCCCTTGGGATTTTCATTAAAAATGGCTCATTTTCTCAGGTTTAATTTTGGTATAAAAAGTAAGGTTAACCCCTTGGGATTTTCATCAAAAATGGCTCATTTTTTCAGGTTAAATTTTGGTATAAAAAGTAAGGTTAACCCCTTGGGATTTTCATCAAAAATGGCTCATTTTTTCAGGTTAAATTTTGGTATAAAAAGTAAGGTTAACCCCTTGGGATTTTCATCAAAAATGGCTCATTTTCTCAGGTTAAATTTTGGTATAAAAAGTAAGGTTAACCCCTTGGGATTTTCATCAAAATGGCTCATTCTTGGAGGGTCTAATTTTGGTATAAAAAGTAAGGTTAATCCCTTGGGATTTTCATCAAAAATGACTAATTTTTTCAGCTTTAATTTTGGTATAAAAAGTAAGGTTAACCCCTTGGGATTTTCATCAAAAATGGCTAATTTTTTCAGGGGTTAATTTTGGTATAAAAAGTAAGGTTAAACCCTTGGGATTTTCATCAAAAATGGCATATTTTTGCAGGATCCAATTTTGGTATAAACAGTAAGGTTAACCCCTTGGGATTTTCATCAAAAATGACTAATTTTTTCAGGGTCCAAAATTGGTAAAAAAAGTAGGGTTAACCCCTTGGGATTTTCATCAAAAATGGCTCATTTTTTCAGGGTTTAATTTTGGTATTAAAAGTAAGGTGAACCCCTTGGGATTTTCAGCAAAAATGGCTCATTTTTTCAGGTTTAATTTTGGTATAAAAAGTAAGGTTAACCCCTTGGGATTTTCATCAAAAATGGCTCATTTTCTCAGGTTAAATTTTGGTATAAAAAGTAAGGTTAACCCCTTGGGATTTTCATCAAAAATGGTTCATTTTCTCAGGTTTAATTTTGGTATAAAAAGTAAGGTTAACCCCTTGGGATTTTCATCAAAAATGGCTCATTTTTTCAGGTTAAATTTTGGTATAAAAAGTAAGGTTAACCCCTTGGGATTTTCATCAAAAATGGCTCATTTTCTCAGGTTAAATTTTGGTATAAAAAGTAAGGTTAACCCCTTGGGATTTTCATCAAAATGGCTCATTCTTGGAGGGTCTAATTTTGGTATAAAAAGTAAGGTTAACCCCTTGGGATTTTCAAAGAAAATGGCTCATTTTTTCAGGTTTAATTTTGGTATAAAAAGTAAGGTTAACCCCTTGGGATTTTCATCAAAATGGCTCATTCTTGGAGGGTCTAATTTTGGTATAAAAAGTAAGGTTAACCCCTTGGGATTTTCATCAAAAATGGCTCATTTTTGCAGGGTCCAATTTTGGTATAAAAAGTAAGGTTAATCCCTTGGGATTTTCATCAAAAATGACTCATTTTTTCAGCTTTAATTTTGGTATAAAAAGTAAGGTTAACCCCTTGGGATTTTCATCAAAAATGGCTCAATTTTTCAGGGGTTAATTTTGGTATAAAAAGTGAGGTTAACCCCTTGGGATTTTCATCAAAAATGGCTCATTTTTGCAGGGTCCAATTTTGGTATAAACAGTAAGGTTAACCCCTTGGGAGTTTCATCAAAAATGGCTCATTTTTGCAGGTTCCAATTTTGGTATAAAAAGTAAGGTTAACCCCTTGGGATTTACATCAAAAATGGCACATTCTTGGAGGGTCTAATTTTGGTATAAAAAGTAAGGTTAACCCCTTGGGATTTTCATCAAAAATGGCTCATTTTTTCACGTTTAATTTTGGTATGAAAAGTAAGGTTAACCCCTTGGGATTTTCATCAAAAATGGCTCATTTTTTCAGGTTAAATTTTGGTATAAAAAGTAAGGTTAACCCCTTGGGATTTTCATCAAAAATGGCTCATTTTTTCAGGGGTTAATTTTGGAATAAAAAGTAAGGTTAACACCTTGGGATTTTCATCAAAAATTGCTTATTTTTGCAGGGTCCAATTTTGGTATAAAATGTAAGGTTAACCCCTTGGGATTTTCATCAAAAATGGCTCCTTTTTGCAGGGTCCAATTTTGGTATAAAAAGTAAGGTTAACCCCTTGGGATTTTCATCAAAAATGGCTCATTTTTGCAAGGTCCAATTTTGGTATAAAAAGTAAGGTTAACCCCTTGGGATTTTCATCAAAAATGGCTCATTTTTGCAGGGTCCAATTTTGGAATAAAATAAAAGGTTAACCCCTTGGGATTTTCATCAAAAATGGATCATTTTTGCAGGGTCCAATTTTGGTATAAAAAGTAAGGTTAACCCCTTGGGATTTTCATCAAAACTGGCTCATTTTTGCAGGGTTTCATTTTGGAATAAAATGTAAGGTTAACCCCTTGGGATTTTCATCAAAAATGGCTCCTTTTTGCAGGGTCCAATTTTGGAATAAAATAAAAGGTTAACCCCTTGGGATTTTCATCAAAAATGGATCATTTTTGCAGGGTCCAATTTTGGTATAAAAAGTAAGGTTAACCCCTTGGGATTTTCATCAAAACTGGCTCATTTTTGCAGGGTTTCATTTTGGAATAAAATGTAAGGTTAACCCCTTGGGATTTTCATCAAAAATGGCTCCTTTTTGCAGGGTCCAATTTTGGTATAAAAAGTAAGGTTAACCCCTTGGGATTTTCATCAAAAATGGGTAATTTTTGCAGGGTCCAATTTTGGTATGAAAAGTAGGGTTAACCTTTTGGGATTTTCATCAAAAATGGCTCATTTTTGCAGGGTCCAATTTTGGTATAAAAAGTAAGGTTAACCCCTTGGGATTTTCATCAAAAATGGCTCATTTTTGCCGGGTCAGATTTTGGAATAAAAAGTAAGGTTAACCCCTTGGGATTTTCATCAAAAATGGCTCATTTTTGCAGGGTCCAATTTTGGTATAAAAAGTAAGGTTAACCCCTTGGGATTTTCATCAAAAATGGGTCATTTTTGCAGGGTCCAATTTTGGTATAAAAAGTAAGGTTAACCCCTTGGGATTTTCATCAAAAATGGCTCATTTTTGCAGGGTCCAATTTTGGTATAAAAAGTAAGGTTAGCCCCTTGGGATTTTCATCAAAAATGGCTCATTTTTGCAGGGTCCAATTTTGGTTTAAAAAGTAAGGTTAACCCCTTGGGATTTTCATCAAAAATGGCTCATTTTTCCAGGGTCCAATTTTGGTATAAAAAGTAAGGTTAACCCCTTGGGATTTTCATCAAAAATGGCTCATTTTTTCAGGGTTCAATTTTTTAGTATAAAAGGTAAGGTTAACCCTTACGATTTTTGCAGGGTCCAATTTTTAGTATAAAATGTAAGGTTAACCCCTTACGATATTCACTAAAAATTACTCAATTTTTCAGGGTTCAATTTTTAGTATAAAAAGTAAGGTTAACCCTATACGATTTTCATCAAAAACGGCTAAGTTTTTCAGGGTCCAATATTAGTATAAATTGTAAGGTTAGCCCCTTGCGATATTCACTAAAAATTACTCAATTTTTCAGGGTTCAATTTTAAGTATAAAAAGTAAGGTTAACCCCTTGGGATTTTCATCAAAATGGCTCATTTTTTCAGGTTAAATTTTGGTATAAAGAGTAAGGTTAACCCCTTGGGATTTTCATCAAAAATGGCTAATTTTTTCAGGGGATAATTTTGGTATAAAAAGTAAGGTTAACCCCTTGGGATTTTCAGCAAAAATGGCTCACATTTTCAGGGTTTCATTTTGGAATAAAAAGTAAGGTTAACCTCTTGGGATTTTCATCAAAAATGGCTCATTTTCTCAGGTTAAATTTTGGTATAAAAAGTAAGGTTAACCCCTTGGGATTTTCATAGAAAATGGCTCATTTTTTCAGCTTTAATTTTGGTATAAAAAGTAAGGTTAAGCCTTTGGGATTTTCATCAAAAATGGCTCATTTTTTTAGGGTTTAATTTTGGTATAAAAAGTAAGGTTAACCCCTTGGGATTTTCATAAAAAATGGCTCATTCTTTCAGGTTTAATTTTGGTATAAAAAGTAAGGTTAACCCCTTGGGATTTTCAGCAAAAATGGCTCATATTTTCAGGGTTTCATTTTGGAATAAAAAGTAAGGTTAACCCTTTGGGATTTTCATCAAAAATGGCTCAATTTTTCAGGGGTTAATTTTGGTATAAAAAGTAAGGTTAACCCCTTGGGATTTTCATCAAAAATGGCTCATTTTTGCAGGGTCCAATTTTGGTATAAACAGTAAGGTTAACCCCTTGGGATTTTCATCAAAAATGGCTCATTTTTGCAGGTTCCAATTTTGGTATAAAAAGTAAGGTTAACCCCTTGGGATTTACATCAAAAATGGCTCATTCTTGGAGGGTTTCATTTTGGAATAAAAAGTAAGGTTAACCCTTTGGGATTTTCATCAAAAATGGCTCATTTTTTCAGGTTTAATTTTGGTAAAAAAAGTAAGGTTAACCCCTTGGAATTTTCATCAAAAATGGCTCATTTTTTCAGGTTAAATTTTGGTAAAAAAAGTAAGGTTAACCCCTTGGGATTTTCATCAAAAATGGCTCAATTTTTCAGGGGTTAATTTTGGTATAAAAAGTAAGGTTAACCCCTTGGGATTTTCATCAAAAATGGCTCATTTTTCCATGGTTTAATATTGGTATAAAAAGTAAAGTTAACTCCTTGGGATTTTCATCAAAAATGGCGCATTTTCTCAGGGTCAAATTTTGGTATCAAAAGTAAGGTTAACCCCTTGGGATTTTCATCAAAAATTGCTCATCTATTCAGGGCCTTTTTTTTGTATAAAAAGTAAGGTTAACCCCTTGGGATTTCTATCAAAAATGGCTCATTTTTTCAGCTTTAATTTTGGTATAAAAAGTAAGGTTAACCCTTTGGGATTTTCATCAAAAATGGCTCATTCTCTCAGGTTAAATTTTGGTATAAAAAGTAAGGTTAACCCCTTTGGATTTTCATCAAAAATGGCTCAATTTTTCAGGGGTTAATTTTGGTATAAAAAGTAAGGTTAACCCCTTGGGATTTTCATCAAAAATGGCTCATTTTTTCCGGGATTAATTTAAGTATAAAAAGTAAGGTTAACCCCTTGGGATTTTCATCAAAAATGGCTCATTTTTTCAGGGTTCAATTTTTTAGTATAAAAGGTAAGGTTAACCCCTTACGATTTTTGCAGGGTCCAATTTTTAGTATAAAATGTAAGGTTAACCCCTTACGATATTCACTAAAAATTACTCAATTTTTCAGGGTTCAATTTTTAGTATAAAAAGTAAGGTTAACCCTATACGATATTCATCAAAAACGGCTAAGTTTTTCAGGGTCCAATATTAGTATAAAATGTAAGGTTAGCCCCTTACGATATTCACTAAAAATTACTCAATTTTTCTGGGTTCAATTTTAAGTATAAAAAGTAAGGTTAACCCCTTGGGATTTTCATCAAAATGGCTCATTTTTTCAGGTTAAATTTTGGTATAAAAAGTAAGGTTAACCCCTTGGGATTTTCATCAAAAATGGCTCATTTTTTCAGGGGTTAATTTTGGTATAAAAAGTAAGGTTAACCCCTTGGGATTTTCAGCAAAAATGGCTCATATTTTCAGGGTTTCATTTTGGAATAAAAAGTAAGGTTAACCTCTTGGGATTTTCATCAAAAATGGCTCATTTTCTCAGGTTAAATTTTGGTATAAAAAGTAAGGTTAACCCCTTGGGATTTTTATAGAAAATGGCTCATTTTTTCAGCTTTAATTTTGGTATAAAAAGTAAGGTTAAGCCTTTGGGATTTTCATCAAAAATGGCTCATTTTTTTAGGGTTTAATTTTGGTATAAAAAGTAAGGTTAACCCCTTGGGATTTTCAGCAAAAATGGCTCATATTTTCAGGGTTTCATTTTGGAATAAAAAGTAAGGTTAACCCTTTGGGATTTTCATCAAAAATGGCTCAATTTTTCAGGGGTTAATTTTGGTATAAATAGTAAGGTTAACCCCTTGGGATTTTCATCAAAAATGGGTCATTTTTGCAGGGTCCAATTTTGGTATAAACAGTAAGGTTAACCCCTTGGGATTTTCATCAAAAATGGCTCATTTTTGCAGGTTCCAATTTTGGTATGAAAAGTAAGGTTAACCCCTTGGGATTTACATCAAAAATGGCTCATTCTTGGAGGGTTTCATTTTGGAATAAAAAGTAAGGTTAACCCTTTGGGATTTTCATCAAAAATGGGTCATTTTTGCAGGGTCCAATTTTGGTATAAAAAGTAAGGTTAACCCCTTGGGATTTTCATCAAAAAGGGCTCATTTTTTCAGGTTAAATTTTGGTAAAAAAAGTAAGGTTAACCCCTTGGGATTTTCATCAAAAATGGCTCAATTTTTCAGGGGTTAATTTTGGTATAAAAAGTGAGGTTAACCCCTTGGGATTTTCATCAATAATGGCTCATTTTTGCAGGGTCCAATTTTGGTATAAACAGTAAGGTTAACCCCTTGGAATTTTCATCAAAAATGGCTCATTTTTGCAGGTTCCAATTTTGGTATAAAAAGTAAGGTTAACCCCTTGGGATTTACATCAAAAACGGTTCATCTTTTCAGGTTAAATTTTGGTAAAAAAAGTAAGGTTAACCCCTTGGGATTTTCATCAAAAATGGCTCAATTTTTCAGGGGTTAATTTTGGTATAAAAAGTGAGGTTAACCCCTTGGGATTTTCATCAAAAATGGCTCATTTTTGCAGCGTCCAATTTTGGTATCAACAGTATGGTTAACCCCTTGGGATTTTCATCAAAAATGGCTCATTTTTGCAGGGTCCAATTTTGGTATAAAATGTAAGGTTAACCCCTTGGGATTTTCATCAAAAATGGCTCCTTTTTGCAGGGTCCAATTTTGGTATAAAAAGTAAGGTTAACCCCTTGGGATTTTCATCAAAAATGGCTCATTTTTTCAGGTTTAATTTTGGTATAAAAAGTAAGGTTAACCCTTTTGGATTTTCAGCAAAAATGGCTCATATTTTCAGGGTTTCATTTTGGAATAAAAAGTAAGGTTAACCCTTTGGGATTTTCATCAAAAATGGCTCAATTTTTCAGGAGTTAATTTTGGTATAAAAAGTAAGGTTAACCCCTTGGAATTTTCATCAAAAATTGCTCCTTTTTGCAGGGTCCAATTTTGGTATAAAAAGTAAGGTTAACCCCTTGGGATTTTTATCAATAATGGCTCATTTTTGCAGGGTCCAATTTTGGAATAAAAAGTAAGGTTAACCCCTTGAGATTTTCATCAAAAATGGCTCATTTTTGCAGGGTCCAATTTTGGTATAAAAAGTAAGGTTAACCCCTTGGGATTTTCATCAAAAATGGGTCATTTTTGCAGGGTCCAATTTTGGTATAAAAAGTAAGGTTAACCCCTTGGGATTTTCATCAAAAAGGGCTCATTTTTTCAGGTTAAATTTTGGTAAAAAAAGTAAGGTTAACCCCTTGGGATTTTCATCAAAAATGGCTCAATTTTTCAGGGGTTAATTTTGGTATAAAAAGTGAGGTTAACCCCTTGGGATTTTCATCAATAATGGCTCATTTTTGCAGGGTCCAATTTTGGTATAAACAGTAAGGTTAACCCTTTGGAATTTTCATCAAAAATGGCTCATTTTTGCAGGTTCCAATTTTGGTATAAAAAGTAAGGTTAACCCCTTGGGATTTACATCAAAAACGGTTCATCTTTTCAGGTTAAATTTTGGTAAAAAAAGTAAGGTTAACCCCTTGGGATTTTCATCAAAAATGGCTCAATTTTTCAGGGGTTAATTTTGGTATAAAAAGTGAGGTTAACCCCTTGGGATTTTCATCAAAAATGGCTCATTTTTGCAGCGTCCAATTTTGGTATCAACAGTATGGTTAACCCCTTGGGATTTTCATCAAAAATGGCTCATTTTTGCAGGGTCCAATTTTGGTATAAAATGTAAGGTTAACCCCTTGGGATTTTCATCAAAAATGGCTCCTTTTTGCAGGGTCCAATTTTGGTATAAAAAGTAAGGTTAACCCCTTGGGATTTTCATCAAAAATGGCTCATTTTTTCAGGTTTAATTTTGGTATAAAAAGTAAGGTTAACCCTTTTGGATTTTCAGCAAAAATGGCTCATATTTTCAGGGTTTCATTTTGGAATAAAAAGTAAGGTTAACCCTTTGGGATTTTCATCAAAAATGGCTCAATTTTTCAGGGGTTAATTTTGGTATAAAAAGTAAGGTTAACCCCTTGGAATTTTCATCAAAAATGGGTCATTTTTGCAGGGTCCAATTTTGGTATAAAAAGTAAGGTTAACCCCTTGGGATTTTCATCAAAAATGGCTCATTTTTGCAGGGTCCAATTTTGGAATAAAAAGTAAGGTTAACCCCTTCGGATTTTCATCAAAAAGGCTCATTTTTGCAGGGTCCAATTTTGGTATAAAAAGTAAGGTTAATGCCTTGGGATTTTCATCAAAGCTGGCTCATTTTTGCAGGGTTTCATTTTGGAATAAAATGTAAGGTTAACCCCTTGGGATTTTCATCAAAAATTGCTCCTTTTTGCAGCGTCCAATTGGTATAAAAAGTAAGGTTAACCCCTTGGGATTTTCATCAAAAATGGCTCATTTTTTCAGGGTTTCATTTTGGTATAAACAGTAAGGTTAACCCCTTGGGATTTTCATCAAAAATGGGTCATTTTTGCAGGGTCCAATTTTGGTATAAAAAGTAAGGTTAACCCCTTGGGATTTTCATCAAAAAGGGCTCATTTTTTCAGGTTAAATTTTGGTAAAAGAAGTTAGGTTAACCCCTTGGGATTTTCATCAAAAATGGCTCATTTTTGCAGGGTCCAATTTTGGTATAAAAAGTAAGGTTAACCCCTTGGGATTTTCATCAAAAATGGCTCATTTTTTCAGGGTTTCATTTTGGTATAAACAGTAAAGTTAACCCCTTGGGATTTTCATCAAAAATGGGTCATTTTTGCAGGGTCCAATTTTGGTATAAAAAGTAAGGTTAACCCCTTGGGATTTTCATCAAAAAGGGCTCATTTTTTCAGGTTAAATTTTGGTAAAAAAAGTTAGGTTAACCCCTTGGGATTTTCATCAAAAATGGCTCATTTTTGCAGGGTCCAATTTTGGTATAAAAAGTAAGGTTAACCCCTTGGGATTTTCATCAAAAATGGCTCATTTTTGCAGGGTCCAATTTTGGAATAAAAAGTAAGGTTAACCTCTTGGGATTTTCATCAAAAAGGTTCATTTTTGCAGGGTCCAAATTTAGTATAAAAAGTAAGGTTAACCCCTTGGGATTTTCATCAAAAATGGCTCATTTTTGCAGGGTCCAATTTTGGAATAAAAAGTAAGGTTAACCCCTTGGGATTTTCATCAAAAAGGCTCATTTTTTCAGGGTCCAATTTTGGTATAAAAAGTAAGGTTAATCCCTTGGGATTTTCATCAAAAATGGTTCATTTTTGCAGGGTCCAATTTTGGAATAAAAAGTAAGGTTAACCCCTTGGGATTTTCATCAAAAATGGGTCATTTTTGCAGGGTCCAATTTTTGTATAAAAAGTAAGGTGAACCCCTTGGGATTTTCATCAAAAATGGCTCAATTTTGCAGGGTCCAATTTTGGTATAAAAAGTAGGGTTAATCCTTTTGGATTTTCATCAAAAATGGGTCATTTTTTCAGCTTTAATTTTGGTATAAAAAGTAAGGTTAACCCTTTGAGATTTTCATCAAAAATGGCTCATTCTTGAAGGGTCCAATTTTGGTAAAAATAGTAAGGTTAACCCCTTGCGATTTTAATCAAAAATGGCTCATTTTTGCAGGGTTTCATTTTGGAATAAAAAGTAAGGTTAACCCCTTGGGATTTTCATCAAAAATGGCTCATTTTTCCAGGGTCCAATTTTGGTATAAAAAGTAAGGTTAACCCCTTGGGATTTTCATCAAAAAGGCTCATTTTTGCAGGGTCCAATTTTGGTATAAAAAGTAAGGTGAACCCCTTGGGATTTTCATCAAAAATGGCTCATTTATTCAGCTTTAATTTTGGTATAAAAAGTAAGGTTAACCCTTTGGGATTTTCATCAAAAATGGCTCATTCTTGAAGGGTTCAATTTTTAGTATAAAAAGTAAAGTTAACCCCTTACGATTTTCATCAAAAATGGCTCAATTTTTCAGGGGTTAATTTTGGTATAAAAAGTAAGGTTAACCCCTTGGGATTTTCATCAAAAATGGCTCATTTTTGCAGGGTCCAATTTTGGTATAAAAAGTAAGGTTAACCCCTTGGGATTTTCATCAAAAATGGCTCATTTTTGCAGGGTCCAATTTTGGAATAAAAAGTAAGGTTAACCCCTTGGGATTTTCATCAAAAAGGTTCATTTTTGCAGGGTCCAAATTTAGTATAAAAAGTAAGGTTAACCCCTTGGGATTTTCATCAAAAATGGCTCATTTTTGCAGGGTCCAATTTTGGAATAAAAAGTAAGGTTAACCCCTTGGGATTTTCATCAAAAAGGCTCATTTTTTCAGGGTCCAATTTTGGTATAAAAAATAAGGTTAATCCCTTGGGATTTTCATCAAAAATGGTTCATTTTTGCAGGGTCCAATTTTGGAATAAAAAGTAAGGTTAACCCCTTGGGATTTTCATCAAAAATGGGTCATTTTTGCAGGGTCCAATTTTTGTATAAAAAGTAAGGTGAACCCCTTGGGATTTTCATCAAAAATGGCTCAATTTTGCAGGGTCCAATTTTGGTATAAAAAGTAGGGTTAATCCCTTTGGATTTTCATCAAAAATGGGTCATTTTTTCAGCTTTAATTTTGGTATAAAAAGTAAGGTTAACCCTTTGAGATTTTCATCAAAAATGGCTCATTCTTGAAGGGTCCAATTTTGGTAAAAAAAGTAAGGTTAACCCCTTGCGATTTTAATCAAAAATGGCTCATTTTTGCAGGGTTTCATTTTGGAATAAAAAGTAAGGTTAACCCCTTGGGATTTTCATCAAAAATGGCTCATTTTTCCAGGGTCCAATTTTGGTATAAAAAGTAAGGTTAACCCCTTGGGATTTTCATCAAAAAGGCTCATGTTTGCAGGGTCCAATTTTGGTATAAAAAGTAAGGTGAACCACTTGGGATTTTCATCAAAAATGGCTCATTTATTCAGCTTTAATTTTGGTATAAAAAGTAAGGTTAACCCTTTGGGATTTTCATCAAAAATGGCTCATTCTTGAAGGGTTCAATTTTTAGTATAAAAAGTAAGGTTAACCCCTTACGATTTTCATCAAAAATGGCTCAATTTTTCAGGGGTTAATTTTGGTATAAAAAGTAAGGTTAACCCCTTGGGATTTTCATCAAAAATGGCTCATTTTTGCAGGGTCCAATTTTGGTATAAAAAGTAAGGTTAACCCCTTTGGATTTTCATAAAAAATGCCTCATTTTTTCGGGTTTAATTTTGGTATAAAAAGTAAAGTTAACCCCTTGGGATTTTCATCAAAAATGGCTCATTTTTGCAGGTATTCATTTTGGAATAAAACGTAAGGTTAACCCCTTGGGATTTTCATCAAAAATGGCTCATCTATTCAGGGCCAATTTTGGTATAAAAAGTAAGGTTAACCCCTTGGGATTTTCATCAAAAATGGCTCATTTTTTCAGGTTAAATTTTGGTAAAAAAAGTAAGGTTAACCCCTTGGGATTTTCATCAAAAATGGCTCAATTTTTCAGGGGTTAATTTTGGTATAAAAAGTAAGGTTAACCCCGTGGGATTTACATCAAAAATGGCTCATTCTTGGAGGGTCTAATTTTGGTATAAAAAGTAAAGTTAACCCCTTGGGATTATCATCAAAAATGGCTCATTTTTTCAGGTTTAATTTTGGCATAAAAAGTAAGGTTAACCCCTTGGGATTTTCATCAAAAATGGCTCATTTTTTCAGGTTAAATTTTGGTATAAAAAGTAAGGTTAACCCCTTGGGATTGTCATCAAAAATGGCTCATTTTTTCAGGGGTTAATTGTGGTATAAAAAGTAAGGTTAACCCCTTGGGATTTTCATCAAAAATGGCTCATTTTTGCAGGGTCTAATTTTGGTATAAACAGTAAGGTTAATCCCTTGGGATTTTCATCAAAAATGGCTCATTTTTGCAGGTTCCAATTTTGGTATAAAAAGTAAGGTTAACCCCGTGGGATTTACATCAAAAATGGCTCATTCTTGGAGGGTCTAATTTTGGTATAAAAAGTAAGGTTAACCCCTTAAGATTATCATCAAAAATGGCTCATTTTTTTCAGGTTTAATTTTGGTATAAAAATTAAGGTTAACCCCTTGGGATTTTCATCAAAAATGGCTCATTTTTTCAGGTTAAATTTTGGTATAAAAAGTAAGGTTAACCCCTTGGGATTTTCATCAAAAATGGCTCATTTTTTCAGAGGTTAATTTTGGTATAAAAAGTAAGGTTAACACCTTGGGATTTTCATCAAAAATGGCTTATTTTTGCAGGGTCAAAATTTGGAATAAAAAGTAAGGTTAACTTCTTGGGATTTTCATCAAAAATGGCTCCTTTTTGCAGGGTCCAATTTTGGTATAAAAAGTAAGGTTAACCCCTTGGGATTTTCATCAAAAATGGATCATTTTTGCAGGGTCCAATTTTGGTATAAAAAGTAAGGTTAACCCCTTGGGATTTTCATCAAAAATGGCTCATTTTTGCAGGGTCCAATTTTGGAATAAAAAGTAAGGTTAACCCCTTGGGATTTTCATCAAAAAGGTTCATTTTTGCAGGGTCCAAATTTAGTATAAAAAGTAAGGTTAACCCCTTGGGATTTTCATCAAAAATGGCTCATTTTTGCAGGGTTTCATTTTGGAATAAAATGTAAGGTTAACCCCTTGGGATTTTCATCAAAAATGGGTCATTTTTGCAGGGTCCAATTTTGGTATAAAAAGTAAGGTTAACCCCTTGGGATTTTCATCAAAAATGGCTCATTTTTGCAGGGTCCAATTTTGGTATAAAAAGTAAGGTTAACCCCTTGGGATTTTCATCAAAAATGGGTCATTTTTGCAGGGTTTCATTTTGGAATAAGAAGTAAGGTTAACCCCTTGGGATTTTCATCAAAAATGGCTCATTTTTCCAGGGTCAAATTTTGGTATAAAAAGTAAGGTTAATCCCTTGGAATTTTCATCAAAAATGGCTCATTTTTTCAGCTTCAATTTTGGTATAAAAAGTAAGGTTAACCCTTTGGAATTTTCATCAAAAATGGCTCATTCTTGAAAGGTCAAATTTTGGTATAAATAGTAAGGTTAACCCCTTGCGATTTTAATCAAAAATGGCTCATTTTTGCAGGGTTTCATTTTGGAATAAAAAGTAAGGTTAACCCCTTGGGATTTTCATCAAAAATGGCTCATCTATTCAGGGCCAATTTTTAGTATAAAATGTAAGGTTAACCCCTTACGATATTCACTAAAAATTACTCAATTTTTCAGGGTTCAATTTTTAGTATAAAAAGTAAGGTTAACCCCTTACGATTTTCATCAAAAATGGCTCAATTTTTCAGGGGTTAATTTTGGTATAAAAAGTAAGGTTAACCCCTTGGGATTTTCATCAAAAATGGCTCATTTTTGCAGGGTCCAATTCTGGTATAAAAAGTAAGGTTAACCCCTTTGGATTTTCATAAAAAATGCCTCATTTTTTCGGGTTTAATTTTGGTATAAAAAGTAAGGTTAACCCCTTGGGATTTTCATCAAAAATGGCTCATTTTTGCAGGGTCCAATGTTGGTATCAACAGTAAGGTTAACCCCTTGCGATTTTAATCAAAAATGGCTCATTTTTGCAGGGTCCAATTTTGGTATAAAAAGTAAGGTTAACCCCTTGGGATTTTCATCAAAAATGGCTCCTTTTTGCAGGGTCCAATTTTGGTATAAAAAGTAAGGTTAACCCCTTGGGATTTTCATCAAAAATGGGTCATTTTTGCAGGGTCCAATTTTGGTATAAAAAGTAAGGTTAACCCCTTGGGATTTTCATCAAAAATGGCTCATTTTTGCAGGGTCCAATTTTGGAATAAAAAGTAAGGTTAACCCCTTGGGATTTTCATCAAAAAGGCTCATTTTTGCAGGGTCCAATTTTGGTATAAAAAGTAAGGTTAATCCCTTGGGATTTTCATCAAAAATGGCTCATTTTTGTAGGGTTTCATTTTGGAATAAAATGTAAGGTTAACCCCTTGGGATTTTCATCAAAAATGGCTCCTTTTTGCAGGGTCCAATTTTGGTATAAAAAGTAAAGTGAACCCCTTGGGATTTTCATCAAAAATGGCTCAATTTTGCAGGGTCCAATTTTGGTATAAAAAGTAAGGTTAATCCCTTGGGATTTTCTTAAAAAATGGGTCATTTTTTCAGCTTTAATTTTGGTATACAAAGTAAGGTTAACCCTTTGGGATTTTCATCAAAAATGGCTCATTCTTGAAGGGTCCAATTTTGGTATAAATAGTAAGGTTAACCCCTTGCGATTTTAATCAAAAATGGCTCATTTTTGCAGGGTCCAATTTTGGAATAAAAAGTAAGGTTAACCCCTTGGGATTTTCATCCAAAATGGCTCATCTATTCAGGGCCAATTTTGGTATAAAAAGTAAGGTTAACCCCTTGGGATTTTCATCAAAAATGGCTCATTTTTTCAGGTTAAATTTTGGTATAAAAAGTAAGGTTAACCCCTTGGGATTTTCATCAAAAATGGCTCATTTTTGCAGGGTCCAAGTTTGGTATAAAAAGTAAGGTTAACCCCTTGGGATTTTCATCAAAAATGGCTCATTTTTTCAGGAGTTAATTTTGGTATAAAAAGTAAGGTTAACCCCTTGGGATTTTCATCAAAAATGGCTCATTTTTGCAGGGTCCAATTTTGGTATAAAAAGTAAGGTTAACCCCTTGGGATTTTCATCATAAATGGCTCATTCTTCCAGGGTCCAATTTTTTAGTATAAAAAGTAAGGTTCACCCCTTACGATTTTTGCAGGGTCCAATTTTTAGTATAAAATGTAAGGTTAACCCCTTACGATATTCACTAAAAATTACTCAATTTTTCAGGGTTCAATTTTTAGTATAAAAAGTAAGGTTAACCTCATACGATTTTCATCAAAAACGGCTAAGTTTTTCAGGGTTCAATTTTAAGTATAAAAAGTAAGGTTAACCCCTTGGGATTTTCATCAAAAATGGCTCATTTTTGCAGGGTCTAATTTTGGTATAAACAGTAAGGTTAATCCCTTGGGATTTTCATCAAAAATGGCTCATTTTTGCAGGTTCCAATTTTGGTATAAAAAGTAAGGTTAACCCCGTGGGATTTACATCAAAAATGGCTCATTCTTGGAGGGTCTAATTTTGGTATAAAAAGTAAGGTTAACCCCTTGGGATTATCATCAAAAATGGCTCATTTTTTTCAGGTTTAATTTTGGTATAAAAATTAAGGTTAACCTCTTGGGATTTTCATCAAAAATGGCTCATTTTTTCAGGTTAAATTTTGGTATAAAAAGTAAGGTTAACCCCTTGGGATTTTCATCAAAAATGGCTCATTTTTTCAGAGGTTAATTTTGGTATAAAAAGTAAGGTTAACACCTTGGGATTTTCATCAAAAATGGCTTATTTTTGCAGGGTCAAAATTTGGAATAAAAAGTAAGGTTAACTTCTTGGGATTTTCATCAAAAATGGCTCCTTTTTGCAGGGTCCAATTTTGGTATAAAAAGTAAGGTTAACCCCTTGGGATTTTCATCAAAAATGGATCATTTTTGCAGGGTCCAATTTTGGTATAAAAAGTAAGGTTAACCCCTTGGGATTTTCATCAAAAATGGCTCATTTTTGCAGGGTCCAATTTTGGAATAAAAAGTAAGGTTAACCCCTTGGGATTTTCATCAAAAAGGTTCATTTTTGCAGGGTCCAAATTTAGTATAAAAAGTAAGGTTAACCCCTTGGGATTTTCATCAAAAATGGCTCATTTTTGCAGGGTTTCATTTTGGAATAAAA
Source organism: Gammaproteobacteria bacterium (assembly GCA_965196985.1). Classification (GTDB taxonomy): domain Bacteria; phylum Pseudomonadota; class Gammaproteobacteria; order UBA12402; family UBA12402; genus 2-12-FULL-35-23. Next base: position 6,567 of record CBDALO010000127.1, on the reverse strand, counting down.
TGTAAGGTTAACCCCTTGGGATTTTCATCAAAAATGGCTCATTTTTGCAGGGTCCAATTTTGGTATAAAAAGTAAGGTTAACCCCTTGGGATTTTCATCAAAAATGGGTCATTTTTGCAGGGTTTCATTTTGGAATAAGAAGTAAGGTTAACCCCTTGGGATTTTCATCAAAAATGGCTCATTTTTCCAGGGTCAAATTTTGGTATAAAAAGTAAGGTTAATCCCTTGGAATTTTCATCAAAAATGGCTCATTTTTTCAGCTTTAATTTTGGTATAAAAAGTAAGGTTAACCCTTTGGGATTTTCATCAAAAATGGCTCATTCTTGAAGGGTCAAATTTTGGTATAAATAGTAAGGTTAACCCCTTGCGATTTTAATCAAAAATGGCTCATTTTTGCAGGGTTTCATTTTGGAATAAAAAGTAAGGTTAACCCCTTGGGATTTTCATCAAAAATGGCTCATCTATTCAGGGCCAATTTTTAGTATAAAATGTAAGGTTAACCCCTTACGATATTCACTAAAAATTACTCAATTTTTCAGGGTTCAATTTTTAGTATAAAAAGTAAGGTTAACCCCTTACGATTTTCATCAAAAATGGCTCAATTTTTCAGGGGTTAATTTTGGTATAAAAAGTAAGGTTAACCCCTTGGGATTATCATCAAAAATGGCTCATTTTTTTCAGGTTTAATTTTGGTATAAAAATTAAGGTTAACCTCTTGGGATTTTCATCAAAAATGGCTCATTTTTTTCAGGTTTAATTTTGGTATAAAAATTAAGGTTAACCTCTTGGGATTTTCATCAAAAATGGCTCATTTTTTCAGGTTAAATTTTGGTATAAAAAGTAAGGTTAACCCCTTGGGATTTTCATCAAAAATGGCTCATTTTTTCAGAGGTTAATTTTGGTATAAAAAGTAAGGTTAACACCTTGGGATTTTCATCAAAAATGGCTTATTTTTGCAGGGTCAAAATTTGGAATAAAAAGTAAGGTTAACTTCTTGGGATTTTCATCAAAAATGGCTCCTTTTTGCAGGGTCCAATTTTGGTATAAAAAGTAAGGTTAACCCCTTGGGATTTTCATCAAAAATGGATCATTTTTGCAGGGTCCAATTTTGGTATAAAAAGTAAGGTTAACCCCTTGGGATTTTCATCAAAAATGGCTCATTTTTGCAGGGTCCAATTTTGGAATAAAAAGTAAGGTTAACCCCTTGGGATTTTCATCAAAAAGGTTCATTTTTGCAGGGTCCAAATTTAGTATAAAAAGTAAGGTTAACCCCTTGGGATTTTCATCAAAAATGGCTCATTTTTGCAGGGTTTCATTTTGGAATAAAATGTAAGGTTAACCCCTTGGGATTTTCATCAAAAATGGCTCATTTTTGCAGGGTCCAATTTTGGTATAAAAAGTAAGGTTAACCCCTTGGGATTTTCATCAAAAATGGGTCATTTTTGCAGGGTTTCATTTTGGAATAAGAAGTAAGGTTAACCCCTTGGGATTTTCATCAAAAATGGCTCATTTTTCCAGGGTCAAATTTTGGTATAAAAAGTAAGGTTAATCCCTTGGAATTTTCATCAAAAATGGCTCATTTTTTCAGCTTTAATTTTGGTATAAAAAGTAAGGTTAACCCTTTGGGATTTTCATCAAAAATGGCTCATTCTTGAAGGGTCAAATTTTGGTATAAATAGTAAGGTTAACCCCTTGCGATTTTAATCAAAAATGGCTCATTTTTGCAGGGTTTCATTTTGGAATAAAAAGTAAGGTTAACCCCTTGGGATTTTCATCAAAAATGGCTCATCTATTCAGGGCCAATTTTTAGTATAAAATGTAAGGTTAACCCCTTACGATATTCACTAAAAATTACTCAATTTTTCAGGGTTCAATTTTTAGTATAAAAAGTAAGGTTAACCCCTTACGATTTTCATCAAAAATGGCTCAATTTTTCAGGGGTTAATTTTGGTATAAAAAGTAAGGTTAACCCCTTGGGATTTTCATCAAAAATGGCTCATTTTTGCAGGGTCCAATTTTGGTATAAAAAGTAAGGTTAACCCCTTTGGATTTTCATAAAAAATGCCTCATTTTTTCGGGTTTAATTTTGGTATAAAAAGTAAGGTTAACCCCTTGGGATTTTCATCAAAAATGGCTCATTTTTGCAGGGTCCAATGTTGGTATCAACAGTAAGGTTAACCCCTTGCGATTTTAATCAAAAATGGCTCATTTTTGCAGGGTCCAATTTTGGTATAAAAAGTAAGGTTAACCCCTTGGGATTTTCATCAAAAATGGCTCCTTTTTGCAGGGTCCAATTTTGGTATAAAAAGTAAGGTTAACCCCTTGGGATTTTCATCAAAAATGGGTCATTTTTGCAGGGTCCAATTTTGGTATAAAAAGTAAGGTTAACCCCTTGGGATTTTCATCAAAAATGGCTCATTTTTGCAGGGTCCAATTTTGGAATAAAAAGTAAGGTTAACCCCTTGGGATTTTAATCAAAAAGGCTCATTTTTGCAGGGTCCAATTTTGGTATAAAAAGTAAGGTTAATCCCTTGGGATTTTCATCAAAAATGGCTCATTTTTGCAGGGTTTCATTTTGGAATAAAATGTAAGGTTAACCCCTTGGGATTTTCATCAAAAATGGCTCCTTTTTGCAGGGTCCAATTTTGGTATAAAAAGTAAGGTTAACCCCTTGGGATTTTCATCAAAAATGGCTCATTTTTGCAGGGTCCAATTTTGGTATAAAAAGAAAGGTTAACCCCTTGGGATTTTCATCAAAAATGGCTCATTTTTGCAGGGTCCAATTTTGGTATAAAAAGTAAGGTTAACCCCTTGGGATTTTCATCAAAAATGGCTCATTTTTGCAGGGTCCAATTTTGGTACAAAAAGTAAGGTTAACCCCTTGGGTTTTTCATCAAAAATGGCTCATTTTTGCAGGGTCCAATTTTGGAATAAAAAGTAAGGTTAACCCCTTGGGATTTTCATCAAAAATGGCTCATTTTTGCAGGGTCCAATTATGGTATAAAAAGTAAGGTTAACCCCTTGGGATTTTCATCAAAAATGGGTCATTTTTGCAGGGTCCAATTTTGGTATAAAAAGTAAGGTTAACCCCTTGGGATTTTCATCAAAAATGGCTCATTTTTGCAGGGTCCAATTTTGGTATAAAAAGTAAGGTTAGCCCCTTGGGATTTTCATCAAAAATGGCTCATTTTTGCAGGGTCCAATTTTGGTATAAAAAGTAAGATTAACCCCTTGGGATTTTCATCAAAAATGGCTCATTTTTCCAGGGTCCAATTTTGGTATAAAAAGTAAGGTTAACCCCTTGGGATTTTCATCAAAAAGGCTCATTCTGGCAGGGTCCAATTTTGGTATAAAAACTAAGGTGAACCCCTTGGGATTTTCATCAAAAATGGCTCATTTTTTCAGGTTAAATTTTGGTATAAAAAGTAAGGTTAACTTCTTGGGATTTTCATCAAAAATGGCTCATTTTTGCAGGGTCCAATGTTGGTATCAACAGTAAGGTTAACCTCTTTCGATTTTAATCAAAAATGGCTCATTTTTGCAGGGTCCAATTTTGGTATAAAATGTAAGGTCAACCCCTTGAGATTTTCATCAAAAATGGCTCCTTTTTGCAGGGTCCAATTTTGGTATAAAAACTAAGGTTAACCCCTTGGGATTTTCATCAAAAATGGCTCATTTTTTTAAGGGGTTAATTTTGGTATAAAAAGTAAGGTTAATCCCTTGGAATTTTCGTCAAAAATGGCTGATTTCTTCAGGTTAAATTTTGGTATAAAAAGTAAGGGTAACCCCTTGGGATTTTCATCAAAAATGGCTCATTTTTGCAGGGTCCAATTTTGGTATAAACAGATAGGTTAACCCCTTGGGATTTTCATCAAAAATGGGTCATTTTTGCAGGGTCCAATTTTGGAATAAAAAGTAAGGTTAACCCCTTGGGATTTTCATCAAAAATGGCTCATCTATTCAGGGCCAATTTTGGTATAAAAAGTAAGGTTAACCCCTTGGGATTTTCATCAAAAATGGCTAATTTTTGCAGGGTCCAATTTTGGTAAAAAAAGTAAGGTTAACCCCTTGGGATTTTCATCAAAAATGGCTCAATTTTTCAGGGGTTAATTTTGGTATAAAAAGTAAGGTTAACCCCTTGGGATTTTCATCAAAAATGGCTCATTTTTTCCGGGTTTAATTTAAGTATAAAAAGTAAGGTTAACCCCTTGGGATTTTCATCAAAAATGGCTCATTTTTGCAGGGTCCAATTTTGGAATAAAATGTAATTTTAACACCTTGGGATTTTCATCAAAAATGGCTCCTTTTTGCAGGGTCCAATTTTGGTATAAAAACTAAGGTTAACCCCTTGGGATTTTCATCAAAAATGGGTCATTTTTGCAGGGTCCAATTTTGGTATAAAAAGTAAGGTTAACCCCTTGGGATTTTCATCAAAAATGGTTCATTTTTGCAGGGTCCAATTTTGGAATAAAAAGTAAGGTTAACCCCTTGGGATTTTCATCAAAAAGGCTCATTTTTGCAGGGTCCAATTTTGGTATAAAAAGTAAGGTTAATCCCTCGGGATTTTCATCAAAAATGGCTCATTTTTGCAGGGTTTCATTTTGGAATAAAATGTTGGTTGGTAAGGTTAACCTCTTAGGATTTTCATCAAAATGGGTCATTTTTGCAGGGTCCAATTTTGGTATAAAAAGTAAGGTTAACCCCTTGGGATTTTCATCAAAAATGGCTCACTTTTGCAGGGTCCAATTTTGCTATCAACAGTAAGGTTAACCCCTTGCGATTTTAATCAAAATTGGCTCATTTTTGCAGGGTTTCATTTTGGAATAAAAAGTAAGGTTAACCCCTTGGGATTTTCATCATGAATGGCTCACTTTTGCAGGGTCCAATTTTGGTACAAAAAGTAAGGTTAACCCCTTGGGAATTTCATCAAAAATGGCTCATTTTTTCAGGTTAAATTTTGGTATAAAAAGTAAGGTTAACCCCTTGGGATTTTCATCAAAAATGGCTCATTTTTGCAGGGTCCAATTTTCGTATAAAAAGTAAGGTTAACCCCTTGGGATTTTCATCAAAAATGGCTCATTTTTGCAGGGTCCAATTTTGGAATAAAAAGTAAGGTTAACCCCTTGGGATTTTCATCAAAAATAGCTCATTTTTGCAGGGTCCAATTTTGGTATAAAAAGTAAGGTTAACCCCTTGGGATTTTCATCAAAATTGGCTCATTTTTGCAGGGTCCAATTTTGCTATCAACAGTAAGGTTAACCCCTTGCGATTTTAATCAAAATTGGCTCATTTTTGCAGGGTTTCATTTTGGAATAAAAAGTAAGGTTAACCCCTTGGGATTTTAATAAAGAATGGCTCATTTTTGCAGGGTTTAATTTTGGTATAAAAAGTGAAGTTAACTCCTTACGATTTTCATCAAAAATGGCTCATTTTTTACGGGTTTAATTTAAGTATAAAAAGTAAGGTTAACCCCTTGGGATTTTCATCAAAAATGGCTCATTTTTTCAGGGTTCAATTTTTTAGTATAAAAAGTAAGGTTCACCCCTTACGATTTTTGCAGGGTCCAATTTTTAGTATAAAATGTAAGGTTAACCCCTTACGATATTCACTAAAAATTACTCAATTTTTCAGGGTTCAATTTTTAGTATAAAAAGTAAGGTTAACCTCTTACGATTTTCATCAAAAACGGCTAAGTTTTTCAGGGTTCAATTTTAAGTATAAAAAGTAAGGTTAACCCCTTACGATTTTCATCAAAAATAGCTCATTTTTTTAGGGTTTAATTTTGGTATAAAAAGTAAGGTTAACCCCTTTGGATTTTCATCAAAAATGGGTCATTTTTTCAGCTTTAATTTTGGTATAAAAAGTAAGGTTAACCCCTTTGGATTTTCATAAAAAATGGCTCATTTTTTCAGGTTTAATTTTGGTATAAAAAGTAAGGTTAACCCCTTGGGATTTTCATCAAAAATGGCTCATTTTTTCAGGTTAAATTTTGGTATAAAAAGTAAGGTTAACCCCTTGGGATTTTCATCAAAAATGGCTCATTTTTTCAGCTTTAATTTTGGTATAAGCCTGGTTACATATTTTGGTTTCTTATCATCTGACCTGTTAGTTTGATTTAGTGTGCAGAATAGAAGACTTACAGTAACAATAACAGAGTATAGAACAATATGTCTTGACACCATTTTTATACTCAGCCTATTTCAACCCCCCAACAATAATGCTGGTGGTGTAGGAACATGGAGGACCTGGGGGCACATGTCACCCCCACCGTTTTTTTCCAGCAACACCTGGAGTGTCCCTCTGTCTTGTAAAAGTCCCTTTTATCTTTTAGTCTGTGCTCTAATGGGCAGTGCATCCCTAATAGCCCTTTAAATTTTATTCAATACAGGAACTAAAAGCTATGCTGGATCAATTAAAAAACCTAGTCTTGAACAGTGGCAGGCACTTGGGGGCGGCGGCTGCCCCTTCAATATTTTGGAAGACAATAGTCTTTTGTTCTAAAACAATAGAAATTTGTGATGTTATCTTTTCAAAACAATAGGCTTGCCCCCCCCCCCATTATTTGGT
>CBDALO010000126.1:0-10844 GCA_965196985.1 Gammaproteobacteria bacterium | reverse complement strand
CACCCCTTCAGGGCTGAACGCATAGCGTTGGGCATTCTCCGAAGCTATTTGGAGTGCATCGAAGGTTTTCTTATGGTCGGAGTCACGCGCATACGTACGTGGATTCGCAGGGTCATGGCCACAGCGATTACCGGAGCGAGTGCCTTCAACTGGCTCCAATGGTGCTGCGCCCTGCCCTATCGTATCAATGGCCGCGCCGATGAGTGATTCCTTTTCGCTCACTTGGGGTGGCGAAAGTCCTTTTTTGGGCACAAAAATCCCCTTTTACTTCAACTGAGTAAATTCTTAATTGAATAGTAAAGGCTCTCTTGCTAGAATTTAGAAACAATATAGAGCATAACTATTCTGTATAAGCCTGAAACAGTTGATCGCCTGCTTCAGGCTCTTTATTCCAAAATTATATTTTCACCTTATTTCATAGTATTCCCCTTAAAACATCTTTAATCCGGATATCCGGATGCTTTGAATCTTCAATATCATTATGTGCACTTTAGTCTATTGCAATACTAACTAAATCAATCCGGATATCCGGATTTCTGCATTTGTTTTTTAATCGCATTAGTTATTACTTCACATAAATTTTCTATATCAATAACAGGAGCTATTTTTTTATTTATTACTAGGTTCGGCATACCTCTTTGATCGGTTTTTAGTGTAAAAAGTTTTGTTCCATTTTCTGCTTTATAGACAACACTATTTTCTATTGAGTTTTTATGATTTTCATTGCGTTTCAGGTATTTTTTTAATATCGCAGGTGATTTAATCGTAAGACCAATTTTAGGAGCAATGTTATAAATTTCTTGATAAATGTTTTCATCTTCATTTAAAATTGCACAAATAGTAACAGCAAAATTTTTAGATAAATTATGCACATTAGGTATACGTTTAACTATATCTGCAGGTAATTTGGAAAACGCCATGATTTCATTAAAACTAGAAGTTGGAATATCAAGCTTTTTTGCTAACTCTTTTTCTGATTTAAAAACATGGTCATCAATTAATTTTCTATATAACAGCGCATTTGAATAATTACTAATATCTTTCCGCCATTTATTTTCCGCATCTTGAAAGGCAATAGCTTCTTGTATATTCGCAATATTTTTTAATATCGCTAACATCGGCCTGTTTAAATTTTTACAGGCTATATGCCTTCTTCGACCAAAGATAATTTCGTATTTAACACCATCATGTGGGTTAGGGTGTTTTCTTATCAAAACAGGCTGTAATTGGCCTTGTTCTTTAATTGATTTTTCCAACTCTTTGATAAAACCCATTTCGTCTTCATGTCGATTAGCATACTTCCAAGGTTCACATTCATATGGTGGAATAAACAAAAGTTCACCTTCACTAAACGTAATACCTGATTCGGTTTGAAAGCTAGCTGGTAAATTAGGGTTACTATCGTCTACTTTTTTTATCTGACCCTGTTTGATTAAAAGACTTAAAGGACCTGAACCGTGTACATTTCTACCATTGTTATTCATTAGCTAAACCCTCTGTTTGTGTGTTTTGGTTAGATTGATGACTCCAAATATCCTTAAAGTTATTAATTATTTCTAAATTTACATCATCTAAGTGCTGCATAGCCCGCCTGTATGCTTCACGACTACCGCGAGGTTTAGATATGTCATAAATAGTTCCAATTTCATTAGCAGCTTTAGCAACTTCAACAGTTTCGCACATATGGTTAGATAAAATGTATCTACCAAATTGTTCGCGCATTAAATTTTCCATTTGTAATGACTCATTATTTCCGGAATGTTTTGAAAGGAGTATCCTAAAATACTGCAATTTCTTATTTTCTATTTCTTTAAAAATATTGTGCAAAGTAGAGGTATACATAACGAAGCTTGAATAATTATTCATGTTAGGAGGTATTGGTACTAACATACCATCACAGGCAAGAATAGCGTTTAGTGTTAATGAGCCTAAGTTAGGGCCACAATCAATTAAAATAACATCATACTTTTGTTTTATTAAACTTAAAGCATTACTAAGTCGTTCAAAAGGTGATCCTAATTCTGCTTGATTATTTTCTTTTTCATTAGGTAATAATAAGTCACAGTCCTGAATGGCAAGATTTGCTGGGATAATATCTAACCCATCAAAATGTGTTTTTAAAATTATTTTATCTATATTGCTCGTATCATTTATTAAACAGTTAGTAATTGTTTCTTCGTACTTAATTTCCATATCAGGAATTAGGCCTGAGCTAATTAGCGTAGCTGTACCTTGCGCATCAAAATCAATTAATAAACAACGTAGACCCTCAATTGCAATTTTTTTTGCTAGATCAACAGAAGTTTCGGTTTTACCAACACCGCCTTTAAGGTTGGAAACTGCTATTGTGAGGGCAGAGGAACCATTTGGCCGTTTATAGCGCGTATGTGCTTTATCTCTTAAGTTGTTAATAGCTTCCAAGGTGTATTTTTTACTAGTTTTATTATTGAAATTCTCATAAATAATGCCAGGCGTTTCAGTTTTTTGTAATTTTCTGAATGTTGGAGCTGATACACCAACCATCTTTGCAGCTTCAGTTGCCCCCCAAGTTCTTGGTTTTTTTCTGTCAGTTGGGCTTGTTGTGAGATTACGTAATGTTAGTAACATTTCATTACCGGTTTCATAGAATTTTCGCATTAGTTTTTCTGGTTCATCAGAACCATAAGAATTGATTGAATTAAACAAGTTACACCTCTTGCTAGAGCTTTCAATAAAAAACAAAAATATCCTTAATTGTATGAAATTGCAAGGTATCATTGTATTTTTATGCTTATTAAGCATATGGGATACTTCTTTTGATATTATTTAGTGACTGACAGAAAACCTACTAATTCTTAGTCTTTGTTGTTTTATTACACTTTCATTTTTTTATATCCGCGCGAGATCATAATAAAAATAGCATGTTAAGCCCTGGCCGCGTACAAAAAAATGAAATCTCGCTGTTTTGATACGAAAAAAAGCATCCTGCTTTCTGGAATACAATGGGATATTCTGAGGCTGACTAGGCAGCTAACGGTGGGCTGCGACCTCGAATGCGTTTTTTTAGTCGCGCTGCTTTCCTTTGCTCAGCTCTTTGTATAAGACTTCCGATACGATCTATGTTTTTTCCAACAATCGCTAAGCCAACATAACTCTTAAAGCCATCAATGCCGTGATCTAGGCATTGATCCAACCCATGAACTTCAAGAGCATTAATACTGGATTCTACCGCAGAATGCTTTTGTTTCGCTTTCACAAACGAGTCTGACTTTTCAATTTCCTGTGCTTCCTTTGAGAGTCGACCTTTTCTCGGCAATGCAACAACTTCCAAAATATCTGCTAACGCAGATTGATTTTCTTTTGAATGAAAGCCCTTATCAAAACTACATGTGTTTAACTCTGGGAACTTTTGTTGGGTCTCTTGAACCATAGATACGGCGACCTTGTCATCAGTCTCATTCTCCATCACACGATGATGCAATATAAATTGGTGTTGATCCTCCAAGACACAGACTTTCATTCCTAATTCGACTGGTACACCAGCCTTTCCTTTTACAATCCATTCAGTATGTGGCTGAAAGACAGAAAAGACTTTTTCTTCATGCGGGATCTTTTCATCCAATAATATTCGGCGTTTAATTTGATCAACTTGGCGATCTGCATGAACCGTGAACATTTCTATACTTTCAACCAGTGGCGCATCTTGCGGCTTCAGTAGATCGGCTTTCTGGATAGCGTTTATTGAGGCATGTGCTTTATCTAAATATTTTTGCGCAATATTGAGATACTCCTGATGAGCATCCTTGATTGCCTTGTCCTTTTTGTTTTGTTGATCTGCTTGCTTGCTCTTACTGCGCTTTTTTAGTTGAGCTATTCGCATGAGCCGTTTCAGATGCTTGATGTTATATCGATATTGACGCCAGTCACTCAATCCGCTGTGTTCACACAGCTTGGCCACCTGCTGAATTATTTTGCGCATTGCGTCAAACAGTAAGCTTATGTCTGTTGGAAAATGTACGTCTGTTTCAACCACAAAGGAATCGCAACGGCCTCGCAGAGGCTCACTTTTTTTTAACAATGAATGACCAGCTTTCACAACAACTTGATTAATCTCATCTAACAACTCGGGAGTGAGTAGCGAGACATTGTCTTTAATTGTTTGCAGCTGATACTCTATTTTATCGAAAAAATCAGCATGCCCTAGCATTTCACGAATGGTTTTATGTTGATTCACAAGTTCATGCAGTCGATCATAATCACAATTTAGACTCAGGCGGAGTACTCCCATGACCAATATTTTCCATAATTCCATACCAGGGCGTCCATTATTCTTGTCAACCTCAGGTGCAATCTGAGCCTCTAGTAGTTCGAAAATCTCCTTCCGTACAGAGGGTGTACTATAAATAAACTGTAGCCCTTTTAATAATTTTGGAATGTCATCCCGTGATTTAGAGCTGATTTGAATTTTAGAAATATCTACTTGGCCAATTTGCATTTGTGGATTTTGGGCTAGTCTTGTCATTCTTGCTTTCCAGTGAAGAGTTACCATGCTGTGGCGAAAAATCATCGAAGATTAAGGCATTATATCGAAAATAAGCTGTAAATAGCTGGAAAACGAGTATTTAGTGCTGTTTTTTGAAAATCTTCATGTGACCAGTTCGCCCCGAAACATTGAAAATAAAAGGCTTTGCGGGTTTTCTGTCAGTCACTATTTAGAATTGTTAGCTTATCTACCATCTTATAGTGCTGATTCTAACCCAAGTTTGGCCATTTCACCCTGAAAATCAAAAATTTCATCACTATTTTTAACTCAACCCATTGATTTTACTTGCCTAGAAACGTGAATCCTGGAATGTAGTGACACATAATAGCAATAAGGGGTTGCATGGGCTGGTGAAGTGATGAGAGTATTGAGTTATGTATATTCGAACCTCTACACAAAAGAGTCCTCGGACAGGTAAGTCTTACGCAACCTACCGACTTGTTGATACTCATCGCACTGCTGACGGCAAAGTACGTCAAAGACTGATTTTAAACCTTGGTGCAAATTTTTCAGTAAAGAAGGACAGTTGGAAATTGCTTGCTGACCGTATTGAGGAAATTTTAACGGGTCAAGGCACGTTAATTTCAATACCTGCACATCTGGAAAAACAGGCGCAAATGTATGTAAAACGCATTCGCTCTAGGCTTGCAGATGACAATGAGACAAGCATTGCTGTTAATTCAGTAAGCGCGGTTGAACCTGACTTTCAAGCAGTGGATGTTAACTCCATTGAGAGTGAGGACATACGACACGTTGGAGCTGAGGCGTTGGGCTTACATGCTGCTAGCCAATTACAACTTGAAGAATTGTTTAGGACTTTGGGTTTTAATCAAAAACAATGTCATCTGATGCTTGCTACCATCATTGGGCGTTTGGTTGCCCCAGGAAGTGATTTAAGTACGCACTATTATTTAAGCAATCAAAGTGCGTTAGATGAATTACTGGGTACTGATTTCTCAGAACTATCACTCAAGAAATTCTATAAGACTGCTGATGAGTTACTCAAACATAAGCAAATGATTGAAGATCAATTATTCGAACGTGAGAAAAATCTCTTTAGTTTAAATCAGGTGATCACTCTCTACGATATAACCAATACCTACTTTGAGGGTAGAGCATTACAGAATGATCACGCACAGCATGGTCGATCAAAGGAGAAGCGGTCTGATTGTCCGCTTGTTTCTCTAGGGCTCGTGCTGGATGGCTCAGGGTTCCCGCAACGCAGTGAATTTTTCAAAGGGAATGTTAGCGAGCCTAAAACATTATCCGAAATGCTAACTGAGCTTCATGCACAGCCAGAGGCAACAATTGTCTTAGATGCTGGTTTTGCAACTGAAGAAAATATTTCATGGCTTACTGAAAAAGGTTTCCATTATATTGTAGTGAGCCGTAGAGCATTGCCTGTTGTCGATGAAAACATTGATAAAGTGCTAGTAAAAGAATCAGTAAATAATACGGTTACAGCGCAATTAGTTAAAGATACTGAAGCAAATGAAGTCTTACTGTACTGCCATTCTCAGGCTAAGGAAGAAAAAAGCTTAAATATGATTAGTAAGGCTGAGGCTCGTTTCGAAGAGGAATTAATTAAGTTAGCCAATGGGCTCACTAAAAAAACCGGAATGAAAGCAATTGAGAAAGTAACCTTGCGTTTAGGTCGAATAAAAGAGCGCCATAAACGTGTTTCAGGTCGATACACTATCACGCTTGATTCGGAGGGTGATAAGGTTACGAAAATCAGTTGGAGTAAAGTTAACTCTGAGAATCTGGGCGCATATTGTTTGCGTAGTAACAGAATGGATTTAGATGAAAAAACAATTTGGAGAATTTATACAACTCTAACTGATGTTGAATCGGCATTCAGATCATTAAAATCAGAGTTAGGCCTGCGTCCTATCTACCATCAAAAGCAAGACCGAGTTGATGCCCATCTGTTTATTAGTATTCTTGCTTATCACTTACTACACACTATTCGCCATCAACTTAAATTGCAGAACATTGAGAGTAGCTGGCAAACTATACGGCAGATTTTTAGCACTCAGGTTCGTATCACGACTACGATGCGGCTTGAAAATAATAAACTACTTTCTGTTAGAAGAACCTCAAAGGCAACTCCAGAGCAAGTTGTGATCTATAAATCGTTAGGCATGAATTCACAACCTGGGCACACTGAAAAAACAATTTGTTAAGTTGTAGTGACCCTAAACGTTTTTTTAAAATGTAAGTCATTGATTTGGATAGGTTTAATTTTAGAAAGGACAAAGTTGGGCTAAGTTTTTATGCTTAGTGCTTTGTAGCCTACTGCGGTAATGCTAGTGCGCCATCCTTTCTGTAAATTCCATTGACTTGCTGAAAATAAGCAGGCGACTCAGTCAGATTAGAAATTCCTTTTAAGGTAAACTTAACCAAAAAAGAGGAATGACAATGAGCTGCTATAAAAATGAGAACTTAATCGAAGAAGCCATACATGTTTTAGCGATGGAGGGGTTTGAAGCTTTACCTAAGCTTGTCTCCAGGTTGATGAATGAGGCTATGTTAATAGAAAGGGAGCGCCATTTAAATGCCAGTCCTTATGAGCGAACTGGCGATAGAAACGGATATGCGAACGGCTTTAAACCAAGGTTAATTAACACAGGTCAAGGTCAGCTTGAGCTACAGATACCGCAGGTTAGAGACTCCAATGAAGCCTTCTATCCATCAGTCTTAGAGCGAGGTGTACGCTCTGATAGAGCACTTAAGCTGGCTGTCGCTGAAATGTATGTGCATGGGGTTTCCACGCGCAAAGTTGAAAAGGTGCTAAAGCAACTCTGTGGAACAGATATTTCAAGCACAGAGGTAAGCCGTTGCGCTAAATTGTTGGATGAAGATTTAAAGAAATGGCGAAATAAGCCGTTAGGAAAGATAAAATATCTTTGGCTAGATGCACGTTATGAGAAGGTGCGCACTAGCGGCACAGTACAAGACTGTGCGGTATTGATAGCCTATGGCTTTGATGAATCAACCGGCAAGAGAACAGTGCTAGGTGTTTCTGTTGCGTTATCAGAGGCTGAGGTACATTGGCGTGATTTTCTTCAGCAGTTGGTTGAGCGAGGTATACATGGTATTGAGTTGATTACTAGCGACGCTCATACTGGCCTAAAAGCCGCTAGAAGAGCTGTGTTCCCCAGTGTTCCTTGGCAACGCTGCCAATTTCATTTGCAGCAAAATGCTCAGGCTCACATACCAAAGCGCTCAATGAAGGAACCAGTAGCTGAGGAGATTACAGCTATATTTAATGCCTCAAACATTCATGAGTCGGAAAGACTATTGGCTATGGCGGTAGATAAATATCAGCAAACAGCACCAGAGCTTTCTTCTTGGTTGGAAGTGAATATACCGGAGGGCTTAGTAGTGATGAACTTTGACAGGCCGCATCAAAAAAGATTAAGAACCAGTAACATAGCTGAGCGCGTAAACAGAGAGGTAAAAAGAAGGACGCATACAGTTGGAATTTTCCCTAATACTGAATCGTGCCTAAGGCTCGTATCAGCTGTTTTAGTGGAAATTGATGACCAGTGGAGCGGATCACCTAGATACTTAAGTTGAAGTGAATAATAAGGCTTCATAGGGTTTTAGGATAGATCATTCTTGTTCTTATTAACGAGATATAATTGCTATTACCTAAAAGTTAATAATTTATTTTGAGAGGAGAAAAATTTGAGGTATAAATAATTTTTTAGATTGATTAGCATAATTAATTTAAGATATTATGCGATGAGACAGGTACAATAGACCTTCTGCGTAACTAAGGGCAGTTCTAGAAACTAGCTAAAATTTGCTTATAATTGCCTGATTAATAATCATTCATGGAAAGGCATATGCTATTAAGCTATCAGCAACTCAGTAACCGCCCGCGTATTTTTAAAAAGTTAACTGGTTTGACCCTTGATGATTTTGAAACGATACACCAACAAGTGAAGTCATCACTTGATGATGAGTTTAGTAAGCTGGGAAGGCGCCCGAAACTCACCACGCACCATGATCGCCTTTTGCTTCTCATGATGTACTATCGCACTTATGTAACACATGAATTCTTAGGTTACTTTGTTGGTTTGGATGACAGTAATGTCTGCCGCTTATTTAAACGCTTAGAACCCTTAGTGGCCAAGCATATTCATATTAAAAAAGACAGAACCCTAACAGAAGATGCGGTTTGCGCTATATTAATGGATGTAACGGAGCAGCCTATTCAGCGCCCCAAAAAGAAGAAGCCACGTAAAGATTATTATTCTGGTAAAAAGAAAAGACATACTCAAAAGGTGGAGATAGCAATGAGTACATCCGGAAAAATAATCAACGTCTCTCAAACAATGCCTGGGAGGGTTCATGATATTAAGATCCGACAACGTGGCAGCCCACTGCCACCAGCAGAAAAATATGCTGATCTAGGATACCAAGGAATTCAACATACTGACCCCTTGGTTAACTTACCTCATAAAAAGCCCAAAGGCGGCAAATTAACTACTCAACAAAAAGAGGATAACCGTAATCACAGCAAGATCCGTATTAGGGTTGAACATCAATTCTCAAAATTTAAAAAATTCCGCATTCTTGGGGAGGTGTATAGGAATTTTCGCAGAAAACACAATATGAGATTTAATATTATTGCTGGGATTCTCAATCTTCAAGCCGGATTCTAAAACTACAAACGAGCATAAGCTCGCCCAGTATTTAGTTTCGCAGAAGGTCTAATAGAGTGCCATTTAGAATTTTAAAGGTTTTTCTAAGTACTGAAGTTGGTTTTTACAGACAAAATAACGCTCTATCGCGGTAATATTAAGAGTGTATTGAAAAAATAGGGTCTTTAGTTAAAAGGGTATTATATGTTAATTGAGTTACTTGCAAATTTAAAAGCTAGTAAAGAGCGAGCTATTAATGCTTTTACATCAAAACTTACTGGCGATAATTATTCATCACAGCCAATTGATCTAGCTGTTTATTATAAACATCCACTAATGTGGGAAATGGTTGGAAATATAGAAAATACCAACAAGTTGCTTAATTATATTTCTGCTACGTGGCTTCGTTCTAATGGAGATTTTAAACCTGAGACACCGGGACTCCCTAAAAGTAGTAACCAAGCTTATGATGAATTTTATACTTACGTTAATGGATGGATAGTTAGAGCCGCAAACAAGATTGCTAGAAGTGATGTTGCTGATATTGCGATGCAATACTTACTTTCTTATCAAGATTCTAGTTTAGGTGGTTTTTATACTCATAGTATTGACCAGCATGATGGTGTTATGGATGTAATTACAACAGCTCATTTAGGGTTGGTGTGCTTAGAAGCTCAATATCAAACTCAAGCTAATAAAGCAGGTGATTACTTATGCGATATATTAAAGGCTCAGCCAAACTTAAATATTGGATTTTATTTGCGTGCTAATTCATCAGGTAAATGTATTACAGATTTTACTAGTGAAGCATCTTTAATACATTTGGTTAGTAAAGCAGAACCTGATCAACTTTACTTTATGATCTCCTATCCTATTGTATATTTAGTGAAATTATATAGAGCAACAGGGGATGAGAAGTATTTAGTTGCATCAAAAGAATATACTGATTTTGCTTTAACTTGTAATACATCTGTCTTTAGTTGTGAATTTAGCCATAAGTTAGCTTGGGCACTATCTGAGCTTTATTTGGAGACAAAAGAAGATAGGTATTTAGAAGCAATATTAAAAATCATTAATTACTTTTTATCAATACAAGAGGAAGATGGTCTTTGGTTCTCTAGTGATTCAATAAAGTCTTTTGATCAACCAGCAGAAATAGTGTGTTGGTTTACTGCAATAGGAGAAAATCTTGAAATTGTAAAAAACTTAAAAGTGACATCAGAGTCTAGCCGACGTTCTGAAAGTGTTTTTTTTAGTTCAAGGGAAAATAATTTATGCGAGGATAATAAGGAGAGTGATCAAGATAAATCATCTGTTTGTAAAATTTAGAAATAAATTAATATACTTCTAACTGTTCCTATTAAGTGCTTTTTGGATAAATCCCACTATAAATTGTCCAACAATAGAGTAGCCTAATAAAGTTAAAAAATTAGTTAAAAGGTTAATAAAGGTTAACTCCATTACGTGTTGTGGATATGAGTGTCTAAAGCCGAAGTAATCTGTAACATAGGTATAAACTGAAATAGTAACGATAGATGATAAAAACGATGCTAAGAAAAAGGGCCAGCGCAGATTTTTATATAAGTAATAAAAAATAAATAAATCTATTACTGCTGAAATAAAAGTACCACCTAAGTTTGCAATATATAGTACGATAATAGGACTAA
>CBDALO010000125.1:0-31903 GCA_965196985.1 Gammaproteobacteria bacterium | reverse complement strand
CTCACCTACTATACGCGCTTCTCATTTTACTCTAAGAATAATGAAACGCTTTAGTATCAAACAAATCTTAGTAACCAATCAGAACTGGCGGAACTTTCACACCAAGTACAAAGATAAAATCAGAGAAGCTATTGTCATTGGCATTGTTAAGCTGCTTAGCTGCAAACATCCTATGCGTGGCCATAAAGAGTATCATTGCAGTAATCCAAACTGTTCACACGTCAAATACATCCGCCATACCTGCAAAGCTAAAAGCTGTTCATCGTGTGGTAAAAAAGCCACAGAAGTATGGATACAACAACAAATGGCAATCTTACCCAACACTGCATGGCAACACATCACATTCACCATGCCCTCTACTCTTTGGGACTGCTTTTGGACAAACAGAGAGCTTCTTAATTTACTCCCACCATTAGCAGCAAAGGTGTTACTCAAGCTTGCTAAAAACAAGAGGGTTAAACCCGGTGTATTTATCGCGCTTCACACCTTTGGCAGAGATCTAAAGCGCAATGTGCATCTTCATGCGTCAATCACTCTGGGTGGTATCAACAAAGAGTTAACACAATGGAAAAGCCTCTACTTCCATCAACCTACACTAATGTCCATGTGGCGTTATGAGGTCATTAACCTTTTTAGAAACCACCACCAGGACAAAGGGCTTATTCTGCCAAATCAGTTAGCCTCTACACTGAACCACACTTTCAACTTTAATCAACTGCTTGATCAGCTTTACCAAAAACGATGGGTAGTACATTGCGCAAAGCCCTCAAAGAATCACAAACAAAACGTTAAATACTTAGGTCGATACACCAAACGTCCTCCTATTGCTGAGTCAAAAATTAAAAACTTTGATGGGAGCAGCTGTAAGCGATCCAGCAAGTACACCCTAGTCAACTAGTTAAATTCATGTGACTGTATGCTCCCGCAAATAGTAACAAGGAGCTTACGGTATGTCAGCAACAAATCCTGAAAATGAAAATGCTACTTACACAGATGGTATCCGTTCAATATCAGCATGATTTGAAAATAATTCAAAAAGTTCTTGACAGCTTTTTCGTGCAAATTTGGAAATTTTATATTGGAATCATCGTGTGTCATAAAAGCATGATGTGCGCTCTATAACAACGCTGTATGCTCGGATTATTTTTTCATCGATCAGGTTCATGGCTTAAAAATAATTTCAGCAGTACGGCCATCTGTGTGGGGAAAATTTACCTTTTCAAACCCGTGGTATACTCTTCCTATGAAAAAACAACCTGACAAATCAGTTTTAGCCGATCTCATTGAGAGATTTAATAATACTGTTACACCAACAGCACTAGAAACAGATTTTAGCAATGTATGTGAAAGTCAGGCTGAGAAAATCATAAAGCTAGAAGACAAGGTGCAATCGTTAAATAACGCATTAAATAAATATAAAGGTGAGCAAGGAAAGCCTAATGTTAGAAAGCAAACGCGCGCTAACAAGGACAAGGATCATTCCTCCGAGAAGGATAGAAAAGGAAATAAAACCAATAAAACTAGAAAGCCAAAATCTAGTAAAAAAAATCTCGAAGTCTCTAATACAGTGACACTAACAATTAATCCAGATTCGTTGCCCAGCGATGCTGTGCCAAATGGCTCTAAGAAAACACTTATCCAGGATATAAAAATTGCTGCTAATAACACTCTTTTTTTGCGCCAACAATATTACTCCCCTTCTGAAAACAAACACTATACAGCACCTCTGCCAACTGGTTATGAGGGCCAGTTCGGCCCTACTATTAAAAGCTGGACAAGCTTCCTAAATACTCAAGGTGGTATGACGCTAGAAAGCCTTGAGACATTTTATAAAACCGCCAACATAGATATTAGTAAATCAACCATCCATAGCTTCACAATTAAAACACCTACGATACTTGAGCCCGAGAAGGTAGAAGTTGTGAAGGCAGGTTTACAATCCACGAACTACCAGCACCTAGATGACACCAACGCTAGAGAGGATGGGAAAAACCGTTATGTTAATGTATTGGGTAATGAGTATTATTCAGCTTACTTTACGCTGACCAGTAAAAGTCGATTAAGCGTCATTGAAATGTTAAGCAAAGACCACTTTGGGTTCACATTAAATGAGGCCGCTTTTAATTTACTGGCTACTATGAACGGGTGCTGCCTCTATATAATGTAGGCTATATTGCTGCTGGCACGCCAAAATCATTGACCTTCTCCCAAAACTGATCCCATCTGCCTTTAGTCTTTACTAGTGTTCTCAAGCATAAAACGATTTTCATTCCCTTGTCTTTCGAGCGCATTCCTGATCCGCCTAATCTTTGTTTAACAATTGTTTTACATGCTGCTTCAGTGACGCCAGAGCCAATTGGTGCATTCTGCTTAATCAAATTATGATACGACATTCGCTTTTCTTTAATATTATTTTCAAAATACGTAATTGTTCCTTCTAGCTTTTCTCTAAGCGATTTATTCAGTTTTTTATTTAGATGCTCTTTAAGCTCAGCAAGTATTCTACCTGCCGCACCTTTCTTGTGCTTTAAGTCATGACATCTCTCTTCGAGCCAAACATCACGCTCATCTCTTTCAGATTTTTTGGTAAATACTGCCTTTGATGCTTCGCCGAGATATTCAGTTGCATGCCAAAAATCTAAAATTTGCGTATCAGTATGTTTTTTTAGAAATGGCCAATTATTTTTTGCTCCATCAGCAACGCCAATTGTTTTAGCATCAGGGTAATATTTCTTTTTCAGCTTTATTTCCTTTTCAAGCCTATTAAAGAATTCATCTTTTCCATATTCTGGTGATGCTGCAACGTAGGTTGTGTGCAGGCGTGCACCATGCTTATCATACATGGAAATAGTTCCAACCATGCTCTCTCTATAACCATCATCAACGGTGAGAACATATGCACCATCTAAGCTAATACTTAGCATCTCAATGCCTGCATCAAGCTTTGGCTCTTCATATTCCCACTCAGCCTCTTTGGCTTGTGCAATACCGCCAACAAAATCAGTTGCCCGTTGCAAGTATGAATGTGAGATTTTACGGTTATGATTGACCTTGAGATCATCAATAACACTAGGAGCAGGTAAGTTTGAGTATTTATGTGAGATTATTTTTGCAAATCGCGGTGTTGATCCTTGGATAATTCTAGCCTTATCTTCTAAAGGACAAAAGATCTTCCCGCCTTTAGAGGTTTGATAAACATAACGCTTAACTCGAGCAACTCCATAAGGCGTTTGGTAATTTGCTTCATCTCTACTTCGTGCTGTTAGCTTTATTTTTCCAACATGGATAGGAGAGCCATCTGCATCAAACTTACTTAAAGCTTTTTCAGTGGCTAATGTTCCAACCTCATTAAGGCCGTCAAGAATTGCATCCTCACATTCAAGCATGGATCCTTTTAGTGGAAGCTTGAGCTCAATAGTTAATTCATTATTTTCATCAGAGAGAATTCTAGCTAACATCCAAACACCATCCGTAATCAAGTTAAAGTGTATATTATGCTATATTTTCTACATTATATAAAGGCAGCACCCCTATGAACTTACCCCACAAGGTAATCGAAAGCTTAAAGGTATTTCACTCATCGACTATCTTAAACAGTAAGGAGCTGGAAGTTATTCTTGATAAGGTATTAGGTGATAAAAAATTTCCAAAATATAGAAAGCTGATTACTGATGCGGCAGCTATCTCAACATATAGAAAGAGTCCTTATGCGATAGAAACACTCATTACCGATGATGCGCCACAGTTTAAGCTCATTACTGAATCACTCGCCTTGTGCTGGGTTCATGAGGGTAGGCATTATAAAAAGCTGACGCCAATTTTTAAGAAGCACCAAGACTCTGTTGACAGCTTCTTGGATAGGTTTTGGGATTATTATCATAAGCTCATTGAATATAAAAAGAACCCAGGGCAAGATGAGATAGATAAGCTATCCAATGAGTTTACTGAGTTATTCTCAACAATCACTGGCTACGAGAAACTAGATAAACAAATTGAGCTCACCTTAAAAAAGAAAAGGCAGCTATTGTTAGTGCTGGAAAAGCCAGAGCTTCCTCTACATAACAATCCAGCAGAGTTGATGGCTCGGAAGCAGGCTAGAATGCGCGATGTACACCTTCATACTATGAGTGAAGAAGGAACGAAAGCTAAGGATACAATGGTTACAATTACTGAGACATGTAAAAAGCTAGCAGTTAATGTCTTCGATTATATATATGACAGAATTACAAAAAACTATTCTATGCCTTCGCTAGCGGAATTAATTACCATCCGCTCATCACAGGCGCAGTAAACTAAAGAGAGCGCAGCATGAGCATCATGCTGAAATAAGACGGATACCACAGATGCTTATTGGGAAAAACACCTTTCCGACTTTAAGCAAAGCAAGTTAACCAAAGCGAAATACTGCCGAGAGAATAACGTACCTTACACGCAGTTTCTCTATCGTTTGAGAAGAGAACAGCAAAAAACGCTAGCAAAGGTTGTTTGCGTGTCTGAGCAGCCAGCACAACCAGTGGCTGTCATGCAGGTCAACTCATACATACAGATTAGCTTTTATGACCAGGATAGCTTAGCGTCTTTGATTCAGAGGCTTTGCTAATGTTTCAGAACTGGAAAACACCGATCTGGTTTTATCGTACCCCTGTGGACTTTAGAAAACAGATTGATGGCCTAGTAATGCTGATTGCCGATCATCTCTCAATGACCCCAAGCTCAGGCCAGCTATTTCTTTTTCGTAACAGGCAGCGCGATAAAATAAAATTACTTTGGTACGACCAAAATGGTTTTTGGCTTTGCTACAAACGATTAGAAAAAGGTAAGCTGAAGTTCCCTAGCGAAGCAGATGAGACAGTATATTCCAATCGTAAGATGAGCCTGAAGCAGCATCTGAACAGATGTCACCATGATGGTCCATCGGTTAGTCTTCAGTGCTGATAGTATCAGCTATTTGCTCTTTTGTTATTTTCTCAAATAACGTCTTCTTTGCTTCCTGCATCTTTTGTGCAGATTCATGATCAGTCAGAGAATACGCTAATTTATCTAGTCGTTCAAAGGTTTCATCTTCCTTTAAATACTGCTCAGCATTTTCAATTGATTTGAACTTTTCGTAAGGAGTCATAATGGCCTCGTAAGGGTAAAGTTTAGTTTGCTTACCCTTGCTATTAATGCTGGTTACAGGGAAGTAACAAGGTCTGTGAAAATTAATATAGTCGTTAAAATGCTGGTTATAGAATTCATTAATTTGCGGGGCAAAACGTTGTTGAATATGTATGTAGCCAAAATGCTTTCTAACAACCGAGCCATTTTTACTTTCCACCAAACCGTTGTCATTACTATGCCTTGGCCTCGATTTAGTGAGTTCAATAAATAACTTTTGCAATAGTTTAGCTACATGCTGATTAATGTACTCTGAGCCATTATCAGCATGTAGGCCTAACACTTTAAATGGAAAGGTATCGATTATTTGCTCTAAGACAGGGATTAAGTAAGCCTCACTAATTTTTTCAACAGCGCAGACTACTTCCATCTGTGTCACCTCGTCAACAGCATTAATATGATAAACACCCTTGATTTTATCCATATCTCCTTGGTGCACTGTATCAATACGTATAAAGCCAGGCCTACCCTCTGGAGTTGGTTTTCGCCTTTCACCAATAGAAACCTGCGTTGCTTTAGTTTTATTAAAGTGTCGCCGTTTGCGCTGGTAGGTTTCAGTTTGTCGAAGATTGTAAAGATGAGAGACTGAGATAAAAGCAAGACGCGCATAACGCTTATCTCCAAACAAATGAAAGGCTCTCTCGCAAAGTTTTTTTGTGGTAGGCCCGCTAAGCGTTTGATGAACCTGATCCGTTTCAGCTAACAACCAAGTATCCTCATGCGTATAGATTAAGCTAAACTTATTTCTAGGTGATCGTTGCTTAACAACAACTTTTCCTGACTTTTGATACTGAGCAATTAGCCTAGTAATTTGTGAACGTGAGTAACCAGTCATTCGTTGCAGGTAATCACGAATCAATCCTTTGTCCTTTTTGCACATACCGCAATAAGCAAATTTTTTTAATGTGTTCGTAACCCATAGGTAAGATTCTGCTCGTGATGTAGCTTCAAAGGTAAGCTGGGTTGATGAGGATAGAAATTGCTCAATCTGGGCAAGTGTGTTTAATTCTATGTCGTTCATATTGATATTCATCCATATAGGATGAACGATCACGCAACAACTTCAGGCCCACTTTGCATTGGAAAGTGGGGGCTATTTCAGGCTCATCTTGCATTGGAAGAGACTGAGACTATCGAGTTGACCCAAGATCAGTTAAGCTGGTTATTGTCAGGTTTAAACTGGATGAAGCAAAAGTCATTACCCAAAGTCTCTCCCGAGTTTTTTTACTAAAATGGCAAAAAAAGTCTTGACAGGTTTTTTCTGTGTTTTTTGATTTTACACGTGATTTTAATGCTTGTTTTATATCCTTAGCCCAGGCTTTGTGAGATCCGCTAGGAGTTGAAAAGAAAACATCACAATGACCAGCTACCCCAAAAAAGTAATATGCGCTAACCAAGCGCCTGAGGAAGAAAATATTGCACTTAAAATGTCATGGTACACTTTGCAGTAGTTACTTGAATGAGAAACGCAATGCAAACAGTCCCTAGTGAGCTTTTCTATCAACAAGTCGGAATAAATGAAAAGCTTTGTCATAAGCTTGAAATAGAACATGCTCGTGTTGAACAGTATGCCGAGGCTTATGATCATTTGAAGATACAATTTGCTAAGCTCCAACGACAGCATTTTGGTAGTAAATCTGAGCGCTACATAGAAGATCAGTTGCCACTCTTCGGTGATCTCTCAACACCGGAGGATCAAGAAGATGATGAAGCAGTTGTTGTCTCTTCTCACAAACGTAAGAAGAAGGTCAAGAATGAATTACCTGTGACGGTGAGAATCATTCCAGTAACTGATGACCAGCGTATTTGTCCTTGCGGTAAAGAAAAATGCCCAATGGGTTTTGAGACTAAAAAAATACTGAACTACAAACCAGCTGTCTTTGAAATGATTGAAGAGCGCCGTGAAAAACTAGGCTGTGATTGCGAGCAAGGTGGTGTTACGGTTGCACCTAAGCCTTTACATATCCTACCTAAGGCCGAGGCGTCTGAATCATTACTAGCGCATTTAGTGTCTAGTAAAATCAGGGATAGACAACCCTTTTATCATTTAGAAAAACAACTACGCTCACAATACGGCGTCAATCTATCCAGGCAAGCTATGTCACGTTGGTTTATTGAGCTGACTAAACCTTTACAGCCGATTTATAATCTATTGAAGGATGAGCTGCTGGATTATGAAATAGCAAGTTGTGACGCGACTAAATTACAAGTCTTAAAAGAGCCTGGTCGACGGCCACAAACTAAGTCACTGATTCATTGCATGCGAGGTGGTGCTCCTGGTCGTGAGGTTATCCTGTTTGCCTATACGCCAAGTGACCACAGTGAGTTTCTAGTAGAATGGTTTCAAGGGTGGACTGGCAAGCTTCATACTGATGCAAGCCCTATATTCGACCAATTAGAAAATACCGGCGTTACGATCATTGCGTGCAACCTTCATGCCCGCAGGAAATTTGAAGAGATCACCAAGGCGACCAAAAAGAATGGGTTAGCCGCTCATGCTATGCGGGTCTATAAAAAACTCTACCGGATTGAAAGAAAGGCGAAAGAAGAAGAGATGTCGCCTGAGCAACGCCTTGCGCTTCGGCAGAAAGAATCAAAACCGATTATGGATGAGTACAAGGAGTGGCTAGAGGAGTATTATCCAAAGGTTCTACCACAATCTCATCTTGGCAGGGCAATGGAATATGCCATCAAGCATTGGGAAAACATGACTCGGTTTCTTGATGATGGTAGATGTGAGATTGATAACAATCACACAGAGAGAGACATTAAGCTCTTAGTGCTTGCAAGGAAGAACTTTCTATTTTGCGACACAATGCCAGGCGCTAACGCACTAGCAATGCATGCAAGTCTAGCTCTAACTGCTGAACTGCATCATCACAATGTCTGTCGATACTTCACCTATCTTTATGAGCGCCTACCACATTGCAAAACATTAGAAGATATTGAGGCACTGCAGCCATGGAATGTGCCGCCGGATAGCACCTAGCACGTGTTAGCTACGGAAGCAAGGACGGCTAGTGCGCCATCCTTTCTGTAAATTCCATTGACTTGCTGAAAATAAGCAGGCGACTCAGTCAGATTAGAAATTCCTTTTAAGGTAAACTTAACCAAAAAAGAGGAATGACAATGAGCTGCTATAAAAATGAGAACTTAATCGAAGAAGCCATACATGTTTTAGCGATGGAGGGGTTTGAAGCTTTACCTAAGCTTGTCTCCAGGTTGATGAATGAGGCTATGTTAATAGAAAGGGAGCGCCATTTAAATGCCAGTCCTTATGAGCGAACTGGCGATAGAAACGGATATGCGAACGGCTTTAAACCAAGGTTAATTAACACAGGTCAAGGTCAGCTTGAGCTACAGATACCGCAGGTTAGAGACTCCAATGAAGCCTTCTATCCATCAGTCTTAGAGCGAGGTGTACGCTCTGATAGAGCACTTAAGCTGGCTGTCGCTGAAATGTATGTGCATGGGGTTTCCACGCGCAAAGTTGAAAAGGTGCTAAAGCAACTCTGTGGAACAGATATTTCAAGCACAGAGGTAAGCCGTTGCGCTAAATTGTTGGATGAAGATTTAAAGAAATGGCGAAATAAGCCGTTAGGAAAGATAAAATATCTTTGGCTAGATGCACGTTATGAGAAGGTGCGCACTAGCGGCACAGTACAAGACTGTGCGGTATTGATAGCCTATGGCTTTGATGAATCAACCGGCAAGAGAACAGTGCTAGGTGTTTCTGTTGCGTTATCAGAGGCTGAGGTACATTGGCGTGATTTTCTTCAGCAGTTGGTTGAGCGAGGTATACATGGTATTGAGTTGATTACTAGCGACGCTCATTCTGGCCTAAAAGCCGCTAGAAGAGCTGTGTTCCCCAGTGTTCCTTGGCAACGCTGCCAATTTCATTTGCAGCAAAATGCTCAGGCTCACATACCAAAGCGCTCAATGAAGGAACCAGTAGCTGAGGAGATTACAGCTATATTTAATGCCTCAAACATTCATGAGTCGGAAAGACTATTGGCTATGGCGGTAGATAAATATCAGCAAACAGCACCAGAGCTTTCTTCTTGGTTGGAAGTGAATATACCGGAGGGCTTAGTAGTGATGAACTTTGACAGGCCGCATCAAAAAAGATTAAGAACCAGTAACATAGCTGAGCGCGTAAACAGAGAGGTAAAAAGAAGGACGCATACAGTTGGAATTTTCCCTAATACTGAATCGTGCCTAAGGCTCGTATCAGCTGTTTTAGTGGAAATTGATGACCAGTGGAGCGGATCACCTAGATACTTAAGTTGAAGTGAATAATAAGGCTTCATAGGGTTTTAGGATAGATCATTCTTGTTCTTATTAACGAGATATAATTGCTATTACCTAAAAGTTAATAATTTATTTTGAGAGGAGAAAAATTTGAGGTATAAATAATTTTTTAGATTGATTAGCATAATTAATTTAAGATATTATGCGATGAGACAGGTACAATAGAGTGCCATTTAGAATTTTAAAGGTTTTTCTAAGTACTGAAGTTGGTTTTTACAGACAAAATAACGCTCTATCCAAGGACGCCCGTGGATCGCTTACGATTTCTTGCTTTAAAATAAGAGAAAATAGATTATTTTTATCTCTGATTAAGGATAAGATTTGTTAGACCTTGCACCCATTGCAGATCGTCATTCAGGCATGGTATCAAAGCAAATGACTTCCCGCCAAGTGATTTCCACTGGTCACGTCCCTGCATACCTATTTCCTCTAGTGTCTCCAAACAATCAGACACAAAAGCAGGACACGCGACAGCCAAATGAGACACACCCTTTGATCGCAAGCGTGGAAATACCTCATCAGTATAAGGCTTGATCCATGGAATTCTTCCTAAACGTGACTGAAAAGAAGTCATATACCGGTCTGATGATAATGACAAGCCTTGCGCTAATAGTTCAGAAGTACGATAGCACTGCGAACGATAACAAAAATAATTATTACTTGAAATTGCTGGACAAACTCCTTTACGGTCACATGGCGCACAACAACGACTTTTTCTAAATGTCGCTCTGGCAATCCATGACAACTAAATAGTGACTGACAGAAAACCCGCAAAGCCTTTTATTTTCAATGTTTCGGGGCGAACTGGTCACATGAAGATTTTCAAAAAACAGCACTAAATACTCGTTTTCCAGCTATTTACAGCTTATTTTCGATATAATGCCTTAATCTTCGATGATTTTTCGCCACAGCATGGTAACTCTTCACTGGAAAGCAAGAATGACAAGACTAGCCCAAAATCCACAAATGCAAATTGGCCAAGTAGATATTTCTAAAATTCAAATCAGCTCTAAATCACGGGATGACATTCCAAAATTATTAAAAGGGCTACAGTTTATTTATAGTACACCCTCTGTACGGAAGGAGATTTTCGAACTACTAGAGGCTCAGATTGCACCTGAGGTTGACAAGAATAATGGACGCCCTGGTATGGAATTATGGAAAATATTGGTCATGGGAGTACTCCGCCTGAGTCTAAATTGTGATTATGATCGACTGCATGAACTTGTGAATCAACATAAAACCATTCGTGAAATGCTAGGGCATGCTGATTTTTTCGATAAAATAGAGTATCAGCTGCAAACAATTAAAGACAATGTCTCGCTACTCACTCCCGAGTTGTTAGATGAGATTAATCAAGTTGTTGTGAAAGCTGGTCATTCATTGTTAAAAAAAAGTGAGCCTCTGCGAGGCCGTTGCGATTCCTTTGTGGTTGAAACAGACGTACATTTTCCAACAGACATAAGCTTACTGTTTGACGCAATGCGCAAAATAATTCAGCAGGTGGCCAAGCTGTGTGAACACAGCGGATT
Source organism: Gammaproteobacteria bacterium (assembly GCA_965196985.1). Classification (GTDB taxonomy): domain Bacteria; phylum Pseudomonadota; class Gammaproteobacteria; order UBA12402; family UBA12402; genus 2-12-FULL-35-23. Next base: position 20,903 of record CBDALO010000125.1, on the reverse strand, counting down.
GAGTGACTGGCGTCAATATCGATATAACATCAAGCATCTGAAACGGCTCATGCGAATAGCTCAACTAAAAAAGCGCAGTAAGAGCAAGCAAGCAGATCAACAAAACAAAAAGGACAAGGCAATCAAGGATGCTCATCAGGAGTATCTCAATATTGCGCAAAAATATTTAGATAAAGCACATGCCTCAATAAACGCTATCCAGAAAGCCGATCTACTGAAGCCGCAAGATGCGCCACTGGTTGAAAGTATAGAAATGTTCACGGTTCATGCAGATCGCCAAGTTGATCAAATTAAACGCCGAATATTATTGGATGAAAAGATCCCGCATGAAGAAAAAGTCTTTTCTGTCTTTCAGCCACATACTGAATGGATTGTAAAAGGAAAGGGGTGCTGCCTCTATATAATGTAGGCTATATTGCTGCTGGCACGCCAAAATCATTGACCTTCTCCCAAAACTGATCCCATCTGCCTTTAGTCTTTACTAGTGTTCTCAAGCATAAAACGATTTTCATTCCCTTGTCTTTCCAGCGCATTCCTGATCCGCCTAATCTTTGTTTAACAATTGTTTTACATGCTGCTTCAGTGACGCCAGAGCCAATTGGTGCATTCTGCTTAATCAAATTATGATACGACATTCGCTTTTCTTTAATATTATTTTCAAAATACGTAATTGTTCCTTCTAGCTTTTCTCTAAGCGATTTATTCAGTTTTTTATTTAGATGCTCTTTAAGCTCAGCAAGTATTCTACCTGCCGCACCTTTCTTGTGCTTTAAGTCATGACATCTCTCTTCGAGCCAAACATCACGCTCATCTCTTTCAGATTTTTTGGTAAATACTGCCTTTGATGCTTCGCCGAGATATTCAGTTGCATGCCAAAAATCTAAAATTTGCGTATCAGTATGTTTTTTTAGAAATGGCCAATTATTTTTTGCTCCATCAGCAACGCCAATTGTTTTAGCATCAGGGTAATATTTCTTTTTCAGCTTTATTTCCTTTTCAAGCCTATTAAAGAATTCATGTATCCGTCTTATTTCAGCATGATGCTCATGCTGCGCTCTCTTTAGTTTACTGCGCCTGTGATGAGCGGATGGTAATTAATTCCGCTAGCGAAGGCATAGAATAGTTTTTTGTAATTCTGTCATATATATAATCGAAGACATTAACTGCTAGCTTTTTACATGTCTCAGTAATTGTAACCATTGTATCCTTAGCTTTCGTTCCTTCTTCACTCATAGTATGAAGGTGTACATCGCGCATTCTAGCCTGCTTCCGAGCCATCAACTCTGCTGGATTGTTATGTAGAGGAAGCTCTGGCTTTTCCAGCACTAACAATAGCTGCCTTTTCTTTTTTAAGGTGAGCTCAATTTGTTTATCTAGTTTCTCGTAGCCAGTGATTGTTGAGAATAACTCAGTAAACTCATTGGATAGCTTATCTATCTCATCTTGCCCTGGGTTCTTTTTATATTCAATGAGCTTATGATAATAATCCCAAAACCTATCCAAGAAGCTGTCAACAGAGTCTTGGTGCTTCTTAAAAATTGGCGTCAGCTTTTTATAATGCCTACCCTCATGAACCCAGCACAAGGCGAGTGATTCAGTAATGAGCTTAAACTGTGGCGCATCATCGGTAATGAGTGTTTCTATCGCATAAGGACTCTTTCTATATGTTGAGATAGCTGCCGCATCAGTAATCAGCTTTCTATATTTTGGAAATTTTTTATCACCTAATACCTTATCAAGAATAACTTCCAGCTCCTTACTGTTTAAGATAGTCGATGAGTGAAATACCTTTAAGCTTTCGATTACCTTGTGGGGTAAGTTCATAGTAGCCAGTAAATTAAAAGCGGCCTCATTTAATGTGAACCCAAAGTGGTCTTTGCTTAACATTTCAATGACGCTTAATCGACTTTTACTGGTCAGCGTAAAGTAAGCTGAATAATACTCATTACCCAATACATTAACATAACGGTTTTTCCCATCCTCTCTAGCGTTGGTGTCATCTAGGTGCTGGTAGTTCGTGGATTGTAAACCTGCCTTCACAACTTCTACCTTCTCGGGCTCAAGTATCGTAGGTGTTTTAATTGTGAAGCTATGGATGGTTGATTTACTAATATCTATGTTGGCGGTTTTATAAAATGTCTCAAGGCTTTCTAGCGTCATACCACCTTGAGTATTTAGGAAGCTTGTCCAGCTTTTAATAGTAGGGCCGAACTGGCCCTCATAACCAGTTGGCAGAGGTGCTGTATAGTGTTTGTTTTCAGAAGGGGAGTAATATTGTTGGCGCAAAAAAAGAGTGTTATTAGCAGCAATTTTTATATCCTGGATAAGTGTTTTCTTAGAGCCATTTGGCACAGCATCGCTGGGCAACGAATCTGGATTAATTGTTAGTGTCACTGTATTAGAGACTTCGAGATTTTTTTTACTAGATTTTGGCTTTCTAGTTTTATTGGTTTTATTTCCTTTTCTATCCTTCTCGGAGGAATGATCCTTGTCCTTGTTAGCGCGCGTTTGCTTTCTAACATTAGGCTTTCCTTGCTCACCTTTATATTTATTTAATGCGTTATTTAACGATTGCACCTTGTCTTCTAGCTTTATGATTTTCTCAGCCTGACTTTCACATACATTGCTAAAATCTGTTTCTAGTGCTGTTGGTGTAACAGTATTATTAAATCTCTCAATGAGATCGGCTAAAACTGATTTGTCAGGTTGTTTTTTCATAGGAAGAGTATACCACGGGTTTGAAAAGGTAAATTTTCCCCACACAGATGGCCGTACTGCTGAAATTATTTTTAAGCCATGAACCTGATCGGTGAAAAAATAATCCGAGCATACAGCGTTGTTATAGAGCGCACATCATGCTTTTATGACACACGATGATTCCAATATAAAATTTCCAAATTTGCACGAAAAAGCTGTCAAGAACTTTTTGAATTATTTTCAAATCATGCTGATATTGAACGGATACGAATTCATCTTTTCCATATTCTGGTGATGCTGCAACGTAGGTTGTGTGCAGGCGTGCACCATGCTTATCATACATGGAAATAGTTCCAACCATGCTCTCTCTATAACCATCATCAACGGTGAGAACATATGCACCATCTAAGCTAATACTTAGCATCTCAATGCCTGCATCAAGCTTTGGCTCTTCATATTCCCACTCAGCCTCTTTGGCTTGTGCAATACCGCCAACAAAATCAGTTGCCCGTTGCAAGTATGAATGTGAGATTTTACGGTTATGATTGACCTTGAGATCATCAATAACACTAGGAGCAGGTAAGTTTGAGTATTTATGTGAGATTATTTTTGCAAATCGCGGTGTTGATCCTTGGATAATTCTAGCCTTATCTTCTAAAGGACAAAAGATCTTCCCGCCTTTAGAGGTTTGATAAACATAACGCTTAACTCGAGCAACTCCATAAGGCGTTTGGTAATTTTCTTCATCTCTACTTCGTGCTGTTAGCTTTATTTTTCCAACATGGATAGGAGAGCCATCTGCATCAAACTTACTTAAAGCTTTTTCAGTGGCTAATGTTCCAACCTCATTAAGGCCGTCAAGAATTGCATCCTCACATTCAAGCATGGATCCTTTTAGTGGAAGCTTGAGCTCAATAGTTAATTCATTATTTTCATCAGAGAGAATTCTAGCTAACATCCAAACACCATCCGTAATCAAGTTAAAGTGTATATTATGCTATATTTTCTACATTATATAAAGGCAGCACCCAAGGAAAGGCTGGTGTACCAGTCGAATTAGGAATGAAAGTCTGTGTCTTGGAGGATCAACACCAATTTATATTGCATCATCGTGTGATGGAGAATGAGACTGATGACAAGGTCGCCGTATCTATGGTTCAAGAGACCCAACAAAAGTTCCCAGAGTTAAACACATGTAGTTTTGATAAGGGCTTTCATTCAAAAGAAAATCAATCTGCGTTAGCAGATATTTTGGAAGTTGTTGCATTGCCGAGAAAAGGTCGACTCTCAAAGGAAGCACAGGAAATTGAAAAGTCAGACTCGTTTGTGAAAGCGAAACAAAAGCATTCTGCGGTAGAATCCAGTATTAATGCTCTTGAAGTTCATGGGTTGCTGAAAACTACCCAAAATTTAAATCAGCAAAATAATGCTGAAATATTGTGTAAAAATGACTATGCTTTGTCTTTTTAACAAGACTAACGAGATGAGTATAAATGTTAAACTTCGCCGATTACGCTGCCCCTCTTTTTTCAAAATTAACTGGGAAAGTTGTTTTAAAAAAATCTATCGACGATTGTAGGAAAGCTATTAACTGAAGGTAGTTGTAAGTTGTTCAGTTCATCAAAAGATAACAATGAGTATAAAAAGATGATTCGTACACTTACCGGTGAAAATAAAAGCACCGATTTAGATCCAATAAAAACAAATGATGTATTGCTAGAACAGAGCTGTGAAAAACTTTCACACGCCAGTAAAATTGATGTTCTTCATGATCCTTCTGATATTAGAAAGCCACATAGCAAGCAAACTGAAAATCTAGGTAAAGTAAGGAGTCTGGACGGGGATATTATCAATGGTTACAGCACGCATAACGCAGTTGCATTAGTACCTGGTGATAAGGCTGTGCATCTACTATCGCATGTAAGCTACAGCAATAAAGACCCTAAGTTTTTAAAAGCTGAGCATATTAAGAAAATAGAGGCTGGAAAGCCATTTGAGGGAGATAAAGAGGCCAAGAGTCTTTATGAATCTGGTGATTACTTTAATAAAAAGCTGCTGTCTATTCGTGAAATAGAAAAAATAGGAATCTGCCTAAAATCAAAGAATGAAGATGCAACCATTACCCATATTCTAGATAGAGAGTTTGATGATAATGACTATCTCTCACTAATTGATACAAACCTAGATCAAGACTTTATTATTCGCTCAAAAATAACAAGAACAATAGAAGGTAGAGGTGATGATGGTAAAAAGCTTAAGCTGATTAACGCTGATTTTGATGCTCAAGGCGAAAAGCAATTCCAAAAGTTAACAGTTGGAAAGAATTGCGTACAAGACGGAAAAATAACTATTTATTTTGGAGAGTTTGAGAACATCAATGCAATTAAAATCCAAATTACAGGCAGAGATGGTAGGAGAATTTTTAAGAATGACATGCTGCTATTAACTAATAAAAAAGTAACGACTTTTGATGAGGCGTATGAGGTATACATAGCCTATCTATCTCGTGCGAAAATTGAATATGTTTTTAAATTTCTCAAGGAAGGACTAGGCTGGGAAAATATGCAGATAAAAAATTTTAAAGGGATACAAAATCTACTGGCTGTATGTTTTTATGTGGCCTCATATTTGTATGAGATAGGTAAGGAAAAAGCTTATGACGATTACGCAATTATGCTAGCTAAATTAGGAGATGGTAAGGGCAAGGTGACACGACACTTTATTGCGAAGGGTATTAGAAAACTTCTAACGTATCACTTAGTAGAGCAATTTTTTAAAGAAAATAGTGTTTCTCAAGAAGAACAAAAAGAATTATCGAATTCAGTTCAGGTAGGGAGATAACAATTTTGGGTAGTTCTCAGTGGGTTGGATCAATGCCTAGATCACGGCATTGATGGCTTTAAGAGTTATGTTGGCTTAGCGATTGTTGGAAAAAACATAGATCGTATCGGAAGTCTTATACAAAGAGCTGAGCAAAGGAAAGCAGCGCGACTAAAAAAACGCATTCGAGGTCGCAGCCCACCGTTAGCTGCCTAGTCAGCCTCAGAATATCCCATTGTATTCCAGAAAGCAGGATGCTTTTTTTCGTATCAAAACAGCGAGATTTCATTTTTTTGTACGCGGCCAGGGCTTAACATGCTATTTTTATTATGATCTCGCGCGGATATAAAAAAATGAAAGTGTAATAAAACAACAAAGACTAAGAATTAGTAGGTTTTCTGTCAGTCACTAAATAGTAAAAAAGTTTTATCGTCAGAAAGGTATGGACGAATCAATTCCACATACGGATTAATAAAATTAGGGTCATTATAAAATTTATCAATAACGCTTATTTTTGGAATATTCCACAGTTTAGCCGCTTCAAGCATAAATTTAGCTATAGCTGACCCTGTCGCTGCAGAAGAATACTGAGGGAAAAGTGGTAAAACAATAAGCTGGGAACAATCAGTTAAAGAGTTGAGAATAGATGCAATCGAAGGATTACCATAGCGCATTGCCATAACCACTTTATAATCACTACCTAGCGACTTCTGAACACCATCTACTAAAGTTTCCGTATGCAAACGCAGCGGCGAGCCTGAAGGTTCCCATACTTTACGATAAGCTTTGGAGGTTTTAAATGGACGGAATGGTAAAATAGCACCATAGACAACTGAAAACTACCCAAAATTTAAATCAGCAAAATAATGCTGAAATATTGTGTAAAAATGACTATGCTTTGTCTTTTTAACAAGACTAACGAGATGAGTATAAATGTTAAACTTCGCCGATTACGCTGCCCCTCTTTTTTCAAAATTAACTGGGAAAGTTGTTTTAAAAAAATCTATCGACGATTGTAGGAAAGCTATTAACTGAAGGTAGTTGTAAGTTGTTCAGTTCATCAAAAGATAACAATGAGTATAAAAAGATGATTCGTACACTTACCGGTGAAAATAAAAGCACCGATTTAGATCCAATAAAAACAAATGATGTATTGCTAGAACAGAGCTGTGAAAAACTTTCACACGCCAGTAAAATTGATGTTCTTCATGATCCTTCTGATATTAGAAAGCCACATAGCAAGCAAACTGAAAATCTAGGTAAAGTAAGGAGTCTGGACGGGGATATTATCAATGGTTACAGCACGCATAACGCAGTTGCATTAGTACCTGGTGATAAGGCTGTGCATCTACTATCGCATGTAAGCTACAGCAATAAAGACCCTAAGTTTTTAAAAGCTGAGCATATTAAGAAAATAGAGGCTGGAAAGCCATTTGAGGGAGATAAAGAGGCCAAGAGTCTTTATGAATCTGGTGATTACTTTAATAAAAAGCTGCTGTCTATTCGTGAAATAGAAAAAATAGGAATCTGCCTAAAATCAAAGAATGAAGATGCAACCATTACCCATATTCTAGATAGAGAGTTTGATGATAATGACTATCTCTCACTAATTGATACAAACCTAGATCAAGACTTTATTATTCGCTCAAAAATAACAAGAACAATAGAAGGTAGAGGTGATGATGGTAAAAAGCTTAAGCTGATTAACGCTGATTTTGATGCTCAAGGCGAAAAGCAATTCCAAAAGTTAACAGTTGGAAAGAATTGCGTACAAGACGGAAAAATAACTATTTATTTTGGAGAGTTTGAGAACTTCAATGCAATTAAAATCCAAATTACAGGCAGAGATGGTAGGAGAATTTTTAAGAATGACATGCTGCTATTAACTAATAAAAAAGTAACGACTTTTGATGAGGCGTATGAGGTATACATAGCCTATCTATCTCGTGCGAAAATTGAATATGTTTTTAAATTTCTCAAGGAAGGACTAGGCTGGGAAAATATGCAGATAAAAAATTTTAAAGGGATACAAAATCTACTGGCTGTATGTTTTTATGTGGCCTCATATTTGTATGAGATAGGTAAGGAAAAAGCTTATGACGATTACGCAATTATGCTAGCTAAATTAGGAGATGGTAAGGGCAAGGTGACACGACACTTTATTGCGAAGGGTATTAGAAAACTTCTAACGTATCACTTAGTAGAGCAATTTTTTAAAGAAAATAGTGTTTCTCAAGAAGAACAAAAAGAATTATCGAATTCAGTTCAGGTAGGGAGATAACAATTTTGGGTAGTTCTCAGTAGACAAGTACGCGTCTTAAAAAACCATTTAAATCAATCACCCGCGGATCGAGCAAAAATTCACGTAAGTAACCACGTATACTGGACAGCTTAGTATCATCAGGTGTTCCCAAATTAATCAAAACAACGCCCGTCTTCATTTTGTAACGTCCCACAATAATTTAGAGAAACCATCTCAACCTATTTTGCGTGAGATGGTGTCAAATAGTTAACCTTTTAGCTCATGAATTGCCTGATTAATGACATCATCCGGTATATGGTTTAAATTCATATTAGCGGCGATTAGCAACGCATGTCGCATGAGCCTATCAACATAACGAAGCCTACCTTTTGTGGCCATGTGTACTGCACGAATACCTGTTTCAGTGAATAAGCTGCTGCTCATTCCTGCCTTCTCAAAAGCAGCGTGAATAATGCTCTCAAAATCCCTGCTATCTTCAATTGCATGCCACCTAATAAAGCACTGAATTCTAGAGTTGATAGGTTCATAGGCTGGTCTCTGCAATGTTGCTAGAAGTGATGGGAGTCCACATAAGATAATCGTCATGACGTCTTTGCTGTCAAAACTGAAATTAAGGAAGTCAGGTAATCGTAGAATGAAATCATTACTAAGCTGATGCGCCTCGTCTAGGATCCAAATAGGCTGAACGTTTTTATCATGGTAGAGCGCGATCAAGCTCTGCTTCAAGTCTCTCCAAAGTTTAGAGAATCGGTAATAGTTTTCTAAACCTAGATTTTCGGCAAGCTGAGAGTACACATCAAATGACCGAAAGTGAGTGTCTGATTGATAAATGACTTGATGGGTCAGCGGGTTGAGTTTATTGCTCCAGTATCTTAGCGCCGCGGTCTTTCCTGTCCCTGAGTCGCCAGTAATCACTGCTAAGCCGCGTGTTTCTAGCAAACCATTAAGTTGCTGTTCTAGTCGCTTTGACTGCGCCAATTCAATAATGTTTGATTTACCCAATGGATCAAATTTCAAGCCAAAATGTTGAAGATACATCTTACTCATCCTTGTATCTTAAATAACTGTAGAGATATGACAATATTGCTACAATCCCAAGGATGCTTGGGTAGGCGGAAGGTGAAGCCGTGTTCGTCCTTAGGATTTAATCCTGTTGAGGAGATTTAGCTCCCTTCCACCCTCATAAGTTCATGAGATCGAACGGTATCTTAGGCCATTGTGAGCCTGTATTTGCAAGGTTGATCCGAACTATGATTTCCCAAGTTTGTTAGTGTAATAAAATTTAAGAGGCTCTAGCAAATGAAAAAAAATTGTGTTGGTATTGATATTGCAAAATCTGATTTTGTTGCTGCTATCACCACTAGCGGAAAAGATCACGTTAAACATTTTAATAATAATCCTGAGGGCTTTTCTGAGTTATTAGAATGGACGCAATCTTTATCTGATCAGTCACTTCATTTTTGCATGGAATCAACAGGTAAATACGGTAATGCATTGGCTCTTTATTTACATAGTGAGAAGTGTGATGTCAGTATAATTAATCCTGCACGAATAAAGTTTTTTATGAAAGGACAGCTAATACGAAACAAGACCGACAAGGCCGATGCGGTCAGTATTAAGGACTATTCAAATCATTTTACTCCAACGCTATGGCAGCCTTTGCCAGCTAATATAGAGGCTCTAAGAGCTTTGATACAGAGATCTGAAGTATTAACCTCCCAAGTCAGCAATGAACAAAACAGGCTGGAGCTAGCGGAAGAAACAATTATTAGCTCTATACAAAATCATATCGATTATATGGAAAAAGAAATTTTACGACTGCAGGAAGAAATTAGTAAGCTGATCGCGAGTGATGATGATCTGAAGAATAACACAGAGCTGCTTAAAAGCATCCCAGGCATTGGTGATAAAACCGCTCAAACACTAACTGCTTTTTTTAATAATATTGAAAGATTTTCTGGCGCAAAACAATTGGCTGCTCATATTGGTTTAAATCCCAGCCAGTCACAATCAGGCACTTCATTGAATTCATCACGGCTCTCAAAGGTTGGTAGTGCTTGGTTGCGAAAGGCGCTTTACATGCCGGCATTAGTGGCTATAAGGCATAATCCTATTTTGAAGAAATTTTATGAAAAGCTGCTCAAAAAAGGCAAGCCAAAGAAGCTAGCCATTTGTGCTGTTATGAGAAAAATGGTGCATATGATTTATGGCATCCTAAAAACACAGCAGCCATTTTCAGCGGATGCCTAGTAAAAATTTTACAATTTATTGTTGACGTTTATGACGGTATCTCCTCAGTGATATCCAAATCCTCTTTAACTTGGTTATAAACAATCTCAACTAGCGAGGTTTTTCTTGCTGGTTGTTCCGGCATCTGAGGTCTAGCTCGGGTTCTAGAAAGGTTGTTATGTTTGTCCAGCTCTCCCACTGCACCAAGGTATTGATATTCCAATGATTCGACGTGACGGGCGGAGTCACTATGCGGATCAACCACTAAATAAACCTCTTGTTGAGCCAGTTCAAATGGAACTTCAAAGAGTCGATTATTCCAGCTTACCGTGCCATCCTTCCTGACTCGGCGCTTAATGCGATGCAGGAAGTAATCATCTAGCTTATCGGCCAAACAACCTAACGGCTGAATTTTAGTGAGGTCTTGCTGATAGCGTTGTAACGGGGTCATCTTGTCAGGCAGGGCGCTTTGCGAGGCTTGATGATAAACACGCTCAACCCAAGCCCAAAATCGATCATTCAGCGCATTGAAACTATGAATGGAATCCAGGTTGCATTCAGCTAGGAATTGCTCGCGTACTGTTCTATGCCAACGCTCTAGTTTGCCTTTGCTTTGCGGTTCATAGGGCCTGCCGTAAATCAATTGAATTTTCAAACGAGCACAAATGGTTTGCAACGTTTTAGCACGGTAGGCAGGGCCGTTGTCAATGATGAGCTTAACAGGAAGCCCACGTTTGAGTAATGCCTCTTTCAACACATGCTCAATAGTAATGGCACTCTCATCAGTACAAAATTTACTGTGACAGACCAACCTTGAGGCATCATCAAAAGTACTCACCAAATAGCTTTTAACTGTATCCGTCTTATTTCAGCATGATGCTCATGCTGCGCTCTCTTTAATTTACTGCGCCTGTGATGAGCGGATGGTAATTAATTCCGCTAGCGAAGGCATAGAATAGTTTTTTGTAATTCTGTCATATATATAATCGAAGACATTAACTGCTAGCTTTTTACATGTCTCAGTAATTGTAACCATTGTATCCTTAGCTTTCGTTCCTTCTTCACTCATAGTATGAAGGTGTACATCGCGCATTCTAGCCTGCTTCCGAGCCATCAACTCTGCTGGATTGTTATGTAGAGGAAGCTCTGGCTTTTCCAGCACTAACAATAGCTGCCTTTTCTTTTTTAAGGTGAGCTCAATTTGTTTATCTAGTTTCTCGTAGCCAGTGATTGTTGAGAATAACTCAGTAAACTCATTGGATAGCTTATCTATCTCATCTTGCCCTGGGTTCTTTTTATATTCAATGAGCTTATGATAATAATCCCAAAACCTATCCAAGAAGCTGTCAACAGAGTCTTGGTGCTTCTTAAAAATTGGCGTCAGCTTTTTATAATGCCTACCCTCATGAACCCAGCACAAGGCGAGTGATTCAGTAATGAGCTTAAACTGTGGCGCATCATCGGTAATGAGTGTTTCTATCGCATAAGGACTCTTTCTATATGTTGAGATAGCTGCCGCATCAGTAATCAGCTTTCTATATTTTGGAAATTTTTTATCACCTAATACCTTATCAAGAATAACTTCCAGCTCCTTACTGTTTAAGATAGTCGATGAGTGAAATACCTTTAAGCTTTCGATTACCTTGTGGGGTAAGTTCATAGTAGCCAGTAAATTAAAAGCGGCCTCATTTAATGTGAACCCAAAGTGGTCTTTGCTTAACATTTCAATGACGCTTAATCGACTTTTACTGGTCAGCGTAAAGTAAGCTGAATAATACTCATTACCCAATACATTAACATAACGGTTTTTCCCATCCTCTCTAGCGTTGGTGTCATCTAGGTGCTGGTAGTTCGTGGATTGTAAACCTGCCTTCACAACTTCTACCTTCTCGGGCTCAAGTATCGTAGGTGTTTTAATTGTGAAGCTATGGATGGTTGATTTACTAATATCTATGTTGGCGGTTTTATAAAATGTCTCAAGGCTTTCTAGCGTCATACCACCTTGAGTATTTAGGAAGCTTGTCCAGCTTTTAATAGTAGGGCCGAACTGGCCCTCATAACCAGTTGGCAGAGGTGCTGTATAGTGTTTGTTTTCAGAAGGGGAGTAATATTGTTGGCGCAAAAAAAGAGTGTTATTAGCAGCAATTTTTATATCCTGGATAAGTGTTTTCTTAGAGCCATTTGGCACAGCATCGCTGGGCAACGAATCTGGATTAATTGTTAGTGTCACTGTATTAGAGACTTCGAGATTTTTTTTACTAGATTTTGGCTTTCTAGTTTTATTGGTTTTATTTCCTTTTCTATCCTTCTCGGAGGAATGATCCTTGTCCTTGTTAGCGCGCGTTTGCTTTCTAACATTAGGCTTTCCTTGCTCACCTTTATATTTATTTAATGCGTTATTTAACGATTGCACCTTGTCTTCTAGCTTTATGATTTTCTCAGCCTGACTTTCACATACATTGCTAAAATCTGTTTCTAGTGCTGTTGGTGTAACAGTATTATTAAATCTCTCAATGAGATCGGCTAAAACTGATTTGTCAGGTTGTTTTTTCATAGGAAGAGTATACCACGGGTTTGAAAAGGTAAATTTTCCCCACACAGATGGCCGTACTGCTGAAATTATTTTTAAGCCATGAACCTGATCGATGAAAAAATAATCCGAGCATACAGCGTTGTTATAGAGCGCACATCATGCTTTTATGACACACGATGATTCCAATATAAAATTTCCAAATTTGCACGAAAAAGCTGTCAAGAACTTTTTGAATTATTTTCAAATCATGCTGATATTGAACGGATACTTTTAACTCTTCTTTGGCCATCGTAAATCGTTGGACCATGCATGACATCGCCATACCAAATATCACAAGCTGTGAGCGCCTCAAATGAGCGGCGCTCAATTTGGTTAGAAGGTGTGACTGTTCTTTTAGACAGGCCGTGTTTTACTAATAAGCGGTGAACTGTTGCGTGAGATAATTCACCTCGTGCTACCTTCCCTTGAGTTTCTAAGAGTTTAATCACGGTCGGAATTGATCTTGAAGGGCTTTCCTGTTTAGTGGAAATAATTAACTCTTGTAGCTCTGGATTGATGTGACACTGGCCTTTGTCTCGTCGAGTTTTAGGAACTAATCCATCAATACCCTGCTTTAACCAGGCGTAATACCAATTCTCAATTGTTTTAGCACTGAGGTGAACACGCTTACTACCTGGAATGTTGTAGGTTTGCTGGGACAACCTTTTAATAATGCTCTTGAGCTCACCATGCTCAAAACTATTTCGGCTACATAGCTCACCTAAAACACTTAGGCGAAACAGTGCTGTTGGGTGAATGGGCTTGGTCATTTTGCAATTCCTGTGTGATTTAACTACTTGCAATGAGTTAATCACAACTTGAGTTGAGAATGCTACGCTCAAACTGTGTGGGGTCGTGAGGTTTACAGAAAATATCCATCTCAACTTTTTTTCACGTTAATTAATTATGGGATGCTCACTCCTGTGTTGTTAAGAAAAAGCATGATGCTCGATAAATCATGCTCACCAAGGCAGGCCAACCAAAACGCTTGTGGATCACTATGTCGCCCAAGCTGTAACCACAACGGATGTGCTTTGATATGGAAGGAGTAATCAACGAAGTGGTCAACCAACCAGTGAAACCACCTAGCAACGGTGTGTCGACTAACACCTTGCTCCTGACCTGATGAGCTAATACTTTTCCCAGGAGCACGCTCATTAACACTGCCTGCTGAACTGACCAGCAATACCAACGCTTTGGAGAAAGTATCTCAGGTAGGGTTGAACAAGTACGTTTACATTGATGACAATAAAATCTCAAAACAGGGGTGGGATTTAAAGAGCATCCTTTACCTGGGTTCCTATCTGGTTTTCGATCATATGATCCATGTGACCGTAGTCCACCTGCACCGCAATGGCTGCACTGCTCTGGCCTTAGTAGCTCTGGATTTTTTTTCAGCAGGATCAGGTAATCACTCAGGCTTTTAATCGCTTTTATGATTCTGCGCATGACTAATTTCACTATAGTTTTTATATCAAGTTATTTTACCTTGATAGGTTACTAAAAACCTTGTTTATTATGAGATAAAACTAGCTCAATTCCCCTAAATAAAGATAGACGTAACAATTTCATGTGGCATAATCAAAGCCCCTCTATTGATAAGAGGAGGCATTATACTTCTCTTGGGGTAAAGTTCGATAGCCAAATAATATTTTGATTTTTGATCAACTTCCGTGAATACTATGATATATATCGATAAGATTTGACCATTTAATTACCAAAAGGCAGCCCTATGCTCAAGAAAATAATCATACTTTTGCCTTTATTATTAAGCGGCTGCGTAACAGCAAAAACCCCGCCTAAAACGGTCTCACACGTTAATCTCAGTCAATACATGGGGAAATGGTATGAAATTTCCTCCTACCCCACTTTTTTCCAACGCGGATGTCAGTGCACCTCTGCCAATTACAAACTGATTGGCAATAAAGTAGCTATTCTCAATCAATGCTACAAGGGAAAAAAATATAAACTTAGCAGCGCAAAGGGAAAGGCATGGGCTGTTCCTGGTAGTAATAACAGCAAACTTAAAGTACAGTTTTTTTGGCCCTTTAAAGGTGACTACTGGATCCTATATTTATCACCTGGGTATAAACAAGTCATTGTAGGATCGCCGAGCCGCAAATATCTTTGGATACTTGCTCGTAGCCGCCATATTAAAACCAGTCTTTATAATAAACTTACCAAAATTGCACAAAACAAAGGGTTTGACACTAGTCAACTAGTAAAAACAAAACAATCCTGCAATTTAAAAAAATAGGATACAACCGTGAGTAATAGCACCTTTGAAAACTGGTATCCAATCGCTTTTTCCTACGATATCAAACCTAATAAAATTTACTCGCTCAGCTTATTGAATGAGCCTCTCATTCTATACCGAGATAAAGAAAATAAAATAGCCTGCTTACAAAATCGGTGCCCTCATCGCTCAACACCGCTTTCATTAGGTCGCTTAAATAATGGTGTTATTGAATGCATGTACCACGGTTGGCAATTTAATAGTGATGGTGATTGTATCAAGATCCCAGCCCTAAGAAAAAATGATAGCTTTCCTCCTAATGCCTGCGTCCCTAATAAAATGATTATTGAAAAGCACAATATAGTTTGGGTTTATAGCGGACAAGACGCTCCGGCTAATATTCATGAAGAATACGACGATATCTTTGCTTACGCTAATCAAAATACAGCGCGTTTTGATTACTCAATTGATATAGACATCCCCCATGAGTTAATGATTGAAAACTTACTTGACCCTTCACACCTACCTTTTGCTCACCACGGAACCTTGTCAAATAGAAAAAAAGCGGCCCCTATAGAGTTTGACGTTAAACAAGCAGAAAATACTATTGACGGTGCGGCAACTATTTATTCTGGCAAAGCCAACAAAACCATCAATTTTTACTTTATGGGTCCATATACCGTTTGCTTTGACATCGAATTTAATAATAAAGGTATGAGACAAATTCACTACTGCATCCCTTTAACACCGAATAAAATGAGGTTAATCAGCGTATTCTATTACAAAAATATGCCTTGGCTAAAGTGGACACCCTTTATAAAACTAATTCAAAAGAAAATGAGCAAAAAGATTGTTTATCAAGATATCGCAATGCTAACCGGTCAGGATGATAATATTTCTTTAGGCGCAAAACCCTGGAATCAAGCCATCAACGCAGACAAGCTAGCTTATACGTATCGACAGTGGCTTGAGAAAGAATTAAACAATCAGTCGCCATGGTTCAAAGGGTTTGACTGATGCTCTGAGAAAAAATAGCAAGGAGAAAACAATATCATGACAAAAAAAATGCTTATCGTAGGGTATGGGTATACAGCACAGTACTTATCAACACTGCTGAATGAACACAACATTGTTGTCAGCGCAACAACACGAAACCCGAATAAAATAAAAAAATTTGCGGGTTCACCTGTAAAGTTAATACTGCTTAACCCCAAAAAGGCAAGTATTGATATAACCAACTATGATTCTATTTTAATCTCAGCGCCACATAACACTGTTGGAACCGACCCAGTTCTTGAATTGATCAAAGACCAGCTTATCAAATGCAGAAACCAAATAAAATGGATAGGGTATTTATCTTCAACTGGCGTCTATGGTGATCACAAAGGAGAATGGGTAAATGAGAATTCCAAGCCTAACACCCCAGGGGAAAGAGGAAAAAGAAGACTGAAGGTTGAACGTAGCTGGCTGTCTCTTTTTGAAGAATTCAGCTTACCCATACATATTTTCCGTTTAGCTGGCATTTATGGCCCTGATCGTAACAGCTTAGTCAAGATATTGAATGGTAAAAATACTTCAGTCATTAAAAAAGGCCAGATATTCTCAAGAATACACGTTGAGGATATTTGCAGGGCGCTTTATGAATCGATGAAAAAACCTACACCTGGCGAAATCTATAATCTTGCTGACGACCTACCCTGCGCACCAGAGCTCGTAGATGAATATGCAACGAAGCTACTAAGCAAACCACCTCTTATGCAGATTTCATTTGACGAAGCCAACCTATCCTCTATGGCCAAAGAGTTTTACCAAGACTGCCGAAAAGTGAGTAATAAAAAGTTTAAAAGCGAATTTAATTTTAAATTGCGCTACCAAAACTATAAAGAAGGTCTCAATTCACTATTTAGCAACTTATGAATTCTGTATAGCCTTATATGTCTCGAGCGCTTTCTGTCTTGATAGGGCTAAGTCCACGATTGGCTTTGGGTACGTTTTTCCAATTTTAATGCCCGCAGCTTGCAAAACCTCAGCTGGCGCCTCCCAAGGAGCATGAAGATATTTATCAGGCAATGCTGACAATTCTGGCACATACTTTCGCGTGTATTCACCTTTTGAATCAAACTTCTTGCCTTGCGTAATTGGGTTAAAGATTCGAAAAAAAGGCGCCGCATCCGCACCACAACCCGCGACCCACTGCCAGCTAGAACTATTACTCGCTAAATCAGCATCAACCAAGCAGTCCCAAAACCATTTTTCTCCCTCATGCCAGTGAATTAAACAGTTTTTTACTAAAAAAGAAGCGACAATCATTCGAACTCTATTGTGCATAAAACCCGTTTGCCACAACTCTCTCATACCTGCGTCAATGATAGGGTAACCCGTCATTCCACGTTGCCATGCATTTAATAGCCTCTTACTTTTTTGCCAAGCAAAACCATTAAACTTTTTCTGGATATTATCTATCGCTAACGTTGGATAATAAAATAAAAGACTATAGGAGAACTCTCTCCATCCTAGTTCGCTCAAAAAACAATCCGTATTTTTATTCTGAGGCAATTTCTTCACTGCATACCAGATCTGGTTGGGTGATATTTCCCCCCAGTGCAAATGTGGAGACAGCCGCGATATTTTTTGTTCCGCAGGAAAATTTCTCCCTTCAGAATAATCCAATAAATCTTTTTTGATAAACGATTTTAAGCGCTTCATCGCTGCCAATTCACCCACACTCCAGTGACCTATCATTACTTTTCCCCATGACTTACTTGGAAATAAATTCAACGAGCCAATGGTGTTGAGTCGCTCCTTATGCGATAGATACACAATTTTATTCGGTTTTGGAATCGGGTTACGTGGAGGCATAAATTGTAAGCAGCCCTTACGGTAAAAAGGTGTAAAGACTTTATAGTTACCGCCACTCTTTTTTTCAATCTCCCAAGGTTCCCACAAAAGCGAGCCATTGTGGGTGATCACACTAACTCCAGCCTCGCGCAACTCAGCTTTTAACGCAGTATCACGCTTTATTTGCCATGGTTCATAGCAACGATTCCAATGCACCTCATCAATCTTGTATTTTTTTACCAGCTCAAGAATAATTAATAGTGGATTACCAGACTTGCTAATCAGCTTACCAGTCAGGCTTGCATTTAATTCAACCAAGGCATGGTGCAACCAACAGCGGCTCGCAGCACCCAACGTCTTGCTCTTACAATTAACATTGTCCAAGATATAAAGGGGAAACACAGCACCCTGCCTTACCGCTGAGGAGAAACTCGGATTATCACTAAGTCTTAAATCCTGGCGGAACCAGTGAATAATTTTTTTTGGTGCCAATAGATTACTCCTAAAATGATTATAGTTAGATCTTATCATGATATCGTCATTGTCATATCAATTACCATGAGCAATATGATATCATGTACTTTCAACTAAAAAAGAGAACTTTTTCTAACATAACGGACTGAATATATGGAATCTATTATTTTCGTTGGTGCTAATTCAGACATTGCTAAGGCTACGCTGACACTCTTGGAGCCCAATAAGAATATAGTGCTTCTTACTCGTGATGCAAACAAATTACCCCATGATATTCAAAGCCAATATGAGTGTCACAGTTGCAACCCCTGCCAGCAAGAAGAACTAAGTCAATGCTTCGAGTCCGTTTTAGCTCAGCACAGAATCCTGTCAGTCGTTAATTTTTGTGGAAACATTATGCTCAAGCCTGCTGGGACGCTCACTGTTTCTGATTGGCAACAAACCATTGAGATTAATCTTACCACGGCATTCAATGTTGCGCACGTCACCACAAAATGTGTTAAAAAAGATTGTAGCTTGATCTTTTTTTCCACAGCAGCAGCCCATATTGGTTTGCCTAATCACGAAGCCATAGCAGCAGCAAAGGCAGGTATTGAGGGTCTTTCAAAATCAATCGCTGCAAGCTATGCTAAGCAAAATATTCGCAGCAATGTGATTGCGCCAGGATTAATTCAATCAAATTTATCAACCCCCATCACCACCAGTGAGCGCGGCAAGGCGTTATCACTTTCACTACACGGTCTAAGCCGTCTTGGTGAGCCTAAAGATATTGCCAGCATGGTAAAATGGCTACTCAACCAAGATAACAACTGGATGACAGGCGAGGTCATACGTATCGATGGCGGACTATCAACAACAAAATGTTACCCAAATCATTAACAGGAGAAAAATATGGATAATCTATCCGTCGAAGACCAGTTGGATTTGTTAAAGCGCAGCTTAGAATCAATACCTAGAGGCATTCTAATTACGGACTGTCAGCAAGAAGATGATCCAATCATTTATGCAAATCAATTTTTTTTGAAAATGAGCGGATATGATCTTGATGAGGTCATAGGGAAAAACTGCCGCTTTATGCAAGGTGAAGAAACAGATCCTGAAGCCGTTAAAAAACTAGCCATTGCCATCAAAAATTGTGAGCCCGTCACGGTAAAAATGATTAATTACCGAAAAAATGGCAATAAATTTTTAAATGAATTCACAATTTGTCCTGTTAAAGATGCAAATGGTAATGTCACTCACTGCATAGGTCTTGAAAAAGAATTATGAATATACTGATTGCTGGAGGTAGTGGCTTTATTGGCAACTACCTCACTAAATTTTTAAGCCAAGAGGGCCATAATGTTACCGTATTAACACGGTCACCAAAAAAGGTGGCCAAGGAAATCAGCACACTTCAGTGGAACGGGAAGACCATAGAAACTAACCAGAGGTTCAATATTATCATCAATCTCTGCGGTCAGAATATCGCCAACAAGCGGTGGTCACAGAAAAGAAAACATGAGCTTGTAGCGAGCCGCATTGAGCCAACTAAAGCAATTGTTTCATACATTGAAAGAGCACCATCAAGCGTTAAACCAAGGCTTCTCAATGCAAGCGCCATTGGTTACTACACTAGCAGTGATCAAATACAAACAGAAGAAAGTCCCGCAAATTCAAAAGAAAGATCTTTCTCAAGAGATCTTGTCAGTGAATGGGAAAACTGCGCTCAAAAAGCAACTCAATATGGCTCGGAAGTATCCTGCTTACGCTTTGGCGTTGTATTAGGTAGAGGTGGAGGAATGCTTGAAAAAATACTCCCTGCTTTTAAATGGGGTCTAGGAACTGTAATGGGAAATAAAAGTGCTTATTTAAGCTGGATACATATTGATGATCTTTGTCGCGCTATACAATTTATTATTCAGTTAAAAGAACCTGAGTCAATTTATAACGTCACTTCCCCCTCATCCTGCACACAACTTACCTTTGCTAAAGCAGTTGCTAAAGCCTTCAATAAACCATGCTTCCTACATCTATCGAAGTTTTTCATAGAAATTATTTTTGGCCAAATGGGCAAAGAACTGCTATTAGCAGATCAAAAAATATTTCCAAAAAATCTTGAGGATGCGGGCTTTAAATTTAATTATAACGAGATCAAGCATGCAATAACTGATACTGTACAATAATAAGTACAGCAAAAAAGCTTACGACTTACCAAAACCGAAATCGGGCTCGCCCACAATAACCAAACCCAAAGTACCATCAATCGTTATATGATCACCGTTAATAACCTTTTCAAGCAAACTTCCAACACCATTCACGCAAGGTATTCCCAACTCTCTAGCAATGATCACACCATGTATTAACATGCCTCCACTACGCTCAACAATACCTCTAGCAAGAGGAACCAAATGCGTCATATTTGGATCAACCGCGTCACAAATAATTATATCACCGGGGTTAAATGACTTGATATCTTCAAGGGTCGAAATTCGACAAGCATAACCACTTGCTATTCCGGGCACTGCAGGCTGCCCTTTAAGTTGTCGAGGACGAAGTTTCGATTGAACCTTAGCGACGCTCTTTTTCTCACGATTAACAAGCTTTATATCGTCGTGCATTCCTCCCTTTAGCGCTGAAATAATAGGTATTACATCCGGCTCACCCACCTCTCTCGACTCGTCCAATCTACCTGCATCAACTAGGCGCTTTTTGGCTTCATTCATCGCTTTTAAAAATTGGCTTTCCAGCCTCGAGAGCAATAAATTATCGTCATCTCTCAGAGCCCAACTCAA
>CBDALO010000124.1:0-4280 GCA_965196985.1 Gammaproteobacteria bacterium | reverse complement strand
TATTTTGGAAACTATAAAACATGTTTTTGCAATTGAAAACGTTAAGTTTGTTTTACTTGCAAATAAAAAACAATTAATTTGTTCTCTGCGTCATAGATATGGAGATCAGGTAGATACAAAAAACTATCTAGATAAATTTATTAAGTTTACATACACTATCCCTGTGCATAATCAGATAGGAACGAGATTAAAAACTATAAAGAATTCCATTACGCACTGCAACAATCTTATCGCTGAATTTAATCCTGACGATGGCATAGATAAACTTTTTGAATATATCATAGAAACTTTTTCCCTTTCATTAAGGGAGGTTGAAAACTTAGTTAACTACTTTAAAATATATGCAGTATTATCTGGAATAAATAAAGATAACTTGCTTTGTAGTGATGTAAAAGGGGAATGTGGCTATGTATGGTGTATGGTTATTGCTATAACAATCATCTATTTTAAACCAGAATTATCCCAAAAAATTATCAACAAGTCATTTGATTCTGATGAAATATATATAGAATTTTTTAATGGTGATAAAAGTAAAATACATTCTGTTCGTCTAGGTGGTGGTATGATGCTCTACGAGAGTGCAGAAAGTGTAGTTATATACATTTCTATACTAATCAATGCAGGTGCGAATTACACACCTTCAGCGAACAATGAAAATCTTGCTGATCATTTAGCCGCGGCATTTAGTCAATTGTTCAGTAGTACATTGGATATACCCGAACCCTATAATCACACCCTAGAGATAATGCAAACATTTTATGGTAACTAATAAAAAAGCCGCAAAGATCACTTGCTACTGCGATTCATAAAGATGATTCTTTTTAGATACATTATTCTATATAGGTTTTGCATGGTTAACTTATTCCTCTTAAGTTATACAGCTTTCGCGCGTCCTATCAGTAAGGCAAGTTAGATCTGTTAGCATAGATTCAGACATGAACAACAAGCCGTGAATTCACCTCGTGAGAATAGCGAACAACCTAAGGGTTACAACAATATGACAACAATCACTTCCGCACCCAGAGTGATCATCATAATCTGCTTAATGGGTATCTTGTCGCAGTTTGCCACTGACAGTTACACACCCTCATTGCCCCACATAGCAGACTACTTTCATGCTTCACACGACAGCATTAAAGCAACCGTGGGTGTGTATTTTCTAGGAATGGGACTATCTGCTTTAGTGTTTGGGTATCTGTGTGATCGTTATGGCCGAAAGTCCAGTTTAATTGGCGGCTACTTACTGTTTTTACTGGCCAGTTTGCTTTGCAGTCTTGCACAAACGGAGTGGTGGCTGATTGCGGGACGGTTACTGCAAGGAATTGCAATGGGCAGTTCCTTAGTGACTTTTCGAGCGATCATGAAAGACGTGTTTAAACGCGGTCAACCACTGAAAAAAGCCAGTTTGGTGATTAGCAGTATAGTTTCCTTAACACCGCCTTTAGCACCCATTAGTGGTGGCTTAATCCAAACCTATCTGGGCTGGCGAATGAATTTTGTTTTACATGCGATCTTGGTGTTGAGTATGTTGTTCCTTATCCTCAAGTACTTGCATTTAAAGCCTCAAGGGGATCCCTCAAGCAAGCCGTTAGAAGGGTATCATTATGTCTTTTCACAACCGCGGTTTTTATTAAATGCAGCCTGTAGTGGGTTAGCACTGGCAACGGTATTTATTTTTATTACCTTGGCCCCGTTTTTATTCCAAACTATTTTACATTGCACACCGACCGCGTATTCGTTGTATTTGGCACTTATGATTGTCCCGCCTGCAATAGTGATTATGTTAGCTGCGCGTTATGCCCGTTTTAACAATATGAGTAGAGTCATGCGGGTGTGCGCTAGTCTCACTTTTCTATGCAGTTTACTCTTAGCGCTGTCTTACTTTTTATTGGGCGCCTCTTTACCAGCTATAATCCTAATAGGAACCTTACTATTTACTGCAAACACGTTCCAATACACCGCCAGTTATCTGTGTGCCTATCAACATATTCAACGTTTTGTTGGCAGTGCTTCGGCAATCTATGGATTTTTGCAGGTGGTGGTGACCGCACTGTTTGCGTTATTTGCTTCGTTATTTGCGGGTCACAGTCAATTAAGTTTGGGATTATTAATGGGGCTACCACCGTTAGGTATCTTGGCAGTGAAAGGTTGGGAGAGGTTGAGATTTCAGGCTTAGTGCTTCGCATCATTGTTTTGATTTTTAAGCTGAGTTATGCTATTTTTTCTTCAGAAAAAATAGCAGGTTAGAACCAAGCTATCTCACGTTCTTGTTGTTACCCATCTCGCATAATTAAATCAATAGTCTTTGTGATTCTGCTTAGCTGGATTCTGATAGCGTGCGTGACGCTGTCGCAGCGGCTCGTAAGTCTTTGCCTGGTTTAAAATGGATGCCAATTGGACGCATCAGGTAGCGGCCTGATCTTGGGTTTTGAATCCAGTGGGGTTTGTAATGTTTAACCTGAAACACGCCAAACCCACGAATTTCAATGCGACCCTGTTGACCTAAGTGGTCAGCTATTTTTGCTAAAATGCACTCAAGCACGAGCTTAGCGTCTTCATGTTTTACTGAAAACTACCCAAAATTTAAATCAGCAAAATAATGCTGAAATATTGTGTAAAAATGACTATGCTTTGTCTTTTTAACAAGACTAACGAGATGAGTATAAATGTTAAACTTCGCCGATTACGCTGCCCCTCTTTTTTCAAAATTAACTGGGAAAGTTGTTTTAAAAAAATCTATCGACGATTGTAGGAAAGCTATTAACTGAAGGTAGTTGTAAGTTGTTCAGTTCATCAAAAGATAACAATGAGTATAAAAAGATGATTCGTACACTTACCGGTGAAAATAAAAGCACCGATTTAGATCCAATAAAAACAAATGATGTATTGCTAGAACAGAGCTGTGAAAAACTTTCACACGCCAGTAAAATTGATGTTCTTCATGATCCTTCTGATATTAGAAAGCCACATAGCAAGCAAACTGAAAATCTAGGTAAAGTAAGGAGTCTGGACGGGGATATTATCAATGGTTACAGCACGCATAACGCAGTTGCATTAGTACCTGGTGATAAGGCTGTGCATCTACTATCGCATGTAAGCTACAGCAATAAAGACCCTAAGTTTTTAAAAGCTGAGCATATTAAGAAAATAGAGGCTGGAAAGCCATTTGAGGGAGATAAAGAGGCCAAGAGTCTTTATGAATCTGGTGATTACTTTAATAAAAAGCTGCTGTCTATTCGTGAAATAGAAAAAATAGGAATCTGCCTAAAATCAAAGAATGAAGATGCAACCATTACCCATATTCTAGATAGAGAGTTTGATGATAATGACTATCTCTCACTAATTGATACAAACCTAGATCAAGACTTTATTATTCGCTCAAAAATAACAAGAACAATAGAAGGTAGAGGTGATGATGGTAAAAAGCTTAAGCTGATTAACGCTGATTTTGATGCTCAAGGCGAAAAGCAATTCCAAAAGTTAACAGTTGGAAAGAATTGCGTACAAGACGGAAAAATAACTATTTATTTTGGAGAGTTTGAGAACTTCAATGCAATTAAAATCCAAATTACAGGCAGAGATGGTAGGAGAATTTTTAAGAATGACATGCTGCTATTAACTAATAAAAAAGTAACGACTTTTGATGAGGCGTATGAGGTATACATAGCCTATCTATCTCGTGCGAAAATTGAATATGTTTTTAAATTTCTCAAGGAAGGACTAGGCTGGGAAAATATGCAGATAAAAAATTTTAAAGGGATACAAAATCTACTGGCTGTATGTTTTTATGTGGCCTCATATTTGTATGAGATAGGTAAGGAAAAAGCTTATGACGATTACGCAATTATGCTAGCTAAATTAGGAGATGGTAAGGGCAAGGTGACACGACACTTTATTGCGAAGGGTATTAGAAAACTTCTAACGTATCACTTAGTAGAGCAATTTTTTAAAGAAAATAGTGTTTCTCAAGAAGAACAAAAAGAATTATCGAATTCAGTTCAGGTAGGGAGATAACAATTTTGGGTAGTTCTCAGTGTTTTAAGTGATTGCGTTGCTCTAAGTGGTTAATTAAATCTGAGCGTTTGACTGTCTGATCACTCATGGCTCGCTTCATGCTGTTCGGCGGATTGCTGGATTGCTTTTTGTTGCTTGGCTAACTGACGTGCTTGTTTCTTTGCAAGCTTTTGCTCCAGTGCTTGCTTTGAATAGATTTTCGCACTTTCCGTCACACTGCCATTAATGTTACCGGCTAAGTCATAACGATACTCTGACTTCATGAC